>CAZDZV010000009.1:0-62515 GCA_964510025.1 uncultured Methanosarcinales archaeon
CCCTCTTCCATAACGGTTGCTGGTGGATACATATAATATGCCCTCATGCACTGTTACCGACCTTAATCTGCCAAGGCTGTCTATAACAATTGATTCACTTAGGACCTTATGTCCATCCAGGCTCAGCTTTCTTAGCTGCCTTCCCCTTAATCCACTGACATACAGGCTCTGGCTGTCGCTTGCGATGTCCCCTGGAGCCAACGTAAATTCGGTATAGCATCTTATGGGTTCTACTGTCCCTTCATCCTGCTCTCCGCAAACATTTGGCCAACCGTAATTTGCTCCTTTCTGTATAATATTGATCTCATCATGCCTGCTTGGGCCATGTTCACAGGAGAACAAAGTTCCATTTATCCAGGCAAGGCCTTGAGGATTCCTATGGCCGTAGCTGTAAACAAGGTTGCCAAAAGGGTTGTCTGCGGGCACTGTTCCATCCTTGTTTATCCTTAATATCTTCCCGGCAAGGCTTTGCGTATCCTGGGCGCTGCTGGGATTGGTCGCATCCCCTGTAGTGATATACAGCCTGTTGTCTGGACCGAAAGCTATCCTGCCCCCATCGTGAAATTGAGCTGAAGGGATATTATCGACCAGCACTGTTTCCTGTGCCAAGCCCTGCTCCAGCAGCCTATATCGCGAGACCCTGTTGTGCCCGGCGGTATGAGTGTAGTATACATAGATATGCCTATTTTTCTCAAAATCAGGATCAGCAGCGATCCCCAATAGGCCGCTTTCCGCCACCTCTCTTACATCGATATCTTTGATGGTGCTCCTTTCATCCCCATCAGAGATGCTTACTCTGCCGTTTCTCTCAGTTAACAGCATCCTACCGTCCGGAAGAAAATCAATACCCCATGGTGTATCCAGATTATCGACAAATACATCTAATTGTTGGCTGGAATTTTCCTCTGATATATCGCATCCTACCAAAAAAACCAATGTGCAGATTAGTATGTATTTCATTTGTCTATCTTATTGCCGTGTTACAGGCATCACGCCCCTGGAAGCATAAATCCTAGATTCTCCTGCTTTGTCTGCTCCTGCCGACCCATCTGCCTCTATTTTAGCTGTTTTCCGTAATGTCTTACGCATTTTTCGCACCTGTTCCCGATCTGGCCGATGAGCTTGCTGTCCTGGAATATCTGCGTGATCTCGCATTGGTTGCTGCATCCTTTGGCCGTGTATGTTGACGTACTGAAATCCGAATCGATGATCCTGAATCCCTTGAAGCTGGTTTTTCTTGGCTTGCTTTCCTTGGCCGCCATAGCAACGCCTATAGCCCCCATCAGCGCCGGATTTTCAGGCACAGTTACCTCATGGCCCAACTCTTCTTGCAGGCACTTCAATAGAGCCTTGTTTTGTGCCGTGGCGCCCTGGAAAACATAAGGTGGTTTAAGCATCAGACCTTTGCCTAGCATTGCAAAATAATTTCCGATAAGCCCTCTGCATACGCCCATCAGTATATCCTCTTTATTCATTCCCTTGTTCAGCTTTGAGACCACAGCTGACTGGCAGAATATGCCGCATTTTGATGGCAGGGAAAGCTTTTTTTTGCTTGTAAGGGCTATAGCGCCTATATTTTGCAGCGGCACGTTCATCCTGCTGGCTATATTTTCTATCATTGCGCCTGTGCCTCCTCCGCAGTCCCTGTTCATGACAAAATTGGTTATCACCTTATCCTCTACCTGTATGAGTTTGCAATCCTCACCGCCTATATCAAATATGGTCTTGACCTTAGGGAACATCGAGGTTGTTGCGATATAGTGCGAAATGATCTCTGATTCATTCTTGTCACCCCCTATCAACGTGGAGATAAATTCCCTGCCTGATCCTGTTACGCCTACGCTTTCTATGTCGTATCCTTCCAGATCCTTAAGCACAAGCTTGACAGTATCGATTAGGCCGTAGTTCTTTCTGTATGTATGGCTCACAACATCCGACCCTGCATCTATCACTGTCCCTTTCATGGATACGCTGCCGCAGTCTATGCCAAGATACATTTTTTCCTCCTCAATACCGATATGAATGTCTCAATCCTTGTGTCAAACCCAGCCTCAAACCTGTTTTCATCTATCGGAAACCTGTAAATCGGCACCTTATATTTCTGGCCTACACGGCTCATAAGCATCTCTATGGTTGTCTCTGGCATACAGCTTAACGGAAGAAGGTGTATTATTCCGTCAAATCCCTGCTTTGCATATTCAATTGCTGAATAAAGGCTGTATCTTCCATGACCGCCGATATCCCCCTGGATGTAGGGCCTGAGGACCTTTTTTTCATGCCGCAATCCCTTGATATCGTACTTATGCCACAGGAAATGGGAAAGCTTGGTTGATATGTCAACGGCAATCCCCATTTTTTGAAGCTTCCTTACGATATCATAGTTGATATAGGGTTCAAGCAGGGTGTAGATTTCTCCTGTGATCCCTATTTTCATGTCTGCTTCCTTATCAAAGGGAAACTGGTTTTTTTCTTCCTCTAGGATGATATGGTAATAGTGCACCATCTTCTTTGCAATAACAAGAGGATTTTTACCAGATAATTTATGGAAAGCCCATATCACTCCCCTTGGGGATGAAGGCATATTGATCATTTCAAATCTATAGCCTAGGTCTTCCAGGATCTGCCTTGAAATGTTATAATACTGTCCGATCCTGCATAGTGAATTCTGCTGGCCCCACATAACTGTTGTATTTGCCCCTCTCTCCAAACCGTCTATAAAGCAGCCAAGAACAACCTTGAACGGGAAGCACATCATGTCGCTGCTGTACTTAACGCCCTTCTTTATTATATCCTGGTTTATCTGCCTGGTCTTTATTACGTTAACATCAAGCTCTTTTAGCAGATCCTCGAATATCTCGGTGTAAAAGCCTATCCTCGGTATAGTGACTACCCTATCCATTCTTTTGCTCCAGTTCTTTCCTGCATTTTTCGGAGCAAAAAGGGGCGTCCCCCTCCTTCTGCTCCAGCTTCATGCTGCATATCTTGCAATGGTCTGTCATTTTTTCGCCCCGGCTGTCGCTTTTTGGATTATTTCAGTCATTGATGGATGTATATGCATGCCTTCGATAATGGGCTTGGTGCTTTCGGCATTCACAACCTCTTGTATCAGTATGGGCGCGTATGGGCCGATGATATGGCAGCCCAATATCTCCTCCTTCTTAACAACAATCTTGACAATCCCCCTGTCTTCTCTCAAAGCAGCGCCTTTTGCGACCTCATTATAGCTTATCTTCTTTACCGAAACTCCGCCTTTCTTCCTGGCTTCAGCTTCAGTCATACCGACCGAAGCTATCTGGGGCCAGCTATAGACCGCATGAGGCACTTTTCGGAAATCGAATGCAGATTTTTTATCTATGACCGCATTATGCCATGCATATCTGGCTTCCTTGTTTGCAGAATGGGTAAACATTGCCTTTCCGATAGCATCCCCAAAGGCCCAAATGCCTTTTTTTGATGTTTCAAGATATTCATCAACCATGATAAATCCCCTGTTATCTGTCCTTATTCCCGATCTATCCACCTTCAGAATATCAGCGTTGGATATTCTGCCAACAGCCATCAAAATTCTCTTGCCCCTGCATTTTATATTTGTTTTGCCCATCCCAGTTTTTTGCTCTCCATGCAGCAGGCACCCATCGGATGTTTGCCGCAACCCCCTTATTTCAACGTTTGTAAGGATCCTCATCCTTTTTTCCATTGCTCGCTGCAATATCTCTGATATCTCCGGCTCCTCATCCGGAACGAGCCTCTTGTTACGCTGAACAACCGTCACCTTGGTCCCTATTGCGGCAAAAAAATGCGCATATTCTACAGCGACAAATCCTCCCCCTAAGATTATTAGGCTTTCGGGCCTCTCTTTCAGCCTGAGCACACTCTCATTTGTAAGAAAATCTATTTTTTCAAATCCTTTTAGTATCATGGGCCTGGCACCGCAAGCTATGAAGATTTTCTTACCCATTATCTTTTTGTCATTTATCTTAAGTATGTAATCCTCGATAAATTCAGCTCGTCCTTCATAAAAATCAAATCCCTTACTGGTCCTTAGGCTTTTTAGGATATTCTTATGCACCGGAACAGTTTCCTTTCTCATGTCTTCCATGATTTTTTTGAAGTCTACATTGCCCACTATAGAATCTATTCCGAATTTTTTGGATTCCTTTATCTCCTGTATCCTGTCTGCCGCTGCTATCAGCATCTTGGATGGGATGCATCCGGAATTAAGGCAGGTTCCGCCTGCGGGACCTTTATCTATGAGTGCTGTTGTCTTTTTACTCGCAACAGCCTTTTTTATGATATTCATGCCGCTGCCTGAGCCTATAACCACGATGTCATACTCTTTCATCTATATACCCCCTCCATATTCCGCTTGATCTCTTTTTCGCATAGCTACTGTCAGCGACATAGCCAGGCTCAAGGCCTGGCCTTTTGCCATATATGCCCCTATACATCGCCCTATTCACGCCTCCATGACAGCTTCCTCCAACTACAATGACATGCTTATTCCTTGGTTTCATTCTGTTGCTATCACAATGTTGCATTCCTCGCACTCCTGGATCCTCTTGAATATATCATCTATCTCTGGCTCTTTCGTATGTATCGTTGTTCCGTTTTCCAGCAATATGTCGACGCATAGGGAATGCGTCTGGACAACCTGTGCAGCCTGCTGCAGATGCGTTAAGGCCTCTGCATAGCTTATCTGTGGTTGCATGCATCCAGCGCACCTGCCTTCGGTCCAGTAGTCCACTTTGGAATCTGCGCATGCATGGCATGAATTTGGATAGGTTTGTGCGCAGGGGTATGCGGGACATTGAATATTTTCGCTGAACCATCCGCAAACAGGGTCATAAAGCTGCGTACATACCTCAGGCCTTTCTGAGCAGTAGTTTCTTTCCATCTCTCGGCATCCACAACCTATATCGTCCTTGAATGGCACCCTCTCCCCACACTCAGGCATTTTGCAGTCTTTGTCCAGGCTCCTGTAGCTTTTTTCAGCGCTGTTGAACCTGTTCAGGTTCTCGCATCTTTGTTGCAAACAGCCACAGTCCTCTTCATCGTAGGCAGCGCCAAACCTGAATTCTTCTGTGCAAAATTCCGGCTGAGGCAGAGTTGCAGCATAGGATGCTCTGACGCATGTGGTGGGGTGGCACCCAGGCCTCGGTACACATTCTGCATCAGAACTGCAATAGTTTGCTGCACACCCGGTGAGCAATAGCATTATAACCACCGATATCGCAATCTTCATTTTACCCTCCGCCGGCTTTCTCGCTGGCCAAACTTGCTTTTTATCTGCTTCTCTATCTCTTCAAGAGCCATACGCAGGGCTGTGATTATATCCCAGTCCTGGGCCTCAGACGCTATAGTGTTCCCGGGATAGTTGAGCCTTGATTTTATATGGTATATGCTCCTCCTGCCTTCTTTTCTTATGGTCTTGAAATGCAGCTGAACATCAAAAAGGTTGTTCACTATGTAAAGATATCTTCCAGCATATTTGGATGCAAGCTCCCTGATATTTTTCACATCCTTGTCTGACAGGTGCAGATTATCCATTCCGACAAAATAGATGTTCTGCATATCTTCAGGCAGGGTCTTGATAACCAGCCTGAGTATGGACGCTGCTGTGTATCTTCCCCTGAGCGGATTTCCTTTAGGGAATAATGTCTGGATTGATTTATTTTCCATTATCTTTGCAGCATCCATCACGCTGCGATCCAGGCTTATAATTGTGGGCGCAACCGTAATCAGGTTGCCGGCAGGCAGATCGAGCAAGGAGGTAAATTCCGCCCTAAACCCTCTTGTGTCTGTTCCTGACTTTTGGCCGAAACTCCGGCTAAAATGGTAAGAATAATACTTATCCAATATGTCTTTGTGCCTGATTATGCCAGCTAACCTCTCTTTTTCTATCAAAGGTATCTCCACAAAATTCTGGCGATGAAATAGATGTATAATCTTTCCTATGCTGTCCTCGGGCTTTACTTCCAGATATGGCTCCTCAATCTCTCTTATCCTTATGTTTTTTACCTGGGGAAACTGGTCGATGTTCTTAAGCACGCTAAATACATCAACGATTCCCGCCAGCTTATCATCTTCGTATACAGGCAGCAAGTCAGCGCTGTGAAGTATCATCGACTTAATGATCCCAACAAGCTCTGTCTCTGGTCCTATTCTGGGCACCCGCTTTATGAAATGCCCCACTTTTACCTCTTTTATGTCCATCTTTGATCTGAAAAAATCAAAATGCGCAAATAATCCCTCAAATCTTTCCTTGCTGGTTATAATAGCTTCATGTATGCTTCTCTTCCTCATTTTGCCCAATAACGATGAGATATTCTCTGATTTGTCTACGCTCAGGTAATCTTTTTTCATTATATCTTTGGCTTTCATCTAGTGCACCCTGTTTATCCTTGACAGCACATCTTCTGCGGACCTGTAGGTTATGTTAGGTATCTCTGCTATTATCCTTTTTATGTCTGGATCCTTTGCTGAACTTTCTATAACTTTTTTCTCCGCAGGATACTTTATCCTTTCCAGAAAGCTGATTAGAGCTTTTTCGTGCTTGCTGACGGAATAATGGTCGTGTCTCATTTGAATGGATTTCCTATTGCTGCCATTGCAAAGATCGCATGGACTATCACTGAACCTAGGAAAATAATCCAATAATAGCAATGATATCTGTAGAAACCAGCATAGGCTTTGGATTCAGCTATTGGCTTCGGCAGCCTTATAGGTATGCATCTGCACGACAGTATTACGAGTATTGCGCCCGCAATGTTTAACCAGCCGAATATATAGGTTAACTTAAGCGCCAGAGCCATCAAGCTCCACCCCCACGACCAGGTGCATATTTTCAATAAGGTCAAACCATGGCAGGAGTTCCGCATAAAGCGATAACCCGCTCTTGTCTCCAGATACATTTACCACAGGCTTCGGGTATTGACTTACCAGCATTCGGGTGCATTCAGACCGCTCCTGCACTGTTGCCACGAGCTTGATAGCTACGTTATGCTGCATTTCTGAATAGATTAGTGGCTCCACTTCATCCACCTGCTAACCTGCCTGCGGTCATAGCAAGCCTCCTACCCTGTTCTTTGGCAATGGCCTTGTCTGATTCAAGCGGCGCCCTGTCAGCCCCTGGGCCAGATGTAGAGGAAGCGCCATAGGGCCCTCCCCCTGCTATGTTGTCCATCTGGCTTAGGCCAGATACAGTGTATGGGATGCCTATGATTATCATGCCATGGTGAAGGAGCAGTGGTATGGAGGTTACCACAGTGGATTCATGCCCGCCATGCTGGGTTGAAGCGCTTGTAAAGATTGTGGCAACCTTGTCAACAAGCTTTCCCTGCTGCCAAAGGTCTCCGGTATCATCAAGGAAGCTCTTCATCTGTGCGCTCCAGTTGCCGTATCTTGTCGGCGTGCCGAATGCTATGCCGTCGGCCCAAACAAGATCGTCCTTGGATGCTATTTTGATATCCTTGAGCTCCTCTTTTACCTCCCTCATTTTCTCGTTCCATTTCTCCTTTGGGATGATTTCCTCCACCTGCCTTATGCGTACTTTAGCCCCTTGCTCCTTGGCACCGCTCGCAATAGCCTCCTTAAGTTTGGCTACATTGCCTGTCATGCTGTAGAATATAACCGCTATTTTTGTCATTCTATGCACCTCTCCTGAAAAATTCGCTAGATCCCCTGGATTTAACAGCCTGGTCAATATGATGTATGGCGGCAACATATGCTGCTGTCCTCAGCGGAATTTTTTTGTCCTTGCTTATGCCCCTAATCCTGCTATATATGTCCTTCATTCTCTGCTTCAACTGGTCATCTATCTCTTCAGCTTTCCAGTAATATGCCTGCCTGTTCTGCACCCATTCAAGATAGCTCACTATAACTCCGCCTGCATTTGCAGCTATATCCGGTATGACCAGTACTCCATTTTTTTGAAGTATTTCATCAGCACTATACGTGGTAGGTGAATTGGCAACTTCACATATAAGTTTGGCCTTGATCTTGTCGGCATTATCCTTGTTTATCACTCCCTCAACGGCCGCTGGAATGACTATATCTACATCAAGCTCAAGGATATCCTCATTTGATATACTATCATATGAGTCTGAATCGCAAACGCTGCCTTTGCAGTAGTATTTGCTCACCATACCTTTCTCTTTCTTGGCTTTCATTACCTCAACCGGGTCAATGCAATCCTGGTCTGGCTTGCATCTAATCCCGCCCTTTGAGTCGCTGACAGCCTTAACCTTATAGCTGTTTTTGTGCAGTATTTTTGCAATGTTATACCCTACATTTCCATAGCCCTGGATAGCAACAGTTGTCTCTTTAGGACTCTTACCATTGCCCTTCCTCCACAGTTCCACCATATGGACCGCGCCTTTAGCAGTCGCATCCTTTCTCCCTAAGCTGCCACCGTAGCTTACCGGCTTACCGGTAGCGACAGCAAGACAGATTTTCCTGCTGAGCTTGCTGTATTCATCAGCCATCCAAGCCATTATCATCTCATTTGTGTACATATCCGGCGCAAGGATATCGACATCAGGCCCTATGTTATCATAGATGCAGTTTACATATGATCTGCTCAAATGCTCAAGCTCATGCTTTGAAATCCTTTTTGGATCAACTTTCACCCCACCTTTGGCCCCCCCGAAAGGCAGCTCAGCAAGTGCACACTTGAATGTCATAAGAAAAGCCAGGCCTTTTACCTCCTGCTGCTTAAGGTCCGGGCTGTATCTTATACCTCCTTTTGTAGGCCCCAGTATATCATTATATCTGACCCTATAGCCCGGAAACAGCATGATGCTACCTTTTTCCGTCCTGATAGGCACCGCAGCCTCTATGAGCTGCATAGGCTGCATCAGCGATGTTTTGGTATCCTCTGAAAGCTTTGCATGCTCACTGGCCTTTTCAAACTGTTTGATTGCATTGTTGAGAATGTTCATGCCCCCTCCGTCATCCATTGATCCTGCATCCAGCCTATTTTCCTGGAATCCACTCCTATATCTTCCGCAGACACACCTCTGTGCGCTGCAAACAGGGCCCGGTATTCACTGGCATAGGCCCTGGCAATCTGCTCGACATCAGCCTCTCCTAATCGATTGGGGCTTAGCTGGACCACCCCTCTTGCTCCGCTCATATGTGGGCCCAATAGCATTTTTTTTATCCTCATAAAGGTTGCTAATCCTGTAACCTCTTCCAAGGTTACAGAATCCGCAAACCTTATCCCTCCCTTTGTTGGGGAAAGAGAAGGAAAATGTCTTACCCTGGATCCAGTATACGCTTTAGTGCCGCTCTTCAGCTCAACAGCGATCCCCCTTATTATCTTCTCCCGAGGCAACACTACCTCTCCTCTAAATCTATCAGACAAACCTTTGAGATCTTCTTTATTCAGTGGTTTCATCCTATATATGCCTGCTCCGGTTGCTTCATTTTCTGCATCCTGCCCAGAAACTGCTCGAGCTCCTGCTCCATCTTCTCACCTAGCTCTTCAAGGTTCTTGATCTCAATGTCCATACCAAGGTAATTGTTGATCCCTCTGGTCACATTTGCAGCCGAGCTAGCTGGAGATATGCTCTGCTTTCCCGCCTTTAGGTTGCCTAGAAAGCATAGGACATCCAGCCCTTTCATGAGCAATGCTGCAGTTGTGCCGCCCACCACAGCATTTTGCAGCGAAGTGGCGTAGCTTTCTATCTTCTTGCATACATTGCTCTTGCAATAGTTGGATATATAGAAAAGGTCAGATTCATCTTTTGCTGCGATCCCGTCAGCCACAACTATCTCACTCGCTCCCAGGTCCTTATATATCCTTTCAATCAGGTCAGCGACCGCCCATTCCATGCCCTGGGAAGGAGCTAGTATTGATATAGCGATGATATTGCTCTCCTTGTTATGCAGGATGCTAAGCGGCTTAAGCATCCTGCCCTCCTTGATCGTCAGCATAGGCGGAGCGAGCCTCAGCTCTGAGCTTCCGACTTGCTCAAAGTCCAGGTTTTCGATGAGATTGTTCAGAGTCAGCGCTCCAACCAGGCCAAAACCCTGGTACCCGCATATTATTTTGGGATTTTTTATGGCGCTGCTGTTCTTTTGCTCTAGCCTTATTTTTTGTACCATGATTATCCCCCTATTATCTCTCCGCCGTTCGGATGCAGTACCTGTCCTGTCATATATGCTGAATCTTCAGATGCCAAAAAGACATAGCATCCTGCCACTTCTTCCGGCTGTCCCGCTCTTCCCATGGGGACATCGCTGCCGAACGACGGAATATGGTCCTTCGGAAAGCTTGAAGGTATCAACGGCGTCCATATCGGACCCGGCGCTACTGCATTGACCCTGATCCCCTTTTCAATAAGTGATTTGGAGAGTGATCTTGTGAAGCCTATGATGGCGCCCTTGCTTGCTGCATAGTCTATCAGGTGATGGCTTCCCCTGTAAGCTGTCACCGAGCTGGTATTGATTATTACTGAACCTTTTTTCATGCATTTCAGCGCTGCCTTGGTAAGATGGAACATCGCAAACACATTGACCGCAAATGTCTTTTCCAGCTGCTGCGCCGATATATCTGTAATGCTTTTTGCGTGATATTGCACAGCTGCGTTGTTTACCAGTATATCTATCTTCTTGAACCTCGAGGCGACCATACCTATAGATGTCCTGCAAAAACTCTCGTCCGATATATCGCCGTCGATAAGCATACATTTCCTGCCCAGGTCCTGGATTATCTTCTGGGTCGCCTCTGCATCCTCATGCTCGTTCAGATATATTATGGCGATATCAGCTCCTTCCCTGGCAAATGTGATCGCAACCGATTTTCCGATTCCTGAATCTCCTCCGGTGATCGCAGCAACCTTACCTGCTAGCTTTCCGGCTGGTATGTAGCCTATATTTAGGCTAGCTGGTTCAGGTCTCATCAGGTGTTCCTTTCCCGGATGTTCTTCCTGATGCTGCGGAGGAAAATGTTCCTCCTCCATATTCAATCCCTTGACAGCTTATACAATGCCTTGATGGCCACGACTGCCGGCGTCGGCAGCACGATGGATATAAGCCCTGCCAGCAGAACAGCTCCCCCTGCGATGGCAACAGATATCTTCCTTACAAGCTTCAGCATCTCCCGTGGAAGTCGAACCCAGTATATAAAGTCTCACAATATGCTAATCGCAAATTATAAATAGTTTCTAGTTTCCTTGCTATGCATGTCCATAGATATATTTATTAGAAAAGAAAAGATAATTTCAAAGGTAAAAGAGCTAGCTGCCAGGATAGTCAAGGACAATATTGATAAAGACATCCTGCATCTTGTTATTGTGCTCACCGGAGCTAAGACATTTGCAGCAGACCTCGCAAGGGAGATAAGAAAACTGCATCCATTTAGCATAAAAGAGCACTATGTGAAGCTCAGCAGCTATTCCGGAGAGAGATCTACAGGCAGTATAAAGGTGAAGAAGGACATAGGCAATATCAGGGGCTACGATGTCATCATAGTGGAAGATATAGTTGACACAGGGCTTACCTTAAGCTTCCTCAGGAAGCATCTTCTGGACAAAGGCGCCAGATCAGTGAAGATAGCCTCTTTTTTAGACAAGCCTTCAAGAAGAAGATTTCCTGTGAAGATAGATTATGCAGGATTCACGGTTCCTGACAAGTTCATTGTCGGCTACGGCCTTGATTACAATGAGAAGTACAGGGAGCTGAGATATATAGGTGTTTTGGTTGAAGATTAAAGGAAGGGACTACAGGACAGTATGGCTGGAAGCCGGCACCATAAAGATAATCGACCAGTCGCTATTGCCTCATAAATTCAGGATAGTATCCATAAGGTCTCCCAGGGAGGCGGCAGCAGCTATAAAGACCATGAGGATCAGGGGAGCCCCTGCGATAGGCGCTCTGGCAGCCTATAGCCTAGCTGTTGCGATATCGAAGGGCTTGGATCCAGGAAAAACAAAAAAGCTTCTTAAGCAGACCAGGCCGACAGGTTATGACCTTTCATATGCCCTTGACTGCATCTACGGCAGCTTCAGGAAAAATGGCAGACAGGGAATCATCGAGGCTGCAGAAGATTATGCAGCAAAAAGCATCAAGGCATGCATGCTAATAGGCAGGTTTGGCGCAAAACTGATAAAGAGGAATTCCAGGATCCTGACCCACTGCAACGCCGGTGCTTTAGCTGCAGTCGATCATGGGACAGCGCTTGCTCCTATAAGGGCAGCAAAGAAAAAGGATATCTTTGTATATGTTGATGAGACAAGGCCGAGGCTGCAGGGAGCAAGGCTCACCGCTTTTGAGCTTGCTGAAGAAAAGATACCTCATGCTGTCATCACAGACAATGCAGCTGGCTATTTTATGCAGACGGGCCAGGTGGATCTGGTGATAACAGGTGCTGACAGGATTGCGTTGAACGGCGATGCAGCCAACAAGATAGGGACATATGAGAAAGCAGTGCTGGCAAAAGAGAACAACATCCCATTTTATATTGCAGCTCCTGTATCCACCATCGACCTAAACACAGCTTCAGGCAAAGAGATAGCTATAGAGGAGAGATCGCCTGAGGAGGTGCTGTCTGTTATGGGCAGGAGGATAGCTTCCAGGAGCAGCGTAGCCCTGAATCCCTCTTTTGATGTGACCCCTGCCAGGTATATCAGGGGGATAATAACCGAGAAAGGCATAATGAAGCCCAAAGAGATACGGCACCTAAAATGACTGAGATCTATTCTGGCATAAAGTTTAAGGTGACCTTTGACAAGAACAGAAAGCCTGTTTCGAAAAAATCAGAGCTTCTAAAAGCCTGGTCTAGAAAATTTTCAGAGCTGGGCCTGGCTCCAAGATACGAAAACGGCTGCGGAGGCAACCTAAGCTTCAGGACATCAGGCGGATTCATAATCACTGCAGCTGGCTCAGATCTGGGCAAGCTGGATGACAGTGACCTTGTCGAGGTGCTTGCTGCGGACATAAGCACCAGGCAGGTCTTTGTTATTGGGGTGAAAGAGCCTTCCTCAGAATCCATCCTGCATCATGAGATATACCAAAGGAGGCATGACATAAATGCGGTTTTTCACGGGCATGATGACCTGGTGCTCCGGTACAACTCTCAGCTAAAGCTTCCAGTCACAGAGAAAGAGCATCCCTACGGCACCATTGCACTTGTATGGGCAGTCACAAGACTGCTCAAAGACGACTATATCCTGCTGAAAAACCACGGGTTTCTTGCTCTGGGAAAAGATATGGATGAAGCTGGAAAGCTCTCGCTGAAAAAGCACTATGATGCGCTGAAGGTTTCAGAATTCTCCGTCTAGATGCATCTATGTGAATGTTCTGGCAACTTCATTTGCTTCTGCCACTATCTCCTCCTCTCCTGCTATCTTCCTTCCCTGCATCACTATCCTGCCGTCACAGATTGTGCTGTCCACACAGCTTCCGTTTGCCGAATAGACTATGTTTGATACCAGGTTGTGCCGAGGATTCAGGCTTATATCATTTAGATTTACCAGTATGATGTCTGCGAGCCTTCCCTCTGCTATCTCTCCGCATCGCAGCCCGAAAGCTTTTGCGCAGCCTGCTGTAGCCATCTGAAAAGCCTCTGCCGCAGGCATAACTATCGGGCTCTCTATCTTCTGCAGCAGGGCTGCAAACTTCATCTCTTCGAACATGTCTAGATTGTTGTTGGAGGCGCATCCGTCGGTGCCTAAGGCGATCGTAAGTCCTGCTTTTCTCATCTCCTTGTAAGGCAATATCCCGCTTGACAGCTTCATGTTCGAGCAGGGATTGTGCGCTATCTTTACATCATGCTTCTTAAGCAGCCTTATCTCATTTTTGTTCAGCCATATGGCATGGCATGCTATAAGCTTGCCGCTAAGGAATCCGATATCATCCAGGTATTCTACAGGCCTTTTCTTGTGCTTCTTTACACATTCATCCACCTCATGCTTGGACTCTGACACGTGCATGTGTATGATGACATCATTCTTGTCAGAAAATTCCTTTGCCCATCTCAGGCTTTCTTCTGAAACTGTATAGACCGCATGCGGCCCCAGCGAAAACATGATCCTCCTGCTGTATTTTTTCGTCTCTTCAAACAGTTTTTTGTTAAGCTTTATCTGCTCTTCTGCTTTTTGCTTGTCAAACATGTCTATGAATACAGCTGACACAGCTGCCCTTATCCCCATCTCCTCAGCTGCCCTTGCTGTCCCATGATAGTGCCAGTACATGTCATTGAAAAAAGTGGTACCAGACTTTATCATCTCCAGGCATGCCAATTTCGCTCCAGTATATATCTCCTTTTCTGAAAGCTTGGCTTCCAGCGGCCATATCTTTTTCTGCAGCCATTCCATGACATCCATGTCATCCGCATATCCCCTCATCAGCGACATTGCAGCATGGGTATGCGCATTCATCAATGACGGGAAAGCTGCCTTGCCCTTGCCGTCGATCTTGTGTTCAGCTTCGCTGCTTACGCTGCCTATTTCAGAGATGATGTTCTCTTCGATAAGGATGTCTGTTTGCTTGCCGTTGACCAGAACATCCTTTATGACTATGCTCATTTTAGCGCATCAAGGATGCTCTTTATCTTATGTATGTTTTCCATCTGCATTTTCCTGATCATCTCAAAGCTTAATGGCTTCTTTCCGATGCCGTTCGCATAGTTGTCCACAGAGCAAAGGCAGGCATACTTTAGGCCCTGCTCTTTTGCCAAGGTCGCTTCATCCGGCATCGTCATGCCCACTATGTCAGCATAGTCGCTTATGAACCTTACCTCAGCCTGAGTTTCGAACCTGGGGCCCATGGTGCGGATATACACTGCCTTTTTCACTGTCTTTATCCTGGCTTTTTTTGCTGCTTCAATCAGCTTCTTTCTGAGACTTTCATCAAGACCAGGGACAATATGCCTTGCTTTTATGTCATGGTAGGTCTCTATGTGCTTTAGATTTATATAATCATGCGGCACTACAATAGCGCCCGGCCTTATCTTTTCCTTTAATGAGCCTACTGAACTTATCCCTATTATATTCTTGATGCCTTTTTTTTTGATCCTGACTATGTTCTTCCTGTGGTTGATCTTGTGCGGTGGAATCCCTTTCCCATGCCTTTGCAGGAATACTATTCCTTTCTTCCTGTAATGCCTGAACCCTGAGCCGCCTATTATTGCTGTCTTTTGCATAGCATAACCTCTTTTTGGCGATTATTTAAATATTTTGGTTTCTGCCATCAACAATGTTTTTTGGTCTGTTCCTCTCCTGGCGCTATGAAGCAGCAGTTATCTGAAATTGATTGGCACAACCATAAATTTTATAAATAGCAAAGCTCCATATCCTATAATGCAGCATTCTCATGGAGGCAACTGATGGTCAGATATATCGTAGTTGTAGGGGGCGTGATCTCAGGTGTCGGCAAAGGTGTTACGACAGCCTCTATAGCCAAGATCCTGCAGGAATACGGATATAAGGTAACTGCGATAAAGATAGACCCATACATAAATTTTGATGCAGGCACCCTCAGGCCTACAGAGCATGGCGAAGTATGGGTCACATCGGACGGTGGGGAGATCGACCAGGACCTTGGAAATTATGAAAGGTTTCTGGGCATGGACATACCCAAGATGAACAACATCACCACTGGCCAGATCTACAAGAAGGTCATAGATAACGAGAGAGAAGGCAGGTACCTCGGAAAGACAGTCCAGTTCATCCCCCACATCCCAGATGAGATAAAGAGAAGGATAAAGAATGCGTCAAAAGGATATGATTTCTGCCTTATCGAGATAGGCGGGACTATCGGAGATTATGAGAACATCCCTTTCCTGTTCTCTGTAAAAAGCCTTGAGACAGAGGTTGGCAGGAACAACCTTTCGTATATACTGATCACATATCTGCCTATCCCCACCCATATATCTGAGATGAAGACAAAGCCTACACAGCAGGCCATCCGCCTGCTGACAGAACAGGGAATCATACCTGATTTCATAATCTGCAGGGCCAACAAGCCTCTTGATGCTATCAGGAAAAAAAAGATAGAGACCTATGCCAACATAAAGTCAGACCATATCATCTCAGAGCCAGACATTGACACTATCTACAGGATACCTCTTGACCTGGAAAAGGAAAAGCTGGGCGCTAAGCTGCTGAAGAAATTCTCCCTTAAGCAAAGGAAGAAGCCGGACTGGAAAAGATGGAAAAAGCTGGTGGAGGCCATTGTTTCCAGCAAAAAAGAGGTAAAGGTGGCCATGGTAGGCAAATACGTGGATATCGGAGACTATAGCCTGGCTGATTCATATATCTCGATAAACCAGGCATTGCAGCATGCAGCTGCCAATCTGAACGTGAATGTTGCAATAGACTGGCTTGATGCTAAGACCTTTGAGAGGGGTGATGCCTCATGCCTAAGTTCATATGACGGGATAATCGTGCCTGGTGGTTTTGGAAGCTCTGGCGTCGAAGGAAAGATCAAGGCCATAAGATATGCAAGGGAGAATAACATACCCTATCTTGGCCTATGCCTTGGCCTGCAGCTGGCGGTAGTGGAATTTGCCAGAAATGTCTGCGGCATGCATGGTGCGCATTCCACAGAGGTATCCAAGGGGAGATATCCTGTTATAGACATGCTGCCCACCCAGAAAAAGATTATCGAGGAGAATAGGTATGGGGGCACTATGCGTCTGGGAGCATATGCAGCTATACTTAGGGAAAAAACCAGGGTGGCTGGCCTCTACAGGAAAAGGATACAGGATGATAGGGGCAAGATATTGAAACTGAAAAATAGAAATTCCTTCAGGCTGGGCATATTGGAAAAAGGGAAAAAGGTTGTACTTGAAAGGCACCGCCATAGGTATGAGGTAAATCCGATATTCATCGACAGGCTGGAAAGCAAGGGCATGGTATTTTCCGGATACCATACGAGAAAAGACAAGAAAAAACTGATGGAATTTATTGAGCTCCCTAAGCATAGGTTCTTTATAGCTACCCAGGCTCATCCAGAGTTTAAGTCAACGCTTACAGACCCCGCCCCTTTGTTCTACGGTTTCCTGAAAGCAGCTATCTAGCGCAGAAACAGGATATCTAGTGCAGAAACAGCCTTGTCCCTGTAAAAACCATCACAAGGCCATGCTCATTAGCTGCTTCAATGACTTCTTTGTCTCTTATCGAGCCGCCTGGCTGGATTACAGCATCTATACCTGATTTTGCAGCCTCATCGATCCCGTCCCTGAAAGGGAAGAATGCGTCGGATGCCATCACAGCCCCCTTTGCCCTGCCTGCTGATTTTCTTGTAGCTATGATAGTGGCATCTACCCTTGACATCTGGCCAGCTCCTATGCCGACTGTAACCATGTCCTTTGCGTACAATACAGAGTTGGATTTGACATGCTTGCACACTTTCATCGCAAATACCATGTCTTTAAGCTGTTCAGCTGTAGGCTGCTTTTTGGTTACGCATATAAGCTCTTTTAGTCTGTCTTTCCTGGCATCTTCTGTAAGCTTCATTATGTCTTCCTTTGTCGGAGAGTTGTTTTTCACCACCCTGACTTCAGATGGATTCAGCGCTGGAAAGTTTCTTGACTGAACCAGCATACCTCCGACAACCTTCTTCATTGTCCACGGCTCCTTTCCTCCTGAGCCATAGCAAGCTTCAAGATTAGCAAGCTTCAATACTCTCCTGTTCTTCTTTTTCTTGAGCATCTCCAGCGCCTCTTCATCATAGTCTGGCGCGATTATTACTTCGATAAATTTGTCCTTTAGGAACTCGGCACATCTTGCGTTGCATTTCCTGTTCAGCGCGATGATGCAGCCAAATGCGCTCAATGCATCAGCATTGTATGCCTCTCTCAAGGCATCTTCTATCTTGTGCCTCACAGCCACACCGCTTGGGTTGGCATGCTTGATCACAGCTGCGCAGGGCTCGCAGAATTCCTTGATTATCTCCAAAGCCCCGTCGCTGTCCATGATATTATTGTAAGACATCTCCTTCCCGTAGAGCTGTTCTGCGTCGCCTATCCCAGGCTCATTTATCAGCGCATCAACATAGAAGGCAGCATCCTGGTATGGGTTTTCACCGTACCTCATCTCCTGCTTTTTCAGCATGGTCCCTATCAGTATCTCAGGGAACTCATGCTCATTGTATGCAAGATACCTGGCGATATTTGCATCATACTGGAAGGTTTCCTGGAACACCTTGAAAGCGAACTCCTTTCTTTTCTCCAAAGGTATCTCCTTTCCCGCCTTAAGCTGCTCGATGACATATTTATAGTCCGCAGGATCGATAAGAACGACAACATCCCTGAAATTTTTGGCAGCTGATCTGATCATGGACGGCCCTCCGATGTCGATCATCTCTATCGTATCCTCAAAGCTCTTGTGCTGCCTTACAGTATCTTCGAATGGATACAGGTTGACGACCACCATATCTATCATCTCTATCTTATTTTCTTTAGCCTGCACCATATGCTCCTTGTTGTCCCTTAGGGCCAGCAATCCGCCGTGTATCTTAGGGTGAAGGGTCTTTACCCTGCCATCCATCATCTCAGGAAACCCCGTATAGCCAGAAACATCCCTGACCTTTATCCCTTCCTGCTTCAGCTTTTTAGCTGTCCCTCCTGTGGAGACTATCTCCACTCCCAGCTTGTCAAGCTCTCTGGCGAATTCAACTATCCCTGTTTTGTCATAGACAGATATTAATGCTTTCATGTTTTGGTCACGTGATTCTCAAAATTGCTTAGTACATCATTCCATGGCATATCCGGGAACCTTTCAGTAGAGCAATCCCTCAATACCTCAATCACGACCTCCTTAACAAGCGCCCGGCCGCTGTACTCTCTTTCTTTGCTGGCCGTTACAGCGCCTATTGCCTGGCTTATGTCAAACCTAAGGTTGCCTTCGATAACAGCAGGATGTCTTCTCTTCACCTCCGTTACAAGATAGTCGGCAAGGGCTCTATAAAGGTCATCTCCATGGTCATATATATCATAACGCTGCACTGTAAGCTCCCCAGTCCTGATAAGCCTGTCCACCCAGTTTATCTTTCTCTCCCGCGCAGCCTTGTGCATACCAGGTTCCATATCTTCCCATTCACCTATCAGCCTTCCGAGATAAGGGATTAGTTCAGCTCTTTCGCTTGCCTTGATCCTGTTCCTGGCTGCTGTCCTATAGGCCTGCTGCGCTGTAGTCAGGCTATGATATAGCTCAAGCTCGTACATGCAGTCTGCAAGGCACCACAACGGTAGTGTCCTGAAATCTCTTTCATATCTTCTTACCAATGAAGCATATGTAATATCCCTCACCTATTCCAGTATATGCACTATCCTTCCTTCGACCTTTAGCTTTCTGTCCCTGAAAAGCTCGATCCCCCTTATTATCAGCTCCTGCTCAGCTTCCTGGACCTTTTCCTTCAGGCTGTTGATTGTCTCATCTTCTTCGACATCCACTGCTTTCTGCAGGATAACAGGGCCTGTATCAGCTCCCTCATCGATGAATATCAGCGAACACCCTGTGATCTTACAGCCGTATCTCAGCACCTCTTCGTGCACATTCTTGTCCATCCCGCCTGCAAAGGCAGGCAGCAGGCTTGGATGTATATTCATCACCCTGTTTCTCCACTTTTCAACAAACCAGCCAGACAAGAGCTTCATGTATCCTATCAGAATGGCCAGGCCTACATGGTGCTCGACCAGCAGCTTATCGATTGCCTGGTCATATTCCTGTTTGGATTTATCCTTTGGATCCAGGAATATAGCTTTTAGGTTATGGTTTCTGGCCCTTTCAAGAATCACAGCATCCTTCCTGTTGCTCAGCACAAAAGCGATCTCCACATTCTGTATCTTCTCTGCTTCAATAGCATCTATCAACGCCTGCAGGTCTGTCCCGCGTGTGCTTCCAAGTACGGCAATCCTTAAAATCAAAACCACCGTAATAAAAAGAAATAATGCCTCTTTATAAAATTTGCTATAAATAATAATATTAACTTCAAAATAGTTACATTTATAAGAAAGCTACCAACCTTCATAGCTATGCCAAGCCGTCCTATTTTTGACTATAAGGGTATATTTGTGCCTATCGTATCTCCTTTTGATGAGGATATTAATCTGGATCTGCCTAGCTTAGAAAGGCTTATTGAGCATATCATCGGCACAGTGGACGGTTTTGTCATTAATGGAAAGACTCAGGAATTTACGCACCTACAGGATAGCCAAAGAAAGGATATACTGACAAGGGCAGCAGGCCAGATAGGCAGAAAAAAACCTATCGTCGCCAACGTTACCTATCCATGGGCATACCCTGCTGCGATGCAGATGGTGCTGGAAGCAGTGAAGCATGAGATAGACTTGGCTGCAGAGGCAGGAGCTGATGCAGTCATGGTCTGCCCGTTCTACAGCAAACCTGTGTCAACCTCAAGACTGTTTGATTTTGTCGGGGCTCTTGCTGAGCATTCGCCCTTGCCTTTGTTCCTGTATAATAATCCTGAGCTTCACCACAAAAGGGTGGCAGAGCCTGGTTTGCTTGGGAAACTTAGGCTGCCTAAGGCTCAGCTGGACCGTTTCAGAGAGCCGTATAATATTCCAGCTTCAGTTGTTGGCGCATTATCATCTCATAGAAATGTCCTGGGTATCAAGGACAGCTCAGGGGATCTGGCTTACTTCTTCAGATTGATGGAATATGCAACAGACACTTTCCGTGTTTTCCAGGGTTCAGAAAAGCACATAGCCAAATCCCACGCTGATGCACGAGAACCTCATGGCATTGTACCGAGCCTTGCTAATGTTGCTCCAGGGCTGGTGAGATACCTGTATGAAGATCCTACAGGCTTCAAGCAGTATCTGCTGAACCTCGGCTGAAGCCTCCTGTACGGTGAATCTTATCAGCATATAGTTGCAGGGATAAAATATGCTCTTTATGAAGAAGGCATAATCTCCACTCCCTTGATGGCAGATGGATCATCTGTGGCTATTGGAAAGCTGGCTATGCACAGGTTCAGGAGGCTCGCCAGATATGCTGCCCCTCAAAGGTAGCCTTTAAGGTTGCTCCTTATCCTTTCGAGTACGCTTCCAGCTTCTGCCTTAAAGCTTTTTGCTGTTATCATCTCATACAGCTGGATATATCTTCTGCTCAGCTCTACGACAAGCTTTTCCGGGGCTTCCGGCAGCTTCTCGTCCTTGTATGGATCGCAATGCTCCTTGAACCACAGCCTCAAGAACTCCTTGTCTATGTTTTCAGGCTCCTCCCCTCTTTGAAACCTTTTTTCATAGCTTTCGCTGATCCAATATCTTGACGAATCAGGCGTATGTATCTCATCTGCAAGGAATATGTTCCCATCCTCATCATACCCGAACTCATATTTGGTATCCACAAGTATCAGGCCGTTTTTTGCCGCTATCTCAGTCCCTCTTTCAAACAGCTCCAGGGCCTTGCCAGCAACATAATCCCACTGCTTCTGGCTCATCATGCCTTTTTGAACAACTTCCTTTCCAGAGATCTTCTCGTCATGCACATCCGACTTGGTGGTGGGTGTGATGATAGGTTTCTCAAATTTCTGGTTCTTTTTCAGCCCTTCAGGCAGAATGTTTCCGCAGAATTCTCTCTCACCTTTCGAGTAGGCTGTCCATGCTGAAGTGGATGTGACGCCTGTTATGTATCCCCTGACGACCAGTTCAACAGGGAATATCTTCAGTTTCCGGCAGACAACAACATTAGGATCAGGTATGGCGATGACATGGTTTGCTATTATATCCTCTGTATTTTTGAACCAGAAAGCGCTGGTCTGGGTCAGCACCTGGCCCTTGAACGGTATGTTTGCCAGGTTCCTGTCAAATGCAGACTGCCTGTCTGTCGCAATCAAAAATAGCTTGTCATTCCCGACATAGACATCCCTCACCTTCCCTCTGTATTTCTTTCCCAGCCCTGAAAGGTCTGTATCTTTTAGTGTATATCTTATCTGTTCTTTGATAACATCCTCGCTGATCATTCTCTCACCCCTCTAGCACCTTTTGCCTCCCTTCCTTCCTCAGCCCGTCAAGCTTATCAGTATATTTTCCGTCTATATTCATGATCTCACAGGCAGCTATTGCTGCGTTGTCTCCCCTGTTCAGGCCTACCCATAGCCCGTGGTCAGAATGCTTAAGTATGTTCAGGGCTGCCTCTGCCTTGTCATCGTCCTTCAGAAGCATCGGGCAGTATATCACAAGCTCATCTTTTTTCTCTATAGGCTCGTCAAAATATGTAAACTCTATGTTTACAGCATCCTTTTCAGGCTTGTCAGCATATCCATAGCTTATTCCTAACCTGTCCAGCACATCTGTTGCCTTTTTTACAGCCTTTTCATCCTTTTTCCCTATTATGTTTACCTTACTATATCTGACAAGCATGTTCTTAGCCCCCCTTGCAGCTATCTCAGCCTGATTTACTCCCACGCTCAGCACAGGTATACCTGGCGGCATCTGCATTATGCTCAGAAGGGCGTCTAATCCCGAGTAGTTTGAATGCACCGGAACCCCTATTACAGGTTTTGTGGTCTTCGAAGCCACTACTCCAGGAAGCGCTGCACTCAGGCCTGCGCCTGCTATCACAACATCAAAATCCCCCTCTTTGACAGCCTGCTCCAGCTCATCAGGGGTCCTATGGGCTGACAGCACCTTAGATACATGATCTATGCTGTCTGATCTTAACTGCCCTATAACCCTACTATAGACATCTGCATCTGATTTTGATCCAAACACAACCAAGACTTTCGCCATTTCTATCACCTCACAAGCATTGCTTCCTGGTAATTCTCATTGCATAATAGCTCTTTTGCGATTTTTTCAGCTGCCCCATTGGAATCCACACCAAGCTCCCATAACACTCCCCTCTGCATGGACTTTATCTCAGCCAATCCTAGCCTTTCTCGCAGGATATGCAGCAGCTCTTCACAATCATCATCCAGGTTCATGACAAGCACGCAAAAGTTACCTTCATCCTTTTGGATGTCAAAGGAGTGGATATTCTTGTTGGCATTGATCAGGATATCCACCTTGCTGATTTTTTTCTTGAACTCTTCTTCATCTCCTGTTATATCAAATCGGTAATAAAAATTTCTTCTGACCTTGCCTATATCAAACCCCATGCGTTCAAGCGTATGCTTGGTGGTTATTGCAGTATTATCAGCTATCTTCAGTCCCACAAATAGCTCTATCATCTTTTTAGATACCCCTTTATGCTTTGGAATATCTTCAGGCCGGGGCCTGCATCCTCCCCAATATAGTGCTGCTCTGGCACCTGTCTCATCCATGATGATCTTTCAGGATGAGGCATCATCGCCATGACATTTCCCTTTTCATTTACAACACCTGCTATGTTTATCAGGCTGCCGTTCGGGTTATGGGGAAACTTATCTGCTATATTCCCATTTTCATCGCAATAGCGCAATGCCAGCTGCTCATTCCTTATCAACTTCTGTACGAGCGCCTTGTCTTTTGCTGCAAACCTTCCTTCTCCATGCGCAATTGGCATCTGCAGCATCTCACCTTCTTGCAAAGCAATGTTAAAAGCTGTCTTCCTCTTGATGCTGTTCCTGACCCTTATCCAGCTGCAGTAGAATCCAGAGACCATCGGGTTTATGTTGGGGGCTATAGCCATCTCCACCTTGCCGCCTAAGCCCGGGATTATGCCTGCTTCTACAAGCACCTGGCACCCGTTGCATATGCCCAGTATGACCTTTCCGTCAGCTGCTTCCTGCCTGAGTTTCCCAACAACAGGGTCCTTTGAGGCTATCACACCTGCCCTTATCCTGTCCTCGTATGAAAATCCCCCTGGCAGCACATAGCCTTCATAATCACCTATGGGCTGGTTCCACCTCACTACATCTGCCCTTATCCCTGCTGCTTCTATCGCCCTCTTTGTCTCGTTTTCGCAGTTGTTTCCTGGAAACATTATTACAGCTATCCTCATCCCATCGCCTCTCTGACACCTGAGGTCCAGGCTTTTTTTAGCTCTTCTGCCCTAAGCTTCAGGACCTGCCTGCCTTTTTCTCGGACAGTAAGCGAATCCTCTGCAACAGTTTGGCCCAGCTCTATAATATCCAGATGATATTTGTCAAATATCTGCCTGACCTCATCCTTGGTCTCAAATATAAATCCCGGGGATTCTGAAAAAAGCGTCTTGACAGCATCAAGCTCTGAAAAGCCTATCTCTGCCTCTATGCCGATCTTTCCGTCTGCCTCACCACCAAGCATCATTTCTGCCATGCTGACCAGCAGGCCGCCGTCTGATATATCATGACAGCTCAGCAATAGTCCCTGCTCTATGCATTCGATTATAGCATAGACCATCTTCTTGTGGTTCTCGAAATCCACTACAGGCACATTCGCACCAATCTCGTCGTTGACAGCATAGTACACGCTGCCCCCAAGCTCGTCCTTTCTTCTGCCCACCATATAGATCTTGGAGCCCTCTTCCTTAACCTTCATCGTAATTGCCTTCCTGTAATCATCAAGATATCCAACGCACGCTATTATCGGCGACGGATCCACCTGCCTGCCGTTTATGCTCTCATTGTAGAAGCTCACATTTCCCGAAACAAACGGCACCGGGCTTTTCTGGTCTCCCTTCCAGCAAAGGTTAGTGGCAGCATCCCTCAGCCCCTTTACGCTCTCTACAAAGTCGCTGAAAGCTTCTGGCTTTTCCGGGTTGCCGAAGTTCAGGCAGTCTGTCATGCCGTAAGGCACAGCTCCAACTGCAGCCACATTCCTCATGGCTTCAGCAACGGCATTTACTGCTCCCATATATGGGTCTATCCTGGAGTATCTTGGGTTATGGTCAACAGATAATGCAACACACTGATGGTATCCTGGGATAGGAGCCTGCACACCAGCATCTGCCTCTCCCGGCCTTATCACAGCCAGCCCCTGGACCTCTGTGTCATAATGCTTGTAGACAACAGCTTTTGAGGCTACGTTCGGGTGGCTCAAAACCTTCAGCGCAGAAGCCTTGACAGCATCTGGAGCGAATTTGGGCTCGACAAAACGTCTTTTTCCCTTTTTTTGCTCTCTTCTATACACAATTCCCTGTGTAAGGGTATGGACAGGCACGTTGCATACAGTCCTGCCCTTATGCCTCATTATATAATCTGTAGATTTCGTCACCTTTCCGATCACAGCTGCTCTTGCTCCTTCTGCCACCATAGGCAGCTCAAAATCCCTGTTGTATATGTCCAGGATCCTTTTCGTGAAGTCAGGCGGGCTGATCCATGTGAACCTTTCCTGTGTCTCTCCGCAGGCAATCACATAGGGCTTCAGGTTCTTCATGGAGACGTGTATCTTGTCGATATCGATGTCTGCTCCGAATCCAGAAGCGTCGGCAAGCTCTGATGTGGAGCACATGATGCCGCCCGCACCCATATCCTTGAACCCGAGCTTGATCCCTTTTTCCCTTGCTTCCTTGAAAACAGATTCAGTCGCCCGTATCAATATGTTTTTCAGGAAAGGGTCAGGCACCTGCACAGCGCCTTTGTTATATTCTTCCTCTTTCTCATCCAATACAAGGGAAGCGAAAGCTGCTCCTCCGAATCCAGAGGTATCTGTCGCCTTGCCTACTATGACTATATCATAACCATCAGAAGGAGCTGCAGAATGTATTATGTCTTCCTCCTTGATGAGCCCCAGGCTGGCCACATTGACCAGGCAGTTTTCATCGAAGCTGGAGTTGAAATATATGTCTCCTGCAAGGTTCGGAACCCCTATCGGGTTGCCATAACCTGCTATGCCATCCACAACAGAATTCGCCACATACCTTACATAATCAGCTTTCTTGCCCTTTGGATCGCCGAACCTCAACGGGTCAGCAGTGGCTATTATCCTCGCTCCCATGCACAAAACATCCCTCACGATGCCGCCTATTCCTGTAGCAGCGCCCTCATATGGCACAACCTGGCTGGGATGGTTGTGGGACTCATGGGCTATCACAATGCCGAACTGCACCCCTGAGATGTTGGCAAACCTGATTATGCCTGCATCCTCTTTTGGCCCCTGGATTACGCTTGGGCCTTCTGTCGGCAGCATCTTCAGGATCTCTTTGCTGGACTTATAGCTGCAATGCTCGCTCCATTCTATGTTGAACATATGTATCTCTGTCAATGTCGGATCTCTTCCTATCAGCTTCACTATCTTCCTGCACTCTTCTGCCTTCAATGCCAGGCTGTTTTTGCGTATGAAATCTGCTATCTCAGAATCAGACATCTCACTGATCTGCACTTTTTCAATATCCACTTCTCCCATGGTTCCGAAGGAATTATGTATTTATTTAAAGTTTTTGGTAGCTCAATCATAGCCCAGCTTTTCCAGCAGCTCAGGATATCTTCGGTTGAACAGTCCCTTGACCTTGGCCGGCAGGGATCTCCACTGACCTGGCCTGCCATATGCAGCGTGCTTTCCCTGGCCTGTTCTTTTCTTTCTGGCCAGGGTCCCAAATTTGTGCTTCTCTACGATCCCCAACAGCTTCTCAGCATGCATGGCGCTAAATCCAAGGTGCTTCAGTATCTTCCTGAACTGCTTTTCTTCATTGCCGAACATTTCTTCATATCTTAACTCAAGGATATTTTTCTTGCTATAATCCCAGCCAAGCATCTGCCTGAAATGCGCATCTCTCCAGCTCAGCTCAAGCAATAGCCCTGTCTCTGTGTCCACAGAATTCAACAGCTCCTGATATGATCCAGCTTGGATGCCCAGTCCATCCAATTTCAGCCTTTGCCTCAGTTTATCATCCATCTCTTCTCTTGTCCATCTTTCCCCGCACCATAGGTGATAGCTGTACCCTGAGACCAGCAGATCCCTCGGGTCCCTTATTATATGTGTTCCCTTAAGATCAGGAAGCATCCTGAAATCAACAGCAACATTGTTTACGCTTATATGGTTGAAAGCAAAGTCAGCTTTAGATGCTTCATAGAACTTTTCCAGGTCTTCGTTATAATGCCTGTGGAATCCACCATATCTATTAGCTATATCTCCGAACACCTGGTCAAAAAAAGAGGTCATGCATCTATGGTATCCGAAATGTACAAGCAGCATTCACGCCAATATTCCGACCGCCTATATAAAATTTAGGAAAATATTTATAATCCGGCCATATTTGTCTTCAGGTATGAAAAAGATCAATCCTGACACATTGTTTATCCTTCTTCTTTTATTGATGTTTATTTTGGATTTTATGTTCCCTCGCAGATATGTCCTGTTTCCGATAAGCCTGGCAGGCATACCTGTGCTGCTGCTTGGATTCTGGTTGATGATATGGTCTCATGCATATTTTAAGGCTACGACGATAAAGCCAGAGCAAAGACCCACAAGATTCATCCTTGAAGGCCCGTACATGATTTCCAGAAACCCGATGTATCTCGGAGGTATAGTGATGATGGCCGGCATATCTATGCTGCTGCAAAGCTTTGCCAGCCTTGTCGGTCCTTTGCTCCTTTTTTTGCTACTTGAACTATATTACATCCCGATGGAGGAGAGAAATCTAGAGGCAGCATTCAGGAAGAGGTACATAGATTACAAGCATAGGATAAGAAGATGGATTTAAGAAATACATTATAGAGACCACAAATCTTTAAATATTTACTGGTCTTATATATTCCATATGAACAAAGCTGCGCAGGCTATTGCCTCTTTTCTGTTGAGTATCGCCGGCCTTGCTCTAGCTGTGCTTTCCTGGGGCCTCCTGCCCACAATAATGCTGTTTGCCTATTTTTTTGCAATCATCGGATTTATTTTTGGTATCATAGCCATGATACAGGTATCAGACCTTTTCACAGAAAGCCTTTCTGTTATAGGCGTGGTTCTGTGCATAGTCACTTTTCTTTTTCCTTTCCTATTCTGATGCAGTGCTTATTCCGTACCACCAGGGTTTCTCTTCTTTGATGATTTCAGCTTCTTCGCTTGATGCATCCAGCTCTATCTCTTTCTCTGCCTCAGCGTCGATCAAGCCCAATATCTTTCTTTTTTCCTGGGTTTTGATCTGATATTTCAGCCTATCCTTCTCCTTAAGCAGGACAACCCTTCTTATCCTGGTCTTTACCCTCTCCTTTATCTTATCGGGCAATGCCTTAAGCTCCATATCCTCTATCTTGATCTTGTCTGAAAGCTCGACATCACTGGCCTCGACCTCTACATCATCCACCTTCAGCATAACTTTCTCTTTCAGTGCCTTTATCCTTATATCCTTATCATCTATCGTCTTTGTTATCTCCTTGTTCTCAGCTTCGATCCCCACCTCATCTGCGATGATCTCTTTGGGCCTCACCCTGAACTTCTCTACCAAACCTGAGAAGTCGTCTGCTTCAATGGATTCCTTCTTCTCCAACAGCTGCCTTATCATCTCATCGATCCTCTCTCTCAGGGTTTTCAACGATCTTATCTGCCCATCTATGGAATCTTCCTTGGAAAGGATGGTGTCCATCTTCGCCTGGTAATAGGTGGCTATGCTTGACGGTTCAGTCTCTTCCTCGATCCATTCTGTCGCTATCTCCTCACCTTCTGATTGCTGCTCCCTAGAGCATTCTTTTGCCTTTTCCCTTATCTCTTGCTCGTAGTCTTGTATATGCCTTTCAAGCTCTGCAATGTCGCTTCCCTCATAGGCAGCCAGCTTGTCTTTTAATATCTCCAGGTTCTTCTTCATCCGCTGGTATTGCAGCTCGCATTCCGGCCTTGAGCTGGTCTCGACAGCTCTTACAACAGCAGGCTGCCAGCAAATCCTCTTGTTTTCCTCTATCTTCTCTTTTATCTTATGGATATGTTCTTTTATACGCTCCAGATCCTCATCATCTGCTGATCTTGCCTTTTCCAGCGCCAGTTCCAGCTCCTTCCTTAGCTCGGCATTTATGGAATTGCACCTGTTTTCTGCCCTTGACTGGACAGGCTTTTCGCTGTACATCTCCCTGCATTTGTTCTTCAGTCTCTGCTTATCCTCATCAGGATGCTCTTCCAGCAGCTTCTTATAGCACCTTGCAATATCAGCCTCAAAATTTTCAGGCCTGGATATCGTGCTAGCAACTGTCTGCCTGACCCTCTGTTTGCTGCCTATTGTTCCGTTTTCCTGCTCTATAGCTGTCTGGACCATATCAGAATTTTCCTCATATCCGCCACCAGCTCCGGTGGCATTGCTTTCTACGCTAGCGACCTGAGTTTCTGCACTAGCAATCAAAGCCATACAAATTAATATCCCTATCAGAATAATTTTCCTCAATGAAATCACCTCACAACTAAACTTGAAAACTTTGATATTTAAATTTATTGATTATTCGTAACTGATCGTATTATAGAATGCTGCACTTTTTCTGCTTACTTTCAATCTATGTCTTAAGCTATATTATAGTCGTTAAATAGATTTTTCTGAGCTTTGAGCAGCTTCGAATCCCTGCACTATAGATGCCTGCGCATGCATCAATCTCCGGAGCTCCTCGGCCTTTCTTTCCGTCTCTTTATGCATTGCCAGCATCTTTCTGCCGAGTTCAGGGTCAACTGGCTTATATTTCCCCCCATATATGCTTCCACCAGCCCTATCTATCGCTAATTTTTCTCCATCCTTTGCCACAGTGCTCAACATGCCTGCACTATTGCGGATAATGGCATGGATTAGCCGCTCCATCCTTTTTACATAGTCGCTCTCAATCCTGCGCGTGATCGCCTCTATCTGCCTAAGATATCCTTCCATGAATTTCGCCCGATGCAGGACCTCGCTAAAATATTTTATGCCTTCATCTTTAGTCTGAACCACCATCCCCTTATCCCCAGGCGGAACACCTGGAAATCCTTTGGTTTTTTGAGCTAGCGCATCAGCATCCAATCTCGCAGCTCTCCAGCTGTCTTCTAATCTATCCATCTTTATACCTCCAACATAAGATTCTTGCAGCATCTGCCATCTCATAAAGACCTTCATGCCTGTTAATCCGGCCTCCAACCGCAGCCTGATCGGCTGCAGGATCTGCTCTAGCGGCCCGCCCATCCACCGCTGAATAGGCAACCAGACTAATTAATATGCTTGCTAGAATGATCTTCTTCAGCGGATTCACCTCAGAAACGATACTGAAAACTTTGATATTTAAATTTATTGATTATCCCTAAGAAAGGTTATTATCTTTTCAGCAAGGCCGTCTGCTGCCTTTCCTTCGATGCCTGCTCCAAACTCTCTTAATCTTTCCCTAAGTTCAGCAGCAGCTGTATCCAAAGGATCCTCTGGATCAGGAACATCTAAGATTAGATCATTATAGTCCACATGGACCATTCCATCGCTATCTACGCCAATCCTCACAAGATAGGGTATAGCGGCATTTCCGGCATAGTGTTCCTGTAATCCTTTCCTTTCGATGTTCAGCGTGATCTTCACTTCCTCTCTGAATTTTGTGCTACCCTGCGCCAGGGTTTCCTCCGATGGAATTTCATAATGCAAAAGAAATCTTCCAACAATGCCCTTTCTGCAGAAGACATAAGAAGGGATCTCGCCGTTTGCGATTCCCTCATCTTCTGTGCATTGTGCAGCCTTAAGAAGCCTTAGCGTCTTCTCATCAAAGTGTTCAGCTGGTATCCCTGCCCTGTGCAGTTCACTTGGAGGATTTTGTTCGCCGACAACTTGGTCTAGGCTTGCATATGCAGCAGACTCTGCAGCTGTCTTTCTAGGCCCGAACTCTCCGTCTAATGCATATATACATGTAGCTAGCCCGCCTTCCAAAGGTGTCATAGCATAAGCAGGTTGCATATCTCCCAGATAAAACAGTTTACTATATAAATCTTTCTATTAATTTACTACCATTTAGTAACTAAAAGTATATATCTGTAAAACTTTATATATCAGCCTGATTATATACACCTAATGCAGCTTCCAAAGCCAATCAAAAAGGCCATGATCTACGAAGACAGCAGATTGTATGCATGCCTGGCAACATATCCCATCGTTAGGGGGCATACAATTGTTGCCTGGAAAAAGCCTGCTGCTGACCTTCATCTGCTTCCAAGAAAAGACTACGAATACCTGATGGACAAGGTAGATGAGGTAAGGAACGCTATGCTGGCTGCATTAAGGATCAGAAAGGTCTACCTTATGTACATGGATGAAGCTAATCAGGTTCATTGGCATCTCCTGCCAAGATACAATATCAAAGGATACAACCTCCTTAAGCATAAACCTTCAAGGATCAAGGACCTATCCCTCGCAAAAGAGATAAGGAAGAATCTTCTGCTGAGAATAGGTTGACCGCAAGCTTTTTAAATAAGTTCTCAATTCTTAGAACACTATGGCAAAGAGGATTCGCGGTTTCAGAAGGAAGACAAGATACAAGTTCAAGAAAGAGCCCAGAAGAAAAGGGAAGATGAATATCTCCGAGTACATGAAAAACCTGAAACAAGGGGATAAGGTCACGCTGGCTGTGGAATCAAGCGTGCAGAAAGGTATGTACTCTCCACGATTTATGGGAAAGATGGGCATTATAAGGTCCAGAAAGGGCAGGTGCTATGAGATAGACATCAAGGATGGCGGAAAGACCAAGACCATAATAGCGCATCCTGTCCACCTGAAGAGGCTATAAAGATGGCTGAAGCTAAGATATTAAACGAAATCCCGATAAGCATGCATGATCTGAAGCAGGAGCTTGCGAGCATAAAGAAGCGGGACAAAGAGCTTAACTTCCGCGCAAATAAGACAGAGGAATATCTTAACCATTTTACTGACTTCAAGAATGCTGAGAAGCTTGAGCAGGACCTTACAAAGCTGAACATACCCAGGCTTAAGGACCAGCACATAAAGAAGATAATTGACATATTGCCAAAGAGCGTGGATGAGCTCAAGATCCTGATCCAGGGCTATCCGATTAGCGTCAACAACGAAAATCTGAAGAAGATCGTTGAGACAGTTAAGAAGCATATATAATTCTGTTCCTTGTCCGCAGCATAATATTTATAAACAGCAAAGCTTTCAGAGCATACCAAGATGAAAAAAATGGGGGGAGCAGACAGCTTAGTGAGCAGCGTGAATGCTGCTGTAAGGGATTTTAAGAAAAGGTCGTACAGGCTGGATAGGTCTGCAATTGACAGGCTTGTATCTTCTGTCGACAAATCCATAGAGAAGAAGAAAAATGACCTGATGAGGGCGCTTCATGACTCGGTCATCCAGACCTTTTCGATAAACCTTGGCAAGATAACGAAAGAAGAGCTGCAGAAAGAGATCGGAGAGAACATCCTGGCGCTCAGGAACATTGTGCGAAAGCTGATAGCGATCAACTACTACCTGTCCACGTCATTTTCAGAAGAGGCTGATCTGCCTGAAAGACCAGGGCCTGTGCTCAGCAGAAAAGACTGGCAGAAGCTTGAATCAAGGATCTGCCATTTTATCGATAAGATAATCATACTGGACAACAGGCTGCTGAAGAATTACAGGCAGAAGCAGGATAAGGCTGAAAAAGAGGAAAAGAAGGACTTCCGGGAGCTGACAAGGATCCTGAAGAGGCAGAAAGAGCTGCTATACCACATGGAAGCGAAGCTTCCGCCCAAGGTAAGCAGCAGGCTGATCCAGAAGCCCAAGATAGACTATTGGATATCGACGGTGCTGGCCCTGCTGGATGCGATAGAGTCAGAGTACGATGACGAGCTGAAGATATTCATGCATCTTAAGAAGGATAAGCTCCTCAAAAAGAAAATTAATTTAAAGGTAAGGCACTTAATGAAAGAAAAGACTGAAGCGCTTAAGCTCAAGGAAGGCCGCATACTGATGTCCGACGAGCTGCAGCAGATGGACAAGGACTGGAAAAAGCATATCCGTGACTGGATGGCTGCTTCAGAGTTGTAAGATGGAACACGCAAAAGAAGAAAAGGCGATTGTGCTGGATTTTTTGCCGCACGGCTATCCGTTCGACGAAAGGCCAATGCACCTGAAGACTGCCATAGCTCAGGCTATAGGCGCAGACCATTTTGTGCTGCTTGAGCTTGTGCCAAAGAAGGGAGTGCATCTGCAGCCCTATGAGGAGGTCTATATAGGCGAAGGCAAGAGGGACAAGGTCCATCATATAATGGGCAAGCTTACATTGGATAAGCTGACCCAGACGGCCAAGAAAGAGGTCGAATATATAGTGAAGGACATGGTGAACAAGAAAGAAGAGAGGTTCATTGAATTTTTCAACCAAGCCCGGCCCCTGAGCACCAGGATGCACCAGCTCGAGCTGCTGCCAGGCCTTGGCAAGAAGCATATGTGGGAGATAATCGCTGCGCGAAAGGAAAAGCCTTTTGAAAATTTTGCAGACCTAAAGAAAAGGGTCAAGCTCATGCCCAATCCAGAGAAGGCCGTAATAAAAAGGATTATGAAAGAGCTCAGCGGAAAGGAAAAACACCATATCTTTGTTGATATCTAAAGCTTTTTAAATCAGCTGTTCTTACATAGTTGCATGCTGAAAAAGATTAGGGAACTGGCCAATATCAAGCAGGAGATAGACAGCCTTGCGAGAAGCATGGAGCTGAACAGGAAAAGCCTGGATGCGTTTGAGTCCTCTTTTAAGGCTTTTGAAGGCCAGCTAAAGGGGATGCACAAAAGCCATGACCACATGCTTGATAAATTCAAGGAAGAGATAGATTCCATAGATGAGCTCAAGCAAAGGATGCATGAAGAGCTCTATGATTTGAAGCTCATCAAATCACAGGTTAAGAACAGGATAATCGAAAAGTTCGAGCAGGAGCTTAGCCAGGAGCTGAAGATAAGTCTGGAGATGCTCAAGCAGCAGATGGGGAGCTACAGCCAAGTCAGGGAAGATATATCAAACCTCTCTGCAAAAGCTGTAAAAGCTTCAGAAGGTGTAGATAAGCTAATCGAGATAAGCTCCTCTATCCGGAAGGAGGATTTCGAGCTTAAGAAGTGCGCTGATGAGCTAAGGAAAAACGACAAAGAAAAGCTGGAACTCATGAAAAGGATAGATGGGCTGGAAAGGCTCATATCAAAGATGCGAAGGAGAAGATAGCATGTACAAGAAGATCAGCAGCAGAATGTTCTCTGAAGAGGAGATGACAGACCTGCTGAAGGCATGGTTCGCGATAAGCCTGGCATTTGCCATAGTATTGGACGGCTTTTCCCTAAGCATCCGGTTTGCCTACAGCTTTGTCCTGGCTTCACTTACTGTGGGCATAGCTTTTATCGCCCATGAGCTGAGCCATAGGGCAGTGGCAAGGCATTTTGGCTGCCACGCAGAGTTCAGGAGCTTTGACCAGATGCTCATTCTGGCTGTGCTGATGTCTTTTCTGGGATTTGTCTTGGCAGCTCCCGGAGCTGTCATGATATCCGGACCTGTGGGCCGAATAAGGAACGGAAAGATAAGCGCTTCAGGCCCCGCAGCGAACCTTGTGCTGGCGCTGCTTTTCCTGGTGATCATGCTATCTCTAAATCCCAGCTCATTCATAGGCAGTATTGTTAGCTATGGATTTGTGATCAATAGCTGGCTGGCTCTCTTTAATCTGCTTCCTTTTGGCAATTTTGACGGAAGGAAGATACTGCGCTGGAGCAGGCCTGTTTACAGCATAATGCTGGCAGCTGGCGTGATATTTCTGGTGCTCCAGGCTGTGGTTTAAGAAAGATTAATAAAGATAAAGCATATATGGCAGGCCATGGCTAAGTGTCCTTATTGCGGCAGGCTGCTGACAAAGCATGAAAGGTTCTGCTATCATTGCGAGCAGGATGTGGGCAAGGCCGTCGATGAGTCAGAAAGGCCGCATATGCCCAGACCCAAGCCATATGATCTGAAAAAAGACGTGCAGGAATTTAAGAAGACCTTCAGCTCATTGTTCAGGAAGCCGGTAAAGGCATACTGCGTGAAATGCCGGAAAAAGGTAGATGTAAGGGATCCAACGCACTATAAGATGAAGAATGGCACACCTTCGATCAAGGGGAGCTGCCCTCATTGCGGGACCAAGGTATTCAGGATTATCAGCAAGACTACTTCTCCATAAATTCAGACATCTTATCATAGCTTTTAAGCAGAAAATACCGCTTAAAGAAGCTTTCATAGTCTTCTTCAGAGATACCTTTCATGTTCTGACCTCTCCTTCTTGCTGCCAAATAATCCTAATAGGTTGCCTATCAAGCTAAGCGCCAAAATACCTGCACTTCTAGCCATATTTTTGAATGTCATAGGTCCAGATACCCATATCTTTCTTTTACGCTCTTGATTTCCATGCTGCATTTTCTGCAGAGATAAGGGTCATAGATAGCGCTTTTGTTGATTATGTTGCCGCACTTCACGCATCTGTTGTATCTCATTTTGCCTGGAATCTCATCTGGCAGTTCGGGCATATGCATCCTGACTTGCCGCATTTCATCTCAGCCCCGCAGTTTCCGCAGTAGTACACTGGATTGAAGTCATGGACCTGTACTTCATCTACCCCGTGCATATATTCAACAGTCATTTTCATCCCCCGGAATATTTACGGAAAAGCAGGGTTTGATTATATATTTTGTCCTTAAATTTTATAAATAATTAATAATTATAATGTATTATATAAAATTGCTATTTTTATATTATTTTGATCATCTCTGCCGATCCGGGCTGAAACTCCTTGCTATAAATACCGTTGATATTCGTCCTGTTCTGATGATATGAGCGCAAGGATTGATGCAATAAAGCTCAAAAATACCAATCCAAGCGCCCTGGCTATGGCGTTTGTCATGCCGGTTTTCATTTCAGGTATCCTCCTCCACCTTTCTTAGCTCATAGATGCATTCTCTGCATATGTAGGATTCATGTAATCCCGAAATCCTGCGACCGCAGGATATGCATCTGTCATAGTCCATCAGACCACCTAGCATAGCAATGTTTCGTTTCTTTGCGAAAAGATCATGTGGCATATAGGGCATTCAAAACTGTATGCGCCATCATCCATCCTGCACCCACATCTTCCGCAATAGTATGTGTGGGAAAAATCATGCTCTACCATCTCCTCATAGCCATGTATCCTTTCCCAGCTGTCCAGCATCCTTATCACCTCATTTTTGGGATGCCTGCCCCCCTAATCGTAAGTTATACGACACTCTTTATAGAAACTTTTAAATATATATAGCTATTCCATATATAATATAATACATATAGATTATATATTCAAGATTTAAATTTTACATAAAATATATAGATTATAAATAAGGGGGGTAGAAATGGAACTAAGGAAGCTTATAAGCTTTGGAAAAGGGTCATATATCATATCCCTGCCAAAGCAATGGATCATCAAGAATAAGCTTAAGAAAGGAGACATGATAGGCCTCGAGGAAACCAACCAGGGACTGACATTAAGAACCCAAACTGTACACCCAGACAAAGACTATGAAAAGATCACGATCAATATCGAGGGCAAGGACCTAGACCTGATAAAAGCAGAGATCATCAGCGCCTATCTAAATAATTATGGTGTCATAGAGATATTCTCCCACAGGCTCGAGAATAAGTCAAAAGAGATAAAAGAGATTATTCACAGCCTGGCCGGGCTGGAGATATTAGAGCAGACAGCTAATCGGCTGGTAGCTAAAGACCTCATAGACATCACAGAAATATCTGTCAGTTCGATAATCAGGAGGATGGACATAATCACCCGCTCCATGATAGAAGACACTATCGAATGCCTGGGTGGCGTGGACAAGGCAGAGGACCTTGCGCAAAGGGACCTGGAAGTGAACAGGCTGCATTTCTTGGGATACCGGGTCATAAGAAAAGCTCTTACAAATCCCACAATTGCCAGGTCTTTTAAGAAAGATCCATGGGAGCTTCAGTGCGACAAGTCAGTGGTCATGAGACTGGAGAAGATTGCTGACAGGCAAAAGAGGATTGTCCGCTACCTGAAGGACTCAATGCTAGACCCAGGCGAGTTGGCTGAACTCAAAAAGATAGTGAAAGACATGCAGGAGGCATACCTTAAGGTGATGAAAGCCTACTACTCATCAGACCAGAAGCTGGCCTATGAGGTTGAACTCACGAACAGGAAAAGGATAGAGCAATGCGATGAATTCTTCAGGAGCCATACACACTGCAGCCTGTCCATAAAAGGCACAAAAAAGCAGAGATGCGACTATAGGATGGCATGCGCAGCAACAGCGCTTATCATCGAAAAGCTGAAGGCTATGACAACATCAATCAAGTATATCGCCAGAAGTGTGATGGGAGGAGAATAGGAATTTGTGGCAGAGTACTGCACACATGCTAACCCTGATGATTCTAAATACCGGATCATCTATGAGTACCCAACTTCAGGAGCTGCAGAGCTGATTGGAGAGCCAATCACATTGACTGTTACGCGACAGAGATCCCCCGGCTTGGGCGTGCCCCATGACCTTTCTCAGGCTGTTCAGAAAATACTGGCTGATGCTCAACACGGCCCGGTTGTGGATAGGATTGTGACAATAGGCCTTAGTACCCTTCAAAGATAATCTTCCTTTTATTTCTCATCAGTACTGTGCCAGCTCCTTTTCTTACCTCGCCCACAACCTTTGCCTCCTCCTTGAACTTCTCTGCTATCGACAAGGCCATCTCTGCATCTTTCTTATCGACTATCAAGAAGAAGCCCATACCCATGTTGAATTTCTGGTACATCTGCCTGTCATCAAATCCGGACTCATCCTGCATGAGCCGGAATATAGGTTGTGGCTCTATGGGCTTTTCTATCAGAAACTGGAACCCCTTTATCCTGTTAAGGTTCTTAAGCCCGTAGCCTGTATTGTTGATGCCTTGCATCCTTGTGCATTCAGCTATCGCAGATACAGATTTTGAGTATATTCGTGTAGGCTCCAGCAGCTGCTGGCCAATCGTGGAGCCTGAAAATCTATCATCGATCCTGTGCTTGCCCTTATATTGTTTCCTGTATTCGATTCTTGTCTCGAACTCGCCCTTAAGCAGCTTCAGCCTGAGCTCTGTATAGCCGTTGGAATGCGGGCCAGAACTCTTCAGCGCTATGATCTTATCTCCTGCCTTGATCTTGGTATTAACATCTTCCTTCTTTATGAAGCCGATCATGCCGCCCGCTATATCAAATCCATAGCCTGGCCTGAAAGAAGAGATAAGCTCATCTACACTGGCTGTCTCTCCTTTGCCCAGATTTATATGCACCGAGCTCCTCAGGATATGCCCGACCTCCGACATCTCCAATCCCCTGATCACCCCTTTCATTATATCTCCTGTGATGCCCTCCTCCTGTATCTTAGACTGGACTGCAAAATAGTCAATAAACAAAAAAGGTGACACCTTTCCAAGCGTAGCCAGGTCATTTGCAGACATCGCCACCAGGTCTATGCCTACTGTGTCATATTTCTGCATAGCTTCTGCGACTATAAGCTTTGTCCCTACCCCGTCTATGGCGCATGCCAAAAGATGGTTAGGGAAAACAGCATCATTAGAATACAGCTCAGCAAACATGCCTTCTGATGCCTTATCCATATTCTGCTTTAGCTTGGGGGGGATTGCTTTCTTGATAGCAGAAACAGCCCTGGATTCCCTTGCCTGGTAGTCTGACATAGCAATATGTATTATTTTATGCTATATAAATCTTATTGTTCCGGCCTTTGTTGCATGCCAGCCCTCCACTATGTCTTTTTCACCAGGAGCATGTTTCCAGCAGGTTCATTATCTGCAGACATGAATCCCATCTTATTCCCTGTCATGATATAAGGCAGATAAGCACTAAAAAAACAACTAAATCTTCAGCTCTTTCTTCCAGAACCTGCAGATCATTTCAACCTTCTTTTCTGCTATCCCTGTGTATTTTTCAGGACTCTTCAGGATGTCTGTCTGGGTTTTAGTGAACTTAGATATGTAAGGCTTCAGTTTTTTATCCTTGAAGACTATCTCCCTGAAGGGTTTTCCGCTTTTCTGGCTCTTCAGGGTGATATCCCTTACATACTCATGCGCATCTGGATGGTTGTGGGCCGCCAGCAGTATATAGGCAGGCTCTGCTGTGATCATATCCTTGTTGAGTTCAAAATTCCTCTTCAGGCTCTGCCTGTCGACGACCAGCTTGGCCATCACCCTGTTCAGCCTTGCAATGGAAACATATAATCCAGCCAGGATCTCAGGTATGAATCTTGAGGTTGCGCTGTTTGTCAGGTCCCTCTGATGCTCGCATATCTGGTCCATGTACACAGTTGACATCCTTGGCATGAATGCCTTCCACATTGACTTCACATTCTCAAAATTGATAGGGTTTCTCTTATGCGGCATCGTAGAGCTTCCCACCTGCTTGGCCCCGAAAGCCTCTGCCACCTCAGATATCTCGCTCCTCTGCAGGTGCCTCATGTCATCCGCCAGGTTTGCAACCACCCCGAAAGAACTGGTTATTGAATGCATAAAATCTGCCATATACTCAGCTTCTACAACCTGGGTGGAGATGGGCGAAGCCTTTAGCTTGAGCTCTGACAGCACCGCTTTCTCGAAGCTTTCCGGATCCCTGAAGAACAGGGAAGATGCATTATATGCGCCCACGGCGCCTGCGATCTTTCCCCTAAGGTTGTTTGCAGCTTTCTCTATAGATTTTATCCTTGTTCCGATTCTTGACACATATTGCGCTATCGCAAACCCGAACGTGATGGGTTCAGCATGCTGTCCGTGCGTCCGGCCGATCTGTAGGGTGCTTTTTTCCGCCGTAGCCAGCCTGATCAGCGTCTTTTCAAGCTCGATCAGCTCAGGCAGAAGGACATCGTTGGAGAAGTCCTTGAACCTTGCAGCATCAGCTGTGCATATGATATCATGCGAGGTTGTCGTGAAATGAACATAAGGCTTAGCCTTATCAGAAACCCTGTTCCGGATGGAATTTGCCAGCGCCCTGATATTATGCTTTATCCTGTCCTCCTCATCATAGACCTCCTGGGCTGTTATCCTTTTTGAAGCCTCTACTATCTCTTCTGCAACTGTCCTGCTGCATATCCCTTTCTTCGCCAGAGCCTTTGCCAGCGCAGCTTCCACCTTGGCCATATATCTTACCGCGCCTGCCTCTGAAAGGTATGGCTTAAGCTTGTCCTTGATCTTCTCTTTTCTGCCGTAATATCTGAAATCCAGCGAAGAAATATTGTCGAAGATGTCAACCCTCTCATTCTGGTTGCCTGATCCATCATCGCCCAGAAGCCCTTCGATAGGCTTTAGCAGCCTGTTCCTGTGGTTCAGCCTTATTACAACCCTGTTCTTGTCCTTCGCTTCCCTGATCAGGTCATATCTCCTGAAGGTCTGCAGGGTATCGTGCACCTTTCCTGGGCTTATCTGCAGCCTTTCAGCAATCTCCCTCAGGTGCAGATCCTGCTTTTGCAGCAGTCTAAGCACCATAAGGTTTTTCTTGGTAAATATTCTTGAGATCTCCATAATGCTCACCTCGATACTCAGATAAATGTTCAATATTTATAAACTTTTCTAGATTATAGCCTATATATTGTCTTTTATTTTAGAACATTTAGCACTTTCCTGTGCAGCTTTCCGTTCGAAGCAACATAGTCCTTTACATTTGATGTCCAGCTATTGCCGTTCACATCGCTGACCTGCCCGCCCGCCTCTTCCACGATCAGCAGGGCAGCTGAATGGTCCCATGGATTGCTGCTGAAGTCCACATTGAAACCTGCAAATCCCTCAGCGACAAGAAGGTTATGGTAGACAGAGACGCCAAATACCCTGAACCTCCAGGTAGATTTCGCCAGCTTGGCCAGCAGCCTGAGCTTTATCTTTGTCTTATCCCTTAGCTTCGCATCGAATATAAACAAGGATTTCCGTAAGCTGCCTTCACTGGATACATGTATCCTTGAGCTGTTGCAGTAGGCGCCCTTGTTCTTTTCTGCATGGTATAGCCGGTCGAGATAGGGGAAATACACCACACCCAGTATGATCTTTTTCTTATGCTCCAGCGCTATAGACACCCCGAACAGCGGATTGCCCATCAGAAAATTATGGGTGCCGTCCAGAGGGTCTACGATCCACCGGTATTCAGCTCCCTTGTTCTTTTCCCCTGATTCCTCATCAAAGAGTCCATGGCCCGGGTATTTCCCAAGCAGGATTCTTTCTATCCTCTTTGCGCTTTCGATATCTGATTTTGATACAAGGCTGTCCCCTTTTTTCCACCTGGTAGATATCTCTTTCCTGAAATATCTCATGTGGATGCTGCCTGCCTCTTTCGCAGCCTTTATAGCAGTGTCTATGTATGCCATCTTTTTTGCAGTTCCATGCATTCAACTGTATTTTCAAGCAGGCATGCTATGGTCATAGGCCCGACGCCTCCAGGTACAGGCGTTATGTACGACGCTACCCTGCTCACGCCCTTAAAATCAACGTCGCCCACAAGCTTTCCATCGACCTTGTTTGTGCCAACATCGATCACAACAGCACCTTTCTTGACCATGTCCTTATTTATGATCCCGGGCTTTCCTGCTGCCACTACCAGAATATCTGCCTCTCTTGTGTATCCAGCCAGCTCTGCTGTCCTGGAATGGCACATCGTCACTGTGCAATTTTCCTGCTGCAGCAGGACAGATACAGGCTTGCCCACTATGTTGCTCCTTCCCACCACCACTGCGTGCTTTCCTTCTAGCTCAACATATGTTGATTTTATCAGCTTCATTATGCCCTTGGGCGTGGCTGGCACTATCATATTGTTCCCTATAAGAAGATTTCCCATATTGATGGGATTGAAGCCATCTGCATCCTTGTGGGGAAGGATCGCATCGATTATAAGATTGGAGTCTATATGCTGAGGCAATGGCAGCTGCACCAGCATCCCATGGATCTTTGGGTCATTGTTCAGCTCATCTATTATCCTGAGAAGCTCCTGTTCTGATGTTTCCTTGGCAAGCAAGATCTTTCTGGAATAGAAGCCCACTTCCCTGCATTTTTTTTCCTTCATATTAACATAGACCTGAGAAGCAGGATGATCGCCCACCAGCACCACTGCAAGCCCTGGCTTGATCTTAAGCTCATTTATTTTCTGCTTGAGATCCTTTCTTATTCGCTCAGCCACCTTTTTTCCGTCTATTATCTTTGCAGCCATATTTAGAGTTTAACCTGCGTATTATTTAAATCTTGTTGTTGAGCTAAAAGATTTATTTATCACAAAAGGGTAGTAAAAAATAGAAAAATTTATATATATCAAAGCATGCCTAGTCTGTATGAGAGCAAGTTCCATGGGAAATATCAGAACAGCGCTGGCTGTTGGACTATGCACAGTCACGCTGGCACTTTCTGGTTGTGATAATCGACAGCACCTGATACAGCTGGAACAGGGGCCAAAGGCAGGCCAGCACGTCGATCCCCACAGGTTTGTTAGGGATGGTGTAAGGGCCAGCAGGATGGACTATCAGGGCCAGACACCAGAAGGCTACATGGTATTTGAGCACAGGGGAAAAACATACGTCATAGATGTTTATTCTACAGAAGAAGAGCTGGATAATCAATATTAGCATCTAGATGGCAGCGCTGGAAACCCATTTTCCAAGGCTGGAATCCACAAAAAAAGGCTGCTCCAGCTCCAGATTATTGAATATGCCTGCCACATCCACATAGCTGTCTCCGTTTGTATCATACGATGTTCTTGTCCCTCTCTCACGCGCGCAGTAGCAGTATGATCTTCCTGCAAGGTCCCAATCCACATAGAAATAAGCGCCTTTGCCATATCTGTTTTTGCAGTCTGTCTCGCATTGCTTGCATTTATAGTTACTGCCTTTCTCTTCATAGTCTCTGCTGCATCCTGGATCCCTGTAGGGATCAGTGCACATCCTCGAGCAATATGTGGCAGTGTCATCTGTAAGGTAGCATCTGTAAGAATTATGATATCCAGGGTCTCTGCTGTCAAGCTCAGACCATGTTCCGGACCTTTTCACACATACATACCCTGCATACGTGCTTCCCGACGGGCATATCCCGCCGTGTGCAACCACTTGTGACGAAGGGGTCTGTCCCTTGTGCTTCAGCCACTTCAGGTCTGAATCTGTTGCTCCGCCTTTTGCATTGCAGTCGCATCTGCATGGAGCGTTGACACAAACCCCATCTCTGCAGATGCTCCATAAGGAATTGTCCGCATAGTTGGAGGGCTGCCGGGGCTCTCTTACTGCAGAAGTGAAATAATAGCAGTCTATATATCCATCGTTTGCAACATCATCCTTGTCCCCTTCATCAAGAATGGCATCACCATCACAGTCTACGCCGTAGCTGGCATCATCCTTCCTGTTCTCATAGGTGCAGCCGGATCCATATGGGGATGTCACGCATGTGCCGCAGCTAATCTTGTTGTAATATGCAAGGCATACTTCTCCCCAGCGCATATATCGGCACTCATGCGGCGGAGGATCAGGGCATGTTGTTGTTGTGGCGAATATCATGGCTTCCCCTACTGTTGCCATGCTGCTTTCGCTGAAAAAATAGTACACACCTATCCCGGCCGCTATGATTAAAACAGCAAAAAAAATCCCCTTAAGCATATTATGCCCTATAGCCTGTCAATTATATAAATTTTGCTCTTTACATTCTTTAACAGGCCAAAAAATTTATAAATGACTATCTTTTGCCTAGGATCATGAAAATAGAGCCTTCAGATAGGATAAAGGGCCTTGGCAGCTATGCGTTCGCCGATGTGGATGAAGAGGTCGCAAAGCTGAAGAAGGCTGGCATAGAGCCGATCGACTTCGGTGTGGGCGACCCGAAACAACCTACCCCTGGAGCGATAAGGAACTACTGCAAACGTGCTATTGATAAGCGGAAGTTTTCAGGCTATCCCAGCTACATTGGCACCAGTGACTACAGGGGATCGATAGCCAAATGGACAAAGGAGAGGTTTGGTGTTTCCCTGGATCCTGAAAAGGAGATAACCTCTACGATTGGCGCAAAAGAGGCTGTATTCAACTTCCACGAGGGCCTGATAAACCCTGGAGACTATGTGATAATGCCCAATCCAGGATACCCGCCGTATGAAAGGGGCACATTGTTTGCAGAGGGCAGGCCATATTTCTATTCGCTGTCGAAAGATAATGGTTTTCTTCCTGATCTGGAATCGATACAGGATAAGATAAGAAAAAAAGCAAAGCTGATGTGGATCAACTATCCGAACAACCCGACCGGCGCTGCAATATCCCGGGATAAGCTGAAGGAAATCGTGGATTTTGGGCAGGATAACAGGATAATAATCGGTTCTGACGAATGCTATACTGAGATATATTTTGAAGAGAAGCCGCTGTCCATCTTAGAAATAACCAGGGAGGATGTGTTCGTCATCCAAAGCCTGTCAAAGAGGTCAGCCATGACGACATACAGGGTAGGCTGGCTTGCTGGAGACAGCAGGATTGTCGACATCTTCAAGAAAGTGAAGACAAACATAGATTCAGGCACGCCCACTTTTATCCAGGATGCTGCAGCAGCTGCCCTGCTTGATGAGACCCATGTGGATCTCTTCAGAAAAGAATATAAGAAGAAAAGAGACATAATGTGCGATGCATTGGTGTCGGCAGGCCTGGAGGACTGCAGGCCTGATGCCACCCTGTACATCTGGCAGAAGACACCTGATGTCAGTTCTGTTGATTTCGCCAAGAGGCTACTCTCCGAGATAGCTATCGTGACCACGCCTGGCTCATGGATCTCAAGAGATGTTGATGGCATCAATCCAGGCGAAGGCTATGTAAGGTTTGCGCTAGTGCCTTCCATATCTGAATGCAGGAAAGCTGCAGAACGGATCAGGAACCTTTAGCAATATAGCCCACAGCTGCTGCCAGCGGCGCATTTGTTCTTGCGATGTTTCCCAGCATGCCGATCTCTATCATTTTTGTATCCTTGAAATCTGGATTACCAGGGACAACATATATGACCTGTCCATCTTTTTCCAGCCTATTGTCAGCAGGCAGAAGATCCCCTACCTTTATGGAATCTGGCACTTCTGCCAGCAGGTATCTTGTCTGTTCTGGTTCAGCTGCAACAGGCCTTTTCAATCTGGCATAGAGCCTTCTGATAAGCGTGTCCCTTCTTTCCTTTGTCTTCTTTTCAACAACCTTTCCGACAAGATATGCCTTGACTTCACCTTCTCTCCTTATATATATGATCTTAGAACCATCCAATTCAACCTCTTCAGGAAAAAGATCCTGCAATCCTTCAGTGTCATAAAGCCTCAGAAAGGTCTTGCTTCCTGTTCCATACCTTACTGCAAATTTATTGAGGTCCAGGCCGCCAAATGTCTCTTCTGCTGCAGCTACCAGGCTTTCCGAAAACTGCGCTGTTAATCCGGGCACATCTCCCTTCTGCTCGAAGGTAAGTTCTTGTGCCATTGGCTATGAGAATATGTTTTTAAAAAGGTTGCGGCAGGTACCCTATAGTGACGCCAACAGGGACAGGACACGGCCTCACTGTTGCTGCCCCGCTCAACGCCTGAGCCAGCACCCCATCATACCTTTGCACCCTTGCCAGCGCTGCCTCGACCATAACCTTTAGTGTTCCGTAAAATCCAATCCTTCTTATCCCCAGCTCCTGCGCTGCCTGCCGGGCAGCATCTCCAGCTGCACGATGTTCCACCCCTTCCATCATATAGGCTCTTCTCACCTCTGGTTGGCTGGCTGCTTCCCTTTCTATCTCCAGCCTTGCATCCAGACCCACTATCCTAAGCCCAAGCGCCTCTTCAGCAGGCATACAACCCATAGCTTCGCTCATCAAACCAAGATAGTCGCTGTTAGCCTGCCGGCCGAGCAGCTGCCTAAGCAGCCAGGTTATATCCTCCTGCCTGTCATGCGCAGCTGTCACCAGCCTGCAGACAGCATCCTCGCCTGCTGATTGTACCAGCCTGTAAGCTGGCTCAAAAGCAGCTGGCTTAAGGTGTGTGTCAATAGAAGCAGGATTTCTTGCAGCAAACCAGGCAGCATCTCTCCCGTATACCACGCCTTTGCAAACAACCTGAAGTTTACCAAGCAGCATATCTGAAGATTCATCCAGCGCATAAGACAGCACCAGCGCAGCCTGTTCTACCACACCCCTGCCCATCACGCTTCTTTGCCTTTCCAAAGCTGCAGCTATCGCTTCCTTATCCTCTGCCCAGGGGAAATAGCTATCTACAAGACCACCAGCATCGAACTTTCTGAACCACATTGTTAGAGCACCAAAAAATAGCCCTATTTCCCTTGCCTTTTATAAACCTTTAGAAAGCGCAAGATAGACAGCTCCCCTCAATCCTGGCTCAGCTACCGAAGTCTTCACTATCCTGGGCATCTCCAGGCCGTCCATAAGCATGTCAGGCACCTGCTTTTTTATAGGGTCAAGAATCTGTCCCTCATTCTTTAGTATGGACTCGCCAAAAAAGATGGCTTCTGGATCGAATATTGTGATCAGATTGGCTACAGCCACAGAGTTATAGTGTGAGATGTCTTCAACTATCTTTTTGGCCAGTATATCCCCTTTTGCAGCTGCATCAAACACGTCCTTGGAGGTTATCTCCTTGATGTTCCTCAATACCCCCTTATCGTACTGGTACATCGACCTTTTTGCTGTCCTGGCTATTGCCCAGCCTGATGAATATGCTTCCCAATGCCCCTTCCTGCCGCAGCTGCATCCTGCCTCATCAGCCACTATGCTGTGGCCTATCTCTGATGCAAAGCCATGGAAGCCAGTGTACAGCCTGCCGCCTATTATTATGCCTCCGCCTATCCCTGATCCCATAACAACATAGATGATATTTTTCATGCCTTTTGCCTTCGGGTCAAGCTTATAGACCCCAAGCGCAGCTGCATTTCCATCGTTAAGCAGCCTGAACGGGACCTTGAACCCCCTAAGGCCTTTCTTCAGGTCTATGTTTTTTGCATCTTTTATATTGGGCGAATGGACAACTATGCCCTTCCTGCTGTCGCATATGCCTGCATGGCTTCCGCCTATTGCAGCCAGCTTCGGCCTCCGCAAACCTTTCATCATCTCCTGTATAGCTTCTGTTATCATACCAGGGATATCCTTTCCAGACACATCCCTTGTTGGCCGGTTCTGCCTTGTCAATATCCTGCCTTTAGAATCAGCCAGCGCAAACCTGGCATTTGTACCGCCTATATCAAATGCTGCGATGCACTTCATACCCCTTCCTTATGCGCTTTAGTTTAAATAATTTTCTTTAATTACAGCTTCATGGGCGGATGGCCTCATCAGCAGTGGCTGTTTGTTTCCCAATCAGGGAAACTTCGCTTTTGACATCAAATCTCTACATCAATAAAACTACGCTTAATGGGTGATAATTTGAATATTACTCGAAAAACCTTAATTATTGAAAGAAGCCTAGACCTAACGAAAAATTTATATACAATGTATCTAATTTACAAATTATGTTTGATGATTCATTCGCACCAAAAAGAGGAAGAAAAAATTCTAATCCACTTGAAGGAGGTTTAGATTTCGTATTAGGTCCTAAAAAAGAAGCCAAACCCAAAAGGCAACCAACTAAAACTTCTCAGAAAGCTGCTGTTTTTGATAAACAAAATGGCAAATGTTATCGATGTAAGAAAAAATTAAAATTGGGTCATACTGATTATCATCATCTCAAATTTGTAAGCAAAGGAGGTAAGACTACTAGAGATAATCTAGTAGCTTTATGTGCAAATTGTCATAGGGAAATACATGTTGAAGAAAAAGCAAAAAAAGCTGATAAAAAAGCTAAAACAACAAAAAAAGATGATTCTCCTTTAGGTGGAAGCATTTTTGGTGCACCTCCTAAACGAAGAAAATCTAAAGGTTTATTTGATTTTGGATTTTAACGGTCTGGGCTTTTAATTCTATATTTTGATTGTGCTTCGCACTTGAAGAACGGGTTTCTCTGCATCATACTGTGCCTACGCTTCGCTTCGGCATTTTTTCTTGCAGAAAGAACACATAACAGCGCGATGCTAGCCAAAATATTACTCGGGGTACACAATATAATTTTTTTTACAAAGAAGGGGGCCACTCAGTAAGGCACTTCGTGCTTAATGTATTTCTTCAAAGAATCGGGGGCATTAGATAAAAATTAAAATGGATAGTTTCGGGGGCTTTACTATATCAATAATTAACAGTTCCTTTATGATTATTTAGATTTGATAAAACCGATCTCAAAATACCTTCGTTTTCTCCAGCTTTATTAATCTTCTGCTCAAACAAATTCTTTAAAAAACGGTCTAGCTTTCTAGAGGGTAGTTTACTCAGGTCAGGAGCATCAATTTCAAATCTTTTATGATAATTAGCTAATCTTTTAAGTAACATAACTCTACTGTTCACGATGGGATTATTCTCAATTATAGACATTCTCGGAGGTTTTCCAAGATTAAAAAGTTTGTAAACCCCATGAACAGAACTCCATTTTTCCATTTTTGGATCATATTTTAAACCTTTATCTCTTGCATATCTAATCCAGATATTATGTTTTCTAACTTTTTTTCTAAAATCTCTTATTTTTTTACTCAATTCTACTTGTTCTTCATCAAACGATTCTATTTGATCTATCATTTCTCTTAATTTACCCTGCATACCAATTACTTCAGAACAGATATCTGAATCAGTAGAAATTCTTTTCAATAGATCTTTTATCAGTTTTTTACATTTAGGATCTGTTAAGTCTCGACCACAGATGCATTTATTCTTTTTTAGTAAAGGTTCAATAAAGTCTTTTTTTGCGTCTGGAGGATATTTTCCATCTGCAATACCTTTATCAACCATTTTCTTTGCTTCTACTAATGCATCATAAGCTATAATTGAGTTGGAAACTTTGAGTAGTCTTTTTAATTTCTCACCTTTCAGAAATTTAATATCATCTTCAATTTTTTCTATTTTTTCTTCAATCTCTATTCTTCTATTTTCATATTCTGCAGAATCTGGATACTGTCTAAGTTCTTCGCTTTTTTCATTTTCAATTTTTTCAGCTTGTTCCTTATCCCATTTCTTTTTCTTTAGGTCTGTCTTGTAATTTTCTAATGAATCTCCCCTTATCTTAATTTCCTCTTTTAATCTCTCAATATTGGGACCCAAATCGCCACTATCTCTAATTAAATCTCTTCTTTTACGGATTAATCTATCAATTAAATTTTCTATAACTGTAATTTGTGAAACATTAAATACAGCTTCTTTAATTTTTTCACCAGAAGATTCCTTGAAATATTGATTTAACTGCTCACCATCGAAGAAAAAATATTCTTTAATATCTTCAGGCATTATCTGCTCTAAAAAAAATCTTGGTTCTGGCAATTTCTTAGATTGTCCATTTTCTTCTCTAAAATACATGAAAATAGAACCATCTTTTTCTTTGGATGAAGGATCAGGAACTATCGACTCTTGCCCATCACTATCTTTTCTATAGTTTATACTCCTAATCACATTGTGTTTTCTACCTTCTTCATCAATCATTTGTATTTCTACTTCAACATTCAGGATTTTTCCTTTCTCTAAATTATCGAAAGCCTCGGTATTACAAAGAGGAAGACCTTTTAAGCCCTTAGTAAGATGTATTTCTTCATCATATAAACACCAAGTAATTGCATTTAGCAAACTAGACTTTCCAGCCCCGTTTGCGCCTTGTATTATTGTGAAATTTTTCTTCTTTTCATCACTACTAAATATTATTTCTTCATCAACATAAGGTCTAAAATTTTTTAATTTAATCAGGTCAATCCTCATGGTTATCCACCCTTAATTTTGCTGCCCCTTGCTTAATATCTAATTCCAATTCCTTTGTATAAGCATACTTTTCACCAGCGGAGGTACTTTGTAGTTCCAACAATAATGCTCTTTCTAAGAATGTTTTAATTTCATCAGGCGCATCACTTTCTCTGATTTTTTTCTCAATAAGGGGATTAAATTTCACCATAGTATCACCTAATTAAATATTTCACCTTCAAAATCGATAACTTTCTTCAAACAATCTACTCTATTATCAGCAGAGTCTGCAAATTCTTTGTATCTTTTCATTTCTTTCTCAAATATTTTCATTTCCATCTCATGTAATTCTTTTATGCTTATATGTTTTATTGGCGGAACCACAATAAAGTCATAAATTACTGCTTTATCTTTATTCGGGTATGGTCTAAGGATTCTACCCCTTCTTTGTATATATTCTTTTGGATTTCCGGTGCTAGCTAATATAATGGCAGTTCTTGCAGATTTAACATCAACACCTTCATCTAAGCATTTCATAGCAACTAAAATAGAATAATTCCTCTTTTCAAACTCTTCTAGAAGGAAATCTCTCTCAGATAATCCACCATATTTATCTTCTGGCTTAATGCCCTCTTTGCTAGTAAATTTATGTTGTCTAATATCAAATTCAGATATTATTGATTGTACCCTATCCATTTGTTCTGGAGAAACATACACCAAACAATTATTTATTGAGATAATTTTTTTAAGAAGGTCTCTAAAAACATTGTATTTTTCTCTAGAATTGGTTATTATCTTTTGTCTTTTAATATATAGAAGGTTAAATAATTCATCTTTTTCCTTTTTATCTTTTATTACAAAAAACGATCTAGCTATCTTTTTTGTCTGTTCTTCATATTCTTGTAATTCAGACTCAGTCAATTTAACAAAAAGAGGTATATAATCATATTTCACAAGAAAAGTTTTCCCGGTATCTGGATTAATAGTACTAATAGCTTTTTTTAGGGAAAATTCATAGACTGTTCCTTTAAAAAATTCCATGATGATATCCGTACCTTCATCATCAAACCATCTGCTAGGCGTTGCACTTAATCCCAATTTATATTTATATAATTCCTCAATTAATCCCTTTCTCCTTTCGATTGATCCTATGCCATGAACTTCGTCACATATCAGTAGAATAGGATATTGGATTTTCTTGATCCTATCAACAAAATCGGGCATCGCAAATGTTGTGTGTGTTGTTAAAACTATTAACTTATTCAGAACTTTATTTCTTATATCATAAGTTTTATCCATTAATTCACTTTTCCACCTAGGATTGCTACTATCAGCGATAAGAGTTTCAAAATCCATATCAAAATCATTAATATTATCAAGCCATTGCTTAACAAGATGAGTATATGGAGCAGATATTACAACAACAAGATCCCTAATTTCCTTATTGATCTCTTTTACACAACCTAATGCAGTAAATGTTTTTCCTGTTCCTGTAGCCATTTCAAATATACCATGAGAACCATTATCAATCCATTTAGATATCGCTTCATCTTGATACTCCCTTAATTTTATTTTCTTAGTTTTCTTTTTGATAATCAAATCTTCGATTTCTTTTCTATGGATTATTTCTTCAGCAATTTCTTTTCTAATTCTTATAAATTCCTCATTATCTCTAGGTGCTTTTTGTATTAGCCCTTTGTTAAAAGCTTCAGATACTTCATATACTCTTACCCTTTTCCCCTCATCATTCCATAAAATATCAAATCTCTGAATATCTGGATTAAGGTGTGCTAAATCTCCTTCTTTCCAACTGCAGAAAACATGAAATTGTTCATCATTATTTAGCCAACCACCCACTGTCTCGTTCTCTGAACCTGAAAAAGACAGGATATTTCCTTCATCATCATATAATACCCCAATTTTTTGGTGTTCTATTCCCTTATTAACAACAGCAATTTTAATCTCTAACCGACCTTCTTTAATCATCCATCCTAGCATTCTAATATGATCTCTCTGGAGTTCATCTTCAATATTCTCCATATCTACTAAAATTTCTTGCTCTTTGTCCCTAATAGCTGACTTTATGGATTCTTGGTCTTCCTTTGAGATAACTACATTTGCTATAAGCCTTACTTTCCCATTTTTCTTTATTAATTCAGTTATACCTTTTGCAGCTATAGCTAGAGCATTAGAACAGAAAAACCCTGCAACTCTATCATATTTAACAGATTTGGAAAGAACAGGAATATAGAAATCAGTAAGTAAAGTAACTTCATCTGAATAATATACCGGTTTAATATCTAATTCTTTGAATCCCACTTTTGTAATGTAAATTGACAAGATTATTTAAAAATAATGGTTATTTTTCGATTTTTAGCCCCCAACTCCGGATTCCTACGGAAATTTACACTGCTTCGCAGAATCTACAATATTAGTCTCTTTTGTTTTAAAAATATAGGCTCGCCTACGGCTCGTAAGTTACATGTAGCCACTCACATATTCTTCGAGAAAAAGCCCTCTATTTCTTAAATAGTTTTATCAGTCCTACTACTCCGACTATTGCCCAGGTGGCTTCAAGAATTACAAACGGCAGAAAGCCGATTAATATAGAAGCATAACAAGCAAGACCTCCACCAAGTATGTTCATTATTACATATGTCTTTGTATCTTGCATTAAGATCTTAAACAGATTCAGAAAAAATGCTAACAACAGAAGAAATACTCCAACCGAACCAACAATAACTGGAAATTCTATCATACATTCTTATGTTAATTACTTCTATTTATATTTATCGGGCTTTCCTTGCTCCCCCCACTTCGTTCTGTTCGTTTCGGCTAACAGGGCCCAGATGTTGTATTCAATTGAAAATCGGTCTAATATTAGTAAGAGCCCCCCAGAAAATCTCGACTGTTTATTAGAAAGGTTTTTATAATTATACAAATCCTAAGTTAATAAGTTGGGGAAAATACAATGAAGATTTACTGGATTATTGTAATAATTTCTTCTACTTTAATGCTTATATCTTGTGGTATAGAAGTTCCAGAAGTAAAGGGCAGGAAAATATTCAAAGAATTTAAAGAATATGGGGTTTCATTTGAAACTGACAGCAAGACAATTAATGAATATACGGAACTTCTAAGTACTGGAACTCGAAAAAGAGCAGATACTACAAAATATTTAACATCGAATAAACCCAATATAATCAAACTTGCAAATGATTTAAGAGCTAAAGCAGAAGAAAATGAAGAATCAGTAGTGGATTATATTATCAATTTCGTTCAGTCAATCGGATATAGATTTGATGACACTGTCGGTTACGACGAATTTCCAAAATATCCAGAAGAAACAATCTATGAAGGGAATGGAGATTGTGAAGATATGTCTTATGTACTTTATTCACTTTTAGAGGCATTGGGTTACGATGTTATCTTAATTGATTTATCTGGGCACATGATGGTGGGCTTAGCTTGTGAAGAAGCTGAGTCAGGATTATGTGGTAAATCCTACTATGAAAAAGGTAGAAAAAAATATTATCCTATTGAAACAACAGGCGAAGGCTGAAAATTAGGTAGTCTTCCAGATGAATACAGGGAAATGAAAGCTTCTTTAATAAAAAATGAAGGAACAGAAGCATTTAGAGCTTTGAATTGTTACAATAAAGAGATCCAAGAAGTTAAAGAAGTAACTGTTGCAGTTCCAGAACAGTATGAAACTAAAGAGCCCTGTGAATATAGGGTGTCAAGTGTAACTGCTGTGGAAAAGACTTCTGGATTAATCGCAATTTGGGAATATGGTTTAAAATATACTGAACTTTCATTTACTGTAACAAATACTGATGATGTTTCATGTAGTTATGCAGTTGAACTAGATGTCAATGGTAAAACCATATTAAGAGATACTGCTTCCTTGTATTCCGGAGAAAAAGATACATTTGAAAAAATATATGATAATTCTGGAGATGAAAAAGTGAGGGCTGAAGCAAATGTCATACCAGAAGCAAAAACAGTTACAAAAACTAGATATATAGAAAAAACTGAATCAAAAGTTGCAACTAAGGAGGTTAAGTATTGTCACTAATTAGATTTTCTGGGCTTCTATAATCTATAAACGGACAGCCTCTGCTTTATTAGGGTGGATTTTTGTGATGGCTCTGTCCACGAGGAGAATTTTTCGAGAAAATCGAACTTCCTTTAATTCCGATGTTAGATACAATCCAATTTTAGAGATAGCAAAGTCGGGGCACCACCCTACAATCTGCAAACATTTTTATAATAGCTAATTAATTTACTATAGATGGTAAGCGCCGTGACAAAATGGGTTATAGCTATATTTATTGCTGTTTTTATAATCCCAACTATTGTCACTTTTTTTATTGTCTCGAAAGGAACAGATTCATTTGATCCCAATCTTATAGGCACACTTGCCATTATCATAGGGATAATCATTCCTCTTATTTTAGTTTGTGGATTATTCTACTGGATTTTCACATTCCAAAAGAAAAGAGAAAAGGATTTGATGAAATATGCTTCGGAATTAGGATTATCCTATGGTTCAGATGAGGGAGAGCAAATTTTTGGAGAAATCAAAAATTTTGAAATTTTTAGTAAAGGCATATTGCCTGCAATATGGCACATGATTAAAGGCAAATGGTCTGGAATTCCGGTTGTAGTTTTGGATTATAGCTATAAGGCCGGAACTATTCAAAATAGGGTAAATCGGTATCAAACAATAGCCTATGCCAAGGTCAAAAATGCAAATTACAAACGGACAAAAATTGAAAAAGACGGATTTACTTTTGAGACAGAAGGAGATAAGATAATTGGATATAAAAGATCTTATTACATCAAGCCAAAAGAATTGAGGAACTTCTTGGATAAAATTGTGGAGAATATAAAAGCATTATAACCTAGTCTATTATTTTCTGGGAGAAATATCTAAGTGAACAGAATCTATGTAAGTAGCAGTCCAATCGCCAAACCCTATAACACCGTGCAAACGCCGATATGTGCCTGTAATTCTTTGAGACTCCACTTATAGTGTAGTGATAGTGGGAATATGCCTATAATTCTCTCATGATAATTAGATTGTGAGGTGAATGAAAGTGGCAAAGAATGTTTTAGATAAGGCTGATGAATTTGTGAAGTTAGTTCAAAGACAGCTACCAAGGATGGATAAGGATTCAATAAGAAGTGCAGTGTCAAGACTAAACAACCATTTCTATTATAAGAAAAAATCCAAGAAATACAAGCCTTCAGCAAATGAAATGAAGATCTGTGAGATTATGATAAGGGAGGGTTTGAGTCCTTCACAGGTTTACAAATGGTTGCTTCTTATGGATGCTGACCCAGAGATAAAGGAACTTCTGCGACAGAAAAAAATCAGTATCAAAAATGCATTCAAAAAGATGAATGAAGCTAGATTTGAAGAATACAAAATGACAGTTGGAAGGATTAAATTAAGGTCAGATATTGAAGAAGCTTTCAAACTTTATATCCACCCGAGAATTGGAACACCATAATTGGAGGTGAAGAATATGGTAAAAAGAAAGGATGAAATTAAGAAAAGAAAATCAAAGCCAAAAAAATTGAGGAGATACAGGAGTAAAAAAGGAGCTTTGCCAAGGATACCTCTGAAAAGCCAGATGATTACCATAGTGCAAAGTTGCAGTGACATGAGGTTTTTGATTATTTATACATTAGGCTGTTTTCTTGCTTTGAGGATTGGAAGCATAATTCGATTAGAATGGGATCATGTGAACTTTGAATTGAATAAGATAGGGATATTTAATGATAAAAATGTTAATCGGACTGTTGAAGGGGACTACGGATGTGATAGGTATCTGACAATACCTCATTTCCTTGTGCCCATACTGAAATCATGGAAAGCAATGAACAGAGGAGAGGAGTATATAATACCTCGTGATAGGTGTGGTGCAAAAGAAAAGAGCGTCATTAGATTCTGGGAAAAAAGATACCATGCATACTACAAATCATTAGGTATGTTGAAAGAATGGCTTCCAACAAAGAATGGGGTAAGATGGAATTTTAATGCCCATACTCCAAGGCATATTGGACTGACAAATCTTTATTTGAGAGGTATGCCTATTGGAGACATTCAAGAATTTGCAGGTCATAAGGATATTAAGACAACAATGAGATATATCCATATTGCAGGCGAGTGCATGAGAAAAAGCATAGAAATGGCATATCAGCCAGATGTTCAGGTAACAATACAACCAGAGGTAAAGACTCTTGTCTATGCATTAAGACAAATGATGAAGGAGGTTCCAGAAAATGGCATTTTGCAACAACAAATCGTTTGAGAATAAATATTGTCTTTGGAAAAGGTCAAAAGGTCATATAGCAATGCGAATTGCAGGCAGTGGTAAATCAGATGGTGCAATATGCGATTGTGTTGTTATTGACAACCACAATGTTAAGTTTGTGGAAGTTAAAGCATGCAAGGATGAGGTATTCTATGTTAGGACTGACATAAAAAAACAGCTATCACATCTCCGTGCTGCTTGTTTGTTATATAACCTTAAGGCTGGGCTTGCTATAAGATTCAAAAACAGAGGATGGATTGAGGTAGATATATCTTGTGACATCCCAAATAAAGTGAAATATACTCCGCCTATAGTGTAGTATTAGTGGGAATAAACATATCCATAGGATCAACGATCCTATGTTTATGATAAAGGAAGTTTCAAAGACGGCTGTTTTAAGGCTCATAGTAAATGAGCACTACAGAAAAAGCTTACCACGATTAAATAAAACCTTTCTGGGGTGGTATGTCGGAGATAAATTAGTAGCTGCCATGTCTTTAGGCTGGGGCGTCAGACCACTGCATACAATAAGAAAATTATTCCCAAGCTTAACAAGTCAAGACTATTTTGAGATTGGAAGGCTATGTCTTCTTGGGGATATGCCTAAAAACTCTGAAAGTCATTTCATTTCTCAATGTATGGATTATGTGAAGAAGAACTATCTCGATATTAAGCTAATTTTCACATGGGCAGATGGCTTGCTCGGAAAACCTGGATATGTATATCAGGCTTCGAATTTTCTTTTCGGAGGTCATATTTGGACAGATGCATATTTCTCAACTAATGGTGAATGCATTCATCCTAGGACCAGCAGCAAGGTGGGAGGAAGGCTCGGTATTCAAGAGTCAAAGAACATCAAACATTTCTGGGGGAAACAGTTCAGGTATGTGTATTTCCTTTGTTCTAACAAGGAGAGAAAGCAGCTTCTCGATGAAAGCCCAATTGATTGGACTATGAATTATCCCAAAGCAGTTGATCTTGAATGGAAGAAATCTGTGGGTGGCAAGAGAATCAATTGCCAAGCTCCTTTTTATGATAAATCATGTAATGATTTTAGTGATAATGCAAAAGCAAATTTGAGTTTTATCCAAAACAAGTCTTTGTTGAATTTCATTTATGCGGGGAAGGACTCAAGAGAGAGTCATCAGTTTTCCAAACTGAAGGGGCTGGGGCAGTTCCAGCTCTCCGCACTACAATAAATCATTGGAGGTAAGCAAAAATGCTAGGCAAAGAATTAGAAAAATATGAAAGAAAAAAAGTAGTTTTGTATGTTAAGGCAAATGAAAAAGCAGAGAGATTCTATCTGATTCTGATGAGGCTTTCTGACAACGGCATTGAATGTATAGATGCAAGAGGGCGAAATATGACCTTTAGCTTTGAGGCAGTGGAAGGTATATCAGAGATGACAGCTAAACAGAAAGAGAAGTTTGACTACATAAGACACGGAAAAGCAGGCATTCAAAATGATTTATCTTCATATTAATTGTGTGCATATTGGAGGTGTGTACAGGTGGCAGATGAGAAAGAAGTAATTATCAGATTTATTCAATTGTGCAGTAATGAATGCATTGAGGGCTGGGCTAAAGAAAGAAAATACAGCATTGCACTTCTGAAAGAGCTAAACATAGGTTGTTGCACATTGGATGTTATGAACACGCTTATTCAAGAATTTGGCAAAGAGATATTACAGCAGCTAAAATTTATCCAGCAGGGAAAATTCAAATATGTTAATAGGATAATAATTCCTTATACAAAGAGATATTTTGCAGCCAGGTCCAAGTTGTCTGGTGTGAAATACAAGAATCTTTTCCCTATCGATCTTAAGAAAGAACCATTCTACATCAAAGGAGATGAGGATTCACCCTGCATCATAGTTGAGGGTGAAACAGACGCTATTGCTCTTAAGCATATATACCTCACTTACAATATATTCTCAATTGGTGGAACAACTTCCACCAGTCTATTAACAAAACTTAATGATTATTACAAAGGAAATGATATACTTTTATGTTTTGATAATGATTCGGCAGGTGGGGAAGCATTAAACAAATCAATAAGGATATTGAATCAGAAGAAATTAAGTAAACTTACATTTCCAGAACAATACAAGGATATTGATGAGTTCTTTAAATCAGGAGATATAGATACTATAAGGAAAGCATTAAGCATAGTTGAATTAGAGTTTGAGGACATAGAACCAAAAACACCTGTTGAGCATCCACACGATCTTCAATCCATATATGATAACATTAAGAAATGCAAAGCATATGCTAATATGCTTGTTAATACCCAGAATTGGAGAGAAAGGGGCTGGTTGACGCTTCTATTAAAGAATAAATATGGATTATCTCAAGAGGAATTAATCTCATTCTATGAACAATACAATGAATGGGAAGATTATGATCCTGAAATAACAGCAAGGGAAGTTGCAAGATACTTTAACAAAGAAACCAGCAGTGGGAAGTTAGAGAAGTTTGTAAGTAAACGCAAGCTAATTGAACAGGGATACTGCATGGAGAATTGTGCAGATTGTCCGATCTATTCTGAAGCAAATATCATGGCTCCAAGAGCTGCTTTGAATAATGGATATTCCTTAACGATATTCAAAGACAAAGACAAGTTCAAGATTCAAATAAGGGATTCTAATGAGACCATAAAGGCAGTGGTTTCAGCAAAGGATGAAGATATTCTTGACATGCCTTCAGTTGAAAATAAGCTTATCCAGAAATTACGATTACTAAAGGTAGCAAAAGACAAGGATGGTGCTGAACTTCTGGTCATGAATGCCTATGAAGAACTTCGTAAATCCTTTGAAGAATATTTAAGCATTATTGAGAAAGATGAGAATTTCTTGAGTGATGATGAGATTAATAGCAATATGAGTGTGGTAGAGGAAGAAGAAGCACTAAATCTCTTGAATGATGCAGCCATCTTATTGAAGATATTAGAGTTTAAAGAAAATAGGCTTGGTCATGCTGGTGAATATAATAACTGCATATTGTTGTTGCTGACTTACACTTCAAGAAAACTGAGAAAACCTATTGGCATTATTGTGAAAGGCGATTCTGCAGGTGGAAAAAGCTTTACAGCAATGACAATGATCTTATTTGTTCCTACTGAAGATATCAGAGATTTTACTCGAATTACGCCTCAAGACTTGTTTTATGTTAAGCAAGACTACTTAAAAAATAAGTTATTGATAATATTTGAACGACCTGGTGCTGAAGGAAGTGATTATAGCATAAGGACTTTGCAAAGCGAAAGAAAGCTGAAGCTGGGTATTCCTTTAAAAAATCCAAGAACAGGAGATATTGAGCATAGAGAAAAGATAGTTGAGGGTCCTGTAGCTTATGTTGAAACAACAACTAAATCAACTATTCATGCTGAAAATGAAACTAGAGTTTTTAGTTGTTTCATTGATGACAGTGAAGAACAAACAATAGCCATATTTGAGAAAGATAATCAAAATATTATCCCAATTGATGTTGAAAAGCAAAAGGAATCTATGCGTTTGTTTAAGAATACTCAAAGACTGTTAAAGCAATACGATGTAATTGTGCCTTTCAAACAATTTATTGAGTTTCCCAAAAAACCATTAAGAGTAAGAAGGGATAGAAATCAATTCTTGGCAATAATTGATGCATGTGCTTTATTACACCAGAACCAAAGAGAGAAGATTAAGATCGGTGAAACAGAATATCTGATTGCTAATTTCTTTGATTATGGTGTTGCCTTAATTCTTTCACTAAATATACTCAAGGATATTGTGAGTGGTTTGCCTGGCAAGAGTAAGGAGCTTCTTGATGCGGCAACAAGGCTACATAATGCTGGCAAGATAAATAATATCACATATAAAGATTTGATGAAAGAATTGGATTGGTCTAAAGGCAAGATTTCTCAAAACATTGGACCTTGTTATGACCAAGGATATCTCACAGCAATTCAGAGCGGAAAAGGCAAGAAAACAATATTAGGAGTAGAACATAACACAAGACCCGAGTGTTCATTAGTGTTTATTAAACAGTTAGAGGACTTATTCAGGGTAAAAGAAAGTGAAATAGCCAAAAAGCTGGGTAGAGTTAGCGTTTACAATGAGAACAACAGTAATTTTGTCACAGAGAATGAAAAATACAAGAAAATTCTCACAACCCTGTATGCTCTTTGCCTAAACAGAAACACCTCTCTGGAAATCCTTAAAGAAAGCCCAGATGTGCTCAAAGAGGCTGAAAACTGTTTACTAAATGGTTTTACACAGTCTCAAGATATTCCTATTAAAAGAGAAGAAACCTTCACCAAGCTACCTTCTGGGGAGGTTGGAAAATGCAGCTACTGTGGTAGAGACAGCTATCTTGAATACAAAGATCAGGATGGCAACTATTGTTGTAAGCAATGTAAAGGTGATTCTTTATCTGTGGAGGAGGAATCAATATCAGATTCATAAAAAACTTTAGGAGGATTGATAAAAATGGAAATAGCAGTTGAGAAATCGAATAAGTTGAAAGATGGACTGCACCAAGGAGTTATTGTTGATGTGCAGTATCGGGACCAACCATTCGAGTACACAGATGTCCTGATTGAAGCAGAGGGAGCAAAGCTAAAAGCTGGATATCCGACAAAGATAATGAAAAACAGTAAATTGGGTAAGTTGTTACAGCGATTCGGTTCAGAACTTGTTGAAGGAAATACAATAGACCCTAATAAAGTGTTAGTAGGGAAGCAATGTAATTTTATGACTATGACCAAGGACAGCGAAAACGGTTCATTTGCAACAGTAATTAGCGATTCAGTAAAACCAATGGAAGAAAAAGTAGGGGATAAATAAATCCCCTATTTTATGTAACATTATGTAACTGGTATGTAAAATGCAAAGATGGGAAAGAGATGAAATAATACTGAAAGAGAAGATTGATTATTTGAAGAAAGCCTTGATTAGCTACAAGAAGGCAAATAAGCAACTTCAATATAAGAACCAGGAATTAAGAAAATTAATTGACAAGAATAGTTTAGTTAGTGAGAAACAACATCTAGAATATGAACTTGACAGAATGAAACAACAACTTAACTCAATAAGAAAGAATTATCAGTTAAGGATAGATAGGTTAGAAACCACTATTAAAGAGCAATCAGCTGATATAATTCATAAAGAAGCCCTAACACTTTGGAAAAGAGGAAGAAGTTTATCTGCTAATGAGATTTTGATAATGCAAATCCTTAAAGCCTGTGAGAAAAAGCCTAGCATTTCTCAAATAGAATTGTTATCAAAACTTCCCAGACAGACTACATATGATACAGTTGGATATTTAAGAAAGAAAGGGTTGATAAAAACAATTAAGAAAGGCAAATGCAGATTAGTTTCATTAAAAGAAAAACATATTCCGAATAATATTCCCAACAATTCTTCAAAAAAGTTAGACGGGACTGATCATAACAATAAACACGGTTGATTATGCTTACGGTCAGAAGATCCAATATTTTAAATACCTGGTCGAGATCATTTATTTTATGGTCATTTACAACATATCATATTTTAAGCCGATGAGTAACCAGACAAAAGCAAAACTCAAGCAGGACCCAAAGGGTAAGCATTTGTTAAATGGTGAGAACTTACATTCTATGGTAAGCCTTGGTAGGGGGTTTATTTGTTCTGAAAAACATAAGAGATATGGTTGGTTTGATAAACTGATAAAGTCTGAAAAATATAAGGTTGCTGCAGTTCTTTCAGGGAAATGTAAGAATCCTGGTAGGTATTCAATAACAGCTAATATAAAGAGCAAAAGAAAAGGTCACCAATTAAAGCATGTTGCTAATGTTACTTTGAACAATCAAGACTTTAAGAAAAAGAAAGAATATGTAAAAGAGGCTATATCCATAATTCAACCTGTTCCACAACATGGAACAGTCCCTAAAAAGGCTAAAGAACTATCAATAAGGGATATATTTGAATGATCCAATGAAGTATAGAAATTAATATATAGCTCCTTTGCCTTATGTTCATCATTCAATCATGCATTCATTCTAGAGATAGGTCTGGCAACAAGGAGTCGGGGATTTTTTGCCACAACGGTTAATAAATCACCTCCAATGAAGTTTAACTTTCGTGAAATTCTCCCCGACTTCCTCTTTATTTTAGAGGTCTTAATTTCATTATTGGTCTGTTATAGAAATAGAAATCAAACCTGTATTTATCATAACTTTGGGCTGCCCAGCTAACTAATGCATCATTATCAAGTAAGCTGGAAATCTTCCATCCCATTGAGGGCAGGGAAGTTGAGATGGTACGGCTTGCTATAGAAATAATAAGATTATAAAAAAAAGACTATAAATTTTATCTAAAATTATCAATAATCTAGATAGTTGCTCCAAACAGTAATCCTCCAATTGTTGCATAAACTATGACGAGCCCTACATAAACAGCTGTTTTCTTTGTTCCAAGAACGCCTCTTACTACTAGCATGTTTGGTAAGCTTAAGCTAGGTCCCGCCAGTAGTAATGCTAGTGCAGGTCCTGAGTGCATTCCTTTAGCTATGAGTGCTTGTAAGATAGGTATTTCTGTTAATGTTGAGAAATACATGAATGCTCCAAATATTGATGCAACCAAGTTTCCTATGACTGTGTTTTGTCCAACCAGATTGGTGATTATGGTTTCGGGGAGTAATGGC
>CAZDZV010000010.1:0-40897 GCA_964510025.1 uncultured Methanosarcinales archaeon
AGCCTAAGATCGCTGAAGTGGGCAGGCAGCTTTATATTGATCTCAGAGGGCTTGTCGCACTGCACATTAAACGGCTCTGCGGCAGGTGAATATCCTTCTGGAATATCATATCTTTGCTCTAACACAACCTGGCCTGTAACAGACGGCCTGATGAAAAAGAAACCAGCTACTATAATAAGGAGAGCTATGGATAGATATAATGGATGCTGGGGCTGGAGGTTGCCGGACCTTATGAGCGCCTTATTTATCTGCGACATTTTATAGCCTTTTTTCAGGTTTACCCTGATGTACTGCTGCATCTGTCTTCTGGTCAGCTGCATCTTTTTAGGTATTCCTCGCCTTTATTGTTTATTGCAAAAATCTTGATATGATCAAGCTCAAACGCCAGGTCAACATAGCCATGGCCCCTGAGAAGCACTAGCTGGTGCCTTATTGTACGAAAATGAGTTCTTGTCTCTTTGGAAAGCTGATAGATGGTCTTTTTTCCCCTACGCAATCTCTTTAGTATCGACAGCTGGATCTCTGAAAATTTTCTTTTCTTCCTGCCAAACATAGGCATGTCCTGGAAAAAGAGATATATAAATATTTTGATTTTGGTGTATATAATATGAACTTATAGTGTATATTTTATGCACTTTTAGTGTATATAATAGAATCAAGGTATCCTTCGATATCTGGTGTTCATCAGCATCCAGTCTAGGAAGGAAAATAACGGGGCCAGGAACATCAGCGTGACAGTAAGATCAACAGATATCTTCTTCTTTTTTGCCAGTATGATGCTTCTGTATGCTTCTGTTATCTCTTCCTTGTTAGCGGCATAGATATACTCTGCATCTGTCAGCTGCGAGATGCGCTTGAGGGTCTCCTCATCCAGCTTCAGTGAGACATTCAGGCCAGCGGGGCTGCCCCCTTCAGGAGTGCCTATGCCTATTGTAAAAACCTGGATATTGTTCCTGTTTGCGTAATCTATGGCTTCTGACAACCCAAGACCTATATTGCTCCTTCCGTCTGTGAGCAGCACAATTGTCCTTGCATTATCTCCTGAAAGCAGCAGATTAGAAGAGCTCACTATAGCCTCTCCCAGATCTGTGCCACCCACATAGGATATCTCTATAGCTTGGATCTTGCCTTTCAGAAGATTCTTGTCTTCTGTCATCTCCTGTTCTACAAAAGCTGTACCTGAAAATGTTACCAGGCCCACTTTTGTGGTCTTAGGGAGAGAGGAAACGAATTCAAGGGCAGCTGATTTTGCTGCCTCCAGCCTTGTGGGCTTCATGTCAGCGGCTGACATGCTGCTGGAGACATCAATAGCCAGTGCATAGTCTGATGAGGCTGCTGTGCCAAGATACGAGAAATGGGTTCCGGCTACAGCCAGCACAATGAAGCTTAATGTTGCAAGCCTTACTATCAGCTGGAGGGAATTTCTTGGCTGGATGTGGGGGCCTGAGATCCTGGACATTGCCACAAAATTCGCGAACTGCAACAGCCTTCCCCTTACATACCTAAGTGTTACATAATGCAGCATGATAAGAACAGGCAGGCTTAGCAGAAAGAACAGATAAAATGGCTTTGTAAAAGTTATCTCCACTTTGCCTGCCTCATCCTAAACAGTCCTATTATCTTTTCCACAAAAGGCTCATCTGTCTGCAGAACAAGAAAATCTGCGCCTGTCTCGGTAAATATGGACAAAATGCGGTCTTCCTCCCTCTTGACCTCCTCTTCATAATATGACTTTATCACATTTGGGTCAATAAGCAATGATTGGTTTGAAAGAGGGTCTGCAATGGCTATCTGGCCCATTCCTGCTGGAATGCTCCTGTCTATAGGATCCCTCACCATAATGCCTATAAGGGAAAACTTCGATGAAGCAAGCCTTATAATCTCTTCCCAGCCTGGCTTAAGGCCTATGAAATCTGACACTATTATAAGCAAGGTCCCTTTATTCAACAAGCCCAGAAGAGATTCTACTGCTGATTTGAGGTTAAAATCACCACCATAGGTATTTACCTTTGTAAGGTTATCCAGTAGAAGGGAATGAGACTGGAAGCCCTTCTTTGGCGGGACAAAATCCAGGAGCCTGCTGTTAAAGAAGCCAAATCCTATATTATCATCTGACTTGATAATGGTGTAGGCCAGGGCTGATACAAGCTCAGCTGCGTATTCGCACTTCAGCTTTGGCTGTGAGGTCAGTATCATCGTGTTAGAGACATCTATAAGAAAGAAAACGTCCAGATTTCTTTCCTCCACATACTGCCTTACCATAAGTTCCCCTGCTCTTGCTGAGGCCAGCTGGTCTATCAAAGATGCATCGTCGTCCGGAGAGTATTTCCTATATGAATCAAACTCCAATCCCCTGCCCTTGAATATGCTCTTGTACTTCCCAAGATGCTGGGTAGTGACTTCATCCTTGGCAGCGATATCCAAAGATTCAAACCCTATCTTAAGGTCAAGCTTTATCCTTTTCATGGGATGTTTACTTTTGAAAGTATCTCCTTTATTATCTTATCAGTTGTCACGTTATCAACCTGGGCCCTGTAGTTAAGAAGGATCCTGTGACGAAGAACATCTGCTGCCACATTTTTAACATTTTGAGGCGATATATAGCTTTGCCCCTGGAGAAAAGCATCTGCTTTTGCAGAGATAAAGAGAAATATTGATGCCCTTGGAGAGGCTCCAAGAGAGATATACTTCCCATAGGTAAGCTTATGCTCCCTGGGATTCCTTGTTGCGTCTACAATATCCACTATATACTTCTTGATCCTGCCTGTGTGGGTTATGCCATGTATCAGCTTCTGCATGGATATTATGTCTGCTGGCTTCATTATGGGCTTAAGGTTGTACGAATCAAAATCCCTGAGCGATATATTCTGCTCGATTATCTGCTCTTCCTGGTGCTTCTCAGGATATGTGATCAGAAGCTTGAAGAGAAACCTGTCGGTCTGGGCTTCTGGAAGAGGATATGTGCCTGCGCTCTCTATAGGGTTCTGGGTAGCCATGACAAAGAAAGGGGGCTCAAGCTGGAAGGTATTCTTGCTTATAGAAACCTGCCTTTCAGCCATTGCTTCCAGGAGAGCAGACTGCGTTTTTGGTGGGGCCCTGTTTATCTCATCTGCCAGCACAAAATTTGTGAATACCGGCCCTTTTATGACTTCGAATCCTGACCTGCCTGATGACAAAGAAGTTATGCCTACGATATCAGAAGGAAGCAGATCAACAGTAAACTGTATCCTGCTGAAATCGCATCCTGTAAGGACAGCTATTGCCCTTACGATAAGCGTCTTGGCTATACCCGGAACGCCTTCGACAAGCACATGGCCATTGGCTATAAGTGCCCTGATTATGCCATCTACGACCTTTTCCTGGCCAACAACCACCTTTGACAGCTCCTGCCTGAGCAATTTTATCCGATCAAGATAAGACTTCATTTTTGCTTCCATTTTTTACACCTCAAGATTCTCTTCGATCAAATCCTCTGGCCAGCCAGCTGATAGCAGCCTTTTTTTTATCTCTTCTTCATCTAGACCATTTTCCAGAGCTTTCTTAATATAGTCTATAAGCTCTGGATACACCTTTTCGTCTGATAGCTCTAAATTTGTTGAGTTTGCCTGCTGAAGCCTCTGTTCAATAAAGCTAATGATCTTTACAAGGATGGACTCTATTGTTTCAGGGGGAGGACTTGTTATCCGATATTTGATATGCTCCAGCTCATGAATTATGTCCACAAGGCTTTGCTTTTCCTCTGAGGTGATGGGTTTTCTAGAAAGTATATGGCGTATCTCCTCTTTCGTGTACTCATGCTTGACCATATAGACATGCCTTATGACTACGTTGAGTATCCAGGTCATATCGTCTATTGTCTTGCTGTCATAGGGCCTTGCTCTAAGGTCATCAAGCTTGCCCAAAGCTGTCTTCAGTACGTCTATCTCCTCTTTTTTTTCCATCTTCACCTAGCCCAGATATCTTTTGGCTCTTCTTTTTTTGGCTCTGGCCTTGAAATAATTTTTCTGGTTTTTAATATTTTTGCATTTATTTGGCCTGTTTCGGGCTTTCTCCTCCCTCTTCTGATCCAGAGCTCCATCAACAGCCAGATTATCAACGTAAGCAAGATCACTGCCATAACTATCTTTACTATGTCCATCTTTTTTGGGGCCGGCCTTGGAAGCTCCCTGTTTATGGCGGTTATCGTCTCCTTGCATGCGTTTATGGCTGATTCTACCAAAGCTTTTGCCTTTTCATGCTCTTCCATGTCCAGCGCGCTGTTGGCCTGTGTAATCACCTCCTGCAGCTCAAGGCACTCTGGATTTTCCTTGAAAAGATCATAGGCAAATCTTATCTTCTCCACTATCTTTGTCTCGTTTGCCACTGAAACGTTTCTTTCTATGAGCTGGATTATAATCTTGGCCTCTTCAGTATATTCAGGGGAGTCTGATATTCCCACTATATCTATCTGATAGATCCCGGGATCTGTGTGAGATTCAATATTCAAGGTAAATGATTCAGACGCCCCTGAGAGAAGACTGGCTATCTCTGTCTTTGTAGGGACAACAGAGATATCATCTGAATCAGACATTATATCTACATCTATGGCCTCAAAATCGACTTCCCCAACATTTGACGCGATCACTCTGGCGTTTATGATGTCTTCTGAATACATCGTCAATGGAGAGGTTGTTATGAATTTCAGAGCCACAATCTTATCAAGGTATTCTGTCACTGTCCTTGATGAGCCTCCGCCGCCTCCGCCTGATGTTGATGTTGTTATAGTGATAGTCTCTGTCTCTGACCTGGTTGATTCTGCTATCAGGAACACTGATAGGTTGGTAAGCGCAAACCTTATTGTGTTCCTGTCCTTGTCTATTATGGTGTCATTCACTTCCATCCATGTGCAGTTAGATGCTTCGCATTTATATACCTCGAGGTTATCCTCATCGTTGATTATATCTGTCTTGTTAGTGTAGTTGTAGATCACCTCTATGTGGTTATATAGAAGGGAGGAGTTAAGCTCAAACTGCTCTATGCTTTCCTTGTCATCAGGTATCGTAAGGATGTCGGATATATCATCAAACTCCAGGATGTCGGCTGTTGATTCATTCAGGGTGGCGTTGAAGATTGTGATGTCTGTCAGGTTTGTGTTCACATATACGTTGTAGTTGCCGGTAGGGGTGAGAGCGGATATCACAGAGCCATTGAACAGGGTGGCATTGTTGTTTATGTCCCTAAGCTCTATTTTATTGCTGCCGTTGGCTCGCAGGGTTATCGATGCGTTGTTCCTGGAATAGAATGTCATCGATGCTGTATCGTTGAAGGTATTCTCATCAAATACAGTGGCATCAATGCTGTATGAGCCTAATGCAGTTGGGGTGTAGTTATAATGGTACCAGTAGGTCATATCTGAACTTGTGGTGTTGTATGGCGATAGGGCTTCATCGTTTACTGTCAGCGTGACTGCATCCAGCAGGAGAGAGATATTGAATACTAGCGTTATTTTCAGGGAGGTGTTGGCGTTCACGTATGTCCTCGTAGTATTCAGCCTTATTATCTTCGGAGGATCATACTGCTCTGGCTGGCCTGACAACGCAGGTTCTGTGAGGATGTATCTTGAGAGCGTGGTTCTTACCAAGGTGATCCTGTCCATGGTCTCATTCATGGTTATATTCTGCTTAACAAACGTGCAGTCTGACTCATCTTCGCAGCGATACATGTCCATATTGCTCTCATCAGTAAGGGTGTGCGAGATTGATGAGTAGTTATATATCATCGTGAAGTTGTCGAAGCTCATGTTGGCCTCTATGTCAAACATTGAAACCCTTCTTTCGCCTTCCGGCGGGTTTGTCTCATTCGTCCTTACCGTATGGCTTATCAGATCTGAAACATTTGCGTAAGAGATATTGGCAGCGTAGAATGATATGGACTTTGGCTCGTTTTCCAGACTGATATCCAGGTTGTATATTGATGCCTCTGGCAGTGCCCTGGATATTGTGGCAGCGTCTGACAGCACCTTTCCTGTGCAGGTCTCTTTTAACTGGATATTTGTGATTGAAGGACTGCTCCAGTTCACTGTCCTTGATTGTGATGCTTTCACAGTGAAATTTGTGGAGAAGGTCTGGTTTTCCATATCCATGACCGATGCAGTTAGGACATAAGTCCCTGTACTGTTAGTGGTAAAGGTAAAGTTAAACTGGGAGATGTAGTCATTGCTTCCGTTCTCATCTGTGCTATTTATGGAATGGTCAGCAGCTACTATATGTGCAGCTGGATTCAATACTGTAAGATTTACATTCTCTACCAGCGTATCGAGGTCAAAGTCTGTTATTATGTTGATCTTTGTTCCGTTGATGGTGTATGACTCATTAGCGCAGAAATAAGGCATTGTTGGGGGCAATGTTGAAGGCCTGCCCAGCCTCAGCCTTATGTTGTCGGTGATGTTGATATGACTGCCGACAGCATTATTGAAGCCGTATACTGTGACATTCAGGTAGCGGGGCGTTCCATTGGCCACATTGTAGGTTGCATTATAGTCGGTTAATGTAAGGTTCGACAGCCAGAGCTGCTCTATGCCTGTAAGGTTATGTATGTGGAGAGTAACATTATTTATGTAGTCTTCTCCGTAGAGCACCGATACGGTGACGGTGATGTTTTGTCCTGGCCTTACTATCTCGTTGTTAAGCGGAGCAGATATGTTTATGACGCCTACTGTGTACCATCTGGTTTCTGACTGGTTGGAATTATTTGCATTATCGTAGCATCTTATCGAAAGGTTGTACCTGCCCCCTGCCAAGGTAAGGGATTTGTTGCCGTAGGTTCCGTTCGCTGTGTATATCAGGCTGGTCTCCAGATCGTCTATGACCGTATAGCAGCTAAGGTTGCTATCCTGATCATCAAGGACAGTCCAGTTTAAGCTGATACCCTGGCCGCCTGCATCATTATCAGCGGGTGTTGGATCGAAGAATGTGATGTTCCATGGAGCTATCACATCTGCATAGAATGAAAGATTAGATGATATATTGGTCCTGGTGGTGTCATTGGCGAAGATTGTAATGTTGACGTAGCGGCTCGGGAAGCTCTTGTTTATAGTCAGGATAGTGGAGTAATAGCTGCCGTTCTCTTCCATAAATGCCTTGTCAATCACCTGGCTTTCATAGTTGCCGCTCCACACAATATACCAGACGGAATCCAGCCCTATGATGTTTTCAAGGGTGGCATTCACCCTTAACGACTTCTGCAGGCCAATCGGAGAGGTCGCATTTGTTGATGTTCCGTCGGTTGTCCTGTTAACAGATGAGTAGGTCATCTCTAGCGGGGTTGTGCATGGTGTTATGAGCAATGCGCCTGGATCAGCTACAGCGCCTGCAAAGACGCTGGAGCAGTAGCTGTAGTTCAATGTGATTATGCCCTGCGGATCCACAATCGAGGATGCGTTGTATATGCCTGTAAGATTCAGGACTTCTGAAGTAAGGTTGATCCTTGCTGTAGAGCCGTTGTAGCCTGTTGCTGTTATGTTGCCTGTTGAGGTTATTGAGTTTGTTGCGTTGATGAAGATTGTTCCTGCTGAGCCGTCATAAGGAGGATTATCAGAAACTGTATAAATCCCTCCACTAACATCAGCCAAATCACTTAAACTTATAGTTGGAGCATATAAGGCAATTCTTCCTCCTCCGCCAGCCCTATATCCGTCAGTTAGGGAATTTAATGCTCTTGCAGAAATTTTGCCCATTCCAGTAATACTCTCTGCAATTAACCATATACTACCTCCAGCCCCCCAATATCCTGCATCAGCAGTAATATTCCCATTAAAAACTATCTCATTTGTAACATTTAATTTAATTGCTCCTCCCCCTGAATAATAAATCCTAATAGTCAAAGAAGTAATACCTCCCCCACTTCCTAAATCTAATGGCTCTGTCATAGAACCATAAGTTGCATCTGTATTTCCCCCTCCTTTTCCAGCATGTGTTCCCCCAATTTTAAGACCTCCTCCTCCCGGACCATACCCTGAACCATAACCACTACCCATACCATCTGCTCTTATTGCTGAACTCTCATCAACATAAACCTTTTGAGCATTAATTTGAACACCATAACCTCCACTACCCTCATTAACATTTGAACCATATATCCATAGTTTTGCCCCATTAGTCACATTTAAAATATTCATTGTATAATTTCCAGGATACAGAGCCATATCACTCTTTAATGTGAGATTTATAGATGAATTCCATGGATGCCATAATGTTCCAGGAGTTCCTACACGATCCCCTTTACCCCCATCCAAAAGATAATATCCATTAAAAGAATCTGTGGTATAATTGATTGAAATCCTTCCTCCTCCCCCTCCCCCATCAGTAACAGAACCTGGAACACCATCTCCTCCTTCTGCAGATAAATTACCATCTCCATTAAAAGAACTTGAAATAATCCATATACTACCTCCCGCCCCCCCATTAATTAATTCTCCTCCATCACTAGATATAACTCCAGAAATATTAACCTCATTTGTAGAATTAATAAAAACAATTCCTCCTCCTGGATGACCCTTTCCACCACTTCCAAAATCACTTGGCTGAATTGCAGAACCATAAGCTATTTTATTTTCATAAGTATCTGTATACCCCCCATAACAAGCAGCATATGTTGAAGAACCACATGGCCCCATCCCAGCCATCCATCCCAGCCCATCCGTAACAATCTTCCCGCCAGCCCGCACATCAACATTATCCGCAAGTATGGAAACATTCCCAGCTGTTATGTTGCCGCCGGATTCTATAGTCAGGTTGCCTGCAAGTATAAGCGAGAATCCGCAGCCATGATGGGCGCCTTCTGGATAGCGGTCACTGGTGCAGTTGGATGTATCATTAATGAGTGAGCCGCCGTCCTTGATTACCAGATTATTCAGGTGATATTCTGTATCATCCTGCAGATATTGGGGTGTTGTGATGTTGCATGTTGTTGATACAGAGCCTTTATCGCACAATAATCCTGTCAGATTCTGAGGCTGGCCCCAGATCTTTACCTCTCCGGCCCCCATATTGCCATCTCCGCTGCTCTTGATCCATAACCTAAGGTACTGTTTTTCCTGTGTAGAGAAATTGATATACTCGACAAGGCCTGTTATGTTGCTCATCTGCCCTTCTGCTATAGCTGTCCATGTTTCTGCATCATCTGAAACAAGGACAGTGTAGTTTCCTGGTTCGGCATACCTGTAGACGTATTCAATCAGGTTTATTCTTTGGGGAGCTGAGAAATTCCACGTGAGGTTTGCGGTTGAAATATCGTCGTTTTGCCAGTACGATAGGTAATCTCCATCGTTTAAGTTGGGCGCTTCCCAATGATCCACATTTGAGCTTAAGGTTAGGTTTGTTGTAGTCAGATTGGCCAGATTCGTGGCATTCACAAATACCCTTATATCATTAAGCATCATATACTCAGTGTCTCCCATATTATCCAAAAACTCAAACCTTATGTATCTTTTTGTCTGGCTTCCGAGGCTAATTGCGTAAGATGCTGCAGAGTCCGGTGGGATGTCTCCACCACATCATAGGTTATTGAGCCTAGGCTAATAGATGTCCCGTTTGTCTGTATTATCAGCTTGAAGACACTCTGGTTTATCTCAATATTGCATGTCTCTGCACATTCATCCTCAAATACGCTTTCCTCTGTGTAGAAAACAGCGCCAAGCTGCCTGATATCTGAGTACCTAATGTCTGCATAGGGATCATCTAAATCAAGGCTGTAGTCTGCATAGATAAGCTGGGCTGTAATATTGTTATCATAAGATGCGCCATAGGAGCCGTAGTTTAGATAGAAGCTGTCATCCCAGCTATCCTGCTCCGGTACTAGGTTTAAGATAGAGCAGCAGTCTTGACTGCCGTAACATAGCGCAGTTGTACCAGATGATGATTCTACCTGCCAGCTTGTGCACAGGAAGCTGGAATTAAGATTTATTGGTGAATGTTCGACCGTAAAGTCCACTATCTCGTCCAAGGCAGCGATTCCATCATCATCTTCATCATAGCTTGTTCCAGACGCATAGTCTAGTGCTATGTCCAATGTGGAATTTTCATATGGTATCTCTGCAGGTCCTGAAGGTTCAGCTGGCACAGAGCCATAGTCTAAGCTGGAAGAGTCCAGGACCAGAAGATTCTCTGGATCCTGCTCCAGATAAATCTTGACAGGCCCCTGCTCTACAGCGCCGCTAAGCTGTATAGACAGTATCTTGCCTGGATTCTGGACAATCCACATGTATTCTGTGCTTTCATTTCTGACTATGTTAAGGGTATCGGTGTATGTCGCCTCCCTTGTTAGTGTTACATAACCCACTATTGCAGGTCGTAGCAAGAATGTGCTGAACAAGACCAGCACAAGCAATGTAAAGACAACAGCTATAGGCTTTATCTTCCTATTTTCCTGTATAAGAGAGTTCACAAGCGATCCATCATAGCCATATAATGACAGCGCTTTCTCTATCTGGCTGAGGGAATAGCCTTTAGCCAGATTTTCCTTTATGTAGTTCCTCAGGATACCTTTTGTGGCTGCAGAATCATCTGCTTTCCTGGACATATAAAGCTCATGCCATTCTTCTCTTGTCTTTCCCTGTATCTTTTCTGCCAGGGCTTTCTTCAGCTTAGCATCGTCGATATAACCATTCTTGTAAGAGTACATTAGCTGCCTTAGCTCATCCTGGCTTCTCTTTCCAAGCTTTGTTATCTTATCCATGCAGCTTTTTCCTCGCTCTGGCCATCACTGTCCATATTGTCTTGTTGTTGAGATTCAGCAGCTCCGCGATCCCGTTGTTGCTGAGACCATATTCCTTCCTGAGATAGTAGCAGATGTTTTCAAGAACTGAAAGCCCCCTGTCTTTGATCACTTCCAAAGGTATCGAGTATTCGCTGTCCTGAGAAAGCTTCCCGCTGAATTTTCCGAGGGCTTTCTTGTATGTCGATGAAATTGTGTTCTGCTTACGGGCTGTGAGCAGAGATATCCTTTTGTTGGACAACCCCAGGTAATCGCGAAGATATAGGACAACAGCCTCAAAACAGCTTAGATATCTATTGAATATTGAAACAGGAATCTGGGGTTTCTGCTTTTTGATCGACCTCATGGCCTCAGGAATCGATAGGCCATACTTCTCCTGAAGGTACTTTTCCAAGGAGCCAATCTTCCTGATATCACTTTTAGACAGAGGATTAGAATAATCGCTATTGTGCTTCGCGTCAGCCCTGTTTTGCATTATTCTATTATGTAAGAAATGTTTATCTATATAAACTTTCTTATTTTCTATTATGTAAGAAAAGATATATTAATTATTCTATTATGTAATATATTTATCTATTATGTACGAATAGTAAGATAACCGGAAAAACACAAGATTATTATATTACCTAAGGTAATGTAAAAATATGGCAGGGCCTGTTATCACAATCGGAAAGCCTTCGCAGCAAGGCCTGTTCAAGCATGAGAAAAACAGCAGCAATGACTATTCGAACGATATAAACAGCCTGTCAAGAAGGATCAGAATTCTGGAAGAAAGGAACAGCAACACGCAGAACAGGCTTGGAATCCTGGAGCAGAACATGCTTAGCAGACATAAGCAGCTAAACACGGAGATAAAGACTATATTGTCTGAGATGAATGAGCTGAAGAAGGATATTAGCGAGATAAAAGACAGGATGCTTACCCTTATCAAGGAGCTGCAGATGTCTGCAAAAAAAGAAGAGCTAAACATACTCAAGAAATACATAGAGCTTTGGGAGCCTATCAAGTTTGTGACACATAATGAAATCAGGGAAGTTATCGAAGAAAACCTAAAAAAAAATAAATAGAAAAGTTTATATACATTATTAGGCAGATTTTAAGGCAAAGATGGCGTTATTCGGAAAAAAAGAGGAACAGTACAACCAGGTTCCACCGCAGACAGGCGGCATGCCCCAGTACCAGCAGCAGCCTATGGACATGCAGAACCAGGGCTATTCAAGCCAGCAGATATATAGCCAGCAGGACCAGCAGGAACCTCTGGATGAACAGAGGATAGAAGAGATAACAGAAGCAATCATAGATGAGAAATGGAACGAGTTCTTGAAGGACATAAACAAGATGATAGAGTGGAAAGAGAGAACAGAGTCCAGGCTTGTCAGGATAGAGCAGGACATAAAAAACCTCAAGGGATCTTTTGAAGCGCTTCATAAAGGCGTTCTTGGAAAAATATCCGAATATGACCAGAATCTTGTTGAAGTGGGAACGGAGATAAAAGCCATGGAAAAAGTGTTCCAGAAGATACTTCCGACCTTCACTGAAAACGTCAACAAGCTTTCCAGGCTGACAGATAATATTTCTCCCAAGAAAAAGAAATAGGCTATTGTTTTGCAGCTAATAATCCTACTGTAAATACTGCTACCAGAAGTATAAATATGGCCCCCAGCATATTTGGGTGAAAAATAACAGATGAGCTCTTGGAATAGTCTCTTGTAGTGTCGTTGTCTCCAGGCAGGGTGATCTCGTCCCTGATGTATTGGAGCGCCCCAACAACAACAATCAGAAGGACTACAACGCCTACAACAGCTTTCGTAGGTCCGCTGATAATCTCTGTCCCTGTGCCCATTGTCTTGGCAGACATATTGATAAAAACTATGAATATCAGGATAACCGCAAACCAGGGAGCTATATACTGGATCACTCCTGTTGCGATAGGGGAAAAAAGCACAAAAAGTCCTATTATAAGGCCTATGATGACATTAACAGCCTGTTGATTCTCACCTAAGACCTTTGTATACTGCAGCAGAGCATAGACTGCCAGCCATACAAAAAGAAAGACAAAAAAAGAGGAAAAATGCTCTAATCCACTTATATCCAAAAATGTCGCCATTTTCAGTTCTTCTTGCCGCCGAAAAGCTTGCCGAAATCTATGCCGAACCTGCTTAAGGTGGCCATATCCTCTTTTGTGTCAGAGGATACTACAAAGGATATTATGATGCCAAATATAAGAAGCATCACTATAATCGCTATGGCGTCAGAACCGAAAAAAGACTCAAACCAGCCGTAGCCTCCCCACCATCCTGCTGCGCCTCCGAAGATAAACACGATAACTACGATAGAAAATACTGCCACCCAGGTTGGAGCTGCCATGCCGAAAAGGTTTGCCTCTCCGCCAAATATGCCTATCAGTATCAGCAGCATCACAACTGCAATCACAACTATAGAGACGCTTGGCAGAGCTGCATTAAGCACCTCAACCACGTCATAGCCTGCCGGGTACATGCCGGTTGCATGCGGTATGACAACAAGAAGACCGATAACAAGCCCAACTATCACGTTGATATTCTTCCTATCCCCAAATATCTTTGTTTTCTGGAGGATGGCAAACATGACTGCAAAGATAAGCAGAAAAGGCAGCAGTATGTCCGTAAATCCCCAAGCATCCAATGCCTCTAAAAAACCTTCAAGTTTATATGCGTTTGAAACCATTCTTTACACCTCAGCTATTTTTTTCGGATGTTGATTTTTTGGTTGTTGGCTCTCTCAATGCGTACATCATGAACAAGATTACTATTATGATAAGGACTATGGAACCTACTGCATCGCTGCCTGAGCCTCCTGCAGTTAGAAAATCCCACATCTCATCCAGCCAGCCGACTGCATTGAGGAATATAAGCACTATTCCAATAAACATGATTATCATAAAGAATATCTGCCAGCCTCTTTCGTGAAGCCAGAACCCTTCCTTGTCTTCCTTGAAGAATGAGCCTGCCAGCAGCAAGAAAAGCACAGATGCCATAAGCAAGATAACGGTCTGGCTTGACACAACGGTTATTATGTCCACAAGCTCAGCTGATGCGATCACAAAGAAAGCTATGACAAATGAAGCCATCGCATTCAGGTTCTTTCTTGGATAGGACTCTCCATCTATGGTCTCACTACCCAATATTTTTGTCTTTTCAAATATTGCAAAAAGTATAGTGAAAACAAGCAGAAATGGAAGCACAACGTCATATAGCCCTATCTCTTCAAAAAAGACTATTACGTTCCGGAACGCGGATGCCATATAGTCTAATCCTGGGATTATTTATATATAAAGGTTTCGTTTTAAAATAGAAGACCAGAAATTCTAATTTTTGTTTATCTCATCGAAGAGCTGCCTTAAAACATCTTCCTGCCAGCCTGCCCTTGCAAGCGTCTGCCAGATCTGATCCTGGGTATAGCCTTTTCTAAGGTTGGAGATGATATAATCCTTTATCTGCGAAGATCCTGCAGCTTTCTGCTTTTTTCCCGGTCTGGCAAGCAGAGCAAAAGCTCCACCTGCAAGGAGGATTCCTGCAGTGACAGACAAGACAAGCATCCCAGAGCCAGCTAAAGGTGAAAAAAGATTCTTATTTTCAGGGTAATAATGCACCAGCAGGTCATCAGCATTTTGCTGATAATCCTTTATAATGCCTACTGCCTTTTCCAGGTTCTTTGTATTGGAAGCAGCTATGATAAGATTCTTGTTATTTGTTGCAATGAGCATAGGGCCTACTTCCTTATTACCAATATTCTCTGCTATCTTTGTATTCTTATCAGAGACGCCCATTATGACCAAATGGTTATTGTGAGTAATCCTGTTGTCGAAGTTGCTTTTTGAAAGGCCCAGAAACTCCATTAATGAGTCTGCCTGCTGAAGGGCCTGCGAATCTATGCTTTTTGATATGACAAATGTATACAGTTTAGGATTTGCCCTTATCTCATTTACCAGATCATAGACGGTCATCTGGCTTGAGACAATTATTGGCATAACCAAGAGTATTGCCATATATAGGAAAATCTTGTTCATAGGGGCATTTATATCAATGCTATTATAAATAGTTTTTGGATTAAAACTGAAGATTTAAATAATAGTAAACTATTCTCTTATAAGAGAGATTAAAGATGTAAATTAACCTTTAAATGGGTTGATTTACGCTAAAAAAAGCCCGTCACGAGAGTACTCAATTGAGCTTACGCTAAATGCAAGCTATGAGCTTGGGAGTTAGTGTTGCGGGCTACAATCATATTTAAAGGTTTTACAAGTCAAGAAAAGGATAAATAGGACAAATTTACTATTATAACGCTCAATTCAGCATTTTTATCTTATATTAAGGAAGAATAGAGCTTTTTAACTTTGTTCTATTTGTCATTTTACAGAAAAGTACGCCCAGATTTATCAGTACTAATTCTGTAAAGGAGGAAAAAAATGGGAAAGATAAGCCCTGTAAGTTCAAAATATATAGTCCATTCATCTATAGAGATAGAGGGTGTTGTAGACAGGCCTGATGTCATCGGAGCGATATTCGGCCAGACAGAAGGTTTGCTGGGAAGTGACTTAGAACTGAGAGAACTACAAAGAAGCGGAAGGATAGGAAGGATTGAAGTAAATGTAGATACAAGAGGCGGGAAAACAAACGGGTCAATAGTGATTCCATCAAGCCTGGATAAGGCTGAGACAGCTATCGTAGCTGCTGCCTTAGAGGTTATACAAAGGATAGGTCCGTGCAATGCCAAAATAAAGACACATAATATAGAAGATGTCAGGGTATCCAAAAGGAACTTTGTCATCGAAAGAGCAAAAGAACTGCTTAAGAATCTTATGGAAAAGGTCTTGCCTGATTCTCAGGAACTATCAGATGAGGTCGCATACTCTGTAAGAGTTATGGAGATACAGGAATACGGCAAGGAACGGCTTCCTGCCGGGCCATCGATAGACGATTCAGATGAGATCGTTGTTGTAGAAGGCAGGGCAGATGTGCTTAATCTGCTGAAGCACGGCATAAAAAACTCGATCGCGATAAACGGAACAAGCGTCCCTGAGACAATTGTGCAGCTAGGCAAAAAGAAGGTGATAACTGTTTTTGTTGACGGAGACAGGGGCGGGAAGCTTATAATCAAAGAGCTCCTGAATGTTGCAGAAATAGACTTTGTCTGTATGGCCCCTGACGGCAAAGAGGTAGAAGAGATAACAAAAAAAGAGATACATAAAGCTCTAAGAGGCAGGATCTCTGCGGAACAGGCCAAACTCGAGCTTGGAAAAGAGCTTGAAAGGCTCAATGGAAACAGACAAAAACAAAGATATGACTCAAGGCAGACAAAACAGCCCCCTAAATTTGTCAAGAAGAAGACGCTATCAGATGATGAGAAAAACAAGTTCAAAAGCATACTGGAAAGCCTAATAGGCACCAGAGGAGCACATGTTTTGGACAGCAAGCTGAATATCCTTGGGAAGGTACCTATCAGTGAGCTCCAGACCACTATAAAGAGCCTAAGCTCAGGGATTTATGCTATTGTGTTTGACGGCATAATAGACAAGGACCTTGTTAAGCGGGCAGAGATTTCCAATGTGAAATATCTCGTCGGTATGGACAGCAAGATCAAGCCTGGCGAAGCGAAGCTAGAGATAATAACTGTCAACGATCTTTAATATCCTTGGACAAGGTCTGGCTGCACTCGGTGAGCTGGTTCAGCTCACAGAACTTCTCTTTTATCGACTCGGCAGACCTTATCCCGCTGAACTTAAGCTTGTTATTCACAATGAAAGAAGGATAGGATGTTATGGCCAGTTCCTGCTTAAGCTGCCCTTTCTCAGATGGCGCTACGGTTATAAGACCGTATTCAATGCTGTCCCCGAACAAACCAAGAAGCTCCTGCATGTTTGATTCGACCTTGTCAGTGTCCTCTGGAAGCGTATATATATGGATGGTATTGACCAGCTCGTCCCTATTGATAAAATAGCCTGTGCCTAACAATGTAGGCATTACAACATATTTATCATCAGCCTGCCTAAGTGCTGTCTTAAAGTCATCAAAACTTTCGGTCTGGTTAACCCTGCTGCCCAATATGTAAGCAGGCAGGACCTCGATGCCATAATCAGCAGCAAGCCTGCGGCCCTCTGCAGAGGAATAGTCTATATTCTCAACATCCAATGACAAGAACAGCTGAGTAAGAACATTTATCATCCTCGATGAATCACAGCTCACACAGTCGTCTGTCTCTATCACTGTCAACTCAACCGTGGTTGGATCCTTAAACACGCAGATAGCATCTGCTGTCCCTGGATTCTGGCATGATCCTATCTTGCCTTGTCTCATGCAGTCCTGATCAGAAGAACATAATGGCTCCAGTACTGTTTCTTCCGGTGCATCTATTTCGCCAGGCCCTTCAGCCGGCGATCTTGTGAGAAAGAAAACAACCAACAGCAAAGCTGCGACAGCAACACCTATTATAATCCTTTTATCAACAGAAGGTTCTTCTTCAGGGGCTTCCTTCACCCATTCTTTCTCCGGAATCTTCTCTTCCTCAAGCGGTTTCACTTCTTCTGGCCCTTTTATTTCGATCTTCTGCTCTTCCGGGACTTCCTGGACTGTCTGCCCTGCCTGGGACTCTTCCAGATGACTTATCTTCTTTTCGACCCTTTCCTTGCCTTTCTCGTATTCCTCTCTGCTGATAACTCCTGCATCCAGACTCTCTTTCAGAAACCTAAGCTGTTTTTCCAGCTTTTCTTTTTCTTCACTCATTCTGACAGTTCACTGATAACCGAGCTAAGCTCCTGCTTTTCCTCTTCCATATCGCTGCCGCCGGCCCCGACCCTTACGTATCTACAGCCCATAACATAGGTAGGCACTGTACTCTTTGGATTATATTTCTGGAAGATATCCAGTTCAGATTTAGGTATGCCTGTTTCCATTTCTTCTGTGTAGATATTCTGGCCTGTATCCAGCTCCCAGTGATAGACAACCACATCATAGTCTCCTACTGCATCATAAAAAGCTTTTTCCAGCTCATCGCATGACTTACATCCAGATGTTGTGTACAGACGGACAACAGGCTTTCCGCCCTTGGTGCAGATCTCATCTCCTGTCTCTGTGAACGTCTCGATCTGATCGGTCTCATCTTCGATATCCTCCGGCAAAATATCTTCCGGCATATCTGCCTCCCCTGTAACAAACCGGGGGTTGATCGTAATATCAGACTTTGCCCTGAGCTGCCCTACATAGGTCTGAATAGCGGCATTTGCCAGATCCTGATAGATAGAGTCATTTATCTGGCCCCTGACCATTTCGTAAGATACGTTTAATGGCTCAAGGTTTTGCTCATAAAAGGCCCTAATCTTGTTTTCGCTGACCTCTATCTTTGAAAGCAGCTCCTGCTCTAGCAGCTTATTAATCATCAGCTGGCTCCTGAGCTGCTGCCTTATCTCAAATATATCCATGTCGTTCTCACTGAGAAAATCCTCAAAATCCTGCTGCGAGTCAAACTGAATCTTCAACCTGTCCAGCTCCTGTTCCACCTCATCTTCTGCAACACCTATGCCCTGGCTTTCTGCTTCCTGGACAAGAAGCCTGGTGTTAATCAGCTGATCTAACAGCATTTCCTTGGAAACCACTGCAGCATATTCATCTGGTATCCTGCTATATTGCTTATTCAGCTCAGCCAAGGGTATCTGCTCACCATTGACAACTGCAGCAGATTCTGTATGCGGGAGAATCTGGACATAAAAAAAATATGCCACAGCTGCAACTGCAATTACCAAGAGTATTGTACCGATATATGGACTATAACGCCTTTTTTTAGAACGTTTCGGGGTTTTTTTCCTGACCATAGTATGCCACCTCACCAAAAATTACTCTATCACCCCTATTGTGCCTAAGAAAACTTTATCCTAAATAAAGCTTTCTATTTTTCTTCACTACCAAATAGTTTCTATAAAGCTTTATATTAATTTTTCCCCTGTTTTCTGCTGATGTATGATATCATAATCGGCCGAAGCGAGAAGGACAGGGAAGAGCAGGGCAGCAAGGGAGCGATATTTCTTGGCAAGCATTATGTAAAGATGGGCCAGACCACTTCCCTTTCCAACAAAATATACCTTGATGTTACCAGGAGCCATGTTGTATTTGTATGCGGAAAAAGAGGATCTGGAAAAAGCTATACAATGGGAGTAATAGCAGAAGGCATGGCAGACCTGCCAAAAGATATCAACAAAAACCTGGCTGTTGTCATGCTTGACACAATGGGAGTATACTGGACCATGAAATACCCTAACAAAAAGGAGGATAATCTTCTAAAAGAATGGGGGCTGGAGGGCAAAGCCTTAAATGTCCAGATATTTACGCCAAAGGGTTATTATAAGAGGTATAAGGATGAAGGCATCCCTACAGACTTTCCATTTTCTATCAGGCCTTCTGAGCTGGACGTACATGACTGGTGCACAACTTTGGGCATAGACATCAACCAAGCGCATGGAATAGTGATTGAAAGGGCGCTGGAAAGCCTCAAGGGAAGGAACTACAGCATAAAGGATATGATCAAAGCGGTTCGGGAAGATAAAAGGTCGGAAAAATCTGTAAAGGATGCTGTTGAGAACAGATTTTTAGCGGCAGATGGCTGGGGCATCTTCGACAGTGAAGGTACTGCCTTCAACAAGCTTGTAGCAGGCGGACAGGTCACTGTGCTCGATGTCAGCTGCTATGCAACGATACCCGGCGCATCCGGAATAAGGGCCTTGGTCATCGGACTGGTAGCAGAAAAGCTCTTTTTGGAGAGGATGATCGAAAGGAAAAAGGAAGAGTACAGCGCGGTCCATGCAGCTACTCATTTTCTTGGTGAAAGAGATGAGGAAGAGAAGAACAAATTTCCGCTGGTATGGCTGATCGTGGACGAAGCACATGAATTTCTTCCAAACGACGGTTTTACTGTCGCCACAAATCCGTTAGTCACGATACTGAGGGAAGGGAGGCAGCCAGGGATCAGCCTGATCCTGGCATCGCAGCAGCCCGGCAAGATACATACGGACGTGATGACCCAGTCTGATGTAGTTATAGCCCACCGGATAACTGCGAACTATGATATACAGGCGATGGGTATGCTTATGCAGAGCTATATGAGGGAAGGGCTGGACAAGCAGCTGAACATACTGCCAAGGGTCAAAGGATCTGCAATCATCTTCGATGATATGAACGAAAGAATGTACTCTATGAGGGTAAGACCAAGATACACATGGCATGGGGGGGAAGCTCCGAGCGCCATAAAGGAAAAGAAGAAAATTTTCAATTTCTAGAAACTTTTAAATAATAGCGCGGCTTATTGCCCATCAGGGGTGTGCATAATGAGTTTTTCAAAATCTTTTCCTAAGACTGCCGAAGGAAGCTCCTATCCGAAGTGGGTGGAGGTCTACCTGACCGAAGAAGAAGAATCAGATATGGAAAAGGCATGCAGAAACCAGAACATCGAGCTCATGAAAGAGTGTATCGATGATGCCAAAGAACTGATCGAAGAAAAAGGATTCAAGGGATTCAAGGAAGATATATTGACGGTAGCTGTAAGCTTATTCGAAAAAAGGGCCTCCCACAGCGTCTATTGGAAAGAGAACAAGGCAAAAGAAAAATTTGATAAGATGTGATCATCTCCTTTTTCTGTACGGGTGATCTAATGACTCCTCTGCTGCAAGCGGAGCTTTTGTCATAGACACAACTGATGCAATAAACATCATAACAAATATGAGCGTAAAGACAAAGCCAAATGCAAGGCCCCTGTCAAATAGAACCTGATTTGTCACCGGATCTATCTTCGCTCCAAACCAGCCGCTGAACCTCCCTGAGAATGTAAAAACAACCGATATAATAAAGCCTACAATGCTTGTGATCATGAAACTTCCTTTCAACGGCAAAGAGCCCATATCTACCACCTCTAACTAGTCTTATCTGTCTTGATATATAAAATTTATTATTTTACAAATTTTCTTGCTTTTACAATGTCTTTCTGCAGCTTCCCCATGAACCTGGTCATAAGCTCTAGGCAGCGCTGCTTATCCTCACCGCACAGCAGTCTGCCCGACTTGCAGTTTTCATATATCTCCTGCAGCTTGCTGTCATCTTCTATGAGATGCTGCTTGTAAAGCTCGAAGATAATGCATTTTTCAGGGATGCCCCCCTTTTTCTTCTGCTCTTCAACTGTATCTCTGCCGCCGGTAAGGGTCCTCATGATTTTCCTGGGAAGCTTTTCCTTATCTTCAGGAAGGTCTATGCATGATTCTGGCTTTGATTTTGACATCTTCAGGCTTCCATCAAGACTAGGTGTGTACTTGTGATAAATCCCGGAAGGCAGGAAAAATTTCCTGTCCTTCATCCTTCTTGCAGCGTCTCTGGTGAGCCTAATGTGGGGATCCTGGTCTACGCCGACCGGAATTACGCCTGGCATAGGTTCCTCTAATTGAGGATACAGTATGTCTCCTATCTGAGTGAGTGCAGACATTATCCGTGCAGGATCTGCCTGCCCATACACAGCCCTGAACTCATTCAATGTTATCTTATTTGAGGCTTCATAGGCGATCTTTATCACATCAGAATTCTCAGACTGGAAGTAGAAGGATGTCTTCTTAGGATTCAGGCCAAGAGCTATGTAAGCAGGTATATGAAATTCCATTGCATTTTTTCTTGCTTCCTCAAGGGAGATATTCCTGGCTGCTGCTGCCTCCAGATCAGCCACCAGACAATATGTTTTTGCACCCTGGCCCTGGAAATACGCTATATTCTCTACGACCATCTTTGTGCCAAAATGGATCTTCTTTGCAGTCGGCATTATACCTGAAAGAACATAGAAGGGCTTTTTCTCCTTCATCGCCTTCAGAACCGGCTTCATGTCCCTTTCTGAAAAGACAACTGAGCGCCTCATCAGCCTGTTGGGTTCAGGATAGCTGTGAGGATCAAAAGCATCTAAACCAAAATCCTTGATTATCTTTACGTAATCTTCAACAAGCTCTGATCCGTATGGGTCTATAATCTTAGGCATAGGTCAAAGAATTGCTACTTTAGTATTTAAAGTTTTGGTCTCTAAAAATCAGGTTTTTGGCAGGTCCCTGAGAGCTTCATTTATCTTATCTGTAGGGTATGAGTAGTCATGAAGCTTGCCTGAAAAATATGCACCGTATGCAGCCAGATCAAAGTGCCCATGCCCTGAGTTGTTGAAGACAATCACCTTTTCCTCGCCTGTCTTTTTGCATCTGAGTGCCTCATCTATTACAGCTTTGACAGCATGGCTTGTCTCAGGAGCCACTATGAAACCTTCTGTCCTGGCAAAATCGACAGCTGCCTTGAAGCAGCCTAATTGATGAAGGGCAACCGCACCTACAAGCTTCTGATTTACGAGGGCACTTATTATAGGCGCCATTCCATGGTATCTTAGGCCGCCTGCATGAATGCTCGGTGGTATAAAACCATGCCCTAAGGTATACATCTTTGCTATAGGCGCCATCTTTGCGGTATCCCCATAGTCGTAGGCAAACGGCCCTTTTGTCAAGGTAGGGCATGATGTCGGCTCCACAGCCAGAAATTTGATATCATTCTTTCCTGTCATCTTATCCTTGACAAAGGGCAGCATGAAGCCCCCGAAATTAGATCCTCCGCCCACGCAGCCGATCATGACATCCGGGCTTACATCTGCCATCTTGAGCTGCTCCTTGACCTCTAATCCCACTATTGTCTGGTGGAGCAGCACATGGTTGAGAACAGAACCGAGGCTATATTTTGTATTGTCATGCTTAACTGCATCTGCAACAGCTTCGCTTATGGCTATTCCAAGGCTCCCGGGACATTTGGGATCCTTCTTCAGGATGGCTTTTCCAGCTTCTGTATCAGGGCTTGGAGAGGGAACACATTCTGCACCCCAGGTCTGCATCATAAGCTTCCTGTAAGGTTTCTGGTCATAACTGCACCTAACCATATACACCTTGCATTTTAAATCAAAAATTTTGCACGCAAACGCGAGCGACGAACCCCATTGGCCGGCACCTGTCTCCGTTGAGAGCCTTTCCACACCTTCCTTAAGGTTATAGTAAGCCTGCGCAACCGACGTGTTTGGCTTATGGGATCCTGGAGGCGAAACACCCTCCCACTTGTAAAATATCTTTGCAGGTGTCTTCAGGAATTTTTCAAGATGATGCGCCCTGTACAAAGGACTTGGCCTCCACATCTTATAGACCTCAATAAGCTCATTTGGAATTGCGATCGTGGGCTCTGAAGAGACTTCCTGCTTAATCAGGCTCATCGGAAATATCGGGGCTAGATCTTCAGGACCTAGAGGCTCTTTTGTCACCGGATGCAATGGCGGATCCAAAGGCCTTGGCAGGTCAGGTAGTATGTTATACCATCTCTTCGGCATTTCATTTTCGTCTAGAACAAATTTTGTCTGCATGCTTATCCCCCCATGATAGCTAAATCAGCTGCTATTTAATAACTTTTTGCTGCCTCTCTCAGTTTTCTTATCGCGTTCTTACGGTCCTTTTCTCCGAAAACCGCAGAAGCTGCGACAAAGACATTTGCCCCTGCCTTAGCGGCAAGGCCTATCGTACTCGCATTGATGCCCCCGTCTATCTCTATGTCCATCTTTGGTCTCAGTTTTCTAAGCTCCCTGACCTTGGACAACACATCCGGGATAAATTTCTGCCCAGAGTATCCTGGATTCACAGACATTATCAACACCATGTCAAGACCGTCCAGATACCTGCCTATCTTGCTCAGCGGGGTTGCGGGCCTGAGCGATATTGAAGCTTTTACGCCCTTGCTTTTTATCAAGTCTATCGCCTTATCTACCGGATCCTTACATTCCTCGTGGATGGTGATGACAGATGCACCTGCATCTATGAAATCATCTATGTATCCGTCTTTTATAGGATAATCAACCATGAGATGAACATCTTTTGGAAGCTTTGTTCTGATTTTCTTTATTTCTTCAGCGAGGAAAGTCTTGGGCGGGACAAACTTTCCATCCATGATGTCTACATGCAAAAGATCAGAAAAGGGCTCAATAAGATCAACCTCTTTCTGCAGATTTTTTCGGTCGGCAGAAAGTATACTTGGTGCTATCTTCATTTTGTTGCCAACTTCAGCTCTTTGATGAATTTCTCGATCCTTCCTAACAGTCGCTTGCTGCGAAGATTTTTCTCGATGAGCCTAACCAAAGCCGAGCCTACGATTACGCCGTCAGCTCCTGCCTGACAGACTGATCTTACATGCCCTGGTTCGGAGATACCGAAACCGACACAGACAGGCAGCTTAGAACGGGCCTTGACCTTTGATATAAGCCTTAATGTGCTGTTTTCCAGGTCCTTCCTGGCGCCGGTCACACCTAACCTAGCAACCACATACACAAAACCGCGGCATTTCCTCAATATTTCCTTTAATCTGCCGGGATCTGTCAGGGGGCTTACGATGAACACAGTATCCACCTTATGCGGTCTTGCTGCTGCTATGATATCATCTGATTCCTCCAGAGGAGCATCTGCTACAAGCACTGAAGTGACACCTGAAAGCCTGCACCTATAGAAAAAATTCTTGATGCCGTACTGGTAGACAAGATTATAATAAACAAGCAGCCCTATTGGTATGTCGGTATAGTCGCGCAGACGTTTTACGAATTTCAGGCACTTGGCTGTGTTAATCTGCTTTTTTAGGGCCCTCACATCTGCGCCCTGTATTGTCGTACCGTCTGCGATCGGGTCGGAGAAAGGGAAGCCCAGCTCAAGGATATCGGCACCTGCTTCAACCACTTTCCTGGCAATCTTCATTGATGTTTTGTAGTCTGGATCACCCACAACCAAAAAAGGGATCAGGGCTTTTTCCCCTTTTCTCCTCAGCCTCCTGAATGTCCTTTTGTAGCTTGGCCTGATATTCAGAAGCTTCTTCAGGGATTTTTTAAGGTTCATCATTAATCTCCATATACATTTCTTTTGCCTCCTCTTCAAATCCGATTGCTTTCCAAGCGTCGACCCCTGATGTATTCATCGTGTCAGCCCTTAAATAAATATGTTCCATGCCTTTTTTCTTGAAAAATGCCTTTGTCTCTGATATCATATCTTTCATTATCCCCTTGCCCCTGTATGGCTCGGTAACATAACCGTCGCTTATATAGCCCATCCTGTCCTCAACATATACTGGCGGGAATGCCTTGATAAATGCAAGCAGATATCCCACTGCCTTTTTTCCATCTTTGGCTATGAGCAAAATCGAATCAGGGGATTTTATATTTTCAGCAAAAAAATCCTTCACGATATCAGAAGAATTTTTTTTCAGGGGGTAGCTTGAATTGATATCCTGGTGAAAAGCCATCAATTCTTTCCATAGCATAATCAGCTCGGGAAGATCTTCTGTGGCCGCATGTCTTACTGCTATCATTTCAATCCCTTAGCTACAGTCTGCATGTCTTTATCTCCTCTTCCTGAAAGATTGATTATCAGGATATCCTCTTTTTTCATTTTCTTGGCTAACTTCACTGCGTGCGCAACTGCATGTGCTGATTCAAGAGCAGCTATTATTCCCTCCTCCTGACTCAGGAGCCTTAATGCTTTCAGGGTCTCCTTATCGGTGGCAAAGGTGTATTTTGCCCTTTTTATATCCCTAAGGTATGAATGCTCAGGACCGACTGCTGAATAATCGAGACCTGCGCTAACTGAATGGGTGTCATATATCTGGCCATACTTGTCCTGCAGCACGTATGTCATTGTTCCGTGCAAGATGCCGACCCTGCCTAATTTCTTATCTGCAAACCTGGATGCATGCATGCCTGACCTGATGCCCTTGCCGCCTGCCTCCACGCCAATAAGCTCCACATCATCATCTATGAATGCCTTAAAGATACCGATAGCATTTGAACCGCCGCCCACACAGGCAACAATCTTATCTGGAAGCCTGTTTTCTGCAGCTAATATCTGCTCTCTTGCCTCTTTGCCGATCACACTTTGGAAATGGGCAACCATCTTAGGATATGGGTGCGGGCCCAGTACGCTGCCCAGAAGATAATGGGTACTCTCAACAGAGGCTGTCCAGTCTCTAAGAGCTTCATTTATAGCATCTTTCAGGGTTTTTCCTCCGGTTGAAACGGGGTTTACCTTAGCGCCAAGAAGCTTCATGCGGAAGACATTTAGCTTTTGCCTCTCTATATCCACTGTGCCCATGTATATTTCGCATTCCATGCCCAGCTTAGCTGCTGCGGTGGCTGTAGCGACTCCGTGCTGGCCTGCTCCTGTCTCCGCAATGATCCTTTTTTTGCCCATGTATTTTGCGAGCAGCGCCTGTCCCATTGCGTTATTTATCTTATGGGCACCTGTATGCGCAAGATCTTCTCTCTTGAGGTATATCTTGCAGCCAAGCTTTTCAGATAGCCTGTTGCAGAATGTCAAAGGAGTTGGTCTTCCTACATAATCCCTTAACAGCCTGTTGAGCTCATCTTTGAACCTCTTATCATTATGATATCTGCCAAAGGCCGCTTCCAGTTCCTTAACTGCGGGTATCAGTGTTTCCGGAACAAAGATTCCCCCATATTTTCCATAGTAGCCTTCTTTCATGCTTTTGCCCTTTCGATAAACAGCTTTATCAGTTTATGGTCTTTTTTCCCATCCTTTCTCCTGACACCTGAGTTTGTGTCAACAGCATAAGGCTTCACCTTTTTAATCGCCTTATCAACGTTGTCAGGGGTGAGGCCGCCTGCCAGAAAGACCGGCCTGTCAATAGTCTCAACAATCGCTTTGCTTATCTCCCAGTTATGGGTCTTTCCTGTGCCCCCTTTCCTGCCCTTAAGCTGGGTGTCAAGCAGGATGTAATCTGCGTAAGGAGCATAATGCTTCGCTTCAGAGAGAGATTTCTTGCCTTTCACATTAATTGTTTTCGTCAGCCTGGTGTTCTTCAGCGCCTTCCTGATCCTCTTCATCTCTTTTATATCAATATCATTATGGAGCTGGATCATATCCGGATTGATCTCTGTTGCTATTTCGATCACCTTTTTTGATCTCTTTTCATAGGTAACATATACTGACTTTACCTCCAGCGGGAGCTTTGAGATTATTTCCTTCGCCTGCTGCCGGCTCACTTTATCCTTTGCAAAACTGATCTCGACCAAAAAGCCCACATAGTCGGCGCCCAGAAGTACCGCGCTTATAGCATCAGGAGTATTGGTGATACCACATATCTTCACCTTCGTCATAGCAGTTCCCCTACTTTCTCCTTCACGTTTTCTGATATGACTATGGCTGTCCCTATCAAGACTGCATCCACAAGCGATCTAATCTCAGCTATCTGCTGTTTCGACTCATACCCTGATTCGGCAACCACAACCCTTTTCTTTATCTTTTTTGCCAGCTTCTTCACGGTATCCAAATCAATCTTCATTGACTTCAGGTTGCGGTTATTAATGCCTATGATCTCAGCCTTTGTCTTCAGAACCTTGCTGAGCTCTTTTGCATCATGGACCTCTACAAGGCAGTCCATCCTGTACTTCTTGGCGATTGCTATAAACTCGTCTATCTCTTTCCTGTCCAAGACTGAAGCTATAAGCAGGATGGCATCCGCACCATAGTATCTCGACTCATATATCTGGTATTTGTCGATGATAAAATCCTTTCGAAGTATGGGCTTACGCGTGTTTTTCCTGATCTTCTTGATGAGGGCCACATTGCCCCCGAAAAATACCTCATCTGTAACAACAGATATTGCTGCTACTTTCGCCTTGTCATAAAGCCTGGCCATGTCTATAAAATCAAAATCCTTCCTCAGCAGCCCCCGCGAAGGCGATGCCCTCTTAAGTTCGCCTATTATCTTTATCCCCCTTGCAGATATGGCTTTCTTGAAATCCCTGTTTGAGTTCTTTATGTATTTTCTGAATGTCCGCAACGGATGCAGCTTTTTTCTAGCCTTGACTTCTGCTTTCTTGTTCTTGACTATCTTTTTTATCATCTTGAAAATTCAACCAGTGCCCTCAACTTTTTCATCGCTGACCCTGAATCGATTGCTTTTTCTGCCTTAGAAATGCCTGTTCTCATGTTGGTAACTTTCTCAGCTGCAAATAACGCCATGGCTGCATTAAGCAACACTATGTCTCTCTTGGGCCCTTTCTCCTTTCCATCCAGGATATCAAGGATTATCTGCCTGTTCTCATCAGGAGAGCCGCCCTTAATCTCTTCGAGGTCTGCTATCCTTATCCCGAAATCAGTAGGCTTGATGCTATAGCTATGTATATGCCCTTTCTTATACTCTGCTACCTTTGTCTCGCCTGACAGGGTGATCTCATCCATGCCCCCGCCATTGACAACCACAGCATGCCTGCAGCCAAGATTTCCAAGCACCTCAGCGAGCGGCTCAACAAGCGCCTCATCAAACACGCCCATTAGCTCATATGGCGCTTCTGCAGGATTTGTCAGCGGACCAAGTATATTGAATACTGTCCTGACGCCTAGCTCTTTTCGAGGTCCGATAGCATATTTCATAGCTCCGTGGAATTTGGGGGCAAACATATAGCCTATCCCTACATTAGATATGCATTCTTCTACTCTTGCCGGATCAAGCATTATGTTTACACCGAGAGCTGAAAGGACATCTGCAGAGCCGGATTTTGATGAAACGCCCTTGTTGCCGTGCTTTGCAACAGGGACCCCTGCCCCTGCAACCACAAAAGCTGCTGCAGTAGAAACATTGAACGTGCCTGTCCTGTCTCCCCCTGTGCCAACAACATCTACAAGCTGTGAATGGTTTTTGGGCCTGATCCTTGACGCCTTTTCCCTCATCACCTTAGCACAGGCTGTTATCTCATCGATGGTCTCGCCTTTTAACCTTAAAGCTATCAAAAATCCTGCAATCTGGGCATCGGTTGCTTTTCCAGACATAATCTGATTCATGACTGCTTCAGCTTCAACCGGAGCTAGGTCTTTTTTATCTACAAGCTTTTGTATGGCTTCTTTTATCATTTTGAAACGGACCTGATAATATTTTCAATCAGCAAACCGCCTATGGGAGTAAGTATGCTTTCAGGATGGAACTGCACGCCAAAGACAGGAAATTTCTTATGCCGGATGCCCATGACAAGACGCTTAAACCTTGTCCTGGCTGAAACTTCCAAGCAGTAGGGTATATCTACGCCGATAAGAGAATGGTACCTGCCTGCCTGGAAAGGGTTTTCAAGTCTCTTGAATATCCCTGTATTATCATGCTGGATCCTTGAGGGCTTTCCATGGATTATGCGGGGGGCCCTGTTCACTATCCCCCCAAATGCCTCGATTATGCACTGGTGGCCGAGACATACGCCAAATATTGGTATCTTCTCATGGTATTCCTTGATTATCTTTATTGAGTTGCCTGCTTCGCTTGGGAGACCTGGGCCTGGGCTGATAACCAAGAGGTTAGGTTTAAACCTTTTTATCTCCTTATGGAGGAAGTCCATATCAACATTATTCCTGTAGACAAGAACCTCACAATCACGCTTCTCAAATTCATCCACGAGATTATATGTAAATGAGTCAAAATTATCTATAAACAGGACCCTCACTTGAAACCACCTGCTTCATTGATCGCCTTCAAACAGGCTCTTGCTTTTTTCTCTGTCTCAAAAAACTCTGCTTTGGCCACTGAATCATAGACAATGCCTGCTCCGACGCGAATGTATGCTTTTTTGCCTTTTAGGCGCATACTCCTTATGACTATGCAAGAGTCAAAATCCCCGCTTGGGGATATGTAGCCTACTGCGCCGCCATAAAACCCTCTTTTTGTCTTCTCTACCTGGCGTATAAGCTTCATGGCCTCGACTTTTGGGGCTCCTGTAAGGGTTCCCATATTCATAGATGCCAAGTATGCATGGAGCGCATCAAGATCGTCCTTCAGGATGCCCTGCACGTTCGAGACAAGGTGCTGGACATGGCTGTATTTTTCAACAACATACGGCTCGTTAACGTATCTTGTCCCTGGTTTTGATATCCTGGCCACATCATTTCTTGCCAGGTCTATAAGCATCGTGTGCTCCGCCAGCTCTTTCTTATCGATCTTTAGCTCAGCCTCATATCTTGAATCAAGGTCCTGATCTATACCGCCGTTGACTATGCCCCTGGGCTTTGTGCCTGCGATGGGCCGGATCTCAACTATCTTCTCTTTTTCACCCTGCACCCTGAGAAACATCTCAGGCGAGGAGCCCAGCAAAATACCGTTGCTGTTGTTTATGAAAAACATATAGGGGCTTGGATTCAGGGAACGAAGCTTCCTGTAGATATCAAGCGGCTCTGAATTGTAGTTTGTGGTTATTGTCCTTGAGGGAACAACCTGAAAAATGTCGCCTTTGATTATATGGTTCTTAAGCTTCCTTACTGTATCCATGAACTGCTCTTTTGAAGTATCGGTCATCAGGTCCTGCTTTTTCTTTTTGAGCTTTTTGGGCTTGGGTACCTTTTCATTAAATTTCTTTTCATAAAACTCTATGGATTTAAGGCAATCCTTGTATATCTTGGCCCTGTTCTTATCTGTAATAAGGGCATTTGCGATAAGGTAAGTTTTCTGGTTCTTGTGGTCCATCATAAAAAGGTTGTCAACAAAATAGAGCTCGTAATCAGGATCTTTCAGGATGTCCTCCTTGTTCTGGGGCAGATCCTCGAACTGGTCAATAAAGTCATAGCTGATGCTTCCAAAAAGGCCGCAGTAGGGTATAACCGGCTTTTCAGTTGGCTTGAACTTGAATGCTATTGTCCTGATGATATCTATATGCGTCTTCAGCTTAAGCCTTTTTTCTTCATCTACTGTCTTTCTTTTCGGCTTGAGGAGGCCTTTTATGGCCTTTTTCCTATATACCATCTTATTGCAGAACTTGAGATCAGCCTTGAGAGACGCTAGCAGCTTTTCACCAAGCTTGTTCAGTGCAGCTATCTCAAACTCTTCTTTATAGCCTTTAAGCCGCAGGCATGGAGATGCTGTTCCAAGGCTTATTTCACCATACTTCTCCACAATATCGGCAGATTCCAGAAGGATAGAATTGGACTTGCGGCCATAGTTGGAGAGCTTTGCGAAGTAGTCTACTGGATCCTGGATATTATCGACTATCTTGAAGACAGGTATAACTGTTCCAGGCTTTGCATTTTGTATTTTCTCTTTAAAATTATCCATATTCCTGCTCCACCCCTTGATTGAGCCTTAAACTGTTGATATTATTTAAAGTTTTTTGTTGAAATGATAGTAACAAAAAGGAGATAAGGCTTAAATGAGCTTTAAAATGTTTAATAAGGGTTAAAATTAATTCTTTTGTTTTTTTCAGAATGAATAATTCTTTATAATATAATAGAAACTCAAAAAATTCCTTAGAGCCACCGATAACCACTCATTTTCATATAAATTCAGAATAACAGTTTAATATTTAAAATTTTGTTTTTTGTATTTTATTTCTTATTGGTAGTAACAAAGAGAAAGGTTTATAAATGAATTAGCAATCCTGTAGGTTATGAATACGGCAAACCAAACTGCAGTTAGTGATACACAGAGCTTGATGCAAGCTCTTGGAATGAAAGGAGAAGTGACTGCATCGCAGGTTGAAACAGCACTGGATGGAATTGATTCAGGATGCATTCCACTACCAAGAAGGCGTACAGATGATTTTCTTGTTGAAGTTGCCTATCTGGGTGTTGATGCAGCAACTGCCATGAGACATCTGGGAAGAGATCCTGAAGCAAGGTCATTATATGCAGGTTTATATAGAACTGCCTGTAGACATGGACTAATGTGATATCTTAACAAATCTTTTCTCCATGTCTCAGCCTAGACCAGAGCTTCCATCTGAACTTGGAATCCAAAGCTTCATTGTAGCCCATTATGATCTTAGGCTTGCTGCCTTCTGGTGCTATGTCTCTTTTCCAGTTCCTTGTTATGCTCTTGATGCATCTATCCAGCTTTTCCTGGTCTTCTTCCAATTGATAATAGAACAGTCTTTTCTCTTCTGCTTTTCTGTACAGGGAGCTAGCCTGCTCCCTGGGTGAATGATCTTGCGGTATCTCAAATGTAAGGAACTGCGGCTTGTCTTGGATCACATATGTCTTATAGCCAGCTTGTGCAACAGCTGACAGCAGAATAAAGATTAATAATACAGATAGCCTGATTTCAATCCCCTATTCTAAGGAATAGGCTGTTTCTTTTAAAGTTTTCCAAAAGATTATTAAATGAACAGCCTAACAAAATAGAAAATGAAGCATACGCTTAAAATAACCTTAATTCTTGTGATGGTGTTCCTAGCGGCCCAGATAGTCGGGCTTGGTGTGCTGAATGCATACATCGATCATGAGGCATCCCTACAGCAGGGCAGCGCTGTTTTTAAAGAACTGCCTTATGATATGGAAAGGCCGCCGATCGAGGAGCAAAGCTCTTTTGTGTATATCCTAGTTGCAATATTGATAGGAACGTTCCTGGTGTTCCTGCTGATAAGATTCAGGAAGAAGAACCTCTGGAAGATCTGGTTCTTAATGGCAGTTATCCTATGCCTCGGATTTGCTTTTTCAGCATTTTTGCCGCAGCTTATCGCATTAGCTTTGGCAATAGTGCTCGGAGCATGGAAGGTATTCAAGCCTAATACGCTTATCCATAATTTGACCGAGGTATTTGTATACGGAGGATTAGCGGCTATATTTGTACCCATAATGAATCTTTTTGCTGCCTTTATGCTTCTGTTGTTGATATCTATCTATGACATGATCGCTGTCTGGAAGAGCAAGCATATGGTCAAGATGGCTAAGTTCCAGACAGAATCCAAGTTGTTTGCTGGACTGTCCATACCTTATAAGAAAGCAAAACAAGTGATAGGGGCAGGCAGGCTGAAGAAACAAAGGACAGCTATCCTGGGTGGCGGAGATATTGGATTTCCTCTGCTGTTTGCAGGAGTTGTGCTTAAGAATCTGATGTCAGGCAATACAGCCGCTATGGCCTTTGTCAAGGTGATGGCTATACCTTTAGCAACAAGCTTTGCTCTTCTTATACTCCTGATAAAAGGAAAAGAAAACAAGTTTTACCCGGCAATGCCGTTCTTAAGCCTGGGCTGCGCTATTGGCTATCTGATGGTGCTACTCCTTGAGCTTCTGTGATTGTCTTCTGGGTTTCTTTAGCTTCTGGCTTTTCAGTCTTTGCTGATTCTGGCTCTTTTGTGATCTCAACCTTTTTCTGTCTGCTAAAGGTGCCAAAGGTCCTTTGGCCCTGCTGCGCTGAATAAGATACCGGGCTTAGCACCATGCCGTCTTTTGCTGCTATTGTCTGTATCCCTGTCTGCTTCTGAATCTCTCTGGCCACATACAATGGATCTGACTCAAGCATCCTCTTGCCAAAACCTGTTATCACAGCAAGCCTGGGATTCACCTTTTTTATAATCTTCACTGCGTCTTCCCTGCTTAAGCCCTTAGTGTCTTTTTCGGGATTCTTGATCTTCAGGATAAGTATCCCTGAGTCCTTATATTGCTCTGCTATCTCCACGGAGTATTTTGTATCAGACGTATATGAGAGGGTGAAGCTGGGCGTATAAAACTTGAAACCAAGAGAATCGATATCACCTGCAATTGTCTTTAAGGCCTGTATCTCTATATCATTAATAGCCACACGCTGGCCTGGCTGCATTACGATAAACCTTTCCAGAAAATTCTTCTGCTCATTCAAGAGGAACGGGTGCTCCTTTTCTGACCCGCTGATTATCTTTTTTGATGTCACAAGGACACCTTTCTTGTCAAAGCCAGAATAAGTCATTGTGTCGATGACTGCGTTGATGTCATTGCAGTTGTATAGGTCTGTATTAGAAGCCAAGACTGCTGTGTTGGCCCTTAGGCTTATGCCGACTAAGCCTGCAGCCTGCAGCGCGCCTGGACCTGGATCTATATGGAACTGGTTGTCATTCACCTGGATGATGATGCCTCCAGCAGACCTAATACCTTTGCCTACAACATAAGAATCAGCTCCTGTGCCCAAGAAGATTATTGATGATATTTTTATCCCCCTGGCACAGATATCTTTTTGGCTTAATAAAGTTTTCTAAAATACAAAAGGCTGCAGGCATGGGGCTGCCTTGTCTGATACATAATACTATCTCCGTTCCATTAGGCTGCCCAAATGCGAAAGCTTTTTAATGTGCATTTGGTTCTTTAGTGCGGGAAGACTAGGCTGGGAGGTTAGCGCTCTCCTGTTACCGTAAACACGCTTTAGACGGAGCCGAAACCAGAGGAGAGGCATTGGCTGTTATTTTTGGTCTTGAGCTGGACGTTGAGACTCTGTCCTCTGGGATTGATATTTTAGTGAAGCAGGTCAGGTCAGGAATGAAGCAGCCTTAAGCTTCAATATTGATGCTCGGAGGGTAGCGGAGTTGAGAAAGGCTTGAGGTAACCAAGGATAGTGGTCTCTGTCCATCTTTTGGTGCGTCTTCCTACTTTACATAACTAAGCCAGTTCTCATATTTCTTGTTCTTTCCATGCACTATGTCCATAAACAGGCCCCTGATCTTCTCTGTTATCGGACCCTGGCCTATGGCCTTATCATCCAGAGAGGCTATTGCTGTAACTTCCGCAGCAGTACCTGTGAAGAAAGCTTCATCTGCCTTATAGATATCGTCCAAAGCGAGCTCTGTCTCCTCAACCTCTATCCCTAAGTCTATTGCAATCTCGATAACAGACCTTCTGGTTATGCCCTGCAATATATTGCCCAATCTAGGAGTGAGAAGCTTTCCCTCCTTCACTATGAATATATTCTCTCCTGGCCCTTCTGCAACCTTGCCATTATAGTCAAGCAGAAGAGCTTCCTGATAGCCATGTGCTTTTACTTCGCATGAAGCAAAGATCGAATTTACGTAGTGGCCGCATATCTTTGCCTCTGAGTGCGTCGATTCAGGATGTATCCTGATAAATCCGGATGTCTTGACTTTTACTGCCTCATCTCCAAGATAAGAGCCCCAGGGCCATACAGCTATCGAAACGTTTACCGGCGCCCCTTTTGGATCCAGGCCCATCTTACCGTAGCCATAGAAGAAGAGAGGCCTGATATATCCAGACCTGATCTGATTCTTCCTTATGGTCTCCAAAATAGCATTATTAATTTCATCCTCTGTGAATGGAACCTCCATCATGGCTTTCTTGGCCCCATTGAACAGCCGCCTGGTATGGTCCTGCAACCTAAATACAGCCGGGCCTTTTTCTGTGTCATAGAAGCGGATGCCTTCAAAAACACCCAGGCCATAGTGAAGCGTATGTGTAAGCACATGAACCTTGGCTTCCTTCCAAGGTACAAATTTTCCATCCATCCAGATAAATTTGGTTTCTTCCATTTTACATGATAGAATAGATTTTTATTTAAAAATATTTTGTTAATTAAGAAACAAACCAGAGGATCATGGGGATAGCCACCAGGCTTAGGATTGTAGTCAGAAGCACTATAGATGAAACCAGGGCAGCATCTTTCCGATATTTTGCTGTAAGTATCATTGACATGACAGCAGATGGCATAGATGCCTGGATCAAGATGATATTTCTAGCCAGCCCTTCAATCGAAAACAGGCTTATAACCGAAAGAGCTATTATGAATCCCCCGACAATCCTAAACAGAGAAGCAAGAACAGCTATCCTTATCTTTTTCAGCCTTATCTCTGTGAGCTTATAGCCAAGGACCATCAGAGCCAGCGGAATGGTAATCTGGCCTATTGTCTGGACAGGCTTAAAGAGTATCTCATGCACCGGAATCTTCAAAAGGCTGAATATCAGGCCCCCTATAACGGCATAGATTAAAGGTATCCTGAACGCTTCTCTTATGCTGTTCTTCTTGTGGATTATATATATACCGAAACTGAATAAGAACAGGGAGTTCATCATGTCAAACACAACAGCCCTAGACAGACCAGCGATGCCGAATGCAAATAAAGCTATCGGGTAGCCCATATAGCCAGTGTTGCCGACGACCATCGGCAGATATAGTCCCTTCATATCTGACTTTGCGATTTTCAATATTAAGAAAACTAACAAGGTCAATGCAAGAATAATGCCGACAGCTGCCAGCGCTATTGTCATGAAATCTGAGAGATCGATGTCGCTACGTGAGATGGAGGCAAAGATCAAGCATGGCGCTGTGATATAGACGATAAGATTTATGTATGGTTCTATGCTGATCCTTTTGAACCTTCCCAGCAGATAGCCTGCCAGGATAATCAGAAAAACAGGAACAACTGTGACTATTATCATGAAGAAAAAAGAAAAAAAGGATTATTTAAAGGTTATGCTGCTCTGGGCTGATAGCTAGTCTTGTTTGAGTAGCATAATGCCTTAAGATGCGCTCGATCGCTTGAATTCCAAGTCGGCCGCTCTTTACCGGATCATCCATATCCTTGAACTTTGGATCCTCTATCTCAAGGGTGGCAAACGGTATGCCGAAGCCACGAGCTATAGGGATTATGATCCCCCATTGTACGCTATCATACGGTTGCCCAGGCACTGCGTGTTCATAATTTGTCCTTTTACCCCACTCATTGCCATCCAGGCCCAGCAATCTGCCGTCTATGCCATCTACCCACAAGCCTTCATCAAGGCATTCAGCACCTTTTGCATGTATGGAAAATATCCTGCCCTGTGCTCCGAAATATGCTACGTCACGAGCAACAAGATCCATCCTTCCTGCAAGCTGCCATATCCTGTGGGATGGGTCATATTCCAGGCCAAAAGAATCTCCCAGGCCTGCCTGGTCTGTTGCCTGAAAGCAAGCCTGCCAGTATCTAGGCGAGGACATAAGATTGTTGACAGGCCTGTCAGATGCTTCCCAACCTTCCATGGGGCAGTTTTCAATCATTATCCTGACCCCTTTTTCCTTCGCATAGCCAACCAGCGGCAGGAAATGCTCCTTGAATAGTTCGTAATTCTGCTGCATCCTAACATTTGGGTCAGCTCCTACAAAAGTGGCAACCAAGGGGCCTGCTGGCATTATTTCCCTTAGCCCATATGCTGCATCGATCACTTTTCTGAGATGATTTCTGTTGGCCTCTCCTGTTTCTGGATGCAGCTGATTGTCATAGGTGCCTAGATGAGTTATAGCTACACCCAAGTCTCTGCTCATTGCCATTACTTCCGCAGCTCTTGACTCTGAAAGCGGCTCTGTAAGATCCAAGGTGTTAGCCACCCAGTCTTTTCTGGCGCCTGCTCCAATATCATCGATCTGTCCTGCCTGGAAAGCAGCCACTTCCAAGCCATCCAAGCCGATCCTTTCAGCTTCTTTCATCCAATCCTCTAAAGACATGGCTGGACCGCATGCTGTCAAGGCACCAATCATCATGTCTGGTACTTGCTTTACCATTTTATCACTCCTCCGTTTTGTTGAATCCATTAAACCGTAATTTATCCGATTAAAAATCAGACCTATATAAATAATTTATGGATTTCTTCGACGAGAAAAATGTCCCAAGGTGGTGACGAAAATCAGTACGGCCATAAATGGAAACTACAACAAAATTCTCTGGCCCTATTTCCCATAGCAGTTCTTTCCGATAAATTTCTGCCTGAAGGTCTTGAGGAATGGGGTCATCTCACGCTGCGGAGGCCTTACCTCTTTAAGCCTTGCGTCTATCTGTCCATCTGTAAGCTTTACGTTGAGCTTTCTGTTAGGAACATCAATCTCGATCACGTCTCCGTCCTTTATTGCAGCTATTGCTCCGCCATTAAATGCTTCCATCTCAACATGTCCTACGCATGGCCCTGATGTTCCGCCAGAGAACCTTCCATCTGTTATAAGCGCCACTTTCTTGTAGCCGGCTCCTTTAATGGCATCAGTAGGGGTCAGCATCTCGGGCATGCCTGGTGCTCCTGCAGGGCCCATAAAGCTCAAGACTACTACATCGCCTTCCCCTATCTTTTTCTGCTCGATTGCCTCAAGCAGGTCTGCCTCTGAAGTAAAGACCTTTGCTGGGCCTGAATGCTGCATCATCTCAGGCTGGACCGCTGTCTGCTTTATCACAGAAGAATCTGCAATGTTTCCTCTCAGCACAGCTATCCCTCCCTGCCTAAAGAAAGGATTATCCAAGGGCCTTATAACATCATCATCCAGGACCCTGCCTTGTGCTGCGATCTCCTTTATTGTTTTTCCGTTGACTGTTGGAGAATCCTTGAGCATGCCTTTTATACGGGACAGTACCCCGGAAATTCCCCCTGCCCTGTAAAGATCTGCCATCTCATAGTCGCCAGCAGGTATGAGCTTGCATATGTTTGGAGTCTCCTTAGCTACATTGTCAAACATGCGTATGTCTATGTCAATACCAAGTTCTCTTGCTATTGCTGGAATGTGCAAGACAGCGTTTGTTGAGCCCCCCATTGTCATATCCACCCTTATGCCATTTTCAAACGCTTGTTTTGTCATGATATTGGAGGGCCTTATATTCTTCTTCACCAGCTCGACGATCTTCTTTCCGGTCTCATAAGCTTGTTTCTTCTTTTCAGGATCCAGAGCAGGCGTAGCAGCACATCCGGTCAGAGACATGCCTACTGTCTCTGTGAAGCACGCCATTGTGTTTGCCGTATATAGGCCAACACATGATCCTGCTCCGCAGCCCATGCAGCCCCTCATCTGCTGCTCTGCCTGTTCTTCTGTAATCTTGCCAGCTTTGACCTGTCCTGTCAATCCAAATCCCTGTATAGGGTGGCATTTCTTGCCGTCCTTGATGTTGGCTTTCATGGGGCCGCCTGTCAGCATTATCGCTGGGATGTCCAGACGGCCTGCTGCCATGAGCATCCCCGGAGTTATCTTATCGCAGTTCGTGACACCAACCCAACCGTCCAGGGAGTGAGACAGCATCATTATCTCTATGTTATCTGCTATGTGCTCTCGTGATGGTAGGCTTAGCCTCATCTCTACGTACATGGCAATACCGTCGCAGACACCCGGAACACCCCATTCAAAGGGAACCCCTCCGGCATCCCTTATGCCCTTTTTTACCTCTTTTGTAAGCTCATTAAGGTGGATGTGGCCTGGAATGATATCGTTATAGGAATTAGCTATGCCAATAAATGGCTTGTTCTTATCAAAATCCTCTGGCTTTACGCCCGAAGACATAAGCAAGGCCCTATGTGGAAGGGTCTCAGCCCCTTTCTTAAGTATTTCTGAACGCATTATATCACCGCGAATAGTGAAGACAGCTGAGTATATAAATATATGTTGTACTTTTTAAGTACAACTTAATAGGTCTAAGCCTGTGGCTCTATCATAGGCTCTTTTTGCGTCTGTTTTAAGCTCAAATATAATGGCTTCTATTATCAAGAAAGTTTTTGAGTTTTTTCTGATGCATCCGATGTTGACCAAATCTTGCCTGCCGATAGCTGCATGCAGATGTATCTTTGGCTCATCACCTTTCCAGAATATTGTTCCGATGCCCACTAGCTCTCTCTGGTCATCAAATCCAGCCATTATCGGGTCTGGAGGAATCTTCTTTTCCTTATCCCCTACGACTATCTCTGAGCTTTCCAGCGAACCTATGAAATTGATAAGTCCTGCACCTATCTCCTCATCCTTAACCAGCGCATTTAGCTGCTCGAGAAAATCATCACCATGCTCAAACCTGACTATGAAGACACGTCCAATATCTGCCTTTTTGTACTGCATCCTGTTTATGAATTAAAGCTCATTTTTAAACTTAATCAAAAAAATATATAAATAGGTATTTTGGAAAGGATGATATGCAGACATGCGCCTTAGGAAGCGGCTCATCAGGCAACAGTTTTTTTGTACAGGCTAACGGATGCTCTTTTCTAATCGATGCTGGGCTGAGCAGAAAGCAGATAGTGCAGCGGATGCGGATGATAGGCAAGGAGCCTTCTCAGCTTGCTGGTATATTCATAAGCCATGAGCATTCTGACCATATAAGGGGAGTGGATGTATTGGCAAGGAAGTATTCTATCCCGGTTTACGTGACCAAGGGATGCTATAGCAGTTGCTGGATATGCTCTGACGACAAGCTGATAAACATTATTGAGAAAGACAAGGCCATCACGTTAGGCGGTGTGGAAGTCCTGCCGTTTTCCAAGAATCATGATGCCACTGATCCTGTAAGCTATGCCATCATGCATAAAGACAGGAAAATAAGCATAATGACAGACATTGGCGTAGCTTGCCAAAACATAATAAAGCATACACAGGAATCAAATGTTATTTTTCTGGAATCCAATCATGATATCACTATGCTGGAGAACGGGCCCTATCCAGCTTATCTCAAGAAAAGGATTGCATCTGACAACGGGCATCTCAGCAACTATCATGCTGCATTGCTCATCCTGCAGTATGCAACAAGAAAGTTAAGGCACCTTGTATTAAGCCACCTGAGCGAGAACAACAATACAGAAGAACTGGCTCTGCAGACAATGAACAGCCTGATAATTAACAGGAAAGACCTTGATGTAGATGTCATAATCTCTGGAAGACACAATCCTACCAAACTTATTCAGGTCTGAGCACGATAAAGGAAGATATTTCCTGCCTGTGGGTGTCTGATCGGCCCTTCACATAACACTCCGGGTATTTCAAGTGGCTTCTTGGTATTCAGGACCAATGTATGGTTGCTGTAGGCTGGCGTCCTCACGAAATGATATGCAATTACAGCGGAGATTGTCGTTCGGTCGAGTGGTGTACCATCTGGCATGTTGGTCTCAATAACATCTGGCATGACCCAACTTCCTTTTCTTTTTCCAGAAGGCAATGCAAGCTCATGAAACTCAAACAATGTAGCCATTGATACGTCTCCCGGAAGACGCCTGCGGGGATTCTTTGGAGACGATGCATTATAGACCAGGAGCCTGTATCTTGAACTATTCAGGCGATATTCCGCCCTGCATACTTTCTGCTGCTCTTCGGAAAGATTTTCTCCTGGCACAGCTAAATCCAGGGAATCATCTGCTAAAGGAATTATCCTGCAATTGGAGGTCAGATCAAAATACTGGGCGCGGCCTTCTAGATGAGCCCGGATATTTGTCAGCTCTCTCAGCCGCTTGCCTGCTAAGTCACCGGCATATTCAGCCGATATGTCCGCTTCCCTAGCAAGTATCTGTAAAACAAGAGGATCCTTGCAGCATTGGATGCGGCCGATGAGGTTCTGCAAATATGCCCTTACTTTGTGCCTGTCTAACTGG
>CAZDZV010000010.1:40907-58135 GCA_964510025.1 uncultured Methanosarcinales archaeon
GGCTTGCAACATTGTAATGAAGCTCGCCTGTCGAGGGTTCCAATCTTGATATTGTGACCTCAGCCGGACCAGCTATAGCGTTAGGAAGGGCAAAAACAGGAAATGCCCCATGCTGCTCTGCCGGTTCAGCGAATATAAATGTATCATCAATCGCTGCACAATAGGCATCCAGCCTTCTTTTCTTGACTGATATGTCTGTAGGCTCTGTATGCACCCTGAATTCTGCATCAAATATTTTTTCTTCGCCCCCAAGATGCTCTGCCAGCTTTCCCAAACCATATATTGCTTTGTTTATTGTGAGCATAGTAGCATTATATGACCGCAGCACAGGCGGCCCTATTTTTGTAGCTGGCCTTTCCCTTTCCTCGGCAAAAAGTCCGGCTAGCTGTTCAAGGAGTCTATCCTTAAATGCCACCAAATCAGAATATGGTGTTGAGGACTCATGCAATGATGCGGCTATTGACCTGTATTCTGCTGCCTGGGCTCTGACAAACCTACCCAATCCAAAGGTATTTTTTCCTGCCACGAGATGGCAATTCCTGACACGACCACAAGAACTGACTGGCATTGCATAAACAGTAGATTCTTCAAGCGGCGGCAAATCAAGCACTACAGCTTCGCCATCCGGCGAAATAATCCTATTCCCATCTAGGCGTAGTTCATAGATTAAATGGGAAAAGGTGGGATGGCGCGGAAATAGCGCCCTGGAACCCTCTTCTATCAATATCCTCAGAGCAACTTGATCCAGTGTTGTTATGGCTGTATCCATCTTATATTACCTAAAAGTAGTTAAATAATAGTTGATTTAAAAATTTATTGTTCAGAACACATAGTTAGTCAGAGTACCGACATCTTCTATCTTTACCTCGACCCTGTCTCCTTTTTTCATCGGTCCTATGCCTGGAGGAGTGCCGGTTGATATAATATCTCCAGGAAGCAATGTCATAACACCAGATATAAATGAAATAAGCTCTTCAACTGTAAATATAAATTCATCGGTATTTGAGTCCTGCTTTATCTTGCCATTAAGGAAGCTTTGGATGCGAAGATTATTTGGGTCAATGTTCTTCCAGGGAACAATCCTTGGTCCGGCTGGGCAGAATGTGTCGAACGACTTTGCTCTTGTCCATTGCCCATCCAGCTTCTGCAGGTCCCTGGCTGTCACATCGTTAACACAAGTAAAGCCTTTTACATATCTTTTTGCCTGTGATTTTCTTATGTTTCTTGCTTTCCTGCCTATCACTAGGCCAAGCTCTGCTTCATAATCAACCCGTTTAGACTGGTACGGATAGATGATTTTATCATAATTACCGGCAAGTGTTGTCGGGGGCTTAAGAAAGATTATAGGGTGGTGGGGGGTGTTCATCCTAAGCTCTTTAGCGTGAGAATGGTAGTTCAAGCCTACGCATACTATCTTTGATGGTTGAGAGACATTCATGTTGAAAAAATAGCGGCATGACTAAATAAACTTTACTGTTCTAGGCTGTCTTTTGGGCAGGGAAATGATAGTGCTGCATCAGGGTGTCATATACCCCTGCTCCGCTGGAAAGTAGGTGCACTGTTGAGGCAACATATTCAGGAACTTTTCTGGTGCGGATGCCGGTCTGGATTAGTCCATAAGCATTATTCTGAAAATCTGTATCTCCGATTATCAGTATCGGCTTTCCTTCCCTGTTTAGCTTGTTCTTTGTCGCGCATTCGAACAGCTCAAACAAGGTACCTAAGCCCCCTTCAAAGACCATGTAGACTGCTGATGCGTCGATCATAGCGCCCTGACGCACATTCAAATCGTCTTCTGTAAAAGGCATGAATATATCAGGATTCTCAGATTGCGGCTGTTCTGCCAGCACCAGATTGATCGTACCGACCCTAAGGCTATATCTTCTTGCTGCCTTGCTGGCTGCTGTCATCATCGCTGGTCCTCCTCCGTTGAAAATATAGCCAGTTCCTCCTGTGAATCTAGACCATCCTTCAATCGCATCTTCCAAGTCAGCTGCATCCCTATCGCTGCAGACAGCAGAGGAACCGAAACAGGAGGCAATGCTATTTGAAGAATCGGCGTGATCATACAATACTCTCTCATCCACGCCCCCATCGGCCCGCATAAAACCCACCCTATGAAAAAAAAGCCTGCCCATTTTTTGGTGGTTCCATACAAATTCAATACCTAGGTCAGTCATATAAAGGAGATTTTCATAATCAGCTGAAGTAAAGGTATCATTAACATCAGGCGCAAAGGTGAATTGGATTGAGCCTATTTTGCCCCTGCGCTCCGGATCTGAGAAAATTTGAAGAATGTCCCTTCTGGGCGGCGTCTTGAAACAAAAATGATATCTTCCTGGAGAAGGATCAGGCATATCCCTTATCTTTCTTCCTAGTTCAGCTAGATCTTCTGCGCTTGAGCTATCTACATCCATAAAGGGGACAGTGTCCCCTGGATCCCCTTCAATAGCTGGAACGTAAAGGTACACTTCATTCTTTGGATTATATGGCAGTTGCGGCTGGGCCCCTGATATATTTATATCCGGGACCACTATCTTTGACTTAAGCTTCACAACTTCATCATTATAGAACCTTGCTCTAACGTGATCAACCGGAACATCTTGTTTGCCGTTTCCTTTCAGTTCTATGTGCAGTATTGCTGCAGAATGGGGGGATACATGCATCGCTTGGGTGTGTCTGATACCATCACCCTGATCATGGAGTATCAGAAGGGAATATTCCTCAGGCCTTACCCATGTATGGGTTACAATGCCCCCATCTGCAGGCACCACTAAGCTGTCCACGTCCTGCACAAACTGGTATTGGGCTAGTTTGTGGCGCGAATGCCTATCGCTGAGTATTTCTATTAAATCCCTTACATTCATCCTCATTTCGTTGGGCACATATCTTTTATTGGAGAGAGTCAGCCTTACTGTACCATCCAATTCAGAACCTGTCCTAAGCCTTACCCTTCCCTGCTCTATCTTGGTTGTCAGCTCATCTGCAGTAGCAATCCTTTCTGGCCTGACAGCGACCAATTTGGCCACTTTCCATCCCTGATAAGCAACAGTATCGATCCAGCTTCCATCCCTTGGCAAAAAATCCGGCATATATGGTCTTATGGCAGCCCTAAAATAAATTGAATCACCAGAAGGAAAAAAGGCCTGATTCCCCTCCCCTATAAGCTTAAGGTCCAGCCCTAACCTTGCTACCCTGCTCCTAAGATCTGCTATCACTTCAGCGCCATCCTGTGCCAAAGTCTCAAGAAAATACTCTAAATGTATGTTATGCTCAAAAGGTATCCGGACCTGCACTTCCAAACGATCCTCAAACCGAGCTGGTTCCCCTACCACCAATCCATCAGGTGAAACAGATTTATTCAGCAGCTGCATGACTGCAGGAGATTCATGTTGCTTTAAAAAAGTTACTATCACTTAATAATAAAAAAAATTTTAAAATTTAAAAGACAGTTTGAAAGCAGCAAAATTTAAAAAGCTGCCAGAATATAAACCAAGAATATTAACCAAAAAAAGAGGTTTCCGATGAAGCTACCTAAACTAAGCAGCGATCTTCTAGTTAAGCTCGCTTTCTTTTATCATAACAAACGGCCAGAGGACATGGATTTCATTGAGCATAAAATCAGGGAGATCCTCGAGATCCAGGAGCTTTGCCTGCTGCTCAGGAAGCTGAGAGGCACTGAGCTTGATACTGTTTCAAAAAAGATTCAATCAGCCATCATATTCAGGCATATCAAAACAGACATGTTCAAGGTCTTTACGCTAATGCACAGCCTTGTAAGGGAACTAAACATCCTGACAGGTATCTTTGAACCGCACCTGATAGAATACAAGATAGGGTCAAGGAATTACATTAAAAAGAATGTCAAAAAGGTAAATGAGATAAACAGCCTCTTCAAAAAGAGAGGGAAAAGGGAAAAGAAGCTTGAATTTGCAAACAAGAACTTCCTGATGGACAAGCTGCTGAACAATGCCTTTAAGTTTATCATGGCGTTGCATAACGGGAAGATTGTAGGCTTCAGCTTCTGCGAACCTTTGCAGCTTGAGTATGAGTGGCCTAACATATATGAGGTAAGAGGCCTGGTCATCGATCCCAGATACAAAGGATATGGTATCGGAGAAAACCTTATGGTACTGGGTGAGAGAAATATCATTGCCAGCACAGAGAACGATGAAAACGTCGACTATCTGATTTCGATAGTGCCTTCCAGCGAAACTGTGACCCTGTTGTACCTTCAAAAGCTCGGCTATAAGCCTATTGCCATAGACATTGGCGGACTGTATGATTACTACGGGTATACAGAGCCCAAGAAAGAGAAATATTCCAATTTTGTTTTCTTCATCAATGATTTCAAAAAAACAGTAGAGAACTCTGAGGAGACTGTCTACCTGCAAAAAGAAGACTATTGGTTTCTGAAAATACTGTATTTCTTTCTTGGGTGCCGAAGGAAGCTTATAATATCAGAAGGCCAGGAGATAAGAAGGAATAAGCTTGAGGTCATCAAGACAGAGACAGGCATTATCAAGAGTGAAGGCAAGGGCTCGTACTTCGTTGACCTCACAAGACAAGATGCGCCTGGTGTGGCCCGTTACCTGAAGAACATCGGATTTTATCTTAGCGGCGTCCTGCCTGTCGCCAGGAAGGGAGAGGGAAGAAAAGACTATGCATACTATAGGTATCTGTCTAAAGATAAGCCGGTATCAGAAAAGATATTTGACATGCGATACCTTAATGATAACAAATTCAGACTGTTCAAGACATATCTTCAGAAAAGATCAATAGAGAATTTCAGGCAAAGGTTCAAAAATCTTTCTCAGTGATGCCAAACTGCTCTGTCGGACCATAGTCCTCTTCAGGCTTCACGTGTATATCTATAATGGAAGACCTCCTGCTTTTTCTTGCTGACTGCAGGCACGGGTAGATGTCTGATGGCCTGTTCACCTCGTATCCCTTCAACCCATACGCTTCAGCAACCTTAGCGAAGTCTGGCTTTTTTCCAAGGTTCACTGAAGAGTATCTACCATAGACTTTCTTCTGCCACTGCCTTACCATCCCCAGATATTGGTTGTTGCATAGCACGGTAATAACCTTGATGCCTTCCTTTGCGAGCACAGCCAGCTCCTGGATAACCATCTGCAAAGAGCCGTCTCCGTCAATGTTGATGACTTCAGAATCAGGCTTTGCTGTCTTTGCGCCTATAGAGGCTGGCAAGCCAAACCCCATTGTACCGTCACCTCCGCTAGAGATAAAGGATCTAGGAGATTTTCTCGGGATATATCTTTCAGCCATAGTCTGATGACAGCCAACGCCTGTGACAACGATATCTTCATCTTTGACAAATCTTTTAAGCTCATAAAAGATACGCTTATAGTCAATTGGCTTAGAATCATAATCAAGCTTTTCATCATACTCTATTGTGCGCAATCTTCTTAAGGTGGATACCCATGGTGTATCTCTCTGGCCCATAAACTTATGCCTGATTATGGCCAAAAGCTTCTGCAAAACCAGTTTTGCATCCCCTCTCAATGCAAGCTCAACCTGTTTGTTCCTGTTTATCTCAGAAGGCTCAACGTCTATATGGATCAATGTTGCATTTTTTGCAAACTCATCTGGATCAGTAGCTATCCTATTAGAGAACCTGCATCCTATAGCTAGTATCAGGTCTGAATTCTCTATTGCATAGTTGGCTATTTTTGTCCCGTACATGCCTGCCATGCCTAAAGACAACGGATGATTATCTGGAAATGCGCTTTTTGCCATCATTGTCCTCGCTACAGGGATCTTCAGCAGATTGACCAGTTCAGACAATTCCTTGCCAGCGTTTGCCCAGATGATGCCCCCGCCTATCAGGATAAGGGGCCTTTCTGCATACAATACAAGAGAAGCTGCCTGGCTGAGCTTCGGCTCCTGGCCAAGGAACCTGGGTTTTGGGACAGGGAACCTGGCCGGCATCCTTTTTCTGCATCTGCCTTCCTGAGCATCTTTGGGCAGGTCAATATATACAGGACCGGGCCTTGCTTCAGTAGACAACCTAAATGCCTTGTCTATCATCGCAAATGCCTTGTTTGGATCCCTAAGCTGGAAATGGCCTTTGCAGGTATGTTTGGTAATCTCATCCATAGCCACCTCCTGGAATGACTCATGCCCTATCAGCTTGGTAGGAACCTGGCCAGCCATAGCAATAATAGGTGTAGAGTCCATAAAGGAAGTAAGCAAGCCGGTTATGAGGTTGCTAGCTCCAGGTCCTGAAGTCGCTATGCATACTCCTGGTATCCCTGATGCCCTGGCAAACCCATCAGCAGCATGCGCTGCACATTGCTCATGCCTGACAAGAATGTTCCTTATATGCCTAGAATAATCCATAAAAGCGTCAAATACAGGCACTATGCTGCCGCCCGGATAGCCGAATGTAGTCTTAACTCTGTGCTTGATAAGCGACCTGACTACAGCCTGTGCACCGTTCATATTAGCTTCAGCTTTTCTCAAAAAGGCTCCGTATCTTGTCTCCTGTAATCTCTATCGGGTGCTTTCCTATCTTCTCTCTGCTTGCCTTAAGGAAAGGGATGCCTTTCTTGTATTCTCCTATCCATTCTTTTGCGAATTCCCCATTCTCTACCCTCTCTAAAGCCTTCTTCATCTTTTCCTTGACTTCGGGGCCTATAATCTTGTGCCCGACAGACCACATCCCGTACTCTGCTGTATTTGAGATTACTTCTGCCATACGTTTTATCCCTCCCTCAATAACCAAATCAACGATCAGCTTCACTTCATGGACACATTCAAAATACGCCATTTCAGGAGGATATCCTGCCTCTACAAGAGTCTCGAAGCCTGCCTTCATCAGCTCGACCAAGCCGCCGCACAGCACTGCCTGCTCGCCAAAGAGATCCTCATAGGTCTCCTGCTCAAATGTGCATTCAATAACACCGGCCTTTGTGTAGTGCATAGCTTTGGCAAGAGCAAGTGCGATGTCTTTGGCTTTTCCTGAAGCGTCCTGATGCACTGCAACCAGTGCAGGAACCCCGAATCCCTGAAGATATGCCTTTCTTTCCTCTGTTCCGGGCGCCTTCGGGGCTACCATGATAACATCTGCCTCTTTTGGAGGAATAATCCTCTTAAAACAAATATTGAATCCATGCGAAAAATACAATGTCTTACCAGATTTCATATGCTGCTTTATCTCTTTTTCATATATATCTGCCTGTATCTCATCTGGAAGAAGTATCTGGAGTATGTCGGCTTTTTCTGCAGCCTCCCCTATAGACATTGTCTCGAACCCATCTTGTTTGGCTTTTGTCCAGCTTGCATTTGGTGTGCCAGCTATCTTTTCTGTCTCACCAATGATAACTTTCACTCCCGAATCCTTGAGCATATTTGCCTGTGCAGCGCCCTGAGCGCCGTAGCCGATAGTGGCAACAGTCTTGTCCTTCAGGATGCTCTCGTCAACATCTTCATCGTACATAACTTTCATTTTACCAACCTCCTATTTTTCCTGCTATTTAAAATTTTCTATCTCAGATATTTGGCTACGATCATCGTTGAAGTGATTGTAACATCAGGAATAGCCCTTATCTTTTCCGTCAAGATTGAATCCAGGTCCTCTATCCTGTCTGTCTGTATCCTGGCTATGATATCCCATTCCCCATACAGCTCATTGATATCCTTCAGCTCCCTTAGTTGCTGCAGCTTTTCTACAACGTCCCTTTCTGAGCCGACCGTCACCTTTATCAAGATATATGCTTCAGCCATTTCAGTCACCTATCTTCACAGCAACAGCATCGCCCATATCTGAGCAGGCATTTTTGCCGCCCAGGTCTTTTGTCCTTATCTTGCCTTCCTTAAGTACTGATTCTATGGAATCGACTACCTGTCTCGCTGCTTTTGGTTCTCCAATCTCATCCAACAACATAGCACCTGCCCAGATAGTTGCCAGCGGATTAGCTACATTCATACCTTTGTATTTTGGAGCAGATCCGTGTATTGGCTCAAACATAGAGATGCCATCTGGATTTATGTTTCCGCCTGGAGCCAGGCCTAGCCCACCCTGTATCATAGCCCCCAGGTCTGTTATTATATCTCCAAACATATTTGGCGTTGTGACTACCTTAAACCACTCCGGATTTTTCACAAACCACATCGTTATTGCATCCACAAACATGAACTCCGGCTTTATGTTTTTGTAGGATTTTTGAATTTCAACTATCCTTTCTCTCCAAAAGCTATAGATATCAGAAAGAACATTTGCCTTGTCTACAAAATAGGCTGTTTGTGCTTTTTCCTTGTTAGCCAGGTCAAATCCATATTTTATGACCCTGTCAGCACCTTTTTTGCTCATCACCCCTATCTGAAAGGCTATTTCGTCTGTGTTTTCAATGTCAAGGTCAAATTTAACCTTGTATAGTTCCCTCAATACCTCAAGATTAGCCTTGTTTTTGCCCGGCTTTTTTCTGCTGCCTATGCCTACGTAGAAATCTTCGGTATTTTCCCTGACAACAGTGAAGTTAATGTCTTTTGGAGTTTTGCCTTTTAGCGGGCAGTCTACACCTTCCAGTAGCTTAATTGGCCTAAGATTCACATACTGGTCAAAATAAAATCTTGTTTTTAGTAAGATGCCCTTTTCCAAAACACCTGGCTTGCATCTTGGATCGCCCAATGCACCAAGATAGATTGCTTTGCATGTTTGTTTGATCTCTTTTAGGGTATCTTCTGTTATCAGTTCTCCTGTTTTGAGATATTTTTCAGCGCCATTGTCGTATTCTATCCATTCAATATCAAAGTTATTTTTTTCTGCTGCCTTATCCAGTACCTTGGTGCCTTCCCTGATGATTTCAGGGACGATTCCGTCTCCGGGTATTTTTGCAATCTTGTATTTCATTTTTTTTCAATGTTTCCTGATAGGGAAATTGGGTGGTGTTTAGAGCTGTCTATGCCTGTTTCTATCGGAAGTCCCCCGGCTTCCTGTGCGGTTTTTTCCTATGTAGCTAAGCAAGCCTCCTGCTTTGATTATATCTATAGCAAACTTCGGAAAGGGGGTAAATTTATATTCTTTTTTGTTTTTTGCTTGAATGATAATTCCTTTTTCGATATCTATCTCCAGTTCATCGCCATCCCTGATTTTCCTCGAAATTCCCTTGCATTCAATTGCGTAAAAACCGTTGTTTATGCAGTTTCTGAAAAATATCCTGGCGAAAGAGCTGGCTATTACTGCCTTTATGCCGGCACCTCTCAGCGCCCAGACTGCATGCTCCCTGCTAGAACCGCATCCAAAATTATTCCCTGCTACAATAAAATCTCCCGGCTTCACTTTCTTGACAAAGCCTTCGTCTAGGTCTTCCAGCGCGTGCTGAGCCAGCTCTTCTTCATTGTCTGTGTTGAGGTATCTTGCAGGAATGATTAGATCTGTATCTATATCATCTCTGTTGTAGACATGGGCTTTGCCCCTCATTTTATGTACCTCCTCGGATCTGCAATCTTCCCTTCAATAGCTGATGCAGCTACTGTTGCTGGTGATGCCAGGTAAACCTCAGATTTCGGATGGCCCATCCTCCCCACAAAATTCCTATTGGTTGAGGAGATGCATCTCTCTCCTTCGGCCAAGATGCCCATATGGCCTCCAAGACATGCACCGCATGTAGGTGTAGAGACAGCTGCGCCAAAGTCCATGAATATGTCAAGCAAACCTTCATGGTTTGCCTGTTTCCAGATTTCTGTCGTTGCCGGCACTACAATCATCCTTGTATCCTTGGCAATTTTTTCACCTTTTACTGTCGCGGCCGCTATTCTTAAGTCTTCTATCCTTCCATTTGTGCAGCTTCCGAGCCATGCCTGGTCAATTTTGATCCCTTTGATCTCTGAGACTGGTCTTCCGTTGCTGGGCAGGCTAGGCAGTGCAACTACTGGTTCTAGTTTTGAGATGTCACATTCCTTAACATGGGAATATTCAGCATCCTTGTCAGATCTGACTATCTGATATTTCTTTTCAGTCCGCTTCTTAACATAGCCTGCAATCTTTTCATCTGCTTCCATTATGCCGGACTTAGCTCCTGCTTCTATTGCCATGTTTGTTATTGTCATCCTTGCCTCTACTGAAAGCTGCCTTATTGCAGGACCAGTAAATTCCATTGCCTTGTACAAGGCCCCATCTACCCCGATGTCAGATATTATGTGGAGTATTATATCCTTAGAGTACACGCCTCTGGGCAACTTCCCATCTAGTACAAATTTCATAGACTCCGGAACCTTGAACCATAGATTTCCTGTGGCTAAGGCCGCTGCAAGATCTGTCGAGCCGACACCTGTTGAAAAGGCTCCGAAAGCGCCATATGTACAAGTATGAGAATCAGCGCCTATGATCAGTTCGCCCGGCAAGATGTGGCCCTGTTCGGGCAGCAAGGCATGACAGACACCATGTTTTCCCACTTCGTAATAATTCTTGATGTCGCATTTCTGCACCCAGCGCCTCAGCCTTCTGGCAAGCTCTGCCGACTTAATATCCTTGTTAGGGACAAAATGATCCGGCGTCACTATCACCTTTTCTTTGTTGAATACCTTGTTAATGCCCCTTTCATCTAGCATAGAAATTGCAGGGGGGGTCGTCACATCATGGCACATTATTATATCTATAGCTGCATTGATTATTTCTCCAGGCTTCACAGATTCCTTATCAGAGTGTTGGGCCAGTATCTTTTCAGTTATTGTCATTGACATACAGAACAATAAATCCTGCACATATATAAATATATGTTGTACTATTTATGTACAACTTTTGGAAAAATTTAAATATCCTGTCACTCTACCAATGAATATGGAACCTGTACTGATAAAGGCCGGATTGACATCAAATGAATCAGCCATATACCTTCTGCTGCTGAAATCAGAGGAAGCTATTGCATCTGACATAGCCAAAAAGACCAACATATCAAGACCACACGTATATGATTCTATAAACAGGCTTATAGAAAAGGGGCTGGTATCTTATGTGATAAAAAACAGCAAAAAATACTTCAGGGCGGCAAATCCGGAGGAACTCATAAACTATATGGACGAAGAAAAGGACAAGATTGAAAACAAGAAAAAAGACATCAGGAAGATCCTGCCTGATTTAGAGAAGATCCATAAAGATAAAAAAGCAAAAACATCTGTAGAAGTATTTGAGGGCAAAGAAGGCCTGAAGACCGTGCTTATGGATATTGTCAACTATGGAAAAAATTTTATCGCTTTCGGAGCTACCCACAAATTCGAAGAGGTCCTTCCTGTATTTTCCAAGATATTTGTAAAACGAAGAGAACAGAAGAAGATATACGGCAATATACTGGTGGTCAAGGGGGAGAAGCCTGTGAAAACCAGGATGAACAATTACAGGTGGATACCAAAGGAGTACTCGATGCCCAGCTCTACAATCATTTACGGCAACAAGACAGCGACGCTCCTATGGAGCGGCATCCTCGGCATAGTGATAGACAGCAAAGAGGTCGCTGATTCATACAGAAGCTATTTTAAGCTGCTGTGGAAGATTGGGAAGGAATAGTCAGCCAAACCTATAATATTTCCTTATCGGCTCTTTGATTTTCCAGGTGCATTTAAGGCCCTCTGGAAAGACAACAAAATCACCTTTTCCAAAGCTTGCCTTTTCTCCGTCTTCCTGGATTACCTCTGCCTTCCCTTCAAGGATGAGGCATGTCTCTTTTTCGTCATAGCTCCATGGAAACTCTGAGACTTCTTTCTGCCAGATGCCCCATGACTCAGCTTCTTTCTTCTCATGGTCAGATGGCTTCCTGATCTCTATTTTCATCTTTATTTAGTAAAAACTGAAATATTTATATATTTTTTCATATTAGGGGTTGCTTATGCTGACTGAGATAGTAGCTTTTTTGGTTATGTTGAATCCGTTTGCCTTGTTCTTATATCTAGAACCGGTAATGGAGCAGCTAAAGGACAAAATATTCTACAAAGTGCTCCTCAGAGCCAGCCTAATATCCCTAGCAATATTCTTTGTCTTCCTTCTATCCGGCACTTTCCTTTTTGAAAACGTTTTCAGAATCGACTTTGAGGCTTTCAGGATATTCGGGGGCATTGTAATATTCTCTTTTGCTTACTTTTATATCGTAAAGGGGCATAAGGCGCTTATCACCATGAAAGAAAATCTAGATGACCTTGCCGCTGAGATTGCCCTGCCATTCATGATAGGTGCCGGGACCATCTCATTGACAATCATCATGGGAAAGATGTTTGACATGCTAAGCGGACTTCTGCTCCTGATAGCAATCCTAGGGACCAACTACCTGATAATAATGTTCCTGAAATACCTAAGAGACAATCTGGCCAAAAAGAAGCTGAAGATAGCATTTGACAAGAATATGGAGATATTGCTAAGGCTAAATGGTTTTTTTGTAGGAGCTATCGGGGTAAATATGGTACTAACAGGGATACAAAATATAATGCTAGCCCCTTGAAACTGCGGTTACGCCTGTCCTCGATATCTCTTTTATTCCGAACTGCTTCATGAGGTCAATGAAGGCGTCTATCTTAGCTGGCTCACCTATCAGCTCTGCTGTTACCGATTTCTGTGTGATATCAACTATCTTAGTCTTATAGATTTTGGTGTACCTTAAAATCTCTTCTTTGGCCTTTTTGTTCGGAATTGCCACCTTGATGAGGCAGAGCTCACGGATAACTGACCTATCCTCCGGCATCTCGATAACTTTTATTGTGTCTACCAGCTTATTCACCTGCTTTTCTACCTGCTCGAGCGTGGCATCATCCCCGATAACTGTAAAAACCATCTTGCTGATGCCTTTCTTTGTCGTCTTTCCAACTGTTATAGTGTCTATGTTAAACCCTCTTCTGGCAAACATGCCTGCAATCCTTGTCAGAACCCCTGGCTGATCCTCAACCAGCATAGCAATCACATGACGTCTTTCCTTGCTCATTTTATTCACCTTTGAAAAATTTTCCAGGAGCGGCCATACAACCACCAAAAGCATCCTTTATGTGGCCTCCGGGCGGCAGCATCGGCAGAATATTTGATTCTTTTTCTATCAATACATCTATCAAGGTTGTCTCTTTGTTCTTTAGTGCCTTTTTCAGCGAAGGAACCAGCTCCTCTTTCTTCTTGACCTTAATGCCGTCCAAGCCGTAGGCCTGCGCAACCTTTACAAAATCTGGACTTTCCCCTAGTGAAACTTCTGAATAACGCTTTTCAAAGAACAGTTCAAGCCACTGCCGGACCATGCCAAGCCACGAATTGTTCATTATAATGGGGATGACTTTGATCCCTGCTTCCTTTACTGTCGCCAGCTCCTGGATAGTCATCTGGAAAGATCCATCTCCATCTACCAGAAAAACATTTGCATCTGGTTTAGCTACCTTTGCGCCGATGGCTGCCGGAAAGCCAAAACCCATTGTTCCTGCTCCGCCAGAGCTGATGAATGTCCGGGGCTTCCTAAGCCTCAAGAAATGCCCAGCAAACATCTGATGCTGCCCTACTCCTGTTACAACTATATCATCAGGCTTCAAAACTGAATTCAGCGCCTGCATCACATCTTTAGGGTGGATCCTTGCTGTTTTTGGCACTTCGACGCATCGGTCGCAGCAAGCCTTGAATTCCTTTATTTCACTAATCCATTTTTCTTTCGGCTTTGGCTTAAGTTTCTTAAGCTCCCTGACCAGCTCCACTAGGACATTCTTTGCATCTCCAACTATAGGTATATCTACAGAAACATTCTTTCCTATCTCAGCCGGATCTATGTCAGCATGGATTACCTTAGCATTTTCTGCATAGGTCTTCAAGCTGCCTGTAATTCTGTCAGAGAACCTGCAGCCTAAAGTGATAAGAAGGTCGGTCTTTACAGTAGCATAGTTGGCTATTTTCCTTCCGTGCATCCCTACAGAGCCAAGACTAAGCGGATGATATTCGTCAAAAACCCCTTTGGCCATGTATGTAGTTGTAACCGGTATCTGTGCAAGATCTACGAGCTCGTGCAGCTCTTTTGAAGCCCCTGATATAAGGACGCCCTGGCCGATTAGCAGCAGAGGCCTTTCAGATGAGACTACAGCTTCAGCTGCCCGCTTAACCTGTAGCGGATTAGGCTTTATTGTAGGCTGAAATCCTGGAATCTTGATTTCCTTTGGAAATGGCTCTGTCACTTCACCGGATTGAGTGTCTTTGGGCAGGTCTATGTAGATGGGGCCTGGCCTGCCCTCAGTGGCAATCTTGAAAGCCTTCATGACTGTTGAAGCCATCTGATTTGGAGACCTAACCTGAAAATTATGCTTGGTGATAGGCAGGGTGATGCCCATCATATCTGTTTCCTGGAATGCATCATTTCCGATCAAGGCAGTTGGCACCTGACCGCCCAGTGCAATAATAGGAACAGAATCCATATAAGCATCTGCTATACCTGTGACTAAGTTGCAGGCTCCTGGCCCAGAGGTCGCTATGCATACAGCCGGCTTTCCAGATGCTCTTGCATATCCTTCTGCAGCATGCGCTGCAGCCTGCTCATGCCTAACTAGGACATTCCTAATCTTTCCTTTATAATCTAGATAAGCGTCAAACAAAGGTATGACAGATCCACCTGGAAATCCAAATGTGACGTCAACTCCCTGTTTGAGCAATGTCTCAACCAATGCGTGTGCTCCATTCATTTTTTTCTACCTCCAAAGGCTAAATGCACTTTCTCAGTGGTGTTCTGAGCAAAGTGTGTCAATGCTGTGCATGTATCCTTTTCTTCTTGAAGTTAAGGGCTTTGTTGATACCTTTTACAAGGGCAACTCCTGAAGCCATGATGATATCTTCATTGACAGCTTCTGCCTTAAAGATGTTCCCTTTAGCATCCTGGACCTTGATCGATACATCAGCCAAAGCGTCAGTACCTCCTGTAATTGCCTTAAGCCCGTATTCCTTAAGCTTGATGGACGGGTCTATCATCCTGCTAATCGCATGAGCCACAGCATCTACGGGGCCAACGCCCCTGCCCCTCCCTGTATTTAATTTGCCGTCTATAACCAACGACACAACAGCTTCAGGTGTTGTCTTATTTCCTGCTGTGACCTTTATCTCATCAAGCTTGATGATCTCCTCTTCTTCTGAGAGCTCCCCTGCTATGTCTGTCGCTATTGCTATTATGTCTTCCCTCATGACTTCTTTCTGCTTGTCGGCCAAATCCTTAACCTTAGCAATTACCCTTTCTATCTGGGCTTTTGAAAAATCATACCCCATCTCCTTTAATATGGATTCAACAGCATGCTTTCCGGAGTGCTTACCGATAACTATGTTGGTACCGACCCAGCCGATCTCCTCTGGTTTCATAATCTCGTAGGTCTGCTTGCTTGTCAAAATACCGTGCTGGTGTATACCTGCTTCGTGTGCAAATGCATTTCCACCTACAATTGCCTTGTTTCTCTGTACCTGTAAGCCGGTTAAAGATGAGACCAGCTGAGATGTTCTGAATATTTCCTTTGTTTTTATCCCTGTGGTGAAGCCTCTAAAAAAATCCTTCCTGGTCCTTATATTCATCACGATCTCTTCCATGCTGCAGTTACCTGCCCTCTCCCCTATACCATTTATTGTGCATTCTACCTGTGTTGCACCATTTTTTACAGCTTCAAGCGAATTAGCCACAGCAAGACCAAGGTCATTATGGCAATGTACACTGATTACCACCTTGTTCTTCTTAATCAAGGTGCCCAGCTTCTCAAACACATACCGTATCCTATGGCCAAATTCCTCTGGTTCAGCATAACCAACTGTATCAGGTATGTTTATAGTAGTCGCCCCTGCCTCAATTGCTGCACGTGCCACATCGCACATATAATCCAGGTCTGTCCTTGCTGCATCTTCTGGAGAAAATTCGATGTCATCACAGTAGGATTTTGCATGCTTGACAGAATCAATGGTCATCCGGATTATTTCTTGTTTGGATTTTCTAAGCTTTTTCTGCCTGTGGATATCAGATGTGGCGATGAAAGTATGTATTCTTGGCCTTCCGGAGTACTTCACAGCTTGCCAGGTCCTATCGATATCTGCTTTCTTTGTCCTTGCCAATCCGCATATTATAGGGCCTTGGACTTTTTTGGCTATAGCCTTAACTGCCTCGAAATCACCTTCAGAGCTTATAGGAAAACCTGCTTCGATCACATCCACACCTAACTTGGCTAGCTGCTTCGCTACGATGATCTTCTCCTGATGCGTCAGAGACGCACCCGGAGACTGTTCTCCATCTCTTAGGGTTGTGTCGAAAATGATAATTTTTGGCATTATATTCACCTTTAGGTTTAAATTTTATAAAATTTGTCCTTGGCCCTCAGTCCTTGTAGTAAGAACTAGGGCATCATAACACTAGAAGCAATGAAACTAGCAAAAACCCATTGTCAGCCTTGCCAGTCGATTTCATAATCCTATGGAAATCATTAGGTTATATTTAAAGGTATGTATTAAAAAAAGAAAAAAAATTATAATTTCTTTAGCATCTTCGACATAATCTTATCTGCATGCTTCCTTATGCCTAAGCCAAATCCAATTCCGATGGCCAACGATAAAGCCAGGACAATTCCAGATAAGATTATCAGCAAGGTTGTTTCAGCCAAAGCTATCTGTATCCCTATCTCCTTCAAAGCTATACTCAAGAAGAAGATTATAATCACAATCTTTACGATTGAACCGATCAGCTTTATGCCTTTTACCTTTTTGGCCTTTAAGACTTTATCTTCAGCAAAATCAGCAAGAACCATGCCAACTATCATGATGATCACTGCTGCCAGAAGATGAGGCAACCAAGATGCCACGCTGTTCAGCATCATTGACAGTTCGCCAAGGTTGATCAAGCTAGCTGCTGGCGATAGGAATGCGATAAATATCCACCACTTCACCAGGGCTCCTAAAATATATGGGGCATCCAGGCCTCCTAGAGAATCTGCCCTTCCTGTCTTAACAAGCCATTTTTGAAGCTTTGTGTGCTCTAAGCCTTTTCTAACAACCAATCCCACAAATAATCCAATAAAATAGCCTATCACTATGGTTAGCAAAGCTGCCAGCAAGCCAGGCAGATAGCTCACAACAGAATTCCACAGATTAACTGCTGGATCCAAGATTGCCATTTCTGCAATTGTTTCCATTAATATCACCTCTTTTTTTATCATTTTGACATTAATCAAATATAAAGTTTTCGATAAAATTGGGATTTATCAGATAAATAGACACTTTAATATCAAGGAAAATGTCTTTAAAG
>CAZDZV010000011.1:0-54640 GCA_964510025.1 uncultured Methanosarcinales archaeon
CCCGGAATGCAGTGCAGAGCTCCGACCCAGGCTGAAAGGATGAAATAGCAAGATATATCGCTGAGCATGGTGAAGATCAACCTAAATACTCTTTTCGCTATAGGAATCTGCTGGATACCGGCAGGCTAGGAAATATCCTGAAGGTGAAGATGTACTCAGTACCAAATAATATGGCAGAAAATGCAGGCACTATCGATGCATATCTTTTTGTCGGAACAGATGATACCGCAGTGGTGCTTAGTCAAAATGAGTTCGAGGCAGGCCCTGAAAAGTTTTTTCAGGCAGTAGCTGTGGACTATCTTGGCAATAATCCAGGCAGCGACGCAGCATATGATTCTGCAAGAATGGCGGTCTATTCCAGGCCAGAATCCACAATGCCTGCTATACGATGGGAAGCATTTGGAGAACCTGAGAAGCTGGGAGCAGGCTTGGCAGATGCAGTGATGGGAAAGATAAGGGAAAGGCAGGGCGACCTTGCGAAGATCGTAGAAAAGATGGTTCCTCCGCATGATTAAATAGCTTTATATAATATTTCTGATTTTTTTCTGTTTCATGGATGAAGATACATTAAATTCCTACAAGAAAGCCGGAAAGATAGCCGCAGAAGCTCTGGCCTATGGCAAAAGCCTTATCAGGAAACGGGCAAAGCTGCTTGATATCTGCGATAAGGTAGAAGCCAAGATAGTCGACCTAGGCGGCCAACCTGCCTTCCCTGCCCAGCTATCTATGGATGATACAGCAGCTCACTACTGCCCTGAACAGGATGATGAGACCATACTTGAAGACCAGCTTGTTAGCCTTGATGTAGGGGCGCATGTAGATGGATATATAGGGGACAATGCCTGCACTGTTGACCTGTCTGGCAGGAATGGGGAGCTTGTCAGGGCCTCAGAGGAAGCGTTGAAGGCAGCTGTGGAAATAACAAGGCTCGGAGTGAAATTGGCAGATATCGGCAAGGCAATAGAATCAGCTATATCCAGCTACGGGTTCAGGCCTGTAAAGAACCTTTCTGGCCACGGCCTTGGCCATAATGATATCCATACTGCACCATCTATCCCCAACTTTGATACAGGGTCAGCTGAACTCTTGGGAAAAGGTGTTATAGCTATAGAGCCATTTGCTACAGACGGCCCAGGTCTGATACATGAAAAAGGAGAACCCACTGTTTTTTCTTTGGTCGGCAGCAAATCAACAAGAGTAGGATTTGTCAGGAACATACAGAAAGAGATAGAGAAGCTGGATGGTAAGCCCTTTACCACAAGATGGCTTGCAAAGCGTTTCTCCCAGGCACAGGTCAGATATGCGCTGAACCAGTTTAAGAAGCTGGAGATAGTTAAGGAATATCCTCCGCTTGTTGAAAGAGGAAACGGCCTTGTAAGCCAGGCAGAACATTCTTTGCTAATAGATGATGAGACTATTTTGCTTACTGGTTAGCGACTATCGTCATCCTTCCTGGATGGCATCTTGCATATTCTGTCATCATGTCCAGATAAGGCCCGGCAAGGTGGCCCATGCCTGTGCTGTTGAAAGCAGCTAATTCAGCTGGCCTTATGCCTGCTTGTCTTGTTAGGCTGCCAAGATCATCATGCCCTATCCTTATTGCTGTAACATCATGCGACCTTAACAGCCTTTCAAACGCTTCTCCCTGCTGGTCTACCATTGCTGGGTCATTTCCTGCAATGACAACATATCTTACAGGCCTTGTTTTTGCATCAAATACATCAGGCCTGTCGCCCATATGTATAGTGCCTACGGTCCTGATACAGCCAGAACCGCTGAAATATACGCCTCTTTTGCTGCGCGCAAAATAAAAACCTTCCCCAAAATCAGTTCCGCCCAGCTTGGTAAATCCCCTGCTGCTCAGGTAGTTGCCAACTGTTGTGGGATGTGTCAGGGTATGTCCGTCTAAATTTGCATATAGCGCATAGGCTATGACATAGCTAGGATCCTTTGCAGGCAGACCCATGCCTAAGAAACCAGAAGCTCTTCTGTGAAGTCCATCCACCTTTTTGCCGTTCCGAAGATCGAGCCTGCTCCTAACCTGCTCAAGATGCTCACCTACTCTGGTTATGGCCTTTTCAACTCTTCTTTCTGCCGGAGTCAGCAGTGCTCTACCCTTGGGCCTGTATTTTGGTGTAGTTGCGCAGAAGAATTCAGCATATAGATGCGAAAGCAGAACATTGTCGTCTGCTATGGTCTTGATAGCCTCCACTCTTTCCCGGATGCCGCTTAGCACCGAATTCAGCTTTTTTGCTGTTGCCTTGTCTCTGCCTGCAATTCTGCCGATTATGTTTGTCACATCCTCATCGATACCATGCACTAGGCCTCCTGCTACATATCTCATTGCTACTGTAAAAAATCCTGCTCGTCCCTCTTCATGCTGAAACTGCATGTCCAGGCCTCTGACCCTTTCCCTTAATCTTACCATCTCTGGCCTTTCTTGGATCATAGCTGGCAGCTTCTCAGCTAACAGTATGCCTGCAGCATATCTGGCAGCAAGCACATGTACTGCTTCAGCGACCGACACAGCAGTCTCTCTGTCTCCTGTGTTTGCTATAGGTATATCAGTGCTCACAGCTGCAAGTCCCAGGTCAATAGCAAAGTCCAGTGTTCTTCTTTTCTCTGTTCTCCTGACCACATTGCAGTCTTGCAGATAGTCTTTTGCCTCAAGCAGCGCGTGCAGGTAATCATCAACAAATTCAGCGTGAAAATCTCCGTCTTGGACAAGCTTCAGCTTTCTCTCCAGGTCTGCTGTTGCCTGGGCCTCCAGCTCATGCCTTCCTGATATCAGGCCTATCCTGCCTGCCCTGACAATGCCTCCTAGAAACCTGTCCTTGTATGCTGGATCCTGCAGAGTGCCCAGCAGCGGCAGCACCGGCTGCAGCTCCTCAAACCTAGGATGCTTTGCCAGCGCCATCAATCTTCTTGTCAAAGCTGCCAATCTTATCCCCCGTGGAAGTGCTGTAGTGAATATTCCCTTAAAGCACCCTTTAATCGATACATTACCTCAAAGGCTGAATCTGATCTTTCCCTCAATGCCCTGGGGTCAAGCCTGTTTCCTTTTCTCTCTGTATATTTTTTCAGCTGTATCAGTGCGTCCATAGCCTCGTCAAGCCTTCGGCCCAGCCTGTCGGATACAAGTCCTGTTTCCTTGGCGAAACTGATCCACTGCCTCAGGTAAGCGTTTTGCTGGGCAAATGTCTCATTTGCCCGGGCATTCATCTCACCGTCCTCCACACCAACCACGTGCTCCCTGAAATATTGCTTAAACTTTGCTCGATCTCCCTCGACATGATAAAGGTGCTCGAAAATTTCAGCAACATAGACAAGAGCATCATCCTTTAGCTGATTACCATACCCGCTCGGTTCTTGTGCCAGAAGCCTGTCTATTATTTCACTGCCCCTTGCGAAGAATCCTTCATGCCCGCTGACTCTTGTTTCAAGGCTTCTGTGTTTTTTTTGAATATCTGCTAAAGGCATATATCCACCAGATTTATATAGTTTATATAGTTTTTTCAAGCTCTAATTATCTTCTGATATATAAACTTTTTTATGTAGACAACTTTACAGTAGTTACTGAACTTTAATAATTAAAGAACTTCTCAAAAATATAATGAAAAAGTTGTTAGGATATATCCTGATCTTTGTTGTAGTAGCGAATCTCCTCCTGTTTGCTCTTCAGATCATCAACCAGCTTATCTTTTGGTCCACAATGGCCATAATCGCGCTGATAGCATACAGGATGATCCCGGCTATGGATACCAGTCGATGATGTGAGCCTCATCCTTCCTGGGGTAAGGCTTGTCAGGAAACCTGACAGGATACCCAAAGACAAGATGCGCCCTTATCTTATACCCATCCGGCACTCCCAACGACCTCATGAGCTTCTTGTCTGTATTGATGACAACATCTGCAAACCCTATCCAGCAGGAGCCTATCCCCATGCTCCTCGCTGCCAGCATCATGTTCTGGGCAGCGCATGCGCAATCCTTGTCTGCAAACTTTCCGTCCTCAGAGCACACTGCTATCAATGCAGGCGCATCATAGAAAAAAAGGTCTGCTTCCACCAGCCTTTTCTTTCCAGACTCCACCTCTTTTCTTATCCCTGAATTGAAAATCCCAAAGATCCTGCCTATGCCTATCCTCTTCCTGAACCATGACTTGATGTAGTCAGAAAGCATCCTTATCTTTTCCCTGTTTTCTATGACTACGAATCTCCAAGGCTGGGAATTATGGCTGCTTGGCGCATACCGTCCTGCTTCCACTATCTCCTTTATCACCTTTCTTGGGATCTTTTTGCTGTCAAACTTCCGTATGCTTCTTCTTTGCCTGATGTTCTCTATAACCTCGTTCATGCCTGGTGCTTCTCTATCAGATTATATAAAATTAACCTTTTTAGCATACCAAAAAATTTATATATTAGTATACATATTAATATACCCAATATAGCATCAAAAGGTGTTATAAAAATACGGCTCATAAAGCATGACAAATACCTTGAAGAGCTTTGTGAGATGATTGAATCCAGTTATGATTTTATTCTTAAGAATGTTCCACTCTACTCGAAAAAGAGGAGAAAAGTGGCTGAGATAGACATACTGGCTGTCAAGAAGGATTTCTGCGATATCTATGAGGTAAAATGCAGCCACCGCATAATAAAAGCAAGGCATCAGCTGCTGAAGATAAGAAAGATCCTGTCGCCCTATTCAAAGATCAGGAATTCCTTCTTCTTTTGCGGAGAATCAGGAAAGCTCTCCATAGTCTAGGACTTGAGCTCTTTGATCCTGTTCTTCAGGTTCTCGATGGTCTTGGAATTGTCCTGCTGGTTAAGCAGGCTTCCGCATTCAGGGCATTTAAACTCAAATTCAGTGGCCTGGTCAAAGTCTAGCCTCGCACAGGCCTTGCTGCAGATGAAGAAATTTCCTTTGCTGGCCTCTTCTTTCTTAAGCCTCTCCTTCAGCTTGTCAAGCTGTTGTTTTTTCATTTTTTTGATAAGGTCCTTGACAGCCTTCCTGTTGAATGTCCAGTAGCTTATGTACCATCCTTTTTTTCTGTCTTTCTTCCTGATATAGGTAGCTATGTTATGGCCGTTCAGCCTGTATAATACGTTCCTGGTTGTCTGCATATCCAGCTTTGTCTTGTCTGCGATAATAAATTCTGATATGTTCTTCCTGTTCTTTAGAAAATCAACTATCTTGACGCCTGTATCGCCAGCAATCTGGCTTACTGTTTCCTGGATCTTCTTGTTTGTCAAAGCCATTTTGACTACTATACCCGCCAGCTGAACACCCCCATCTGAGATGAGTCTCCCTAGGTTTTGGTTTGTGAAAACCCTAGAAAGAGCTCTTCTGCTCTCTGTTATCTTCTTTTGCAGCCCTTATATATAAACCTTTCGGTTTTTCTTACTTATAAGAGACAACTAAACCAAAATCTTTGTCTTTCTATAGCACTCAAGACAATAAGTATGTATTGTCTTGCCGTCGTTCGTGGTCAATCTGCAGTCATCAGCTGAAGCAATCTGCTTTCCGCAGCTCTCGCATCTGTCCCACATAAAATCCCCAATACCTTCTATATAGCAAACAACTATTTAAATCTTTTGTTTAATTTTTTTCACTATAGAAAAGAAAGAAAATAAATTTATCTGATCTTTTCAGCCTGGTCTTTTGACAATACCCGCCAGCACTCATGCGGGCCTGTTTTTGACTTTGCAACTGCAAAATATCTGCCCTTCTTCTCAACTACCCTATATTCATCTGTCTCAAACTTTTTCTTGCTCTTTACATCATAAAAGCTTAGTTTTTCTTTTGCCATTTTTTCCTCCCCAAAGAACTTTTTAGTAATATTTTATTTATTAGTATATAAATTTTTGTATAAATGTGTAGTTACTTAACAATGTCAAGCAGCTCTTTGATATCCTTGATATAGAAATCTGCAGATGATGATGCTTTCGGATTCCCGTAGCTTGCAAAGCATGTCTTCATGCCGAGCGCCTTGGCACCCTTTATATCTCTGTTTGGCATATCCCCCACCATAAGGCATTCGCTTGCCTTTACACCAAGCTTCTTCACAGCCACCCGGAACGGCCCGTCCGACGGTTTCAGTTGCTTTGTGTCATCATAGGTGACAACCACGTCAAAAAAATTCGCTATCTTCATAGCTGCAAGCCTCAGCCAAGCCTTTAGTCTTGGGGCGTCTGAGACGATGCCTATCTTGATGCCCTGGCTTTTAAGCTTCAGGAGCACATATTCTGTATGTGGGAAAGGCTCGAGAAAGCCTAGCTTTACGCGGCGATAGCCTATTATTCCATGTGCCAATATCCTGTAGTCGATCTTTCCCATAACTTTCTTCAGGAACCTTTGGAATATCTTTGGCTCCTCCAGACCGTATTTGTCATAGAGCTGGAAAAGCACCTTCATAGCCTTGCCCTTTTCAGCATCAAGCCCTGCGCCTATCATGGCGTTCATGGCGCTCTCGCAGCTTAGCCTCTTCATCCTCATAAAATCTATAAGTGTATTATCAAGGTCAAAAAGAACTGCCTTTATCATATGTATTGTGTATCTGGCAGGTTTATATAGTTTTTCAATTTCAAAGCGCTAGATTTATATATTTGGATTCACAATAACCCCATTGATGGTTAAAGACACTGTTCATCCGGTCGCTATACTCATCATTGTCACCTTTGTCGTGCTTCTTGGTCTTATAGGAAGCAGCCGGGAGGCAAGAGATGAGCAGGTGATACTATTTTTTCCTGAACCAGGCGATTTCCCTAATGAGGACGAAGGCACAGTTGTCTTTGACTTCCAGTTTCCTGAAGGCGGCTTTAAGGTTGATGGCAAGACACCTGATGTCCTTATGCTTATGAATTCTGAGAAGCTGCCTGAGCTGAAGATAGGCTATGATACAAGAGAAAAAAGGCTGTACGCAGGGCTTCCTGTTATAGTCTCTGAGGAGATAGAGCTTATAGATGGCCAGAAGCACATGATAACCTATACTTTCAGCAGACAGAGGCAGCGTCAGGGCCTTTATCTGGACGGCGCACTGCTGGTCGAGGGGGAATTTACAGGAAAGAAAGCAGCAGACTTTTTTACAGCCAACCTTGCGCGCAAGGGGCGTGTCTGGAAAGAGAGCCCGATACCGATCGGCATAAGCTATTCATAAAAAAATTAATAAGCCCAGGTTAAAAAGTTTCGGGGGGATCTTTAAAGCCCTGGGCAAATAGAAATTCTATTTACTACCATATAGTAATATATAACTTATATATAAATGTTTCGTTTTTTTTACTACTTTTTGGTTACAGAAACAACTAAATCCACCTGCTTGCCTGTCTTGATGTCTATATTGGGTTTCTGGCCATAACCTTTGCCGCTGACACGAAGCCCACCATCTGCATATGCTGTCCCCAGCTGGTTCGCAAGGTGCTGCATCTGCTCATCCGAGAAACCCACAATGCTTATATCCACATTGCTGGCATATCCATACGGCGGATTGCCCCAAACCCTGACAATCCTTACCGGCCTTCTGAAATGCTCTCTAATAAGGTCAAGCTTCTGTATAAGGACCCTGTCAAGATAGAGATATCTGCATCCAGGGAAGACAAATTCCTTGACTCTGAAATGCTTGCCTACCTTGTCTTTTTCGTTAAGATAGAAATGGAAATACCCTCCTTTGCCGGTCGGTATCCTGGCTACCATAACATAAGGCTCCTTAAGGTCATCCAGTGAGCTGTCCCTGTAGTGTAGGGCAAGCGGCATAGGGTATCTGAACTGTCCAGCCAAAGCCCTTCTGCTTATATCAAGGCATTGCCTCCACTCCCCTGCATTGTATGTTTCAGGGTCCTTTACCTTCGGATAGGTCGGCTCGGTCGGCAGGAAACATGAAAAAGCTTTTGGCTGCAGCAGGACTTCCTTAAGCGCATCCGGAAAGCTTTCAGAGCTTACTCTGTCCAAAACACATGCTGCAACAGCCTCTTTTGCCTCCTGGCTGCACCCCTCTGCTTCACCAAATATGCACCTTGCTAGCACAACCTCCCTGGGCTCATCCCAAAAATTGCCATCTGAAGCATATCTGCTCTTGCTTATCCTTGGTTTCTCAGCTCCCTTCCTCAACGGTATGTTGATCTTCTGGCCTGGAAAAAGTATTGCCAGATTGACATCAGGGTTTGCCTGCTGCAGCGCTTCCTCAGGTTCTGCAGGCATCAGATGCTGGAACCTTAGCAACGTCCCTATATGGTCTCCTTGTTTTACAGTATACTGGAAAGAGCCTGCTTTTGAGACAGATATCAAGGATATCACGATCAGCAATACAGCAGCTACTCTTGCCAGGACAGGCAAGGATCTTGAACTGGCTATATTGGCCAGGGATGGGTTCTGATGGGGCAGATGGAGCGCATCAATGCTGGTTTCTATCCGCCTGTGCACAGGCAGCTCCTCAGACTCCCTGATCCTGAAGAAAAAATTAAGGTCATTCCTTGCGATGGCATTCTTCTCTTTTTTCAGCGCTTTCCTTAAGAGCTTCAGGTTATGCTTGCTTCTTTTTAGGAACCTCAAAAGGGAGCTGCAGTCCGTGCCTCTTTTTCCTGCTATTTCCACTATCCTCTCTTCGCCTGAAAGGATCTCGGCGATATCTGCCCTGATATGCTCTACCAACGGAAGTTCTTCATGTTCGATGAACTGCTGCAGTCCGGTACCCCCTCCTCTTATCATATCTGCTTTTCTTTTTTGCAGATCCATGGCTGCATCGGCTGATGCTGTTATCGCCCTTCTCAGCCTTTGGAGATATATGTTGAAAGTATGCATAAGCCTTTGCTCATGTTGTTGATATATATAGCTTTTGGTAAGATTTAAATATCTTCCATAAATATGCCCTTTTATGAAACAGGTTATCCTTGTGCGGCAGGATCTGAAGCTTCCGAAAGGCAAGCTGGCAGCACAGGTAGCCCATGCTTCAGTTTCTGCCTTGGTCAGGTCTCATAAGGATGATATCAGGAAATGGGAGGCAGCAGGCCAAAAAAAGGTGGTCCTGAAGGTAAAAGACCAGGAAGAGCTTCTTAGCTATAAAAAGATGGCAGATGATGCCGGCCTTGTTAGTGCGCTCATCACAGATGCAGGCAGGACAGTTGTCGAGCCAGGCACGATGACCAGCCTTGGTATCGGGCCTGACAAGGAAGACAGGATCGATAAGATAACAGGCAAGCTTAAGATGGTATAAATGATTTCTCTTGGCATAGAATCCACAGCCCACACATTTGGTGTAGGGATAATCGATGATAAGAAAAATATCCTGGCGAATGTCAGGGACAGCTATACCACTGACCAGGGCGGAATACATCCGACAGAAGCCAAAGGGCACCATCTTAAGGTGAAAGATAGGGTTGTTCAGGAAGCCCTTGAACAAGCCAGGCTTGAGATGGAAGGCATCAGCCTAATATCCTTTTCCCATGGCCCGGGATTGCCTCCCTGCCTGGTTGTAGGGATGGAAAAGGCAAAAGAACTGGCTAAAAGATACAACAAGCCTGTGGTTGGCGTAAACCACTGTATAGCTCATCTTGAGATAGGCAAGGCATTGACAGCTGCAGAAGACCCTGTACTGCTTTATGTCTCAGGAGCAAACACCCAGATCATAGCATTTGACGCCGGAAAATACCGGATTTTCGGCGAAACTCTGGACAATGGCGTCGGGAATTTTTTGGACGGCCTGGCCAGGCACTTCGGTCTTGGTTTCCCTGGCGGGCCCAAGATAGCTGCCCTGGCTGAAAAGGGAAGCAGCTACATCCCTCTTCCATATGTTGTAAAGGGGATGGATGTCAGCTTCGGAGGCATACAGACAAACCTGAAGCAGAAGTTCGATTCAGGAAGCTATAAGAAAGAGGATCTTGCATATTCCTGCCAGGAGACAGTGTTTGCGATGCTGATAGAGGCATCAGAAAGGGCAATGGCCCATTGTGAAAAATCTGAGCTCCTCTTGGGAGGAGGCGTCGCATGCAACAGCCGCCTCCAGGAGATGGCATTGACCATGTGCAAAGAAAGGGGTGCAAGATGCTATATACCTCCCGGAGGGGTATTGACAGACAACGGCCTCATGATTGCATGGCAGGGCATCCTGCAGCAGGACAGTCGTCAAGAGAACATAGATATAAGACCTTATGAGAGGACAGATGACGTGGATGTAAGCTGGAACTAGCCTTGTTTCTTGACTTCTTCTATCTTCTTTTCCATATCAGGGGGCAGTCCCGCAAATATCGCTCCGCATTCCTGGCAGATCGTGTTGCCTGTCATCTTGCTTATTACTATATTTGTGCTGCCGCATTCAGGGCATTCGGTTATTGTGCTTTTCTTCTTGCTTTTTACACTGCCGGTTTTCTTACGAGTTGATTTTCTCTTTTTGCTCCTGGACCTAGGCTTCTTTCCCAGCCTGAATATGTCTTTTAATCTCATCAGACGAGAGTTTTTCAGGCTGATATTAAAAGCTTTCGTTGAAAATAACAACATTTATAAACCGGCATAAATTCCCATGAACAGCGTTACATTGTAGCGTTTCTAATGCCGCAAGGTGTGAAAGATGTATGATGTTGACACAACTGAGCTAGTGAAAAAGACAGCTGAAGAGCTGAAGAAAGTAGAGGAGATCAAGCCAGCCCCATGGGCTTCCCTGGTAAAGACCGGTACCCACAAGGAAAGGCCGCCTGCTGAAAAAGACTGGTGGTACAAGAGAGCAGCATCTATACTTAGATGGGTGTCGATGAGGGGTCCGATAGGGGTGCAGAAGCTCAGGATCAAGTATGGCGGCAGAAAGAACAGGGGCGTAAAAGCTGAAAGATTCTACATGGCTTCCGGCAACATAATAAGGAAGATCCTTCAGCAGCTTGAAAAAGCAGAACTTATAAAAAAAGGCGAGGTCGGCGTCCATAAAGGTCGAATGATATCTTCTAAGGGAATACTGTTTTTGAATAATGTTGCAAAGTCACTGAAACCTGCTGAGAAGAAACCTGCTGAGAAGAAAGCTGAAGAAGAGCCGCCTGCCAAAATAAAAAATGGATGAGCTTGAGGAACTTAAAAGAAAAAAGCTAGAACAACTTAAGAGGCAGCAGGAGGATCAGCAGGAGGAGCAGGCCCAGTTGGAAGGTCAGCTGCAGCAGCTGGAGTCGATGGTCAAGCAGCTGTTTACAAAGGATGCGCTGTTGAGATACGGCAACATAAAGGCAGCACATCCGGAAAAAGCAACACAGCTCGTCGTTGTGTTGGGCCAGCTGATGCAGAGCGGCAAGGTGAAGAAGATAAATGATGAGCAGCTCAAGCAGATATTGAAGCAGCTCTCCCAAAAATCAGATTTCAATATTAAGAGAAAATAAGATGGCAAGGTTCAAGCATCCAAGCAAGAAGAAAAGGCTTTCCAAGCTTAATTCCCAGACCAGATGGGCGCCATTTTGGACTGTGTTCAAGAAATACGGAAAAGGGAGGAAGGTGCATCCCGGCAGGCATACCTCTGTCAAAAGAAGCTGGAAAAGGACTAAGACAAAGGCTTAAAAATGGCAAAGAAACAAGAAAAAAAGACAGTCCTTGAAAGAACCTACAATGTTCCGCTTAGGAAGGAGTTTCTGAAGGCACCTAGATGGAAAAGGACACCCAAGGCTGCCAAAGCGCTGAAGATGTTCATATCAAGGCATATGAAATCAGAAAACGTGAAGATTGGCAAATATGCCAATATGGAGCTTTGGAAGCACGGCATGAAGAATCCGCCTCATCACATCAAGGTTGAGGCTGTGAAAGATGAAGATGGCCTTGTTAGGGTGGAGCTGGTCGGAGCGCCAAAAGAAAAGCCAGAGCTCAAGCCAGCAAAGAAGGGCAAATCAGCCCCAAAACCTGAAGCAAAGCCAGAGGAAAAGCCCAAAGACGTGAAGTCAGCTGATGAAGAAAAAAAAGGCACTAAATCAGCGAAGACTACAGATATGAAAGAGATAGAGCAGCCTGAAAAACAGCCTGCAAAAAAGACAGTGAAGAAAAATACCGCAAAGCCTGCTAAGAACGTCAAGCAGACCAAAAAGAAATAGTCAGATTCTTTCTGCGATTATATTGTCATCGTCAAGATAGCAGATTCGCGCATCCACTAGCTCTCCCACAGCATCGTTGGCGCCTCTTACAACTACTCCCATGTAGCGCCCCCTGTTAGGTTGCAGCACGAATCCCTTTCCTCCCTCCTCTCTTTTCAGCATCTCTGTGCCCACCACAGGCAAATCTCTGATCCTGCGACCTACAGAATAATCCTCCACCTCAGTCTGGATAGCCCTTCCCTCAGCCCAAGCCATGTCGCTTTCTTTTATCGTCAATACAGTTTCCAAAAAGCAGGCACCTGCACTAGGGGAACTGCTGATGAATCTGCTTATCCTTCTTGTTCCTGGCTGCAGCTCCAGTCCTTTCAATATACTGTTTCTTTCCATGCCTTGGTGATCTGAAGCCGGCCTGATCTCCAAATATCCAAAGACCACTGATCCATCCTTATAGAGCATCATTGTCGGATCACCCCTGGCGCCGTATCCCACACAAAGAGAGCTGAACACATTTGGTCCTCGCAGGACAGCATCCTCCAGGCTGAAATCAGCTAGAATATCAAGTCCTACAGGGGTCCTGTCCGTAGCCAAGGCAAAGTAAGGTCCCCTATAGTTTCGATCCTTTGGAAAAGCAACAACCATGACATTGCATTCATCACCTCTTCTGCCAGACTCTATCAGCCTGGTCCTTATCCTGTCAGATTCTGCACCAAGAGGATCGTCAAGCCTGCTCTTGACTATAAATCCATAATATGAAGCGTCGGCAAATGGATTTACTATCCTTATGCTGGGGTCATATCTGCCATCTGCAGCTTTCCTGTTGCCAAAACCGTCCAAACTGGCATGGTAGACCATTCCCTTCACCAAAGGAGCAAACATGCTGTCCGGTAGTGTGAAATATTTTATAAAATTAACCAATAACTTTAATAATAAAATATCTATATCTGCTGAATATGCTGCCGTTCGAAAAGCTTGAAACAAAGATCCTGGTCAAAAAAGATACCACCTCATCTTATGGCACAGATCCTGGAGAGCGTGATACCTCATCAATAATAGACTACGGTGTGGTGAACATAGACAAGCCGCAGGGCCCAACATCGCATCAGGTATGTGATTATGTGAAAAGGATAGTCAAGATTAAAAAAGCAGGGCATTCAGGTACCCTCGACCCAAACGTGACCGGCGTGCTTCCTGTGGCACTGGGCAGGGCAACGAGGATCGTGCAGGCGCTGCTTCCGGCCGGGAAAGAGTACATCGCGCTGATGCACCTCCACCAAAAGGTAGAAAAGAAAAAGCTGCAAAAAATATTGAAGGAATTTACAGGAAAGATAAGGCAGAAACCCCCTGTAAAAAGCTCTGTGCGTAGGATCGAAAGGATCAGGAATATATATTATCTGGATGTTCTGGAGGCTGAGGAGCAGGATATCCTTTTCAGGGTCGGCTGCCAGGCCGGCACATACATCAGAAAGCTCTGCCATGATATCGGTAAAAAGCTGAAGACAGGAGCCCATATGCAGCAGCTCAGGCGCACAAAAGCAGGGCCTTTTGATGAATCAACGCTGTTTACGCTGCAGGATCTTGCAGACGCTTTCTATTTCTATGAGAATGGCAACGACAAGTTCATCAGAAAGGTTATCCAGCCTGTGGAGAATGCAGTGGCGCATCTTCCAAAGATATGGGTGATGGACAATGCCATAGGGTCTTTGCAGCACGGCATAGACCTGAAGATACCAGGCATATCAAAGCTTCATGACAGCATCCAAAAAGAAGCATTGACAGCAGTGATGACAATGAAGGGTGAGCTGATAGCGATAGGCAATGCAAAGATGGCATCAAAAGAGATGATGGAAAAGGATAAAGGTGTGGCTGTGGATATCCACAAGGTCTTTATGACCTGTTGATCGTCTCCTGCTGTATCCTTTTTGATTCGTTGAAGACGCTCAGGAAAATCTCTTCCACGAAACTTTCGTCCAGGTTATGCTCCTTGGCGATCTTTTTCAGATTTTTCATTATCTCGACTTCTCTTTTCTCGTCGAAGATAGCTATATCGTTCTCCTTCTTATAAAGGCCGATATCAGGCATCAAGGACATCCTTTCAGCTAATGCGGTTATAAGGACAGTATCAATACGGTTGATATGTTTTCTTACTTCATCCAAGCTTTGTATCATTTTATCACCCGGTTTTGAAAGGTCGCATTTACTATTTAAATGTTTTTAATCCGCCCTGAGCTCTCTGTCATGGGCATCAAAGCAGGGGCTTCGCCCGATACACTATGTGTCAAATAATACCCTTTTGCTCAATGGCATGAAGTGCTCTGTTAATCAACAGTAAACAGCTTACTGTCATGCACATCAAATAACCCTATTCTGGCGCCGCAGTCTAGCCAGCCATGGGCGTAGTTTAATGCGGCGAAGGCATCCACAAAATCATCCTTCTTATAGAAATGCTCAGCATCAGAGACATATCTCCTGATCATGTCAAGACAGTCCTCTCTTTCTCTTCTAAGCTTGAGCCTGCTGCCGCTCTTCTCTGCCTTTTCCAGCGCTTTTCTTGTCACTGAAAAATATTTTTTTAATTTTTCCTCTGATATCTCTTTCATATCCATGGAAAAAATAATTTCTTTTATAAAACTATCTCACTAGTGAACACTATATTCTATTGTGATTAATTATAAATAGTAAGCAGTAATTATCACGGATATCTCCAGAATATTTAGTTGTTATTTAAAAGTGGTTAATGTATCGAAAAATTTAAATAGCCCAGAATAACATCATCCATTATAAAATGGTCACCCAAAGCCCAGACGTTGATGCAATCCATACTGCTTTAAGAGATGTTACAGGGCCGCTGGAAGAGCGGTTCATGGGTGTTCTTTTTGATACGCGTGAGCAGGCAGGAACCAGAAGAATGGGGCATGAAAGTCTGGCTGATAGGCTTCTGGCCGAAACACTCCAACAGGTGGTTAATGATGCTTTGGCTCCTTGGGTGGATATTGAGTGGGAGATACAGCACGTTGAGGAATCTGCTTTAAGATCAAGGCGAGTTGCCGGCGGCGAAGAAAGGGAGTTTGCTTATCCAATTGTCAGAGGCCATGGATACCCCTTGCCAGGTCACGGCAACACGACCAGGGCACTTGATCCGATAAAAGCAAGATACAAGCTTTGGGCCGAAGTGCCTCCTGAAGTTAAGGGCAGGATATCGAGAAATGCCGCTATGCTGCTCAGCCTTAATTATCCTGACAGCGACAGCTCAATGGTAAGTGTTTTGAAGCTGCATTCGGGGGAAATACTAAGTGCAGTAAGAAGAAGGCCAAATGAGCACAGCGACGGTTTTAGGGGGGGAAAAGAGCTGGTGCCGTTGAGGCCTGAGGAATACAGGATAGATCCCTACAAGGCTATCCGGATTATCAATCCCAACTACTTAGGTTCCTTGGCCAATGAAAGACATCTGGGCGAGTTTCGTCATCGAATTCGATCCTATTGCCAGATGTTCGGCCCGCAGGGCTTTGATGTGAGTTTTGATGGAGCTGAATGGAACACAGCATGCGATATAGGGGCAGCAATCATTGTACGTCATCAGGCTGTAGGATATGTGGATGTTCGTAGCCTTACTCCGAATATCAACCCCGAAAGGGACGCAAGGCTAATCATTTCAGATATCAGGGTTCCAGCACATATTATTGAGACCGTTAATTATCATGTAGGCACAACCGAAGAAGCTCCTTTAGATAGGTTTCACGACATGTCAAACCTGTCCGAACCGCTGGATGCTATGTTTTTGGCGCCCGACCTTATTAATGGAGCATTAGGATTTGACTTCAGGGAAGCTGTTTTGGATGGTAGGGTGGCATATCTGAGGAAATTTTACGAATTTGAAGGCGTGCCAGGAATCCTAAACAGATACAACTGAATGATGGATGTTACATTTTTTCAAAAGCAGAAGACGGAACCGAGATACAGATTGATGATCCAGGAGCAGTTAGTGTTGCGCAGACAGAAAGGTTTGAAGAGCTTTGTACTCTAGGCGCTCGTTTTTTAGGCCAAAAAAATTATCAATCTGCTTTAGAACCTCTAATAAAAGCAAGAGATTTAGTGGAAGCGGCCATCAACGCTGAATCCACTGCTTCGGATTCTATGAGAAATGACTATCAAAGGATTATACAACTTAGGAAGTTTGCAGCAGCTGTCTACGGAAACCTCGCCTATGCTTATCTTGGATTGGGCCTGGAAAGGAAGGCTGGCCCGAAAAAAGGTGACGAAGAGCCCTCAGAATTGGAAGACCTAATAGAGTCAAAGCACTTTGCAGATATGGCTGTTATGCACAATCCCCATGATGTGAATCTTCTTCATTTTTTAGGCAATCTGCATGAAAAATACGGTGAACAGCTTCTCGATACAGATAGGGGAGGAGCCTTAAGAAGAGCCAGAATATATTATCGATATGCCATGGAGCAGCTCAAGGATGATCTTGATGGAAAGCAGAAACATGAAAATGCCATCCAGCAGGAGACCATACTAAGGGATCTGGTTGCAGTTCTGCAAGAGCTTGTGCAACATTATGGGGGCAACGCTCGGCAGGTTTTAGAGCAGGAGCTGAAGCAGGCCCAACAACATAGACGATCACTACATATAGAGCCGTTACAGACTCTAGAGAGATTGGCCCGAGAAACAGGTAAGGATTTTGCAGCGATAAGAGCAGGATTGCATGAGTTTGATGTTTCCCCGCACGTAAGAGAAGGTTGGATAGAAGCTGCCTGCAAGGTTCTGGAGGACAGGATTGGATTTCCAGCTCTGCAAGAGATCTCCGAGCGAGCTATAGTCATTTGGGCGACAACGCAGACCCAAAATTATATACTGGAGCAAGTTATAGGTGAAGGTGCGTACGGTGTAGTATTCAAGGGCGTTAATAGCGAGGTAAGGGATACAGAAAGGGCAATCAAGATACTGGATGCATTGCAGAGGACAAGAAGATACATCGAAGAGGGCGGAACAGATCAAAGGCACCTGGCCATCCAGGAATATCGAAAAGCTCAGCTAACCTGGAAGAATTTTGATGCCGCAAAACAATATATTGTGGAGGTTGTAGACATATACTCTTGTGGGGACACTAGCAGACCGGTTATTGTACTGGAAATAATGGACGGTGATTTTGGCCAGTACCAGGCCACATGGGGGAAGCCAGCAGAACGGCTGGATCCTGCCAAGCATTTTACGCTGAATATTGCAGAGGCATTGAACTGCCTGCACAATCTAAGGGACCCCTTATACCATAGGGACTTATCTCCGGGAAATATATTATTCTTAAAAAGGGGAGATGAAGTAACCTACAAGCTTGCAGATTTTGGACTTTCTGCAGTGGGCGCGGATGAGTCGCCACTGGGCCCGTCGCTTGCTTCAGTTTATATAAGGCCTCCAGAAGAAAAAGCTACTAATGTAGCAAGGGACCTTTATGCAGCAGGATGCAATATAGTCCTTGCGTATACTGGTATGCAACCCTTCACACAAGGCCACGACCGGCCCGAGGATTCCGACGACCCTACTGCCAGAAACCGATTTGAAGAAGATGTGTGGAGGGCAAAAATGGAAAGAGAAGGACTGGATCAGCTATGCGGGCATCTTCCACCAGGTTTAGCCGATATCGCGCTAGATCTGCTTAATCCAGATATGAAAGCCAGAACGATAACGACTGCAGAAACGCTTCTTGGCAGGCTGCGGACAGTTTATAGCGGCTAAAATGATAGATTTAGATCTTCTTGCGACATTTTTTCTAGGTGTTACGAGGCATATCGGTGATAATATTTTGGTTCCGAACCAGGATATGGTTGCTATAGCTTTGGATCGTTCTAAACCTGTGCCGCCAGGTGCAGATGCTCATGCAGCTCAAGCGCACTGTGAATTAGATGATATAGCTCAGGAGTATTTTCTAAACCAGGTCATAAGGCAAATTCCTGGAGCAAGGTCCATGAGGCTTATTGTTGAGGAGGATACGCCTACAGTTGAGGCATTTGCATCTTGTTCCAATGAAGTGTTGTATGGTGATTTATTGGATGGTACTTCTAGGTACGGGTATCGTGGAAAAGATGAGGCAGAGCAGCGCAAACGTTTTGGCTGCCAGGTAAGCTATGCTGCTGATGCTCAGATGCGGGCAGCAGCTGTCTATCTCCCAAGATTGGGACTGCAATTCCATGCAGTCTACAATAGAGGAGCCTATCTCAACGGAGAACGGCTTATATTGGCCGATGCACCTGTTTCAGGCAAATTTATGGTAAATTCAAAGCTTCCGGATGAGGCTGTGCGACGCCTGGAACAAGATCAGATTGATGTGGAAAGGCCAAAATGTACTGTATATGCCGTATCGCAGCTATTGCTTGGGAAGGTGGATGCATATATATCCAAGCACACCGCTGTATGGGATATAGCTCCTTTTTCTCTCATTGTTGAGGAAGCAGGAGCGTGGCAATCACGCTGGAACCTCTCGAAACCGGACTTGAATACGAAAGACTTGGTAGAAGACCATATCATAGCCTGCAGCCGTGGATATGCTGTTGATGCACTTGTAAGAGCGGGGCTTACACATTCAGGGCCACGATGATGCCCAGCAAGCAGAAGACCTTCTGGTATATGATAGACAAGTTGTGTATGATGCTGATCTCCTGCCTCGGTGCCTTTTGGAATAACCTATAGGATTTATCTACAAGCCTTTTTCTCCTTTGCGCAACGGAATCTGCAAGCTCCGGACTGAAGTTATAGAACATATTATGCAAATCCCTTAATATCTGATTGGTCTCATCATAAAATTGCAGCGTTTGTTTTGAAATAGTAATCGTGCTGTGCATATTCAGGAAATAATCACATATATATTTGTAATGGTCAGCTAGCCTTTCCAGCTCTTCCACTATATAATATATGAAATTTGGATTAGGGTATTCCGGAACCCCCAGCTTATTGATTATCCTCCTGCACACTGTGACATACCTGTTGTTGGTAAGTTCCATGAAGCGCACGTTCTTTAGGCTTTCATAATCCTTTTTCTTCACAGCTTCTAGGCTGTCTGTTGCCATCGTATTCAACAGAAGGAAAGTCCTCCTTAAGATTGTATCAAACTCATTGAGGACAGGATCAGATATGCATTTTATCAGGCAATGGGTATCGGTCTGCTTGACTATCTCATAACCAAGTGTCTCCTCCCTGATTGCTTTCTGTATCTTACTTGATAGTTTTGAATCTGAATACTCGATTCTGATTTCATCTATCCCTTTTTTATAAAGAGCATGTATTGTCCTTGGGATGATGGTGTTGAACCTATCCAGCTTCACCTCAGCAGACATCAAGGTACTGCCCCTCTCATTTGATATCTTAAGAAATTTACCCAGGTCTTGGATCTCTACCTCATCGCCAGGTTTAACAGAATTCTTTTCAGTCCACTTAGCCGGCAGCGTTATCGTCAGCGTGTTATGCCCCTGCTTGATAACCTTCCTCTTCGTTTTAGGTCACGTTAAGTAATAAATACGAAGGAATATATAAATTTTTCGAAAAATATTCTTTGTAAAAAATATATATTCCACTAGTGTGATATATATTCAATAAGGATTAATTATTTATAGTCCGTAAAAGACACGTTGATCAAGATGCCCATAGATCTCACGGTTCAGAAGGCTGAGACATTTGAGCCTCCGGAAGGGCTTGCCGTATTTCTAGGTATGAAGGATCAATATGGCGTCGTGGTCTTTTCCTACAGGAGATACGACTGTGGCAGTGAAGATTTTGTCGACGCCCAGGTGACCCTGAACGCCCATCATCTGAGAGCCTTCATGCGGGACCGCCTGCTTGGTCAGCCCTCCACCCTGCATAACTGCAGGGGATATGTCCGCCTTGAACAGCTCCAGAAGAACAGGTTTCGGGTGGAGATCCACGGTGGCGGAGCTGTGGGCTGCAGGTATGTTACCTCCAACGCATATCTTTCAGATGTAGCATTAAGGCTGCTGAGCGAATATGCAGAAGGCTCCCGTCGTCCTAACCCAGCTCCAGAGCCAGTCTAGGCTCTGAGATGTGGTAATACAGCTCAAGGATCTGCCTCATCATCACTATCAGTGCCTGCTCATTGGCTGGTACCCTCCCTAGCAGGGTTCGTTCCTTTTTCCTGACATTCCATCTGGCCTTCGCAAGCTCTATCATCATATCATTGTTCGGGCTGTAAAAAAATTCATAGAACCGTCTGTTCTGTTTTTCGATTTCTTTCAGGATTCTTAAAGTTGTGTTCTCAAGCCTTTTTTGCCTGAAGCTCAGCAGGTCCACGCTTGCATACTTGATTATATCGATGATGTCATCCAGGGTAGTGATCATATAGTAAAGGGAAACACTGTCGCTGGCCTTTCTCACCATCCCCTTGTTGATGAGCCGCAGGCAGTAAAATATAAACTTGCCTATGTTGAAATGCCTGTCTCTCATCCCTGCCAGGGACGTCTTGTCCATGCTTTCCGCAAAAGAGTAGAAATCCCTTCCGTAATCTATGATCAGCAGAAATATACGTCTCAGGGCATTTTCAAACTCCTTTTCTGAACCGAATGTGAAGTCCTTGATTGTGCAGCGGTTTTTGGCCTGGTGGATGATCTGGCAGCCCAGCAGCAGATTTACCTCCTCGTTTATTACGTCTACTGTCAGGTACCTTTTTCCTGTCCGGAGCTCTGTCACGTCCGAATTCCTGAACTTTATCGTTATCTCATCATAGCCTTTCTTGTAATATGACCTTATGTTCTGGCGTATGGAGTTATGGTCCAGCCCGGATATGTCTATCTCGATCTTTTTTGATCTCTGCTTGGCTGACAATACGAGCGCGTCGCCCATATCATTTACATCAAGCTCATCCCCTCTTCGAAGCTTGTTTGCCTCAGACCATTTCCTCGGCAATGTCACCGTAAGCGTATTGTTGCCTTGGCCGATGACTTTTCTTTTCATATTTCGGAATAAATACGCCAAAATATATAAAATTTACGAAAATAATAGTATTTTTCCGAAAAGATAGTATTTGTCCTTTTTTATATCGCCTAAGGCAATATATCAGTATATGCGGCTATATTGCGCTTTATTTTCCACTATAGCAAGATTGAAATATCCTATCATTGTTATACCTCATTAGAATGATTACGGAGAAGCACCTCAAGATTCTGTCTCATCTCAGGAAAGATGCGAGGAAAAAGATTACAGAGATATCCAAGATGATAGGTGTCCCCGTTACCACCATCTATGATAATGTCAGGGCCCAGAAGAAAAAGGGCATTGTCAAGAAGCATGTGGCTTTGCTGGACTTTGGCAAGCTAGGCTATCCGACAAGCGCCCTCATAGCTATCAAGGCAGACCACAGCAACAGGGACGAGCTTGAGCAATTTCTTTCAAAACACCAGAATGTTAACTCACTCTACAGGATAAACAGCGACCATGATTTTCTAGCAGAGGTGGTCTTTGAGAATGCGGCCAGGCTTTACGAGTTCGTCGAAACAGCGGAACTCTCATACAACATACCCCATCCGCTGGTCTTCAATGTCATCAAAGAGCTGAAAAAAGAGGAGTTTTTGCCTGTCAAAGGATAGGCCTATGAAATATGGACAGAGCTAGCGATAGCTCTGGAAAGGTGGTATAAATGCAAGCCAAGCTGCCCTATAGGGTTGCCCAGGATTATGAAGAGCTAAGCGATGAGATCACAGATATCGTGGCCCAGACAGTGACAGATAAGCCTGATGCTGTCATACTGGTCCCAGGGTGCAATACCCCCCGTGGATTTTACCGGAGATTCTCGTCCCGGGTAAGGCAGGGGTTTGTTGACATCTCCGCTGCAACGATAATGACAGTTGATTCGCCGATCGGTCTGGAGATGGGGGATCCACGATGCTTCCGGATGTTCATGTACGAGAACTTCTACAAGTTTATGTTCGGCCCCATACCTGAAGGTACGGATCCTGCCCAATACCTGGAAGATTTCTATGGCGAGCACCCAAATTTTGTGGTCCCCTATGTGCCCATCGATGCAAATTCAGCGCAGGCTGACCAGCTCGCTTACGAGATGGGAGTTCTGATAAGCTCAAAAGGCTATGCTGACCTTGCCTTTTTAGGGTTGGGCAAGGCATGGCAGGATAATGGAGAGCTGGAAGGAGGCCATATAGCATTCAATGATCCTGGCTCAAGCATCGACTCGAGAGCAAGGGTGTTAGACCTTCATCCCCGTACAATAGACTTAAAGTTCAGAAAAGACTCCGGCCTGTTTGATCCTGCAGAAGTAGTGCCTACAAGGGCTATAACCTTAGGTGTATATGAGCTGCTGCAGTCCAGAAAAATACTCTTGGCAGCTTCAGGAAAGGGCAAGGAGGTTGAGGTGAAGCGTCTTCTCGAGGGAGAGATGTCTGACAGGTTTACATCTACCTACCTGCATTCTGCAAGAGAAAGGACGCTTGTTCTGGTCGACAGGGAGGCAGCCGGACTCTTAAGATGAGCGAATACCGAAGAGTAATAACCTACAAAAAAAAGTTGATAGGTGAAGCGCTACTTGAGTTTGGACTAGAGCCTGAAGATCTTAGTGACAAGGTTAAGGTGCATGTGGTTTCTGCTTATCCAGAGGACACAGCAAAAGCCCTGCGGGAGGGATAAAATGGGATTAACTGTTGCGTTAACAGGCTTCAAAGTCGATTTAGAGACGCTTGGCGAGTGTGCATATTATAATGGGGTGAATGCCCTAATAAAGCTGGCAAAAGCGTCCAGGGCGTTTCAAGATGATGCCAGGGAAGTCATTGTTGGAGACACAGTATTTGCCAATCCCACATGGATCACCCTGGGAACAGATTTAGCTGCCATAAAAGAAAGGGCATCCAGATACAGAAGCAGGAAGAACCAGGCAATCATAGCAAACGGCGGCAGTCTTGAGCCTGCTATGGCTATCTACACTGCTCTTCTAGAAAAAGGACAGGCAACTGTATGGAATGTTGATTCTCCAAATCCAGATGATCCAGCAATAGCTGCCATGATACACCCGACAAATGAGTTTAGCCGAAAAAATAGTTACCTGTATGCAGTAAGCAAATCCGGCGAGACATTGAACGTTATCCTGCAGGCCCTTAAATTTATGGCTTCAGGTTTTGATGTTGTTCCGATAACAGACGACAAGCAAAGCACTCTGAGGACTGTCATTGACAGGGCTGGCCTCGATTTTATCGCCCATACAGATGTGGGCGGCAGGTTCACCTCTAATCAGCCCAATTCATTGATACCCTTATATGCGGCCGCTTTTTACAGTGATGCTGCAGACCCATCAGCGGCCTATGCCGAGCATCTTGATGACTTTGTAGCTGGACTTAATTCAGCAGCACAAAGATTTGCACCTGCTATACCTGCTGAAGATAACCTGGCAAAGAAGCTTGCCTTGGCGCTATATCGCGCAGAGCTGGCCGGCTACTGTGAGATCTACATGCCGACCTACAGCAAGCGCCTGATGGGAAGCGCAGGCATCACAACACAGCTTTTTCATGAGACTTTCGGAAAAGGCGGTAAAGGCCAGACCCTTTTGGCAATGGAAGGCCCTGAATGCCAGCACCATACAAATCAGCGTTTTTTTGGGGGTTATCCTAATATGATGGGCCTTTTGGTCGGAGTCAGAAATTATGCTGAGCCTGGTGAAGGCCTCTGTGCAGACGTGTCCGGTTATGAGGACCTTAAGGTAAAGGGCATAGGCAGCCTTGGCAGCATGCACGGCATGTCATTCGCTGATTTGATGCAATTTGAAAGGCTGGGGGTATATGATGCTGCAAAAGAGAAAGGCATACCTGTCATAGACATCACACTGGATAGGGTGGATGGTGACAGCTTGGGAAAATACATGGCGCTGATGCAGGCTGTAGCGATGTACAGCGCTTTCCTGAGAGGCGCCAGGTGGGAGGATCAGCCAGCTGTCGAAGATTCAAAAGTCAGGACAGTCCAGATGGCAAGGCACCATAAGCTGCAGGAAACCTATATGGTGGGTGATGGGCTTTAGGTTCTTCCCATAGCTTCTCCAACAGTATAGATGCTGCCTGTTATTAGGATCAGGTCATCCTTGCCAGCGATCTCTTCTGCATAGCTTACAGCCTGCCTTACACCCTTTATTGCCCTTTTTTCCTTATTTACAGCTTTCAGAAGAACTTCAACCTTGGTTGCCCTCTCTATCTTTGGCTCAGTCAATATGAACATATCAGCTACGGTTTCCAGCTCTTTTAGCATAGCCTTGTAGTTCTTGTCATCCAAGATACCGATTACGACTACTACCCTGCTGTACCTTCCTCTAATCCTCTCCAGCTCTTTTTTCAGGACCTTGACTGCATCAAGGTTATGGGCACAGTCAACAAGGATATTTTCTGAGATGAATTCAAACCTTCCAGGCCATTCTACCTTGAGCAGCCCTGCCTTTGCTGCTTTCTCGTCGATGCCTGCTATTTCAGCAGCCTTGAGGGCAATAAGCGCATTGTGTTTCTGGAATGCTCCGTGCAGGTTTATCCTGAGGTCCTTACCGTCCTTTTCCACCAGGTGCAGCCTGCTTCCCTTTCCGGCGGCTATTGATCTTATCGCATCCAGCGCTTCGCCTGCTGCCCCTGTCACCACAGGAACACCTTCCTTGATTATGCCTGCTTTTTCATAGGCGATCTTCTTTGTGTCATAGCCCAGATATCTTTCATGCTCCAGACCGATGTTGGTTATGATAGATATCAAGGGCGTAATGATGTTTGTGGCATCCAGCCGCCCACCAAGCCCTACTTCTATGACAGCATAATCCACCTTTTTTTCAAAGAAGTACAGAAAAGCCATCGCTGTCATAAACTCGAAGAATGTCTCATCCTTGTAGTGCTTTCTTACCTTTCTGTAATACTCTGTAAAATCCCTGTCTGGGATATCCTCACCGTCTATCTTTATCCTTTCGTTTATCCTGATCAGATGGGGTGAGGTGTACATGCCGGTCTTTTTTCCAGCCTGCCTTATCATGGATGCAATGATAGCGCACGTGCTTCCCTTTCCGTTCGTGCCAGCCACATGGATGACCTTAAGCCCTTTATGGGGATTGCCTAGCTTCCCCATCAGCCTGGAGATGGCCTTAAGGTCCAGATTATACTTTTTTCCCCTTAACCTGTAGAGAAAATCCAGAGCTTCTTTCATCTGGGGAAAGAAGGATTGCATATTAATAAAGATATTTATTTTCCAGGAAGCAGCTCATTCACTGCAGCCATAATATCCCAGTTGTTCTTGATCAGAAAAAAGAGGAGCACCAAGGCCAGCAGGAAAAATATGAAGAGCACAAATCTTCCTAGCCTTGCTTTTTTCAGCATAATCCTTTGATAATCATTTATTATTTAAACTTTACGCTTCAGCTCCACTATCTTGGTCTTGCCCCTGTAGTCGATGAATATGACCTCGTCGCCTTCGCTGAACTTTATATCCCCTGCTTCAGCATCCAGCGTCTCATAGCTATGCATGTCCATTATCTGCACAGGGCTTGTAGAGATCACCTGGCCGGTCTTCTTCTTTATGTCCAGCTCCTCAACATTCTCATGATGGCTTAGGTTGAAGGATTTCTCGCCCTTTGAGAAAAGCGGCCTTGCAAACAGCTTTGTCTTTGAATGGGAGTGTGTCCCGTAAGCTACAGTCTCCTTTCTGGCTACCTGATAAACCTCATTGTTAAGAAGCACATAGCTGCCTTTTTTAAGGTCTTTGGCTGCTGTCATAAGGATACAATTGCAGGGCGGATATAAAAATCTTCTGTTATGCATAACATTTATAAAAAAAGTTGCATTTTCTTCTACAAAGGTATAGGTGAAATTATGCATTATTTACTGGATATAGCACGGAGAGTAGGCGTTGCAGTCTACAGCGCAGTTAAAGGGCAAGCTGGACAGCCAGCCCTGGCACCAGCAGGATTAGATGCATTGCTTGCAGGGCATCAAGGTGGCGCAACTGCAAGACACGTCGCAGTGGACCCTAATCCAGAATGGAGACTGTTATCACCTGAAGCAAGGGCTTTCGCTGTTCTAAGAGAAGTAGGGGAGCTGGATTATGATCCTTTGAAAGGAAGTTTGCGTGGTCCAGCATATAGGCATGGCAGCACTATTGTTGATGAGCTGTTCGGGTCTGAGCAGGCGTGCATGCAAGCTGCAAGGGATCTGGGAGAAGTTGAACGAAACAGCAGAGCACCAATCAGCCGTGAAAGAATGCCTATACTGATCCGGGGAGAACTAGATAGACAAAAAGATCCTCAAGAAAGAGTATTGATGGCATATGTAGTTGCAGAAGAGCTTAGAAGGACAGGAAGATACGAGCGGCAACACTGAATCTAGCTATAAAAACGATATATTTATATAGCATTTTATCACTCTGAAGTAATAATTAATGTATTAGAATAGGGACTATAAGATGAACATAAACGTGCTGCGGGCTGAATACCCCGACCTTGAGGATATTCTGACTGCTGCTTCTGCACTGCCGGATGTTGAAGCCGCACTCACACTTGTGAGAACCGGCATCGATGCTGGATGGGATTCTGAGGATTTAGGATTTATGGTGGGGGCAGCGTCTTTTCTGAATGATCCGTCTGTCAGAGAACAGCTGTACAAATTCTTGCATAGGAGAAACCTGGGCTGGTTGAGTGATTACACTGTCCATGAAGTGTTTGGTCAGCTCGCTATATGGGCAGAGGAAGGGTGGACAGGTCACGATATCCATTCTTTTCTAGCGTCAATAAAAAGGTCGGAGCCTGAAGATATTTTCAGGCAAATAAGATCTGATAGATTTGCAGCAGACACTGGCATGGTTAGGGCCCTCTATGAGCAAAAAAGGATAGAAGCAAATCCCAGGAGGATTGCTTTCGCAAGAGCGAAACATCCAATATTGGATAAGCTATGCAGCGAATATGGCCCTGAGCATGGGTTCCAGGCTCACGAGCAGCTTATGGCCCTTGTGAGAAATGCATTTGGTGAGGTGGTATATGCTACTAGCAGAAAGATGCCAGAGGAAGCAAGGGTGTTTGTCGCAGAAATGTACCTGGAGCGGGCAGATAATGACAGGCTACGGGGCGTCATCAAGCTCCTTACTGAAGAAGAGGTCTTCCATACAGAGGTGAATGAATATTCCTACAGGACAAGGCTAGGTCTGGATGACACCAGGCATTTTGCAGCTTCTGTAGTAAATGTAGCAGGAAGGCCTGTCTATTATGCGGTCGCGATGGGATACCTTGGCCAGCTTAACATCGCTAACTGGCTTAATGTGATGAGGCACGTAGAAAGAAAAGGTCTTTCCGCTGATCAGCAGGAGTTGCTGAAGCAACAAAGGATAAGGTTGTTGGGCTTTGCAAACGACATGGTCGGGCAGCTTCACGCGTATGCAAGAACCGCAGAGAGGGGAAGAGATGACTCAGCAGGAAGATCATATAAATTTCTAAGCCATCTCACAGAGTTCACTCAAGCAGCTAAAGAAGCAGGGTGTCTTGAATCTGACTATCCTCTGGCTAGTGCATTAAGGACAGCAAAAGCAATCATATGCCCTAGTGTAGATGAGTTAGCGGCCTACATCGCTGCGATACCCGTAGTAGCCTACTACGATGCTGTCACCAAGAACTTTCCAGTAGAGGAGACCGACCAAAGAGAGGACGAAAGGGTTATGATGCTGCCGAGCCTTTCTAGGACAAGCAATCTCTCGGCACGTATTCTGGCCTACAATCTGTACCTTCAGAATGAATCTTCTGGTTCAGAACAAAGAACACCAGTCAAGCAGCATTTAGTAAACAATGTAGACAGGTGCTCAGTGAGGAATGAGCCAGGTGTCTTTGACCTGGCTAATCTCTACCTGACATCCATTTTTGCCAGATCCCATGATCCACAGCAGCTCAGGGCGCAGATCAGGATTCTTCTTTGGCATTATCTTTTCTCATATTCCCACCATGTTCAGGGGTATAATAGGCTTGTGGAACAAGTAGAGATGGAGCCAATACCTTTTGTGCAAAGGCAGATACATTTTGATGTTCAAAACCGATTTGCCTATTTTGTGGATCCAGAGATTTCAAAGGGCTCTCTTGGCACAGCAGCGATAGGGGTATCTGGGTTTCTTGATACAATATCGAGAAGCCTCAATGTCTATTCTGTTTTTGAAAATATTGAGTTTTACCTGGACAGACAAGATGCGCCTGCAGCAGTCCAAAGGTACTTCGACCTGATAAAGCAGCTTGTTACAGTCCATCTGAAACCCAAGGAGAACAGTTACTTTGCAAACGGCAATTACCGGCATGACCTCGATCCAGATGCTGTGGGGCTCCTAAGTTGTCTTCTAGAAGACAATAGCCCATCAGTCCAGGAAAGGGTGTTTGAAATTGAAGCTGATCTGTACGCCTCAATGCCTTTCCGGGCAGCTATGATTGCCGATACTGTCCCTTTTTATGTGTCTCAGGATGGCAATCTTACTCCGGAAAGGATCGACTACTATCAGGTACAGCTAGGTGCAGTTGTCCAGGCACTGGAAATACTGAAAGAGGAATTTGTGTTGAGAACTGGCGGCAGATATTTAAGAAGAAAGCTGGATCCTCAAAAACTGGAAGACATTACCGGTGGGTTCCGCACATTTTATGATATAGCAATGCATCTGCAGCCTGGAAGGATAACTGGCTATCAGGGAGGTTTTAGATGAACGAAGCGTATTTTGATGGCCACACCCACCCCACAGCCTGGTCTTTCGACGGTATTATGTCTCCATGGGAGCCCCCACAATTTTGGTACCAGGTGAAAAGAGAGTTCTTGGATAACAGGCCCCTGGCGGTTGCGATGACAGATCATGATACAACTGTGGGGATCGAACCTGTACTTTTTGAGCTGGACCAATACAATAGGCGTGAAGCCATACCTATGGACGATCAAGTGGAACCAATCTGTGGCGTTGAGGCTACAGGCCAGTTTGAAGGATTCTCTACACATATTTTGGGCTATTGGCTACAGAAGGATAATGAGACCCTGCAGGCACTGATGCCTTACATGCAGCAGGCTCAGGATATCCTTTTCCATACCAATCAGGCCAGCAAGAGGAAATATGGCTATTTTGGGCTGAACCTAGTGAAAGAATGGGCAAAGGGGCAAGGCTTTCCAAACTGGGATGATATTTCGCTCGAGATGTTGGAAAGGCTCAGGGACGGACAGCTCCCCCACATACGGAACCAATATTCACTGGATAGATGGGTTATCGGACCATATGAGGATCATCAACCCAGGATAACAGGATTGAATTGGATGCATCTTGCCATGGCTATGGCGGAGCTCGAGTGGTGCAGTCTTGAAGAAGCCAAGAGTAAGGTAAAAAGAGGCGGGGAACTGTATGTATCAAAGGCACAGCCTTTTAGGGTTCCCAGCACCGCCGAAGTCATATTTGGGCTTTATACCTCCAGATGTCTGGTAGTGATGGCGCATCCGCAAGAGCTAATGTGCCAGATGATTGAGGACAGATTGGCAGGAGAAGGGCTTGACAGGCTACCTGAGAATGATGTCGGGGATTCGATAGTTGAAGAGGTGATTGGCCTTATTGCGAAATTCATCGAAGAAGGCGTGCCAAACGGCCTTAGGGGGCTGGAGCTTTATAATCGCTTCAGCTATAGGGATACTGTCTGTGAATATATGACGCAGCGTCTGGAAAAGCTTGTGGCTGATTTTAACGGCCCAACAGATGCACCTCTGCTCGTTACTGCAGGATCAGACAACCATGATGGAATTAAGGATGAAAAAAGGCAGCTTGCAAGGCTTTTGCGCCAAAAACCTGATGTTTACCAGGGCCCATGGATCCACAGGAATAGCTGGCATGAAAGGCCCAATGCTTCCACATTAGAACAAAGGATAGAAAGGCGCCGTATAGATGCTAGTTTCTTGAAGAAAATGAAGGCTGCTCCACTACAAGATGATGGACTGTATCCCCTTTCTTATTAATACCTGAGCGCCACTGCAGACGGACAAAGCTCAAGGACCTTCTGGCATGCGTTGCCAAGATAGTAGACAATTACCGTATCCTTTTCTGATCCTGTCTTGATGACCTTCGTTATGTCCTTTTTTACTCTTGTCACCTCATCGACAATGCTGCTTAGGATCTGATCATCCTTTTTGTAATATGCTTTGTAGAACGTATCGATAATGTTTATTGTTTTCTCAAAGATGCTTACGGTCTCCTTAGCCAGGGATATTCTGGACTTATTCTCGTAGAGGTATCTGCATAGGTCCCTAAAATCATCAGCTATCTTCTCAAATTGCCAGACTATGACATACACAAAATTTGTTTTTGCAGGATCTTTATAGCCTTTTTTGGTAAGCAGGCGCTCGCAGAAATTGGTCAGCTTGTTGTTCGTAGATTCTAGGACAATTATCTCCTTAAGATCTTCAAACTGACCCTTCTTTATTATATCATAGCTTGATTTTGCCATAGATAGGGTAACTAAAAATATCCGCTTTAAGATTGTCTCAAACTCGCTCTCAAGGCCAGTGGCTATGTTTTTTATTATGCTGTACTTGGGTGTTTGTTCGATGATCTCAAATCCCATTATACCTTGATTGATGGTATCCTGTATGATTTTCGCGATCTTCGCATCTTTATATGTTAGCTCCATCTCATCGTAGCCGCTCTTATGGAAGACAAATATCATCCACCTTATGAACTTTTCATTCAGGCTGGATACGTCTGCCTGGACTTTTTCACCTTCAGCGCCTTTTTTGCTTTGGACAATCATTTTATTGCCCTGGATTTCTATGTCAAGCTCATCCCCTTTCTTTATTCCGTTCCTAATCGCCCATTTCCTTGGCAGCGATACCAGCTGCGTGGAATCTGCTATCTGGATAACTCGTCTTTTCATTAAACCACCTTATATAATCCTGTCGTAGCTTAAATCTATTTATAAAGCTTTTCTTTTTTATATAAAAAACCAATATTATAGAATCTTTATAAAATTTAAGGACAATCTATATAAAAGTGCCATATATTCCGAAAATCATCCGAAAAAGAGGAAAAGCGGGGGATAAGCATGGATGATTTTATAGAAGAAGAAAATGTATATTCCGAAGGGGCGCGAGAGCAGCTTGTGGAAGATGATGCGCTGGACTCAAGGGAAGCTGCCTTCATGCAGGGGTATGATGATGCGCTTTGAAAGTTTTGAAAAGGCTATGAAAGCCGCCAAGCCTAAGAATGATTTCGGTACTGATATGCAGGATCCTATGTACGAGTTCTCTATGAAATAATGCCGTAGCCGATAAGCCTGAACCTGTTGCCTAACAGCCTAGATATTGTAGCTCTGGCTCCAACCTCTGCACAGACAGGAAGCTTGAGCCTGCAGGTCACCTTGTTTTTCTTGATCTTCGTCACAGCTCCGACCGTTGCTGATGAGTTGACATTCAGCATCAGGGGCTCTCCCATCTTTATAGGCTCCACAGTCAGCTCTTCTTCAAGCCCCACTACCCTGTCCAGAAGGCTCACATCCAGAGTCAGCTCCTCCCACACATTTGGCAGCTTTCCAGGCAGCCCAGCAACATTGCCAGAGAGGCTGTCAGACTTGACTATCGCAGGATCTAAGGACGTCAGCACGCCGATCGATCCGCCAGGGCCTACCTCTTTTGCTGAAGCGCCCCCTGTCTTAAGGTCTGTTATCTTGGTGATTATAGGCTTCCATACCTTCTTGTTCTTTTCCTCAAAGCTCAGCCCGGGCCTGATCTCTATCTCCTCATTGACCTTCAACCGTCCCTGTTTCAGCACCCCACCGAGAACTCCGCCCACCATCTTTGAGGGCTCAGAACCTGGCTTGTTTATATCGAAGCTTCTTGCAAGGAACATCAATGGCTCAACACTGGGGTTTCTTTTGGGTGTTTTTATCTTTTTTTCGATAGTCTCTATCAATAGCCCTATGTTAACGCCATGCTGTGCCGAGATCGGTATTATCGGGCATTTTTCAAATTTAGTGCCCTTGATAAATTCCTTTATCTGTTCATAATTCTTGACAGCATCTTCCTCGCTCACAAGGTCTATCTTGTTCTGGATGATTATGACATTTTCTACCCCGATTATCTCCAAGGCCATCAGATGCTCCCTTGTCTGGGGCTGAGGGCATCTTTCATTGGCTGCAATAAGAAGCAAAGCACCATCCATTATAGCGGCTCCGCTGAGCATTGTGGCCATCAGGCTTTCATGCCCCGGAGCATCTATGAAGCTTACTTTGCGGACTATCTTGGCTTCTCCGCCGCACTTGCACTTTGGCTTAACAACATACTCCTTGCACTTGGTGCACCTGTAGAATGTAGCGTCAGCATAGCCCAGCCTTATGGTTATGCCCCTTTTTATCTCTTCAGAATGCGTGTCTGTCCATTTGCCGCTGAACTGCTCTGTTAGCGTAGTTTTTCCATGGTCAACATGGCCGATTAACCCGATATTTACTTCTGGCTGTATCTCTTCTTCTTTCTTGGTTTTTTTCTTCGGCATTATTTTTTCTCAGCTTCCTTCTCAGACTTCTTGTCTTTGGGCTCTTCAGTCTTCTGTTGTGCTTTTTTCACCGGCTCCTGCGCAACTGCTGCTTTCTTCTCTGCAGGCTTAGGCTGGTCTTTTTCAGCTTTCTTTTCAGGCTGTTCTTCTGCAGCTTTCTGCTTTGTTTCTGTCTTTTTTGCAGCTGGTTTTGCATCCTTGTCTTCAGCCTTTTTTTCTTCGACACCAAGAGCTTCATTAAGCTTCTTGCTGCCGTGCTTCGTGACAGCAAGGTTGATCTGGGTGATGTTCTCATTTATCTTGTGGCCGCAAACTGTCTTTCTCATCTTCATGCCCTTGAGCCGTTTGCCCCCTCTGCCTTTTCCCCTGAAGCCAACTCCGCCGTACATAGAGATTCTTTTCCTGACGCCCAGGATTCCATGCCGCATTGGGAAGCCGCAATAGTCTGAGCCGCCTGTTATCTTAAATTCATATCCAGAAGCCCCTAGCTGTTCGCCATTGACTGTCTCATCTATGTTCATCCCGACAAAGATCTGGGCCTGTTCGTCCTTGACCTCTTTCTGGTATGTTTTTCCTGTTTTAGGATCTGAAATGCATAGTTTAAACTCTGTCATAATAATCCCTCCGAATCTGAGAAATAATTGGTCATTTAAAAAGGTTTCCTATCTGTTCTCAATGCCAAGCTCATTGTCTATCTCTTCAGCCATTTCCTCAATGTCCTCAAGCATGTTTAAAGCTTTCCTTCTCATCTCTTTTATGGCCTGTTTGAGACTTCCCCCCTTTATGCTGATCTGTTTCTTTTCCCTCACCAGAACACCTGCGTTGATAAGGTTTCTAAGATGATGGTTGACCAGGCCTTGCGTGATTCCTACGTCTCTTGCTATGCTTTCAGAAAATACTCTCTCGTCTTCTGCAATCTTGTTCAGGATGTCTGTTATGATCCTGGTGGATGTAAATTCAGTATCTCTTCCAGAGCACAGCCCGAGACTGCTGCAGAACCAACCGATATCTTCTTCCACATCCCCTTTTTTCGGCTTGTTTATCTTCTTTATCTTAAGTTCGCTCATATCTGAACAGAATATCATAGATGGTATTTAAAGATTTCTATAAAATATTAATATCATATAAATAATGTGTAATTTATATACTTTATAACAATAAAATTTAAATATAACCTGCACCTTACTATCTAAATGAGGTGATGATTATGAAAAGAAGCATCTGGGATGAGATGAGAAGAATGCAGGAGAATATGGATTCTTTGTTCAGGAACTTCTTCAGTGCAGAGCCGTTCGATACAGAGCTCTTGGAGGATAAGTCAGGAAAAGATCTGGCAACAAATTACAGGGCGCCGGCATCAGACATCTATGAGACAGATACAGCTGTTGTTGCAGAGATAGACATACCAGGAGTTGACAAGAAAGACATCAAGGTAAACGTGACAGATGACTCCATTGAGGTCAAGGCAGAGAAAAAGCATGAGACCAAGCAGGAGGACAAGAAAAAAGGGATGTTCAGGCTGGAGAGAAGCTATTCAGGATTCTATAGGAACTTCAGCCTGCCAGCAGATGTGGATGCAGACAAGGCAGAAGCAGAGTTCAAGAATGGTGTGCTTAAGGTAAAGGTGCCTAAGCTCCAGGTAGATCATAAGAAAAAGAAGCTGCTTGAAATTAAGTAATCCTAGCTATGAGCGTCAGTCTGGACGCAATATGGATTGCAGCCGGCCGCTGTCTGTTGCAAAAACAGGAGGTGATACATATGTTGTATGAGGACAAGTATGGAAACCTCAAGCACCCTGAGGAGGTGGAAGCCATGTCTCCCCACGAGGTTGAGGAGCTTGGCTTCCATGTCTTTGACAAGGCAATTGCCTAGTTTCTTTTATATTCTTTATTATATATTTTATAATAGCAAGATTTTTAAATTGATCTGGAACTTCATGTATACATGGCATTTCAGGCATATGTAGCACTTGGGACAAGAGAAAGCCTCTGTCATTTGGCGCAGGATATTGTAAAAGTCTTTGAGGGACATGAGCTTGTGAGAGATTTTGTACCTACACCAGATGGTCCAGTGCCCCTAGGTCCTGTCAGCTCTCTTAAGGCAGGCCCCATAGACGCTCTGTTTCGAGGAGATCACTATGAAGCATGGATACATCCTCCTGGTGGGGATATCGTAGCAGCATCAGGATATAGCAGAAACCCGGAGCTTAAGAGAAGGATATTGTCGGTCTCAACCCCTGGCCATGAACCAGATCTAGCCCTGATTGCAGCGATGGAATACGAAACACAAAATAGCCTAGTCAACCAGATCCAGTGGGCCCTGAATTCAGCATATGCAGGAACAAGAGGACACGCAACAGCACGCATAGACAATGGACAGGTTACAAGACTTCTTTGAGTTCCTTTAGCTTAATCTTTCCTTTGTAGATAGCCATCCCCAATGCACAGTCAATATCATTTTCCTGCAGTTCCTTAACCTCATCAATAGAGGTTATCCCTCCTGCAGCAGTTATCCTGTTCTTGGTGTTTTTCCTTAGCGACTTAAAGAAATCAACATCTGTGCCTTGCAGCATGCCTTCCTTGTCAACATAGGTAGCCAGGAATTCAGAGCAGTAAGGCTCCAGCTGCTTGACAACATCAACAGCCATCAATCCTGTCTTTTTTTTCCATCCACCGACGACTACCTCTCCTTTAATCGAGTCAATGGCGATTATTATCCTTTCTTTTCCGATTTTTTTATTAAGATTTCTGACAAACTCCAGGTCAATGCCATTCTTAAAAACGCTTGATCCAACAATTATCTTTTCAGCTCCCAGATCAACAATTTCTCTGGCTTTTTCAACAGTACGGATGCCCCCGCCTACCCTACACCTGATCCTGGATATGATCTTCTTGATGAGAACACAATTATTTCCCTGACCCATAGCAGCATCAAGATCTATCAGCTGAATAGTCCCAAAAGGCCTGAATCTTGAGATAAATCTGCCAAAATCCTTGCTTTTAAATTTCTTATTCTCTCTCCTGCCCTGGACTAGCTGAACCACCATGCCGTCCATCAGGTCTATGCATGGATATATCATCTTACCTTGCTGTAAAACTCCTCTTGCTTTATTATCTCCATGCCTTCTTTTTTTGCCATATTTTTTCCCTCTTCACTCTCAAATCCCCAGTCTGCCAAATAACACCTTATCCCGGTGCCTCTAACAGATTTCAGAGCAAAATACCTGTCATCAACAAACCTGATCTCTTCGGGCCCTGCCCTTTCCAGCAGCTCGTCAACAGCCTTTCTCTTTCCATTGTCAACATCCATATAAGCAGCATCAAATACCTTTTCTATGTCCAGCCCGTATCTAACCAGTACCTTTTTAATGAGGTCTCCCCTGTTTCCTGTGATTATCACTATCTCAAAGTCCTCCTGCAGCCTCTTCACGTCCTGTATGACTGATCCATGGGGTGGTGTCAGCTTAAGGAAGGCCTCAAAGTCCTCCTCCTGCAGCCTCTGCCTCTCATTATGGAACTTTTGCCTGAAACCACTGTCAAAATGCTTTCTGCTGTATGCCTCAAAATCAGCCTTGCTGCCTATCTGTACCCCATTATCGATAGCAGACATAAGAGATGAAAAAAGGCATGCATTGTCGCATAACGGCCTTAGCTCTGTGAATCTTTTTTCAATATCTTTCAGCTCTGACTGGATCAGGCCAAAGTTTTTGCTGCTAAGTATGACATTCCTAAGCCTCTTGAAACCATAGAGCTTCTGATAGATATTGTAGGCAACAGCAAAAGTCTCAAGCCTGCTGTCCACCAGCACCCCATCATAGTCTAGTGCAACTATCATCGTCTCATCACTATGCCTTTTTTCCTGCAGTAGTCCTTTATGTCGTTGATTGTATATTCCCTGTAATGGAATATCGAAGCAGCCAAAGCTGCATCTGCCTTTCCTTTCTTGAAAGCTTCTGCAAAATGCTCAAGCTCCCCGACCCCTCCGGAAGCAATCACAGGTATGTTAACAGCATCGCTTATCTTTTTTGTGAGCCCTATGTCAAATCCTTTTTTTGTCCCGTCCCGGTCCATGGATGTGAGCAGTATCTCGCCTGCTCCCAGCTCTGCGCCCTTTTTTGCCCATGCAACAGCATCTGTTCCGGTAGGTGTCCTCCCTCCGTAGGTGTAGACCTGGAAGCCTTTGGCATCTATCGCCAGCACGATGCACTGGCTTCCGAACTTGTTTGCTGCTTTTCTTATCAGCTCTGGATTCTCTACAGCTGCTGTGTTGATGCTCACCTTGTCTGCGCCTGCATTCAGTATGGCCCTTATATCGCTAATCGCAGAGATGCCTCCCCCTACGGTAAAAGGGATGAATATCTCCTTCGCTACCTTTTTTACAAGCCTGACAACTGTCTTCCTTTTCTCATGAGAAGCTGTTATATCCAGAAAGACCAGCTCATCTGCGCCCTGCTTGTTGTACTCCTTTGCTAGCTCCACAGGATCTCCTGCGTCCTTGATATCCACAAAGTTTATTCCTTTGACTACTCTTCCGTCTTTGATGTCCATGCATGGGATGATCCTTTTCGCAAGCATCTATAACATCTCCCTGATATCAAACAGGTCCTTAACATCCTTGCCATAATGTATGAAGCCTGTACCTGCTTTTTCAGCTGCCTCCTTGTCGTACACAGTGTCTCCGACCATGATGCACTCTTCTGGCTTTACTTTCAGCTTTTTCGCAGCCAGCACCAGCATCTCAGGATCAGGTTTCCCTTTTTTTACCATATCTCCACCAACAACAGCATCAAAATACTGCAGAAGGCCTCTTCTGCCCAGTATATCCCTGGCTATGTTGCTCTGTGTGTTTGACACCACAGCTGTCTTATATCCCTTTTCCTTGACATATTTTAGGATCTTTCCGGCATTCCTTATTTTCCTGATTCCGTCTGTGAACTCGCAGAACCTTGAGGAATAGAAATTTCTGATCTGGTCTGCGGTTATCCCTGGAAAATATTCCCCTATTGTCTCTGCAAAATTGATCGCCCATATATTTTTGTTGAACTCATCTACCGATATTCTGTTGAACCCAAAATTCTTAAGAGCAGCATTAAACCTGTTGAACCAGGCATCATGGCTGTCTACCAATACCCCATCCATGTCAAAAAGTATCGCTTTCATCGAAATTCCTCAGCATCCTTAGGCCTATATCGCCGCTTCTTTCAGGGTGGAACTGCACCCCAAAGATGTTGCCTTCGGCTATCCCGCTCACAAAATCCTGCCCATAATCTGTTCTTGTCATCACAATGCCTTTATCCCTGGGCACAGCATGGTAGGAATGCACAAAATAAAAATATGAACTCTTCTTTATTCCCTGCAGGAGCCTGTTTTTTCTTGCAATATTGATGGAGTTCCAGCCTATGTGCGGGACCTTGAGTCCTGGTTTTAGCCTCTTGACATCTCCTTTGAATACCCCCAGGCCGTTGCCTTTGCTTTCTTCGCTCCTCTCGAACAAGATCTGCATGCCCAGGCATATCCCAAGATAAGGCTTCTTCCCTACTGATTCCTTCAGTACATCGATAAGCTTCTTCCTGTTTAGATACTCCATTATATCACCGAAACTGCCGACCCCAGGAAGTATGATCTTATCTGCTGCCCTGATATCATCTGGCTTGGCTGTTATCTTATTCCTCACCCTGATGAAATCAAGGGCGTTCTTGACGCTCCTTACGTTTCCGGCTCCGTAGTCTACTATGGCTATCATATCCTGCCTTTTGTGCTTGGGATCTTATCAGGTATCTTCGGGCTTTTCAGGGTTGCCATGTCCAGCGCCTTGCCAAAAGCCTTGAATACAGCTTCGCATCTGTGGTGGTCTGTCCTGCCGTAAGGCAGAAGCACATGCAGTGCTATTCCAAGGTTGTTCACGAATCCCTGGAAAAAATCCTCGACCAGCTCAGACTTCATATCTCCGATAATCTTGTCCCTGAACTCGACCTGATATTTAAGGAAGGGCCTGCCGCTTATGTCCAGGGCAAATATAGCTAGGCTTTCATCCATAGGCATCACAAAATATCCGCTTCTCTGGATGCCCTTCTTCGTCCCCAATGCCTTTTTGACAGCCTGGCCAAGAGTGATGCCGATATCCTCCACAATGTGGTGCTGGTCTACCTTGAGGTCGCCCTTTGCCTTTATCTTGAGGTCAAATCCCCCAAACCTAGCAAACAGCTCAAGCATATGGTTTAGGAAGTTGATCGGCGTATCTATCCTGTATTTTCCTTTTCCGTCTAAATTAATCTCCACAGAGACATCTGTTTCCTTTGTCTTCCTTTTGACAGAAGCCTTTCTCATGAGACCACCTCTGTTAGCTTGTTTACATCATCTATCACTGCTACAGCCCCGTTTTCCAGGAGCATATCCTTTGCAGATCCGACCCCGATGCCTGTTACGCCGGCGTTGCAGGCCATCTTCATATCATCCACATTATCTCCCAGGTAATAGCCTTCTGTACACTCAAGTTGCTTGAGCGCTATCCTGAGAAGCAATGGGTTGGGCTTTTCCTCATCCATGTCTTCCATGGCTATCATCACGCTGAAATACTCGCCCATCCCTGATCTCTTGAGGGCAAATTCAGCCTCATCTCTGGGCCTTCCGGTTACGATACCGAAGCTGTAGCCCTTGAGGCTATCAAGTGTTTCTTTCTTCAGAAGCCACTTTTCATTCTGTATCAGCCCATCGAAATCCTTGCCCTTGTAATAGTCCTGGAACTTGGTTATGATCTTCTTTTTAGGGATGTTCTGCTCGATCAGGGCCTCAGTAAGGTCCCAGTCATTGTTATATCCTCCTTTGTTCTTCATCCTGTCTATCTTTTTGTCTGTGGGCTCTTTGCCTGTAAAAAATCCGACTGTCTTCTTTATGGCAGTCCTGTAGCTGTTGCTGACATCCACCAATACTCCGTCCATGTCGAATATTATTGCTTTCATCTTACCATCTTGTTCCATTTCCACTGGCCTATTATCACCCAATAGATCGCAAGAAAGCTGATTATGGACAATATCACTATCAGCATGCTGTTCATTTTATCTCCTTCAGGGCCTCTACAAACTGCTGCATCTGTTTTCGGGTGCCTATAGTTATCCTTACGCACCCGTTAAGCAGCGGGTAGCTGCTCCTGTCCCTTACAAGGATGCCTTTCTCCTTCAGTTTCTTGACGATTTCATCTGACTTTTTGCCGAACTTTGCCAGGAAGAAATTAGCAGAGGTAGGGTATGTCCTGATCCTCATTTTCTTCAGCTGCTCTAGGACAAATCTCTTAGCTTGCTGGACCTCTTTTGTGTACCAGTTTATGTAGTCTATGTCATCTATTGCTGCTGAAGCTGCTTTGATTACGGCGCTGCTGATGCTGTACGGTGAAAGCACTTTTCTGATATTCCTGATATTTTTTGTATTCGACACTATATACCCCAGCCTGAACCCCCCAAGGCCAAAAGCCTTGGAGAAGGTCTGTATCACCACTATGTTATCATAGTCATCCACCAGGTCTATGCATGTCTCCTTGGTAAACTGTACGTATGCCTCATCTATCAGGATTATGCTGTTTTTTGCCTTCTCAGCTATCTTTACTATGTCATCCTTCTTTATCTTGGTCCCTGTCGGGTTGTTGGGGTTGCATAGTATGATAAGCCTGGTTTTCTTTCCTATCCTGTCAAGCAGCTTCTTGGTGGGGAATCTCAGTGTCCTTTTGTAGAGCACCTCAGTGATCTTTGCCCCCGCAACCTGCGCGTAAAACCTGAACATCGCAAATGTCGGCACAGGTATTATGACCTCATCTTTCTTGTCAACATAGGTCTGCATTATGGCGGATATTGCCTCATCTGTTGCGTTTGTAAGCAGAAGCCTGTTCCTGTTTATCTCAAGATAGTCTGCTATCCTTCCCTTTAGGCTGCCATATTCAGGATATGCTGAGATGTCCTCGTCGTTGAGGCTTCTCAGCACCTTAAGGACCCTTGGGCTGGGGCCTAATGTGTTTTCGTTGAAGTCCAGCCTGAGCAACCCTCTTCTTCCTTCCAATGGAGGCTTGTATTCATCCATCTCTTTTACATCTTCCCTTGGTTCGATCATATTCTCAACCTCACTGCATTTGCATGGGCCTTGAGCCCTTCTGCCTCTGCCAACTGTATGATTGTGCTGCCAAGCTTTCTTATCCCCTGCTTGCTTATCTTCTGTACGCTTGGCATCCTTATGAAATCCATGACGCTTAATCCAGATGCGAACCTTGCAGCCCCGTTAGTCGGAAGCACATGGTTTGTTCCGGAAGCATAATCACCTGCTGAAACAGGGCTATAGCCCCCTATGAATATGGATCCTGCATTCTGCACCTTCTCCAGCTGCCTTTCATCCTCTATCATAAGGTGTTCGGGTGCACTCTCATTTATGAAGCTGAATGCATCATCCTCGCTGCCCTTTACTATTATCTTTCCATATTTTCTCAATGCTTTTCTTGCTGTGCTGTTTGCCTGCTGTCTGCTTATCTCCTTCTTCACCTTCTTGGCCAAAGCCGCATTTGTTGTCACAAATACCGAGGATGCCAGCTCATCATGTTCTGCCTGGGCTATCATGTCCGCAGCAATATATGAAGGGTTACCCTTGTCAGAGTATATCATCACTTCGCTGGGCCCTGCTAAAAAGTCGATGCCTACATCCCCATACACCATCTTTTTTGCAGCAGTGACATATATGTTTCCCGGCCCCACTATCTTGTCCACTTTCGGGACTGACATGGTGCCGTAAGCAAGGGCAGCTATGGCCTGGCTGCCACCTATCCTCAATATCATGTCAGCCCCTGCAATGTCAGCAGCTACTATCAATCCATAGTTGTCCGGCCTCGGCGGGCTCACCACTATGATCTCTTTTACACCAGCCACCTTAGCAGGTATCACTGTCATGAGAGCAGTGCTCGGCAGGCTGTACCTGCCGCCCGGGCAGTAGCACCCTACTTTTTCCAGAGGCCTTATTATCTGGCCCACTTCAACCCCGTCCTTCTCGGACATCCATTGCTTGGGGAGCTGCCTTTTGCAGTAGTCTTTTATGTTCTCCGCAGCCTGCTTTATAGCCTCCAGGGTTTTTTTATCAGTCTTCTTGTATGCTCTTTCTATATCTCTCTTGCTTACTCTTATGGTGTTTTTTGTGATGTCAGCATTATCATACAGTTTAGTATATTTGAACAAGGCCCTGTCTCCGAACGTCTTCACTTCCTTTATGATAGGCTTTACCCTTGTTTCTGCATTCATTGTATTACCTTGTTGAGCGGATATTCAACAATCCCTGAAGCCCCTGCCGCCTTCAGCTTTGGTATAAGGTCCCTCACAACCTTCTCGTTGACAACCGTTGTCACAGAGGCCCATCCTTTGTCTGACAGCTCTGACACCGTCGGAGTCTGCAGTGCAGGCAGCAGCATCAATATCTTGTCAAGGTCTTTTTTTTCGACGTTCATCATCAATCCAGCCTGCGTCTCTGCATTTATGGCGCCTTTGAGCAGCAGGGCGATGTTCTCTATCTTCTTTCTTTTTGTGTCATCCTTCCATGATTCTTTGTTAGCTATGAACCTTGTCGTGGATTCCAGGATTACGTCGATTATCCTTAGGTTGTTCGCCCTCAGCGATGAGCCTGTCTCGGTTATCTCCACAATGGCATCTGCGAGCTTAGGGGGCTTCACTTCTGTAGCGCCCCACGAAAACTCCACTTTGGCCTCTACATCATTTTTCTTGAGGAAGCTTTTTGTCAGGTTGACCGCCTCTGTCGCTATTCTCTTGCCGTTAAGGTCCTTTATGCTCCTTATCTTGCTGCTGTTAGGCACTGCCAGCACCCATTTCACCTTTCCGAGCCCTCTTTTTGCATAGACCAGCTCCTCTACCTCCTTTACGTTTGAGCTGTTCTCTATTATCCAGTCCTTTCCTGTCAGCCCGCAGTCCAAGACACCTTCCTCTACATATCTTGACATCTCCTGAGCCCTTATTAGCATGCATTCTATCTCAGGGTCATCGATGTCAGGGAAATAGGATCTTCCATTAATGTTTATGCTGAAGCCTGCTTTCCTGAAAAGCTTTACAGTAGATTCCTGCAGGCTTCCCTTTGGTATCCCTAATTTTATTTTTTTTGAGTTCATCTTTCGCTCGCTAACAGCCTCCTGTTGTACTTATTTTCCATATACTTTTTCAGGATCGAACAACCTCTTTTCAACAGCTTTTCCTTCCATGTTCCTGAAAAAGCATGATGCATAGCCTTTGTGGCATGCTCCTCCTTTCTGCTCGACCTTTATGAGTACGCTGTCTTCATCGCAGTCCACAGCTATCTCTTTTACCTTTTGCGTGTTTCCGGACTTTTCTCCTTTCATCCAGAGCTTGTCCCTGCTCCTGCTGTAATACCACACTTTCCCTGTCTTCAATGTCATCTTCCATGCTTTTTCGTTTGTATAGCCAAGCATCAGAACCTTGCCTGTCTTATAGTCCTGTGTTATCACAGGGATCAATCCTTTATTAAAGTTTAGTTGTATCATAGCAGTAAAGAATCATGCTTCTATATAACTATTTTCTACCGCAATATTAAGGTTTCTATGATGATATAAATAAATAACCGCAGTATTACGTATTTATTATTTTGTCATATTATAATTATTACATAATTACATAAGGTCCTATCTGCTCAGGAAGCACCATATGCCAAAATTTTTCTTCGTTCAATAGTTCTTATTTAACTCAAAAGACAATCGATTTCACACATGAAACGCCCCTTAACGCGAAAGAGAAAAAGCAGGCCTCTACCTGTTGAGATACTCCATCAACAGGTACCCCAATCCACAGGCTGCTGCCCCTGCAGCAGCGATTCCTATCTGTGCAGCAGCCGGATTTTCATGCGCCCAGATCCTTAAACCAGAGTAACCCAATGCCTTTCCAGCAATTCTTCTATGGTTCATATTCGGCAGATTTTGGTACATATGTTCTAGGTCTTTACTGGCTTGTCTTGTAACGTCGGATGTCGCCGCTTGTAACCTCTCTTTTAAGGTTTCAATCCACAACTCAAATTGATCATTTAAGTCTTTGCCCAACGCCCATCCAGCAGCATATCGTGCACTATACCATTCAGAAGAATCATAAATGTCTTGTAATAGCGCTCTTGCGGATTCTCTTTTTGCTGTATCTGGTTCCGTTATTTCTGGCTGATCGACAACATATTGATAATCCCACACTTTATCAAAACTACAAGGTCCGCTTCCTCTGTCGCTGCCAGGTATAACTTCGTCGTGGCCTCTTTCTTCCTGGATTATAAGTGATGCTGATAGGTCTCCTCTTAACTCAGCAATACGTCGAAGTTCGGTTTCTAAGGATTCCATATTGAAAATATAAATGAGCCAGACTATTTAAATTTTTCCATCATTTGTCACTACAAAGTTAATAACTGATTTCCAAGCCAATGTTGGAATCTTCTTGCTCAATATCATCTGTGTGCAGGATGCTCATGCCCCATGCTTTTTCTGTGGTTAATATGCTCCAGGTGTGCGATCTTCTCTTCCAGGAACTTATCCAACTTAAGCTTGTTTCTTTCAAGCATCGTGGAAAAGTGCTGCCCGCCAAGGAAGTGGGGCATGATCACATAGGTTGCGCCTGCTTCATAGAGTCTTTCAGCGTCCTCGATCTGATGGGAGACAACAGCGATTATAGCCTTCCTGTTGGCCTCATTTACCTTGTTTATTATCAGTAGATTGGTATCGATAAGGGGGATGGTGGATATCACCATTTTTGCCCTGGAAAGGTTCAGCTCATCCAGAAGCTCAGAATCATTGGCATCCCCGTATCTGCAGTCATAACCTTGCTTTGACAGATTGGTGATGACTTCGGGATCATAGTCTATTATCAGAAACTTCTTCTTGATCTTTTTAAGAGACTCCAATATGTCAAGGCCTATACGGTTGTAACCGAAAAGGATGATATCATGATCATTATGCTCATGATACCTGTGTTCATCCACCTTCCTGCCTTTCCTTTCGAATATGGACAAAAACCTGGAGATTCTTGGGTAGATCCTATGGGAATACATTATCAGGTATGTCGATCCAGCGAATGTCACCAGCCCTACCGCTGTCACAAGCGATAATATATCGTTGCTTAAATGGCCCAATGATACGCCCATTGTGACCAGGATAAGCGAGAACTCGCTTATCTGCGCCACAGTAAGTCCTGCCAGGAAACTGTTCCTTTTTGTATAGCCTAAGATGCCCATCAATGCCATCACGATGACAGGGTTTCCTACTAGTACAAAAAAAGAAAGCAGCAGTATAGCAGGCAGGTTTGCGACGATATTTGAGAACACCATCTGGGAGCCCAGTACTATGAAGAACAGGATCAGGAAAAAATCCCTCAATGGCCTCATCCTTGAGCTTATCTCGAAATGATAAGGGGACATAGAAAGGGTTATTCCAGCCAGCAAAGCGCCTGCCTCGATTGAGAAATTAAGGTAATGGAAAGCAGATGCTATGACGAAGCACCAGCTTAGCGAGAAAAGAAGCAGGAACTCCTGAGATTTGGCGATGATCTTAGTGATTTTCGGAAGAAGATATATCGTAAGCAGGAATAGTATTAATATCCCCCCCATCCCCTTTAGGATAGTCTCCAAAGCCAGGGATGCGATATCCACACCGGTGTTCAATGTAGAGATCACCAGGAGTATCAATATGGCGATGAAATCCTGCACTATCAGGAATCCGGTGGATATCCTTCCATACAGCGATTCCAGGTCTCTTTTATCTGACAGCAGCTTCATTATGATTATCGTGCTGCTGAATGCCAGAGCTATCGAAATGTACAATGAAATACCGTTCGGGAAACCAAGCGCCCTTGAGATAAAGAAACCCAGCGTGGCTGTGAAGATCACCTGTCCTAGCCCGGTTATGAGGGATATTTTCCCTACATCCTTGATGACCCTTGGATTGAGATTTAACCCGACCAAGAACAGAAGAAGGGCTATACCTATCTGTGAAAATGCAGATAATGTGTCATGGGAATCAATAATGTTGAAGACAAAAGGCCCAGCCAGGATGCCGCTTATGATATACCCGATAATTGCGGGCTGCCTGAGCAATCTGATAAAGCCGGTGACAATAACAGTTATCAGAAGTATGATGCTTAGTTCCGTGAAAATCTCAGGATTCATGTTAATAGTGCTGGAGCAGGTTGATAAGGCTGCTTGGCGTTACAACCCCAACCACCCTTTCTCTGCTGTCCAGAACAGGCACATATTCAAATCCTCTTTTGTGCACCAGTTCAATTACCTTGTTTATGGGCGTGTCCAATTTCGCATATGATTTATGCTTATTGACCATGTCCTTTGCTTTTTTATAGATGAACTCTCTTCGGTATCCCCTGTTGAGTATCTTCGCAAGAGGCTCAAACTTGGTTTGCTGCAAAAACAGCCTTATTATGTCATTGTCGCTTATCTCCCCTATGAATCTCCTTTCCTTGCTGACCACGATGCAGGCATTTACATGCTCTTTTTTCAGTTTTCTTAAGACAGATTCCGAGCTTTCATCGGGAAACAGGAATACGGGTTTTATCATCGCATCTTTTGCGCATAGCTTCCTTATCTTCTGCGACAAAAACTCTGCTTGCTCTTCTCTCACATTATCTGGCATTTCGACCTCCAATTTTCGCAGCAACTTTATCATACTCCCTTATCAGGAGCCTGATTTCCGGGATCCTGATAGAATAATACCTTTCCCTTCCCTCAGTTTTTGTATCCAGTAGCCCAAGATCATATAGCTTTTTAAGGTGTTTTGAGGCATTGACTTCGGATACGCCGAACTTATCTGCTATCTGATGGACAGACAATTCTTTTTTTATCAATGAATGAAAGATATTCCTTCTTACTCTAGAGCCTAGTGCTCTGGCAAGCTTTTCATCGGGCATATGCCTGCCTTAGTGTGCCAGGTATATAAATGTTTCTATGTTTCGAAACAAAGAAATTAAGACCAGCACCATTCTACCCCCTGTAGATGACCATCAACAAGTAGCCGAGGTATAGCACCAGGAACAATACAGCTTCCCATCTGTCCAGCCTGTGCCTGGTCCCGCTGAACATAAATAAGAATAGCAGGATGGAAGCTGCCAATAGCACGATGAAATCAAGGTTAATGCCCATAGGCACTGTGACAGGCGATATCATTGCGCTGATACCCATTATGAAGAATAGATTCAGGATGTTCGAACCGACAATGTTTCCCACAGAGATATCCATCTCCTTCCTGGCAACCGCAACAACTGATGTCACGAGTTCCGGGAGAGAGGTGCCTGCTGCGACTATTGTGGATGATATGAGGAATTCGCTAATGCCGATTTGCCTTGCAAACGATACTGCCCCATCCACCGTCAGCTTCCCTCCTAGAAGCAGGGCCGCCAAGCCCCCGACTATCAGGAGACCTAGGCTGGAATAATTTTCTTTGCTCCCTCCTTTAGGCGCTCTTTTCAGCAGCCTAAGGATATATAACAGGAATATGATGAAAAGGGAGATCAATATTGCTCCGTCAACCCTTGAAAGTATATTGTCTGACAGGATCCATAAGATAGCAGCACCCAGCAGAGCAAAAGGTATCTCCTTCCAGACTGTTGATTTTTTGACAACTATCGGTGTGATCGCTCCGGCTATACCTAGGATCAGCAATATGTTCAATATGCTGCTGCCGACAATGTTGCCGTATGTTACTCCGGAATTTCCCGCGGCAAACACGTTCACCACAAGCTCAGGCATAGAGGTGCCGAATGCTACCACCGTCAGCCCTATGACCAATGGGGATATCCCGAATTTTCTTGCCAGTGAAGCAGCCCCCCTTACAAGCCAGTCCGCTCCTTTGTACAGCAGGACAAGACCTGCCAATATATGGATTATCATCAGCTGCAGTTAGGTTGATATCTTTATTAATCTATCTGACTTATACGAAGAATAATGGAATAACCTTTCACGCAACCTACAAACTGGCAGGCAGTACACTGTTGTTTGGTATGCATGCAGGAAATAGCAGGATGACTAGCTGGATGACAACCAAAGCACCCTTATATTGGCTTTGCTCAGCATTTCAGATGGCTCACAGGACCACACCTCAATGTAAAACAGTAACCCGCTTAAATTATCTCTTAGAGTGCTTTTCTGCTCAGCAGTATCAGTTCCCGCATTCCCTTCTGTAATATGCCCATTCCTCACATTCGGTTCCATCAGGGAGGGTGCAGATAGCATATTGCCCAGCATCATTTTCTTCTGTTCTTAGTGTTCCGCCCTGTTCTTCGCAGTATACCGAGGCAGGGTTGGCCAACTGCTGTGCATCTTTTTGGTCAGAACACCCACTGAGAAAAAACAACAGTACAAGAACCAAGATTATCTTTTTCATAATCTCACCTCTTTGCGAGAAAATAGCAGCACTGGTATATAAATGATTCGAAATACTTATATAACAAGATAGGCTACACGATCCTATGAGATACATCCTGCTTGTTTTGGTTATTTTTTTTCTTGCTTGCACCGCCCAGCTGACACTGGAGCAGGCAAAGCATATAGCTGAACAGAGGATAATGCAGGATTACAATTACCGGGCATATGATGGTCATGGTCTATATCTTAAAGAAAGCAGGACCTTAGGCAGCGGCTATCATCTCACTTACAGGTACGACATAACTGACGGTCCTGCAAATGTAGACTCAATCGAGGTATCCTTGATTGTCGAGGATGGCAGGGCATCTAACTATACCCATACAGAGCTGCTTGGCGCTGACAGCTATATTGTCTATTACACAGAGGGAGACATTGTATACAATCTAACCCAGACAAAGCCCACCCCCTGCCATGAGATAATCCTTGATGAGCAGATAATGGAATCCTACCCTGAGCAGATAAGGCTTGATATCCAGATACGAGATACAGGAGAGATATGCGCCCAGGTGATATCAGAAGAACAACTTGACGGAAGGATATCATTAGGCCACAGGCCGGCATCTGTTGAGGTCAGGGTTAACGATAACAGGGTGTACTTTAAGCGCTGGTAAGCGCTTCGCTGTCCAGCTTGCTTTTTGCCTCATGGCATTCCTTGCATAGTGTCCTGAGATTTTTCTTTTCAAAATGTTCGCCCCCCATCCTTATAGGTATGATGTGGTCAACCTCAAGGTCTTTCTTCCTCTTTCCGCAGATGCTGCACCTGTAGTTGTCCCTTCTTAGGACATCCATCCTTACAATATGCCATGAATTTTTTCTGTTGAAATCTTCCATACACCGTCTAGAGCAGTAATGCCTTCTTCCTTTTGCCACTTCGTTGTTGCAGTTCCTGCACAGCTTGTTGCCTTGCCTGTCAAACCTGTCAGCTGTATCGGATATTTTCGGATAGCGCCCCATTACCAACTATGGGTTGCAGCATGTTTTAATAGTTGTCGTTTAGACAGCCTTCTGTAATATTAGCCATCTTTTTGGATTATGCAGCTCAAGCGAGATTGGTGTGTACCTTTGGAATATATCTGCCCCATAGTATTCCACTGTAGCTAGCTGTAATGGGATATCTTTGAAGGCCATATATCCGCCAGGCCTTAGAATTCTGTCTGCCCCTCTTATAACACCTTCTTTTCTGCTCTCATCGCAAAAACTGAATCCATTGTGTTCCATCACCGCATCTACCTGTATATCTGGATATGGCGGCAGTAGCTGCTCAATAGCATCTATCCCTATCAGATCGTAAAAAGTTTTGGCAATATCTCTCAGCTCTGCCTGTGCTTCCGGCTTTGGAAAAAGCGTGTTCAGCTGCCTTACTCTTTCAACATCAATCCCTGCGAGAGATCTCTCCAGGCTTTCCAAAAAACCCTCGTTATATAGGAGCACAGTTCCATGGTTAAAATAATGTCTCTCCTGCTCTGCACCCCCTACTATGCTTTGATACGAATCATACATCTCAACCAGGTGCAGGAGAAGCTCATAATCAGAACAGGCATCTATGGCATATACCTTGCCCGGCCCTGCCCGATGCTTAAGAAAAACAGGCAATGCAGGCAATCCCCACCCGAAGATCTCAGCTGCATCCTGGCCTTCATGAAGCAGGCCCACAACAGCTGCCAGGTCCTCAAATCTTTGGTGGAATCCCAGCTCTGCGCTTCTCCTTGACTCTTCCCTTTCAAACCACTGTCGTTTCCATGGCTGTCCATCTCTTACATTCAGATATAATAGCCTCTTCATGGAAACCAAACAATAATCATCTATTTATAAATCTTTCCATAAAGATACTACTCATAAGTGATTACCAATTCAACCATCTTTTAAAGAGCTAGAATCTACACCAGTACCCTAATGCCCATGCCCCGGGCCGATCATCGTCAGTGCTATAATCCCTATTCCCAGCAGTATTGCAATTACATGCAGTATTGTATCCTTAAGCTTGCATCTCCTATGAAGCTGCGGAACCAGGTTTGCTGCAGCAATATAGATAAAATTGCCGGCTGCAAAAGGTATCATGAATTCCGTAAATCCATGGATGTTCCCTGCCAAGAATATCCCTGCTATCGTTCCGAGGATGGCTGTGGCAGCTGAAAGGAAATTAAATATCACAGCTTTTTTCTTTGACAAGCCTGAATACAGCAATATCCCGAAGTCCGCGATTTCCTGAGGTATCTCGTGCAATATTATTGAGATAGTAGCTGTGATCCCGATACCTGCATTCATAGCATATGCTCCGGCTATTATCAGCCCATCTATAAAATTATGTATTCCGTCCCCTGTGAGATTTACAGGCGCCAGGTTATATGCATGTCCATGCCCGCATTCTCCATCTTCGCATTTGCGGCTATGGTTGCAATGAACGAACTTCTCTAATATGAACATGACCAAAAATCCCCCCAAGATATAGAAGGCCCCTGCTCTGGATTCATGCATCTCAGGCAGAAATTTCAGGAATACCGTGCTCAGCAAGACCCCTACCGAAAGGCTGAGCAGGAATAGAAGCACCTTGTCAGCTATCTTTTTTTTGAGAAGAAAAGGTATAGCAAAGACTATTGATATCGGACTGACCAGTATTACGCTAAAAATAGCCAGCAACACGTCCATGCCAACCTAAAGAACCACCATATTTATAAATCTTATTGATTTCCATTCTCATTATGCCAAGAAAGTCCAGAAATACAAGACAGAAAGAGCTTATCCGATTAGCAATCGACCATACCACTGATTTCTTTTCAGCAGAAGACTTACAAAAAAAGCTGAAAAACATAAGTATAGCGACCATCTACAGGTTCCTGAAAAAGATGCGAAAAGATAAGGAGATTTACTCATATCAGGGTAATAGCAGGCTTCTTTACTCTAAAGACAGGATAAGCCACTGCCATTTTATCTGCCAGGAGACAGGAAAGGTGATACATTTTGATGTGGATTCTCTGGATTTCCTAAAGGACAAGATACCCGGAACAATCACCAGCTTCCAGATTGAGGTCAGGGGAAAGTGCAACAGGTGTCAGAAGCTGCCAAGCTCCACTCATGAATACCAATGTTCTCGTATCAAACCTGCTGACTGAAATATCTTGTTTTTGGAACAGGCAGATGTCCTAGTATGGCCAGGTCCACATCTTGGCCAGAAGGTGAGTCAGCTCTTGGGCCTACAAGAACCAGCTGCTTATCCTGTGGATCCATGCAACAATCTTGTTGACTGCACTAACTATGCCAGCAGCAGCTGTGGTGTGCAGCCGTTCATTTTTTGAAGAAAGCTTTCTTTATGTAAGGCCTTTTCATCTTTCTTACCTCAAAGGACCTGTAGTCATCCATCACCCTTCGGAAATTATCATGGTCATACTCGCTTAGCAGGTTCACGACCTTGCCTTTTTCGCCTGCCCTTGCTGTCCTCCCTATCCTATGCACGTAATCAGTAGGGTCGCTGGGTATGTCATAGTTATAGATATGCGAAATCCCTTCGACATGCATGCCTCTTGCTGCAACATCCGTGCATACCAGGACCTGCTTATGGCCTTTCTTGAATACGTCAATAGCCTTGTTTCTCTTGTTCTGGGTATAGCCCCCATGCAGCGCAACTGCGTCTATTTTGTTTGCCCGAAGGTTTCTTACCACCATATCTACATTTCTTCTTGTATTGCAGAAGACCATTATCAGGTCAGATTCCTCATGCTCGATGAGGTGCAGCAGCAGCGAAAATTTCAGATGGGGCTTGATGTCGTAGTATGCCTGTTTCAGCTTCGAGGGATCCACATGCTTCGTGGCAGTCACCCTTACTGGGTTTTTCATGTAATTGTCCGCCAGCTTCTTAATCGCAGGCGGCAAAGTCGCTGAAAAGAACAATGTCTGCCTCTGCCTGGCGCATCCTCTTATGATGAATTCTATATCCTCTATGAAACCCATATCAAGCATCCTGTCTGCTTCATCCAAGACAAGCACCTTTATCTTGCTGAGGTCAACTGTCTTTCTCTGCATATGGTCCTTGAGCCTTCCAGGCGTAGCAACCACTACATCTGCTGTTCGTAGCTCATCTATCTGCGGATTGATGGAGACACCGCCGTATATGGAGACCATCTTCAGCCTCTTGTCCAGCTTTGTGATATCCTTCCTCACCTGGTCTGCAAGCTCCCTTGTAGGTGTGATGACCAGTCCCTGAAGGCCTTTTCCATGGGCCACATTGTGTATTATGCCCACACCAAAAGCAAGTGTCTTCCCAGAGCCTGTTGCAGATTCCCCCAGGATATCCTTTCCCTGCAGAATCAGAGGGATGCTCTTCTCCTGGATTAGGGTCTGCTCTGTAAATCCAAATTCCTTTATGATGGTCTCCTTGATATCGTTCCGTAGGTTAGTCTTTTCAAAACTTCTCATTTTTTGCACTTGTATAGAAAAAGCGAAATGTATGAACAAGTGCTTTTTCCTAACTTTGTTTACGCTTTGCTTACTTTAACAGCTTTTGGGCCTCTGTCGCCCTGCTCCACTTCAAATTCAACTGCATCATTGTCAGCAATTGACACACCCTCTTTCAGGCCTGTCTGATGCACAAAATACTCTTTTCCGTCTTCTCCAGCGATGAATCCAAATCCTTTCATCCTGTTGAAAAATTTTACATTTCCTTTCATTTTTCCTCCTTAATCAGAAATAGCATAACGATGTCCTGATTATACAAGCAGGAAATGGCGCTTCCTTTTTAAATGTTTGCAAACTTTACAGGGACAGTTGTCCTATTGCCAAGAAATGCCTCTCTCGCTGGACGATCTGTCCTGAACAGCTCAAAATGGAGATGCGGACCCCCTGAAAACCCGGTATTGCCTGAATATCCGATGATCTGTCCTTTCCTTACATCATCCCCAATCTTCACAACACTCCTGCTGATATGGGCATATAACGTATATACGCCCCGATGCTTGATTATTATGGCATTTGTATATCTTTCAAAATCTCTCAGAGCAAGCTGCTCATCCCTGTATTTAGGGTCCATGACATTCAGCGTAACACTGGAATCGTCTTTGGCATAGACGACCTTCCCTGCCCTGGCCGCAAATATCTTTGTACCAATAGGCACATTGAAGTCCCATGCATTCTTAATATAGTCAAATCTTCCGTCCTTATAGTTATGTTGTGTATGGACAGACATAGGATTCATGCCTAACCCAAGGATCTGGGCCCTAGGCACAGGCAGCATATAGCCTGATCTGTGGCTGGCAACTAACTGCATAAGCTTTAGCAATATCCTTCTCAGAAGCTGCGTTTCCTCTGTGCCTATTATCCATCCTTCCCTTTCTATGAGACCAGCCAATCGGGCAATCTTTTGCTTTGTCCATTTTCCTGACCTGCATAGCTCTGACTGGGCCCTCAATATGACTAGCAGCTTCCTGATCACTTCATATAGACCTAGAAGCTCTTGCTTCAATTTAGCATCCCCGCCAGCCTGCTCTACCTTTTTTTCTGCAAACCTCTCCTCCCTTATTTCTTCCTCAGAAAGCCCTATCTCTTCGAAAATTATCTTGTTGATATCCCCTATAGCATTTAGAAGACTTTGGAACTCTTTCCTATTAAGCATCAATCCATCCAAAAGTTCCAGCTTTTGCCTGAATTTAGCCTTATGCTTCCTGAAAGCAGCAAGGAATCTGCCCATTTCAGTGCCTTCGAATAATCTATCAAAGCTTTCATCAGGTAAATTAGGGAACCTTGACATATTAGCTTGCTAGATTCAATTATATAAAAACCTAATCATTATAGAACGAATTTACAGCAAAATAGCTTAACTCATACGGGGCCTTGAGCCCGGCTTCACCTGGCGGCACAAATCTTCTGGGCATGGCCTCCATAACGTCCCTGTAGCACCTCTCTACCTCTCCTTCGATATCCTGGAAGTCTGGATCCATATGGAATCTTGTGAACCTGAAGCTCCCATCCTCTGCAAATTCAACATCAAAATGCAGGATCCCTTCGGCATCTGTGTTTTGTCTTACTATATGGTCTACAGAAGAGAGTTTTTCTTTGTTTTTTAGGAGCCAGAAATTACCGTGTAGCCTGAACAGTTCAGAATATGTTGTCTCATTTCTTTCTGCATATTCTTTTCTAAAATACTCAGATAGATCTCCATCTTCGACCACCTCATAATAGAAGTCCGCCCTCCTTTTGAGTGCTTCTTTGAGACCTTCGACAGCATCATGGAAATCATCCAGCGTCTCATTTAATCTTCCTATCCTCTCTTTATGCTCCTCTATCATATCATCCAGCGTTCGCTGCCAATCCTGTTCAGCAGCTTCAGCCTCTAAATTGCCTGGGTAAAGGTCCCTGGTCAAACCATCTCGATTTCCTGAATATCTAGAATTAGCTCTCATCTGCGCTGCCAGTTCTCCTGAATATACTAGCCTAATATTGACTGGAGGCCTGTCAAAAGCCTTCTCTTCCTCCCTAAAAGCTGGAGCGCTTAATGCAAAGATACCTGCTAGCAAAGCATGTAAAACAACTGAAGCAGCATAGCAACGTTTCAACATTGCATTGCAAGAATACTCCGGATTATTTAAAGCTTAAGCATCGATCTCTATTGTTGCGTCCCTGTTCCCAGGTATGAATACCTTGCCCCCATATGCCAGGATCCTGGGTTTAGATGGAT
>CAZDZV010000012.1:0-47504 GCA_964510025.1 uncultured Methanosarcinales archaeon
GCCGTTTAATGTGCAGTGCGACAAGCCCTCTGAGATCAATATAAAGCTGCCTGCACACTTCAGCGATCTTAGGCTGTTGACATGCAGGGGAAGCGATTGCGCCGGGCCTCATCCTGTGACCATAACAGCAGAGGAGACTTTGGATCAGGATGGTTTTAGCGAAGATGCGGGCAAATCCTATCTTCATGAAACAGTCAGGGTTCTGGAAAAGCCATCCTTGTTCTATCTGCAGGCCGTAGATGATCCCGAAATTACCCTTCCTTACACCCTTGATAAGAAGGTCTATGAAAAGAGCATAACAATCATGGCCCATGATGCAGGCAGGTGGATGTTCTTGGACAGCAGCATAGATAAGAAAGGCAAGATTGTCTCAGCAAGGATCCCATATGATTTGGTCGATGAAAATAATACAGTAAAGGCGGCAGTAGCAGGCGTAATCCAGGGTCTGGAGCAGCAGGGATTTATGATTCTGCAGGAGCCTTCAAGATTCAATGCAGCTGCATTGCAGGGTTCTGCCATAACACTGCCATACAGCCTCAATAGGAAGGTGCAGGAGGACAGCCTGGTCATGCTTGCGAAAGAGAAGGGCAGCTGGATCCAGGTAAAAAGCAGGCTTGATAAGGATGGTAAGATTTTGACAGCACAGATTGAAGATCTGCCTGACAAAGATCCCCTGGAGCTTGCAGTTGGAGGAAGTTTCATTGATGAGCATATAAATGCAACCTTAGACAGGATATATAATCCAGGATCCCGGGATGCTGTTGTTCTGGTGCATGGATTCGGCACAACCCCCGAAACCTTCAGCTACCTTATTGAGGACATCAAGGAATCCAGACAGCCCTATCAGGTTTGGGCTTTCGGCTACAGCACAAGAAATTACATTGATAAGATAGCCAGCGACTTGGCAGGGATGCTTGACTCCAATATTGCTGAATATGACAGGCTCTACATTGTTACTCATAGCCTTGGCGGGATGATTGCCCAAAAAGCATTGCTGGATTCATATGCTCTGGGCAGGCAGTTTGTAAGCAGGGTTGAAAAGGTGATTCTCATAGCTGCCCCTAACGAGGGCAGTGTTGTGGCAGATGCATATGAGAACCTGTTTTCGCTGCTTGTCAATGCCGCCAGCGGAATTGACGATATCTATGCTACCCATCCCCTGATTCTAGAGGACCTGAAAAAAGGGAACATGATCCCAAGGATAGCTGGTGTTGATTATTATGTCATAGCAGGCACAATGCCATATACACAAGGCCTTATGGGCTCTATCTCAAAGTCAATACCTGCAGAAATAAAGCACGATGGTGTTGTCTCTACTCAAAGCGCCCGGAATATCGGGGGGGAATATGTTGATGATATGTGTAAAAATTATTGGGAAGTGAACATGACGCATATGGAGCTGGTTGATGACTTTACATCGAGACGGATAATAGGCAATATCATATCAGAACAGGTACAAAGGTCAAAAGCGCTCGGACAGACACAAACCTATACTTTTACAGCTCAGTGCGCAGATGACCTGTTCTATCTGCCGATTGGAAAGAAGATAGGGGAAGACGCCATCATGGGCTGCAGCTGCGGAGATAAAATCTGCAGCTCCGATGAAAATATGTTCAGCTGTCCTGCAGACTGCGCCATCTTTCTGGCTCCTGAAAAAGGCAGCAATTTCCCTGCTATGCTCCTGGTAGCAGCTGTCGTAATGGCGCTTATCATGCTCTATTTCAGAAGGCTTTCAAGAGGGAAAAATTTATAAGTAGCTCTGCTATTCTGAGCACCATGGATAGAGAAACATTTAGGTTCACAGCGGCATTTGTTCTTTCTCTGGCAATAATGCTGGTTTACTTGGGTTCATCTGTCACAGGATTTGTAACAGGCACCAGCCCAGGCTATATGTCTTTTGAAAGGGAAGGGAAAACTGCGCTGAATATGCTGATCATATTGGCTATGGTAGGTATAGCTGTAGCTTTCTACTCTAGAAAAAGTTAAGGGCATCCATAGCCGGTACAGCAAGTGGGATTTCCGAAACACTGGCTGTCATCACAGTCAGTCCATCCGTCTTCTTCATTATCAGCCCCGTCACTGCAGTATTTTTCATAGCCGCAGTCAGCTTCGCATTCTTCACCCCAAGAGCAGCTGCCATCAGGACAGCTGCCGCCGACTTCAATACTGCATGCAACATCACACCCATCGCCATTGTCTAAAGGCGGCGCATCACAGTCAGCTGGATATCCAACACTGATACATCCATCATCGCACTCCTCTCCGGTATTAAGATAGCCGTCTCCGCAGATCCCTGCATCACAGTCTATCATAGATATCTCACAGGCACCTGCATTATCAGCACACGTTAGGTCTCCAGCACTGTAGTCCTTGTCATAGAAATTGCATAAGGAGACGCCATCGCCATAGAACCTGAATACATCAAGGTCGCATGGTTCGCCCTTGTTAAGATAGCCGTCATTGCATGCTCCCAAAGCGCATCCGGCCGTATCCACGCTGCAGCTTCCGTCGCATACAAGGTTTCCGGCGCTCAACTCATCATCATAATCATAGCATTTGTCTGTGCCGTCCCCAAAGTTTCTGAAGATAGCTGTATCGCACCATTCTCCGGGATCGACATTCCCATCGCCGCATTCGTCCAGATTTTCTATCTGGCATGCCTCAGAACATCCATCATAATTATCAATATTCCCATCATCGCACTCCTCTCCGGCATCTATCTTTCCATCTCCGCATGCATTTTCAGATTCAAGCTGGCATGTTGATGAGCAGCCGTCCAGGCTGTCAGTATTCCCATCATCGCACTCCTCTCCGGGATCATAAAGCCCGTTCCCGCATAGCGCAATATTATCAAGCTCGCAGTCAGTGCATCCATCCCCGTCGATCATATTTCCATCATCGCATTCCTCAGCCCCCTCTACCAGATCATTCCCGCATTCATAAGGGGCTGTGCCAGGAGCCACTGATACCACAATATCAGCTGTGACCGTTTTTACGAATCCCCTTGGGTCTATTACCTGGATGACTCCTTTTACCTGCTTTTTCCTCTTCTCTGTCAGCTTCGGGCAATTGCCGTCTGGACCGTTTTTGTTGAATACAGCAGTCCTGGATTCTCCCTCAGATATGGTCAATCCGCCGCTGCTGGTATAGCAGTTGTTGTTCTCATCTGTAACATAGGATGAAGCCCCTATGACAAGAGGCTGTGCAAGAACATTCCTAAGATGAAGCTTGATTACTCCTGCTTCTCCGCTCCATGCATCGCAGAAAAGGCCCGATCCAGGAGGCACAAGACATTTCTCAGGCAGTATGCTTGATGGCTCTATAAAATTGATGACAGTGCCCATAACGACCAGTGCTACCAGTATAGCCCAGCCGTATGTCATTAGAAACTCCATGGCAGCTGCTTTTTTTTCCATATTTTTCCCTCTTTTTAAATTATAGTGCAGCCTGTCTTATTTAAATTTAATGGATTTGTTTTTGATTAACTAGACCTTTAATAAATATATATTATAATATTTAATAGATTTTATATTATAAAATACATAAAATATATAAACCTGCTTACATACAGCCATTAGAATATGTCTAAAAAGGCAATTTCAGCCACAATTGATGAAGATCTGATTAGATGGATAGACTCAGAGATAAGCGACAAGAGAAAATACAGAAACAAGTCACATCTTATTGAGATTGCTATCGAGACATTCAAAAATAGGGGTGAATGATGGCGCTGTTTAACAATAGGGATGCTTTTTCATATGATTTGTCCAGGGAAGGGGATGAGGTTATCCTTACCATCGACTGCCTTAACTATCCCAGGCTTCCCTCACTTGAAGACGATCCCATGACAATGGCCAGAGCCTGTGACATACTGACCGAGGTTCCTCATGCCACCAAGATCATCTTCAAACAGAAGCGCAACTATGAATACGATGCCTCTCAGGTGCCTCTTCTTGCAGAGATCGCAAGACTTTATTCAAGGCTTGCCGTGGAAAAAGACCTGATAGGGTACAGCTCGCTAATCTCCTACCCTAAATGCACGAAATGCACAAACGGTTGGTATGCAAAGCTCAGGTATACGGTGTCCAACCGCCTTAAGACAGACCCTATAGGGGCCTATGTAGAGCTTAAAAGGGCAATACGCGAAGAAAAGATAAAGGCAGAAAAGACAACAGATTCAAGATGCTACAAGTGCGAGCAGAATTATATATCGGTTCTTGAAAAACTGTTGTCGCTTTTGGATAAAACACAGCTCATAGCTACAGCAAAGCCCTACCTGGCAGGCTATAAGCTTGGGGACAGGGGCATCTACAGGCGTATATTTGTTCCGATTATCCGCCCTGATTTTATGTACACCAAACTGATGTCTGAGTACCCGCTTGATGCAGACGAGGTGGATAGCTATAAGGTAAACAATAGCCAGGTGACAATCTTTGAGCTTCCAGACACTGTGCAGTCTCTTTATCACGTGGTGCCGCCGGAATTCCGTTTGTCAGAAGACCAATACGAGCTGCTTGATACCGCAAGAGACATAATGGCTGAGCACAAGCCCACAAAAGAGGAATTTGTTGATCCGCAGCGCATGCGAAGGGTCTTCTTTAATGTCGGGAAGGACCTCCTTCAGGAGCTAATAGAGCACAAGGGCATAAAGATGACCCAGAAGCAGCTGGATGAGCTGGCCAACATACTTGTCAGATACACAGTCGGCTTTGGGCTTATAGAGGTTCTTATGCAGGATAAGAAAGTGCAGGACATCACTATAAACAGCCCAATGGCAGAGATCCCGATCTTCCTTGTGCACCAGGATTACGGCGACTGCTACACAAACATCCTGCCTACAAGGGCAGAATCAGAATCCTGGGCATCTAAATTAAGGATGATATCTGGCAGGCCTTTGGATGAGGCAAACCCAATACTGGATACCGAGCTTATCCTTCCCGAGGCAAGGGCAAGGGTTGCCGTAATTTCACCCCCTTTGAATCCTACTGGCTTGGCATATGCCTTCAGGAGGCACCGTGACGAGCCATGGACCCTGCCCCTATTCCTTTCAAACAGGATGCTGAATCCTCTTGCAGCGGGTATCCTTAGCTTCCTGATTGATGGAAGCAGGACCATGCTTATTGCCGGAACAAGGTCAGCAGGAAAGACCTCTCTTCTGGGCAGCATACTTACAGAGATAATGAGGAAGTACCGGGTAATAACCATTGAAGACACTTTAGAGCTGCCGGTATCATCCTTACGCAAGCTTGGCTATAATATCCAGTCTATGAAGGTAGGCGCAGCCATGACAAAAGGCACAGCTGAGGTGCCAGCCGATGAGGGAATAAGGACCACTCTAAGGATGGGCGACTCTTCTCTTATAATAGGAGAAGTGAGGAGCACAGAAGCAAAAGCCCTGTATGAGGCGATGCGCGTAGGCGCAATGGCAAATGTTGTGGCAGGCACGATTCATGGAGATTCGCCTTATGGTGTTTTTGACAGGGTTGTTAATGACCTGGGTGTTCCAAGAACGAGCTTCAAGGCTACTGATATCGTGGTGGTGACAAATCCTATCAGGAGCTCTGACGGACTTCACAGGTGGCGGAGGATCACACAGATAACAGAGATAAGGAAGCAGTGGGAGCAGGATCCCCTTCTCGAGAACGGCTTCGTGGATCTTATGAAATACGACACAAAGAAAGACGAGTTGGAGCCTTCGTCAGATTTGATAAACGGCGAGTCAGATGTGCTTAAGGCTATAGCAGGAAGTGTAAAAGAGTGGGCAGGAAACTGGGATGCTGTATGGGATAATATCCTGCTGAGGGCAAAGATAAAGAAGACAATGGTGGATTGTTCAGTTAAGAGCAAGATGCCGTCTATGCTTGAAGCAGGCTTTGTCATTCATGCCAACGACCAGTTCCATAAGATATCCGACAGGATCCGGGAGGAGGTGGGCAGCCTCGACTCCAAAAGGATATTTTTTGACTGGAACGAATGGCTTAAGAGATATGTAAAGAAATCAAGGATAAAATGAGCGAATATCTTAACGATCTTCATATGAAATACAAGCAGCGGATAGAGCAGGAGCTGGGCATAAAACTGCCAAAGAGGGAAGGCTCTAAGGAATATAAGCAGTTCAGGGATGAGATTAAGCCCACGCACCATTCGTTCTATGAGAAGGCATGCGCATTCAGCGAAGGTCTTCTGAAGATAAAGCCTGACAAGTCAAAGCAAGCAGACCTGCAGGAGAGCATCAATATAGCTCATCTCAACATAACACCTTCAGGAGCAGCATCCTTTGGACTGCTGGCGCCAATAGCGATCATGCTCTTCGGCTCCCTTATCTCATTTGCTATATTCCAGTCTCTCTTCTTCGTGTTCTTTTTCTTGATAATGGGGGTCTCGCTGATCAGCCAGTTTGGCCGGCTGCCCATACTTATTGCAAACAGCTGGCGCCTAAAGGCATCCAACCAGATGGTGCTTTGCATATTCTATGTTGTTACATACATGCGCCACAGCTCAAACCTTGAAGGCGCAATCCAGTTCGCTTCCGAACATCTCACTCCCCCGCTGAGCCTTGATCTGAGGAAAGTGCTCTGGGATGTTGAGACAGGAAAATTTTCAACAGTGCATGAGTCCCTTGATTTCTACCTTGAAAAATGGAAGAAATGGAATTTTGAGTTTATAGAATCATTTCATCTGGTCGAATCTTCCCTCTATGAGGGGGCTGAAGCAAAAAGGCTGGAGACTCTCGATAGGGCCCTTGATGTCATACTTAGCGAAACCTACGAGAAGATGCTGCACTATGCCCATAACCTGAAATCACCTATAACAATGCTGCATATGCTCGGTATAATCCTGCCGATACTCGGCCTTGTAATCCTGCCGTTGATTGTTAGCTTCCTGGCAGAGATAAGATGGTTCCATATAGCGGCTATATACAATATTGCATTGCCTCTTATTGTTTATTATCTGGGAAAGAGCATACTGAGCACAAGGCCCACAGGATACGGCGACACAGATATATCAGAACAGAATCCAGAGCTGAAAAAATATAAGAATATCCTCATAAAGGTCGGGAACCAGGAGCTGAAGATAAATCCTGTATTCGTCTCTATTTTTGTAGGCATGGTCTTGTTGATGCTGGGGCTGAGCCCGGTGATACTTCATGCGATGAATCCTGAATTTGACACCGTATTTATGGGTGGCAAGTTCCAGCTCTTAGGCTACAAAGCTACGACAGACACCGTAAAGGGCCCCTACGGCCTAGGTGCATCCTTCCTCAGCGTTCTTGTTACAATAAGCTTTGGCCTGGCCTTCGGCCTCTACTTTAAGCTCAAGTCCTCTAATGTAATCTCTATAAGGGAGAAGTCAAAGAACCTTGAGACAGAGTTCGCATCCTCCATATTCCAGCTCGGGAACCGCCTTGGTGATGGCATACCTATAGAGATGGCTGTTGGCAAGGTGTCATCTTCCATGCAGGGAACCCTGTCTGGAAATTTCTTCCAGATAGTCAGCTCAAATATCCGCAGGCTGGGCATGGATATTAACCAGGCAATCTTTGACAAGAGATATGGCGCTTTGGTGTATTTTCCTTCCAACATAATAGAGAGCAGTATGAAAGTCCTTACAGAGAGCATCAAGAAAGGCCCCAAGGTGGCGGCAAATGCTCTTATGAATATCTCGAGATACATAAAGGAGATACATAAGGTAAACGAACGCTTGAAGGATTTGATGGCCGATATAATAGCCTCTATGACAACACAGATTAAGTTCATGAGCCCGGTGATAGCGGGCATAGTCGTAGGTATTACATCGATGGTTACGTTTATCATTGGGAAGCTTACAGACAAGATGCAGTCAGTAGGGTCCGGCTCTGATCTTGGCGGGGTTGGAGTGGCAACCTCCCTTTTTACAGAAGGCATACCCACATACTATTTTCAGATTATAGTGGGCATATACGTGCTGCAGATCGTGTACATACTTACCATACTCTCTCACGGCATATCGAATGGCTCTGACAAGCTTGGAGAGAATTTTGAGATAGGCAGGAACCTGATCAGGTCGACGCTTCTTTATTCATTTGTTGCAGCTGCTATAATGTTCATCTTCAATCTGATAGCTGCAACTATCCTGCAGACAACAATAGCAATATAAATGGGGACGCCGGAACTTTCAATGCATATGCATATTTGAATCCGGGACTCCTACGTCTTCAGCGTAGTGCTCTTTCCTGCTTAAAGCAAAGACTTTAAGTCCCAGGCTGAGCTACGTCCCCTTTTAGTGAATCAGAACTAAATGTTCATTTATAAATATTATGAAAAAATTATCCAATATACTCTTCATCATTTACAGGCTCTTCTGAAAGCTGCTCCTTCTCTTCCTGAAATTCTTCTTTTGGGGCATTTGTAAAGACTTCTGGTTTCTTGTCCTTCACTTCCATCTTCCCGAATTTTCCTGTTGTAAGCTGTTTTTCTCCCTGAAACTCGTTGACATAGCCGTTTGTTATCTGCACTGTGTCGCCCACGCTGACCAAATCTATCTGCTCATTCCAGAGTGTGAGGATTATCTCTCCGCTAGCATCCTTGGCTTTGGCGCTGCATACCCTCCCCTTTTTGCCGAATTTTTCAAACTCTCTTACATCTCCCTTTTCGGTTACTTCCAGCACTATATCTACATTTCCCTGCCTTGCCTGAAGGTCTTTGACTCCCATTATGGGATAAGAAATCAATATTTATTTAAAAATATGTTGGTTTGAACATATCAGTTTTTCCAGCTTGCCCTCTAATTCAGCTATCTTGACCCTTATCTGTTTTGTAGTGTCTCTGTCCCTTATCGTAACAGATTTATCCTTCAATGTGTCAAAATCAACTGTTATGCAGTAGGGAATTCCGGTCTCATCAGCCCGCGCATACCGCCTGCCCACGCTCCCAGATTTGTCATAGACAGCTGAAAAATTATTTTTAATCATCTCAAAAACTTCTTTAGCTTGCTTTTGCAGCTTGTTGACCAGCGGGAATACAGCTGCTTTCACAGGGGCTAGCCTGGGATCTATCTTCAGAACTGCATTTCCCCTTTCCTTGTCATCATGATATGCATCGAATAAGAAGGCAAGAAATGCCCTGTCTATCCCTTGGGAGGGCTCAGAAGCAACATGGGGCACTACCTTTTTCTTCGACTCTTCATCAAAATATTCCAAGCTGGACTGCGAAGATTTCATGTGCTGCTTCAGGTCAAACTGCCCCCTGTCTGCATTGCCATGTATCTCTTTCCAGCCAAAAGGAAACCTGTATTCAATATCAAAGCATGCAGATGCATAATGCGCTAATTCACCCTTGAGGTGCTCCCTTAACCTAAGGTTTTCCTTGTCTATCCCATAGTCAATGAAGAATTTATAGAACTGTGCAAGCCAATAGGCATGCCAAGGCGAAGCTATCTTCTTTTCTATAATGTCGTTCACAGCCACCTTGCTGTGTTCTTCATTCTTTTCCTGATTTTCAGCAGTCAGAAGCTGCACTTCCATCTCCATCATTTTCGGCGCTTCCACACTATCAGGATTCACAAAATACTCAATCTCAAACTGTTCAAATTCCCTTGACCTGAATAAGAAATCCCTGGGGCTGATCTCATTTCTGAAGGCCTTGCCAGCCTGGGCTATGCCAAAGGGAAGCTTCTTCCTTGCCGAGTCCATCACCAATTTAAAGTTTGTAAATATTACCTGGGCAGTCTCTGGCCTGAGATATGCCCTACTGTCAGAGAAAGGGCCTACCTGCGTCTCAAACATAAGGTTGAACTTTCCTTGGTTTTCCAGATCAGAACCGCATTTCGGGCATTTCATTCCTCTATCATCATCACCTTTCATCAGGATCTTACATCCGTCGCACCTGTAGATATAGTCGGTAAAGCTGTCCACATGCCCAGATGCCTGCCATACCTTTGGATGGGTTATGATTGTTCCGTCTATCCCCACAATATCCTCCCTGCTCTGGACAAAGGTTTTCCATAAAGCTCCCTTAATATTGTTCTTAAGCTCAACTCCTAAAGGTCCGTAGTCAAAAAAACCAGAATAACCGCCATATATCTCTGAGTTAGGAAATACAAATCCTTTCTTCTTGCAGAATATGGCCATATCGTTTATCGAAAGCATACTGCTGGAGATTCTCCCTGTTTTAAATAACTTTTCTTTAGGTACTACAGAACCATTTTCCTTTGATTTATTTTTAGGCCCTACATTTCTCTCAATCTGCCTGATTTTTTTCTTAATATCCTCTTTTGTAGGTCTTTTCTTGCCAAAATAAGCGATATTTTTTGATATTACCCTAGCTCCCTTTCTGATTGATTTTCGCAGATAGAAATAATCTTTTCCATTGATAGTCTTCTTGACAACATACATAAGGTTATTTAGGCACTACATATATATAAATATTTGGGTACATGATTTACTTATTTTTTAACCACTTAATCTCTTCTTTATCTAGGTCCAGATAATCAGCAATAGCTTTAGCCATCTCCTTGTTCTTCCTGAATATCACCCTGAAATATTCTATATCCTTTATCACATCATTTGTAGAGCTATGTGTTTTTTCCCCTATCTTTGCTGCAATAGCTCTCTTTTTCAAAGATTTTTGTTTGGCCCACCACATCTTGAGGAGCCTTCCGGTTGGTTTGTACTGGACCATCTTCTTGTATTTTTCATCCTTGCTTACAGCCACACCAGCTGTCAAAAGAGCATTTATGTAGACTAGAAATCTCCAATGCTGCCATCTTCTAATCCTTCTCCTGAATATATCTGCCTTGCTTAGCTTATCATAGGCTCTTGCCAGGTCTTCAGCTTTTTCATATTCTCTTGGAAGGTTTGCGTCTATCCAAAGAAACTGGTCATCGACATTTTCCCTTACATTATCAAATGCGGTGATGGCTATCTTGGGATCTGTTGTCTTGAATATCCTTACCAAAGCGCTTGGCATGGATTCCTCTCTGTCCCTGTCAACCATCTCATCCAGGCTCTTAAGCTCCTTGCCGGGGCCAATAAGCATCTGCAAGTCATTGATTGCAGACCTGCAGTCACCCCCCGCCCTTCTTGCCAGGCTTTTCAGGATATCTGGCTTGTATTTTATTTTTTCCTTGTCACATATCTCCTTGAGCACCTCAAAAATAGCAGAATAGCCCATCGGCCGGAACTCCACCAAGCTGCACCTTCTTCTTAGCTTGTTGAATTTATAATCCCATGGATTCTGGCATGTTAAAATTATTGGAAATGTGGTGTCCCCGATGAGCTTTATCAGCGCCTGTATGCCTCCTCTGTCCTTGTTGCCTGACAGGCCATCAACCTCATCTATTAGGATCAGTTTTCCTTTTGAAAACAGGCTTTGCTGTTTCACTGCAGAACCGACTTTCTGGTTTATCTGGTCCTTGTTTCTGAAGTCGCTGGCGTTTACCTCCACGATCTCTAGCTCATTATCATTGGTCAGAGCATAAACCGAGCTTGTCTTTCCGCTTCCGCTGGGCCCATATAGCAGAAGGGCTTTTTTCTTCTGTCCACCAGAAATAAATCTTTTTATCTGTTTAAGCGCCTCATCCTGTCCTTTTATCTCAGCCAAAGAGGCAGGCTGATATTTTTTTGTAAAAGGAATCATCTGTATGGTAAACAGTAACAACTTTATTAATCTTCTGCTAATAACAAACTTTATAAATCTGCCATAACCTCAACTGACTATGACATTGACCGCTGACCAAAGGTATAAGCTGAAGAAGTTTGTTAAGGAATTATCGAAGTATAAGGGCAGGCACACAGAGCTTGTCTCAGTTTATATTCCCCAGGGCTACGACATCATTAAGATAATCCAGCATCTTGACCAGGAAAAAGGCACAGCGACGAACATTAAGTCGGCCACTACAAGAAAGAATGTTATAGATGCCCTGGAAAAGATGACCCAGCACCTCAGGATATTCAAGAGGACGCCCGAACATGGTCTTGCTGTCTTTTCCGGAAATATCGCTTCACAGGAAGGTAAAAAGGATTTCCAGGTGTGGAGCATCGAGCCCCCTTTGCCTGTCAAGACCAGGATTTACCGGTGTGACAAGGAATTTGTCTTGGGGCTTCTTGAAGATATGCTTGACACAAAAGAAGTCTATGGTTTAGTTGTGATGGACAGACGAGACGCCCATATTGCGCATCTTAAGGGAAAGACAATAGTCCCTTTGTTGAAGACCCATTCAGAGGTGCCAGGCAAATTCAAGGCAGGAGGGCAATCTGCTCAAAGGTTTGCCAGGAACAGGGAATTGGCTGCTAAGGCGCATTATAAAAAGGTAGCAGAGTATGTAAAAGAAAAGTTTTTAGGTGATCAAAACCTTAAAGGGATCATCGTGGGCGGCCCAGGCCCGACAAAGTATGACTTTGTCGAAGGAGGCTTTATAACAAATGAGGTAAAGAAAAAGATAATCGCCATAAAGGACCTGAGCTATACAGGTGATTTTGGCCTGCAGGAGCTCGTAGACAAAAGCCAGGATGTTCTTGCAGAAGAGGAGATTGCAGATGAAAAGGCAGTGATGGGAAAATTCTTTGATATTCTTTCCAAAAAACCCGGCGAAGTAAGCTACGGTGAAGCTGAGGTGATGAGAAACCTTAAGATCGGCGCAGTTGATATCTTGCTCCTTTCTGAAGAGCTGGACGAAAAGAAAGTGGAGGAATTTGAGAAGGAGGCAGAAGCAGTAGGGACGACTGTAAAGATAATATCCACTGAGACAAGAGAAGGCGTACAGCTGAGGGATATAGGCAAGGTGGCTGCTATACTAAGATATGAGGTAAAATAAGCTTAGATGTCTCTAACCAAAGAAGGAACAAACCCATAGCTGACTGAAGCTAGCACCTTGGCTTTATACAGTTCAGCTGATCTTGAATTCTTTATTAGTTTTATCTGATCATCCACCTCAATCTCGCTGTAGTACATGTTCCATGGATGGTCCAGGACAATGATGTCATCATACCACCATCCAAGCTGCACCAAAAAAGAGCCAGGAGCATGCGCCAGCGTATATGCCCTGATGGGTTTGCCTTCTGCTCCCTCACCTGAATAAGAATCCTCATTTGAAGCATACTCATACCCTAAGGAGCCAAGGACTTCAGCATTGACTTCTACATCATCCCCTATCAGGCTGAGATAAGGTCCCCGGAAGCCCACTACATCTGTTTCAAATTTTTCTTCCAGAAACTTCCTGGAAGCATTAGCTTCTTCCTTGTCCCTGTCAATATCTTTGCCAAGCAAGGAATGATGATATGTGTGGGATCCAATCTCGATGAATCCCGAATCAACCAGCCGTTGGATGCGGTCGACAATATCAGGTTCAAGCTCTTCATAAACGCTTACTTCATAACCCACCATATAAAATGTCGCTGGGATTCCATAATCTTCTGAGATATCCAGTATAAGGTCAATACCGCTGAGCCCGGATACCCAGGGCCATCCTGTCTCATCACCGACAATTTCACTGAACCAGGGATTAATGTCAGCATCAGCGCACACAGGATTTTCAGCATGCCTTAGAAAAACTGGATCGCTGCAGGGGCTGATGCCTGTTTCCTGATGCACATATCTTCCAGATTCAATATCATACGAAAATGCAATATCGCTTTTTCTGAGCCGCTGGTTAAGCTCAGAATCAACATAAGCTTTGCCGTCCAGCATATCACCGTAGTCTTCTCCGCCGTAGCTGTATTCTTTTCCCTTTAATACAAAATAAACTGGCTCTAAGCCGCTCTTAATATATGCCTCCTCTTCTGCCAGCAATAACAGCATATCCCCCAAGGATAAGACCTCATCCTGGTAATATAGGTAATACTGCTTTGGATGGCCTTTAAAATTAAGATCTATTGCATCCTGCATATCAAGATAATCCCGGTAAAAATTTTTTACAAAGCTAAATTCCTCCAAAGACAGGAATATGGCATTCTTAGGCTCCAGATACCTGGCTCCGATATCATCTCCTTCAATGAGAAAATCCTCTAGGAAATCTTCTGTCTCCGCCCTGACAGCATAGAAGCCAAAATCCAGAACAGGCGGCTTTGAAAAACTTGCATTGACTTGCTCACCCTGTATAGTGACACCTTCAACAGTTATAGACGGCAACAGCCTGACTGTCCCGGTCGGTTCATAATACCCAACATCTAAGTCAACCTTTTTTGGGCTTAATTCAATCCTCTGCTCAGATACGGCTTTATATGAAACCAACCTGTTCATCAACAGGGCTGATTCGTTCTGATAGCCATAAGAACTTACCTTGATCTCATATTCACCGCTAGGCAGGAGAAATTTAGTGTTGTTGCCAAAAACAGATCTTACTCTGTTATTATTCCAATATACCTCGATATTTGAATTTACAGCATCACCCTTCTCATTTACCACATCTATTCTTAGAGAAAAAGGAAAAAAGTATCCCAGAACAAACAATGAGCATAATACAGCTAATATGGCTATTACCTTTCTCATCAGCAAATAGCAATCTTTTTTGCTATTTAATCATTTGTAAAAAAATTTATTAATAAGGCACATTCTCCTAAAAAAATGCTCAAAAAAGCTGTAGCTGAGTTATACGAAAATTTCCCTTTTGAAACAAGGTTGAACTATTCTGGGAAGTTCAAGCCCTATAGGGCAAATGTCAGGTTAAGGCAGAATATATTGACATTCAGCCTTTCCAAAACATGGAAATCGATCTCAGAGGAGATCCAGATAGGATTGATACAGGAGCTGCTTCTCAAGATCCTTAGAAAAAAGCTTAAGCCTATCAAAACAACGACAGGTTCAATGGAGCTGTACAGCATATTCTTGAAAAAGGTCCATCTGGGCATACCGAAGACAAAAAAAGATCCCATACTGGAAAATTCATTTGATCGTGTGAATGAGAAATATTTCTATGGCCTGATGGAGACCCCTAACCTGGTTTGGGGCAATAAATCATCAACAAAATTCGGGCAATATGAATATGGCACAGATACCATAACCATAAATCCTCTTCTTAAGGGAGAGCTCCTGGATTATGTTATGTATCATGAGATGCTCCATAAAAAGCATAAGTTCAGGAGCAAGAACGGCAGGTCTTATCACCATACAAAAGAATTCAGGAAAAGCGAAAAGCAGTTTGAGAATTCAGAAGAGATGGAAAGGCAGCTTAGCCGCTTAGCCAGGCGTAGCATGATAAAAAGGGCTTTTTTTGGTTTCTAAAGACCAAAACCTTTAAATATAATCCAGATTCACCAAAAACTGTGATATTATGGCTGAGAAATACCTGCCACTGGCTGCTATGGAAAAGATCATGAAGAAATCAGGAGCTGATCGCGTTTCTGATAAGGCAAAGGCGGCATTAAAAGAGATAATGGAAGAAAAGGCCAGGATTATAGCGGAGAAAGCTGTTAAGCTGGCCCTGCATGCAGGTAGAAAGACTATAAAGGCTGATGATATTAAATTAGCTTCTCGTCAATAATAAGGTGATATAATGGCTACAAAACCAGTTAGTGTAGGGACGCTCCAGAAAGGCAGCTATGTTGTCATAGATGGTGCAGCCTGCAGGGTTAACAGTACCCAGACCTCAAGGCCCGGAAAACATGGTCATGCAAAGGTCCGACTGGAAGCCATAGGCCTGATTGACAATAAGAAAAGAGTTATCGTAGCGCCAGGCCATGATAATATACAGGTTCCTATAATCGAGAAGAAAAATGCTCAGGTTCTTTCTGTGCAGGACAACACAGCAAATGTGATGGACACAGAATCCTATGAGACCTTCGACCTGGCTATACCAGATGACCTTAAAGGGCAGATAACAGAAGGCATTACTGTTCTATACTGGATAGTGATGGACAAAAAAGTAATGAAGCAGGTGAAGAGTTAAAATGGCAAAATTTCCCGAAGCAGAAGCAAGATTATTCCATCGCGTATTTGTCTGCAAGAAATGCAAGACAAAGCAAAGAGCCCCCAATCTCAAGGTTTTGGCCGGGAAGATTACCTGCAAAAAATGCGGCTCAAGCGCTTTCAGGCCAGTAAGGAAGAAATAGCAAAACCTTTAAAAATAATTTCTACAAATTATAATCAAAATGGAATTTTTGACGTTTTTGGATAGTTATAAAACAGTTATTATCTTTTATTCCCTTGTTGTTATTGTCATCTATCTTAATAGGAATAAGTTTCAGTTTGAGGGTAAGCTGCTCGCTCTTTACCGCACAAAGGTGGGGCTAGGGCTGATGGACAGGATTGCCAAAAGATATAAGGAATTCATCAGGCTGCTAGGATACTGCTCGCTGGGGATTGCATATGTGGGATTTTTCGCTGTTTTCTTTCTCTTAATGAAGGTTGCTGTAGATCTTGTTCTTCAAAGACCCGGGGCAGTGGGTGCCTCTCCTGTAGTGCCTGGGCTCCCAATAGCAGGCACCGGAATAGTCTTCCCCCTTATCATCGGCTGGATATCGCTTTTTGTGATAATCGTGGTGCATGAGTTCTCACATGGTCTGGTAGCGAGGTCATTTAATCTTAAGGTTCTCCATTCAGGAATTGTCTTTATCGGTCCGATACTGGGCGCATTTGTTGAGCCGGATGAAAAAGAGCTTGTAAGGAGGCCGGATATTGAGCAGTATTCAGTTTTCGCAGCCGGTCCAGTATCTAATATATTCCTTTCGATAATAGCTGGAGCTATCATGGTATTCCTGCTTGTTCCGGCATTTGCGTCATTAAGCGAGCCTGCTGGTGTAAGGATAGAGATTCAGGAGGGCTATCCTGCACAAGCTGCATCGATCCCGCAGGATAGTATAGTCTCTTCAATTAATGGCATCCCTGTCCAGGATTTTGATAGCTTTATCAACGCATCAGCGACACTTCAGCCCAATCAGGACATCATCATTTCAGCAGAAGATAAGGACTATAAGCTTACCACTGCAGAAAATCCCAGCGATCCTCAGAAAGGGTATATGGGCGTCCTTCTGAAAGAAAACGTAAGGGAGGCCAAAAAAGGTTATGGTCTTTTGTTCTTCGTTCTCAGATGGTTTAGGGATCTTTTCTATTGGATAGCTTTTATTAGTATTAACATCGGACTGATCAACCTATTTCCTATTTTCATAACAGACGGAGCAAGGATGCTTAAGCTAACCTTGGAAAAGCTGGTAGCTGATAAGAAAAAAGCATTTGCCATCTGGAAAAACATAAACATGTTTTCCATCTTAATTTTGCTGCTTCTTATTTTCCTTCCTTTTCTAAGGTGGATCAGCACCCTGGTTTGAACCTGAGCTCAGGCTCTCTTGCAGCCTTTACAGCATCTAATCTCTTGACAACAGTTGTATGTGGGGCTGTCTTGACAATATCCGGATCAGAATTAGCTTCATCCTTTATCTTTATCATAGCCTCAATGAAGCTGTCAAGCATCTCTTTTCCTTCTGTTTCAGTAGGCTCTATCATCATAGCCCCATGCACTATCAGGGGAAAATATACAGTAGGTGGGTGAAAGCCAAAATCCAGCAGCCTCTTGGCTATGTCATTTGTACTGATCTCATTTGGCATACCTTCGTCAGAAATAACGAACTCATGCTTGCAAAGACCCTTATAAGGAAGCTTGTAGAATCTTTTTAGTCTTTCTTTCATATAGTTAGCATTAAGCACAGCGTTCTCAGCAACTTCTCTTAATCCTTCCGCTCCCAGCGCCTTGATGTATGCATAGGCTTTCACCAAAACTGAGAAATTTCCATAAAAGGCTTTCACCTTCCCTATTGATTTGCTGTATCTTCCAAATACATATCTGCCCTTGTTTTTTTCTATTCTGGGATTAGGTAAGTAGTCTTCCAGAAATTTTTTGACAGCAACCGGCCCGCTTCCAGGACCTCCTCCCCCATGTGGAGTTGAAAAGGTCTTGTGAAGATTCAGGTGCATAACATCTATCCCCATGTCAGCCGGCTTCAATATCCCTAATAGGGCATTCATATTAGCCCCGTCCATATAGACAATGCTTCCGTGTTCGTGCACCATGCGCGTTATTTCAAGGATCTTTTCTTCAAATATTCCAAGTGTGTTGGGTATTGTAAGCATTATGGCCGCCACATCATCATTTAGGTGTTCCTTAAGGTCTTTCATATCTATCTGGCCTTTGCTGTTGCTCTTAATGGTCACGGTCTTAAGTCCGCACATCGAAGACGAAGCAGGATTTGTTCCATGCGAAGAGTCAGGGGTAAGTATTATGTTCCTTGTGCCGCCAAAGTGCTTCTTTATCATCATCAGGCCTGTCAGTTCTCCATGTGCACCTGCTGATGGCTGCAGTGTGACAGCATCCATGCCTGTTATTCCCTTGAGTTCCTCACCTAAATCATACATTAGCTCCAATGCTCCCTGACTAAATGGGCTGTATGGGTGAAGATCTGAGAAACCTTCCGGCAGCTGTTCATTTATCTTAGGGTTATACTTCATTGTGCAGCTTCCCAATGGATAAAATCCGTTATCTACTCCAAAATTTCTCCTTGACAATTCTGTAAAATGCCTGATCACATCAAGTTCAGAAAGCTCAGGCAGCCTGACCTCCTTTTGAGGCATCTCTCTTTCTGGAACGTCCAGCTTGGGCAGGGATACTCCTTTCCTTCCTTTTATGCTTTTTTCAAATATCAGTTTCATTTATTATATCAACCGCTCGGTCTATGTCCTGTTTTTTGATCATCTCTGTTACGCAGAAAAGCAGACAGCCTTTCATCTCAGGATAAAGCTTTTCCAGCTCTAATCCTCCAATTATACCATCCTTGAGCAGCGCCTCATTTACAGCTCGGGCATCTTTAACCCGGATGACAAATTCATTGTAGAAATCATGGTCAAAAACCAGCTTTGTCTTAAGCAAATCAGCCATGTAGTGGGCTTTCTGCCAGTTAAGCTTGGTCAGCTCCCCTAAACCATTCTTTCCTAATAATGCCAGCTGCACAGCAGCAGCCAAAGCGCATAATGCCTCATTCGAGCAGATATTGGAACATGCCCTTTCCCTCCTAATATGCTGCTCTCTGGCTTGAAGTGTTAATATAAATCCTTCCTCGCCCTCTGCATCTAAGGTTTTGCCTACCAGCCTGCCTGGAAGATATCTCTTATATTTATCCTTGGTCGCCATAATCCCCAGATATGGGCCCCCAAAGTGCAGGGCATTTCCGAAGCTCTGCCCCTCACCTACAACGATATCAGCCCCCTCTGTTTTCAGGAGGCCTAGGGAACTGGCCTCCACAACGCTCATTATGACTAATGCATTTCCTTTCTCTATTTTGCTTATGTCTTTGATATTCCCAAAAAAATCAGGATTTTGGATCAACAAGGCTGCCGTATTTTCATCCGGTTCTTCAGTCTCTTCTAATAAAAAATCATGCGCTTCGCAATATGTCTTAACAACCTCCCTGTGTTCAGGATGCACTGATTTCGGCATTACAACCTTTTTTTTTCTTGTTATGGTGCAGGCCATGATACATGCTTCTGCCAGCGCAGTTGCACCGTCATAGACAGATGCATTTGCGACATCCATCCCTGTAAGCTCAGCTATCATCGTCTGGTACTCATAGATCGCCTGCAACATTCCCTGGGACATTTCAGCTTGGTACGGTGTGTATGCTGTATAGAATTCTGACCGGGAAACAATATGCCTTACTGCAGCTGGAATAAAGTGGTTGTAGCTGCCAGCTCCTAGAAAAGAGACAAGCCCTGTCTTATTTTTTTTTGATAGCCTGCTAATGCTGGCGGCCAACTCAGCCTCAGAGAGCCCATTTCCTGCCCCTTTCTTGAGGACTATCTCTTTCGGAATATCCCGGAAAAGAGCGTCAATGCCGCTGACCCCTAATTCCTTGAGCATATCTTTCTTCTGAGCTTCTGTATTGCAGATGAAATTCATCACTGTCAATATAAACCACGGGTATAAAAAGATTGTTGTGATGCAAAATATTTATAAAATGTCCAGACAAACAGGTTTCCCATGAAGCTTTATACCGAAGAACTGGTGTTCAAGAACAGTCGTGTCAAGGTTCTGACAGACAGGAAATCGCTGATTTCTGCAGCTTATGACGAGATAATAGCGCAGAGGCAGAAGCTTGAAGATTACATCAGGAAAGATGTCTATTTCCTCACCTCGCTGAAGCCCTATAATGTCAAATCATCAGCGCCCGAGATAGCTAGGAAGATGGCGCATGGTGCCGAGATAGCAGGGGTCGGCCCTATGGCTGCAGTAGCAGGCATTATAGCTGAGTATGCAGCCAGAAAACTTGCTGATAAGGGAGCTAAGGTAGCAGTAGTAGAGAATGGCGGCGATGTTTTCGCAATAACCGATAGGGAAATAACAATTGGCTTGTTTTCCGGCCAGAACAAAGTGGCAGAAAAGCTTGCCTTCAGGCTGAATAAAACCAATACTCCAATATCTATATGTTCCTCCTCTTCTAAATTAGGCCATTCTCTGAGTTTTGGAAAATGTGATCTGGCCACTGTTTTCTCTGAAAAAAGCTATGTGGCAGATTCAGCAGCCACAGCAGTTGCTAATAAGGTCAGGAAAATTTCAGATATTGACAGGACCCTTAATTGGGGCATTAGTCTGGAAGACGTGGAGGGAGTGATAATCATAAAAGGCAGCAAGGTGGGTATGATTGGGAATATACCAAAGCTGTTTTTAAGCAAGGACTCCAGACTAAAAGATAAAATTACCAGGGACCCTATATACGAATTTTAGTCCTTGCTTTCCATCTCTATTCTTCTCCTGCCCTGCATCCAATGTTTCTGCATGTGACCATACTGTGGAGATTATGCGGAATCTCTGTCCCTTAGAAAACCCTGTCACAATAGCTGAGGATATTGGTTTCCATTTTACTCACTTTTCAACAAATTCTCGCATCCTGTCTGTATCGCAGCAAACAAAGAACCAGAATGCTTCCTCTTTTTCCAGTTTAATCACCCCATCTGATATCTATAATATATTCCAAAGCTTATATAATTAACCTATCAAGACTATATAGTTAAGGAAAAATTTATATATAGGCTTTGCTTTATGCCATGCATGCAAAGGAGAAAAATCCAGCTTATTGCCGGAACAACATATTCAGTCTCTCTTCCTAAAGACTGGGTGAAGAAGAGCAACCTGGATGTCCATGATGAGGTTGTGCTGGAAGAAAAGAACGACAGGACCCTGGTCATATCGGGTTCCAGCATAAAGCAGAAAAAATTCAATGAGATATCCATCAATGTGGATGAATATGCCCACAACATCGACCAGATACTTTTTGCGATCTATTATTTGGGTATAGAGAACATAAATCTGTTCTCTAAGAAGGAGCTGACAAAGGACGTCAGATCCAGGATAAGAAAGACCCTGACGCACATGAGCGGCACAGAGATCAGCTATGAGGATAAGCAGAAGATTGCTATAAAGGTGCTTCTAGATAAGTCAAAGATCAATCTGGCCCAGATCCTCTATAGGATCTCCCTGATAATCGAGCTTACTATCTGCAACCTTACAGATAAGCTGGACATCAGCGAGGTGCGAATAAATGAGAATGAGATCGACCGCCTTTATCATCTTACATCAAAGATTATCTCTTTATCGCTGATAGACGCAAATATCCTCAACTCTTCGAGGATTAGGAATGTTTCACTGATTCCATCTTATTTCCTTATCGCCAAGAAGCTGGAGAATATCGGTGACAATCTTAATCACCTTGCCGAGCATATCAGAAGAAGGAAACCCATGTTTGAGGGCAAGAAAGAGATACTCAACTTCATAAAAAACCAGATAAATATGGCAACAAAGCACATCATACAGGCCTTTCCAAAAGATTATGAGAAATCAAATCCAACCAGGATAAACAACTATATCTCTAAGATAAAAGACGATGTAGTCAAGGATTACCTTAAGGAGACTGTCAGGTACGTGGCAGATATCCAAGGAGAGATAGTAAACATGTCATTTTACACAAAACTGATCAAGGATAACTCTCTTTAGTAGTTCACCCGCATAGCATTCACAGGGCATACAGGTATGCAGGCTTCGCACAGTATGCATTTGGACTTGTCAAATTCCACTTCCATCTTGTCTCTGTCTTTGATATACAGTGCCCCTGTGGGGCAGTGGACAATGCAGGCGCTGCAGTGGGTGCATTTGTTTTCGTCTCTCTCTATGTCCTTGCTGAGCGGCTGTATAGACACATTATTCTGTCTCAGGAAAGCTATGCCCTTTTCTATGTCCTTTTCATCTCCGGTGAGCTCCATGACCAGCAGGCCCTCTTTCTCGCCCGATACCTGGGCCTTAAGTATATTGAATATCAGGTCATAGTCTTTGATTAGCTTATAGACTATGGGCTTGTCAGTTATCTCCTTTGGAAACTTTAGCACCAGTTTCTTGCTGACCATTTTATCCACCTAGTGATTTGAACTTTATTTGGCTGCCCTTACCAGGCAATAATTGTATAGGCTCATTTATTAAGAACTTTCCGGTTTTAATGTCTTTTTTCAGGATATTCGCTATCTCAAGCGCTTTCCTGTAAGATGATAATCCTGCAGTCGGCACATGCTTTCCTTTTATCTTGATAGAGCCTGATTTAAGCTCTGCATAGCTGGCTTGGCCAAGATTGCTAGGCCTGCAGTTCGGATAGTCTTTCCCGTAATCAACAATCGGCGCATATATATCAGAGTCCTTAACAGCAGCATATCTTAGTATATCTTCATTCAGTATAGGGATAGGGATGCCGAGCCCGACTGTAAGCGTAACACCATATCCCCTCATGCTCGTTCCCCTGATAAAATCAGGATCCATCTTTTTCATATCACCTACAACAGCTAAGGTGCCTGCTCCGCCTATCGGTGTATCATTCTTGCTCCTTTTCTCAGATGGAGAATGCTGTGTTCCCTGCCAATAGACATGTCCCTGGGCCCCTCCAAGCCATATCTTTGTGCCGATGCCGATGGTCTTATACAGCGGATCATTTAGCAGCGGACTCAGCTGTCCCGCTGAACAATAGTTGGCATTTCCAAATCCAGGTTTCAGTGTCCCCATATAGGTATATATTGTCTTCTCTGTGGCGTTGACTGCCACATTATAATTCTGATAGCAGTTTCTTGGGTTGCAGAGATAGGCTTCATTTAATCCCTTTAGGTTTATCCATGCTTCAAGCGCCTTTCTTGGATAGCAGTCAGTTCCATAGGCTGTGGCTCTCAATCTCACATCCTTGCCAGCTATCAGATCCTGTATTACGTGTCCGCCCCCATACCTGAAGCTTCCTGGATGTGTGGAGTTCCCTGGATCATTCACAGCAATCTCAGTTGCACCTATATAGAGGTCAACAGCAGCTAATCCTGCGTATGCCTCTACATCATTAAGCCATGCTTTGGTGATCTTCATCTTGGGATTGGAATGCCCTGTATTGATGAAAGCCCCAGAAGAGCACATAGGCCCGAAAGTGGCTGTGGTGACCAAATCAACTTCCTTTGCAGCCTTTTTAACTCCCCTTTCTTCTACCAGGGATATTACTTCCTCTGCATTAAGCACGACAGCTTCTTTGTTCCTAATTCTTTTATTTATTTCTTCATATGATTTAAGCATTATTACACCTTTGTAGTTATCCAAATGCCCAGATTTATAAATCTTGGTGATAGAAATATTCTTATAAGAATATAAATCCTTAAATATTAGTAAATATTGTATGTCTCTATGAATAAGATAGTCTATTCTCTTGCCATATTGTTGTTGCTTCTTTCTGCTTTCACATTATATTTATGCCTGTTTCTCTTGAAAAGCTTTTTAGAGATGTCGGCAATTTCTTTTTTTCTTGCCTTAGGGGCAATATCCATGCTGATGGGCTATGCCTCTCAGTTTCTTTTCAAGAAGCTATCCACCTCTGTTCTCTCTTTTGCAGCTCCTCCCATATCCATATCTCTGATTATCTCTGTTTTAGTCTATTTCTTGCTCAATATTCAAAAATCTCTTACAGAACAGCATATGGTGTCTTCTGCCCTGGGCATGCTCGACAATGCAGCAATTGGCATAGTGCCAAATCCGATTCTAGGTGCTGCTGCTGTCCTGCTTTTCTCAAATATTTTTCTGCCATTCTTCCTAAGAAAAAGCAACTAGTGTTTCCAAATAAAGGGAAATATGGCAGCTGCAGCAAGTGCCTTGAGGATATCTCCGATGATAAACGGCACAGCCCCCAGCATCAACAGTTGAACAAATCCAGCATTTCCAAGATATATTCCAAGCCCGGTCAACCCAAAGATATAGATGACCAGGTTGCCAGCCAAAATGCAGGCAAGCACACCCTTCCTTGTCCTGCCGTGCCCTTTTTCAACCATATGGCCGACTAAGAAAGCAGCTGCTAGGAATCCGATGATATACCCTCCTGTCGGACCTAGAATTACACCAAAGCCTGAGCTGTAGCCGGCAAATACGCTGAAACCCACTAGGCCAGCTAATATATATGCCATAACGCTCAGGAAGCTCTTTCTTGAGCCGAAAAAAAAGGCAATGATCCATATCCCAAAAGTCTGCATAGTTATTGGGACAGGCCATAAGGGAATCCTGATATTGGCCATTACTGCAAGAAATACAACACTGAACATCACCATAAATATATCTAAGAAAAGGCTTTGGTTCTTGAAGAGCATATCATACCATGTTTCAAATTCTTCCATGCTATCCCTGATATAGCCGCATATTTATATTTTTTATGTTTTTAAGCAAAACATTTTAATATTCCCTAAGATTTGCTGATATCAGGCGATTGATATGGCAACATTTGAACTGCTTAAAAAGATAAGGGAAGAGAAGCCTTTGATACATCATATTACCAACTGGGTGACGATTTATGACTGCGCTAATATTGTCAGGGCAGTGGGTGCTCTTCCTGTGATGGCCCATGCTAAAGAAGAAGCAGGGGATATGGCAAAGATTGCAGCTGCTCTGGTCCTCAACATAGGCACCTTAACACCAGAGCTGGTCGAGTCCATGAAGATTGCCGGAAAATCAGCAGAGGAAAAGGATATTCCCATAGTGCTTGATGCAGTAGGGGCAGGAGCAACAAAACTCAGAGATGAAAAAGCATTGGAGCTCCTCAATGAGCTTAATATCTCGATAATAAAAGGCAACGGCTCAGAGATAGCGAAATTAGCCGGTATTGAAGTGCAGACAAAAGGCGTTGAATCCGCAAAGGTGGATGCTAATCTGATAGACGTGGCAAAAAAGCTGGCAGTAGAAAGAGGGGCGACAGTTGTGATTACCGGAAAAGAAGATATCATCACAAATGGGGAATTGGTATATGTCTGCAGCAACGGCAGCAGGATGATGGCTCAGATTGTGGGTACAGGCTGTATGGCAACATCAGTCATAGCCTCATTCGCAGCAATTGAAAAGGACTATGTGCAGGCAGCAGCCTCTGCTTTGGCAGTATTTGGCATAGCAGGTGAGCTGGCTTCCAGGAACAGCTCAGGGCCAGGCACCTTTAAGTCTTCTTTTTATGATGAGATATTTAATCTGGATGAGATGGATATTAAGGAAATGGAAAAGCTTGAAAAAAGATAGATGCCAAGACAAAATTTCAGATTAATTGATTTTTACTTTGTTACAGATTCAGGGCTTACTAGAAATTCAGTTATCGACGACGTCAGAGCAGCAGTTAAAGCAGGAGTCAAGATAGTCCAGTACAGGGAAAAGAGCAAGTCCACAAAAGAGATGGTTGAAGAAGCATCAAGGATAAAGGAGATATGCAGGAACAAGGCCATTTTTCTTGTCAATGACAGGATCGATGTTGCATTGGCAGTAGACGCAGATGGTGTCCATCTGGGCCAGGATGATATGCCCTACAGGACAGCGAGAAAGATTTTGGGGGATAGGATTATCGGTTTAACAGTGCATGATATCCAGGAAGCAGCGGAATCGGAAAAACTGGGCGCTGATTATGTGGGAGCTTCACCTATTTTCACAACAAAAACAAAGCTTGATGCAGGCAAAGCAGCAGGTTTAAGGTTATTGAGGGGCATCAAGAAACATACTAATCTTCCGGTGGTTGCCATCGGAGGGATTGATCTGGAAAACGCAGGTTCGGTTATTAGGGCAGGGGCAGATTCAGCAGTTGCTATTTCCGCAGTTGTGACAAAAGATGTAGAGGTTGAATGCAGAAAATTCATAAGAAAAATCCAGGAGAGCAAGCAGGATTAGCTGGACCGAGCATTATTTTGGATGAAATTGAGGTTTATCCTAAAGTTTTGGAAATCGGTTTCAATCCGGTTTTTGGATAACATAAGGGAGGAGTCAGATTTGTATATTGCTATGAAAAAGGTTTGGAAACACCCACAAGGTAAAAAATGACCCAGCTGCAAAAAGCAAAAAACAATGAAATCACAGAAGAGATGAGATTTGTCTCTGAAGATGAGAATATAAAGCTAAGCACTCTGCTGAAAGAGGTTGCTGAAGGAAGAATCGTAATACCTGCTTCAAAAGGCCATAAGCATATTTCCCCGATAGGCATAGGAAACAAGCTTAGGGTTAAGGTCAATGCGAATATCGGCTCATCCCCTGACAAAGCATCAGACAAGGAAGAACTGGCCAAGCTGAAGATAGCGGTTGAAGCAGGAGCTGATGCTGTCATGGACCTTAGTACAGGGGAAAACATAGATAAAATCAGAAGAGAAATAATTCTTCATAGCAAGGTTCCCATCGGCACTGTCCCAATCTACCAGGCAGTGGTAGAGAAAGGGACAGTGATAGACCTTGATGAAAAAGACTTCATTGACGGTATAAGCAAGCATATCAGGGATGGCGTTGATTTCATAACCATACATGCTGGCCTTACAAAAGCAGCTTTGCCCCTGATGAGGAAAAGGCTGATGCCTTCTGTATCAAGAGGAGGCTCTTTCATAGCGCAATGGATGGACCATCATAACAAGGAAAACCCATTATATTCAAATTTTGACAAAATCCTGAAGCTCGCTAACAACTATGATGTAACACTAAGCCTTGGGGATGGATTGAGGCCAGGCTGCATAAAGGACAATACAGATGCTGCCCAGCTCCATGAGCTGAAGATGCTTGGGAAGCTGGCAAAGCTTGCATTCCAGGAGGATGTACAGGCCATGATCGAAGGGCCCGGCCATGTGCCTTTGAATATGATCAAAGAGAATATGAGGCTCCAAAAAAAATATTGCAGCAATGCCCCTTTCTATGTTCTAGGGCCGATCGTGACAGATATAGCCCCGGGCTATGATCATGTAACATCTGCGATCGGTGGAGCTTTGGCTGCATTCTACGGTGCTGATTTTCTTTGCTATGTGACAGCATCAGAGCATCTTGGTCTTCCTACTGCAGATGAGGTTAAGGAAGGGGTGATAACTGCAAGGATTGCAGCTCACGCAGCAGACATTGCCAGGGGCCTGCCTGGGGCGCAGGATTGGGACAATAGGATGTCAGAGGCAAGAGCACAGCTTGACTGGAAAAAAATGCTTGAACTTAGCATAGATTCCAAAAAGGCAACCAAGATCAAGAAAAGGTGCATGGATGCAGATCCAGATGTGTGTTCTATGTGCGGTAAGTTCTGTTCTGTTAGGATTAGCAGCGACCTTAAACACTAGCTAGCTTTGATCTCGTTACTGTGATGAAGAACTTGCCTATCTCCATGGCAAGGAATCCAATGCTCGATACCAATATTATCTTTAGCCAGTGTATCTGGGTAAGGGGCACAGTATTGAATACTAGCTGCAATGGCGCCCAATATATCACCAGGATCTGGATCAATATAGATGATATCACAGCTAAAAAAAGCCACATGTTGGAAAAAGGATTCAGTTTTTCAAAAGGCTTAAAAGACCTGCTGCCCATTACAGCGAACATCTCAAACATCACAAGTGTAGTGAACGCCACTGTCTGGGCAAGCCTGAGATCCTCACTGAAATACTGGTTGAAAAGGTATAATGTTCCCGCCCCCATAATCAGTCCAAATACGGCTATAAGAGCGATCATATGGCCCGAGATTGCCTTTTCCCTGGGATCCCTGGGGGGCCTGGTCATGACGTCTGAATCTGATTTCTCAACACTTAGGCCAAGAGCAGGAAGCCCATCTGTTATCAGGTTCATTAGGAGTATCTGTAAAGGCAGCAGGGGCAGAAAGGGGAACATCATTATAGCGAAAAATACCGTGACGATCTCACCTGCATTGCAAGAAAGCAGATATCGTGTGGATTTGATGATTTTATCATAGATGTTGCGTCCTTCACTTACTGCATTTACTATGGTGGCAAAGTTATCATCTACTAATATCCCTTTTGACACTTCCTTAGCAACATCTGTTCCTGTTATGCCCATGGCGATTCCAATATCGGCTTTCTTTAGGGCAGGGGCGTCATTTACGCCATCGCCTGTCATGGCTACAACATGTCCATTTTTCTTTAAGGCATCGACTATTCTGGATTTCTGTATAGGCAAAGCCCTTGCAATTATCCTGATCTTGCTGATTTTTTTGGCAAGCTCCTTATCATCCATCTTCTCCACATCTTCCCCTGTAAGTACGAGATCATCTTTCTTGAAAAGGCCGACTGCTTCAGCCACAGCTTTGGCAGTTATGGCATGGTCTCCTGTTATCATCATGACCCTGATACCTGCTTCTTTGCACAATTTAATAGACTCTTCAACTTCCTGCCTTGGTGGGTCTATCATTCCTGCAAGACCAACAAAAATCAGGCCTTGCTCTACATGCTTGACATCAAATTTCTCTGATTTTGGGACTTCCTTGTAAGCGAGACCCAGTACCCTCAAAGCCCGCTCGGCAAATTTTGTGTTAATGGCCAATATTTTTTTTCGATCAGCGGCTGTCATATTTCTTACCTTACCGTTTTCATTTATCCGGTCGCAACAGTTCAGCATCAGATCAGGCGCCCCTTTTACATACGCCTCTGTTTTCTTGCCCTTATACACGACAGTCATCATCTTTCTTTCTGAGTCAAAAGGAAGTTCCTTTAGCATAGCGAATTTAGAAAAATATTTTTCGTCAAAGCCCGCTTTCCTGGCCAGGACCACGAGGCTGCCCTCTGTGGGGTCTCCTTTGACCGTATATTTGCCCTTATCCTGGAGAAGCCTGGAATTATTACAGAGCCTTCCGATCCTTATAAATAATTCCAGCTCTTCTCTATTTATTTTCTTACCGTTTGCCGTAATTTCACCTTTTGGATCGTATCCCGAACCAGAAACCTTTATCAGCTTATCGCCGGCAAATATGTCTGTGATGGTCATCTGGTTTTTTGTCAAGGTGCCTGTCTTGTCAGAACAGATTATCGTTACAGAGCCGAGGCTTTCTGCAGCATGCAGCTTCTTTATTATCATCTTGTTTTTTGCCAGTGTTTTGGCACCGAGGGACAGGCCTATGGTAACTATCGCAGGCAGGGAGCTTGGCACAGCAGCCACAGCAAGGCTAAGCGCGAAAATAAACAGTTCATCTACAGGGGTGCCTCCTTTGAACAGCCCGGTAGCAAAGACTATTGCTACCAGGATAATGACAGCAATCCCGATCTGCTTCGCCATCTGCTCAAATTTGTATTGCAGCGGCGTTTTTGATGATTTGGTCGATTCAAGTGATTTGGCTATCTTGCCTAGCTCAGTCTCCATTCCTGTGGCTGTGGCTATTATCTTTCCCTTACCATATGCTACTATGCTGCTCATGAAAGCCATATTCTTCTGATCAGCTATCTTTGCCTCTTTTTTCATTATGTCAGTTGTCTTTTCCACTGCCAGCGATTCTCCGGTCAAGGAAGCCTCATCGATCTTAAGGCTGGCAGCTTCAATGATCCTTCCGTCGGCAGGCACAATATCTCCTGATTCCAGAAGAATGATGTCACCTGGTACAATCTCACCTGCAGCTATCTGCTTCTCCTTGCCGTCTCGAATTACATTGGCCATAGGCGCAGCTATTTTTTTCAGAGCCTCAATAGCCTTTTCTGCATTATATTCCTGAAAAAAACCGAGAATCGCAGAAAGCAGCACAATTGCGAAGATTGCAGAGGCGTCTATATACTCACCAAGAAAGATGCTGATTGCTGTAGCAACTAGCAGGAGGATGATCAGGAAATCTTTAAATTGATTTAGAAAAATTACAAAAACACTTGTTCTTTTGCCTTTCTTCAGCTCATTGTGGCCGTATCTCGCCAGCCTTTCTTCAGCTTCCCTATTAGAAAGCCCCTTTGCAGAGGAGCCTAGTTTCCTGATTACGTCATTAGTTGTCTGAGAGGAATAACTTTCATGCATTGGCATTTTTATTTTCAGGTTGATATATAAAGTTTGTTATATAAAAACTTTTATATATTGGGTCAAACGTACTAGGGAGCAGATGAAGATAAGCAGGATTGGTGAATTTGGCCTGATTGACAGGATTAAGAGGAGGCCTAGAGATAAGAATATACTGGTAGGGATTGGCGATGATGCAGCTGTGGTCAGGATCGGAAAGAAGCTGGCTGTCTTTACCACTGATACTCTGGTTGAGGGAGACCACTTCAGCCTTGATTATTTTACCCCAGAACAGATAGGCATGAAAGCAGTGGAGATTAATGTATCTGACATAGGAAGTATGGGCGGCTTCCCTAAGTACGCACTGGTATCTCTGGCACTGAGAAAAGGTATGGACGTAGAGTTTGTGGAGAGGCTCTACAGGGGCATTAGAGCAGCAGCATCAAAATATGGCCTTGAGCTCATCGGCGGGAATATGACACATGCAAAACAGGTGGTGCTTAATCTTGATGTGATAGGGTTTGTGCAGAAGTCAGACCTTAAGCTCCGAAGCTCCGCAAAACCAGGGGATTTTATATTGGTGTCTGGATATTTAGGGGGGTCTACTGCCGGATTAAATCTGTTTAAGAAAAAAGTGAAGGGATTCCACAAAGTGAAAAAATATCATACAGAGCCCCATGCCGGATTCCACAAAGTGAAGCATTGTTTCAAATATGTTAATGCAATGATGGACATATCAGATGGCCTGGCTTCTGAAATTGCTCACATCTGCAAGCAAAGCAAAACAGGTGCCATTATCTACGCAGATAATGTCCCAATCAGGGATGAAGTGAGAGCAGCTGCAGAAGCTGTTGGCAAGTCAGCTTTGGATTTCGCCATGTATGGCGGAGAGGATTTTGAGCTTGTCTATACTGTTCCTGAAAAGAATCTAGACAAGGTCCAGGGATTCCTTGTTGGAGAGATAACAAGGCAAAAAGGGGTGAGAATGTACCACAAAGGACGGGTCTCAAAAACCGCCCAGCATGGCTATGACCATTTTAGATAACCTAATGTCACATTTCTGTATATTAGGATTTTTTCTTATATCTTATTACATATTTACCAAACCAAAACTTTATAAACAGACATAACGATATTCTATCCTACTTTGAAACGTTGGGGTTCCTTGATTTGTGGGGGGTGGTCATTATAATCTCCTTAGATGACCTGAGAGTTCTGGAGAAGCTGGGCAAAAAACAATTTGCAAGCAGCAAGGATTACTTTGATTTCTTAATGATGGAGATACAGGAGCATCTTGTGGAAATCAACGACTTAAAGGAAAAGAATGATCCCCATGCTGCGGCAGAGATGGTGGATCTGTCAGTACTGGCCAGTCTACTGGCGTTAGAGGAGGGCGCTGATAAAAAATTATCCATGCAGCGTTACAGGAAATTTAAGGAAAAAGCGTCAGCTTAAACATCAATTATTTATAAACTGGTTGCTTCAGGCATGCTACGCTAACAAAAAGCGGGGGTGAGAATATGCCAAAAAAGAAATTGCCAAAAATCTTAGAAGAGTATTGCATAGGCTGCGGCCATTGCGTGCTGGCCTGCCATCCAGGAACATTGAAGCTGGTGGACAAGAAATCAAGGATTGTAAACCCAGAGACATGCGATTCAGAAGGCAGGTGCATTGCTGCATGTCCGGTTAATGCAATCCCCCATCTGGAAGAGAAGGAATATGGATAACAGGAAAATAGGCGCTATTTTGATCAGCGCATGCATTCTCTTGGGTCTCTTGATATTTGCTTTTAACCAGAAGCTTAAAGAGCAAGCAGAGGCCAGCTGCGAATGCAGCCTTATGGCTGATGGCGGATTATGCCCGCATGAACAGAATATCTCCTGGCAAACCTATCTGGCTGTCTTGCTTGTAAGCGCTATTGCAGCGTTGGGCTTCTATCTGATTTTTTTTGAGAAGTCGCAGAAAGCGATAATATCAACTCTCAATAAGCAGAAGCAGATGCAGCTGGCAGAAGAGAAATTTAAATTTTTGCTCAAAGGGCTGGATAAGGACGAACAGAATGTCATAAAGGCAATAAGGGAGCAGGAGGGGATAACTCAGCAAACACTTAGGTTACGAACAGATTTGCACAAGTCTAAGTTGAGCATAGTCCTGGATAACCTGGAAAAGAAAAGCCTGGTGACTAGGAAAGCCAAGGGAAAGACAAAGCAGGTTTTCCTTAAAATCGCTCTATAAACGTTCTTATTGGAAAATTTATTAGAATCAGCCTTTCTGGCAACATCAGTTTCTGCACTTAATTATATCTACTTGCTGTACTTACCAGACTGATGGAGGTATCTAAGATGGAAAAGAAACTAATTGGATTGGCAATAGCCATTATATTGGTTGTAGGCTTGATGTTTGTTTCTGCAAACACACAGGCAGACAGCGAAGAAAAACCCACAGCATCTAGCTGCGAGATAGCTGAACCAATATGTGGCTCAAGCACATGCAACCAGCAATGTGGCGGCAGCTGCGGCATCCCTAGATGTGGCTGCAGCTAATTTTTTTTATTTTTTTTGTTAAACAGAAAACTTATAAGCACATGATGCTTGTTTTGTGTCATGACTGCTAAAATAGATCCAATCTGTGGCATGAAAGGCCATATCAGGGCGCATGGCCATTATTTTTGTAGCCAGAAATGCATCGAAAAATATGAAAAAGAGCAGAATATACAGTCATGCCCTCATTGCTATATCAAGGGCAGCCATCTGCCTTGGTACAAGGAAAGGCTGTATGTTGTGGGCCTGATTACTCTGGCTCTGATAGCAATAAGTTACTTTATACCTGCGTTGAACAGATTGCATAATGCATTTATTGATTACTTCAAGCTGATATGGTGGGCCATATTGCTCGGTCTGTTGCTTGGCGGAGTGATAGACCATTTTATACCAAGGGAATACATATCAAAGTTCCTGGCAACCCACAAGAAAAGGTCTATATTCTATGCAGTTGGGTTCGGATTTTTGATGTCAGCATGCTCTCATGGCATACTTGCTATCGCTATACAGCTATATAAGAAAGGCGCGTCAATCCCTTCGGTCATAGCCTTCCTGTTGGCAAGCCCGTGGGCAAACCTGCCTATCACAATACTGCTTTTCAGCTTCTTTGGGGTAAAGGCATTGTTTCTAGTACTATCGGCTATCGTAATAGCTATCACATCAGGTATCATATATCAGATGCTGGACAAAAAAAGCTGGATAGAAAAGAATCCAAATACCGTCCGGATATCGGAAAAATTTTCCATAAAAAAAGATTTTAAGAAAAGGTTCAGCAGCTACAGGTTCTCAAGAAAGGATATTTTTGGGATATTGCATGGCTCTTGGTCTTTGGCAAAGATGGTTGTCTGGTGGATTCTGATTGGTATGATAGTGGCAGCATTGGCAAGAACCTTCGTGCCTCAAGAGTTATTCGTGCGCTATCTAGGGCCAACCCTTTTAGGCCTGGTTATTACGCTGGTTTTTGCCACCATAATAGAAGTATGCTCTGAAGGCTCATCTGTTCTGGCCTTCGAGATCTTCAATCAGACAAAAGCCTTTGGAAACAGCTTTACGTTTCTTATGGCAGGCGTAGCAACAGACTATACAGAAATAGGCTTATTATGGAGCAACATCGGCAAAAAAACAGCATTATGGCTCCCTGCTATAACTGTCCCCCAGATTTTGCTGCTAGGCTACCTCTTTAATATACTCTTATAACAAAATATTTAAACAGATCCCATCTATCATATGCAGATGAAAATATATTTTGTGACCTGCAATAAGGGCAAGGTCAGGGAATTTAAGGAAATCCTGGAGCCGGAGATCAATGTTGAGCAGCTTGCTATAGACTATCCGGAACTTCGATCAGATGATCCTGCAGAGATCGCGAAGCTGGCAGCAAAGCAGCTTGCGGACCTGCTGAAAAAGCCAATAGTTGTGGAGGATTCTGGACTATTCATCAAGGCATTAAACGATTTTCCAGGCACATGCTCAGCTTATATCCATAAGAGGATAGGGCTTGAAGGGCTTCTGAAGCAGATGAAGAATGTGAAAGACAGGACCTGCTTCTACAGGTCAGCTGTAGCTTATTGCAGGCCTGGCCAAGAGCCTTTAAGCTTTGTTGGAAGCGAAAAAGGGAGGATCTCTGAAAAAGTAAAAGGCAGGCACGGGTTTGGCCATGATCCCATATTTATCCCAGGCAAGAACAGAAAAACCTATGGCCAGATGCAGGATGTTGAAAAGGTCAAGAAATTCAGAAGAAAAGCTGTATTGAAGCTGAAAAAATTTCTCAAAAATGAAGATAACCATTGAAGAAGAGGATATAACAGAACTTGATGTAGATGCTATAGTAAATCCAGCTAATTCTTATGGCTATATGGGCGGCGGTGTTGCAGGAGCAATAAAGCGCAAAGGGGGCCAGGAGATTGAGATGCAGGCTGTGAGTTTTGCGCCTATACCCATAGGCCATGCAGTCTTGACATCAGCCGGATCCTTGTCAGCAAAACATGTTATTCATGCCCCCACTATGGAGCAGCCGGCCGGCCTCACAGATATCGACAAGATTAAGGAAGCCACTTGTGCAGCGCTTGAATGTGCAGATGAGAACAAGCTGAAAAAAATCGCTATTCCAGGTCTAGGGACAGGAGTAGGCTCTGTGCCAAAGGAAAAAGCAGCAAGGGCAATGCTGGAGATGATAGTCAACTTCGAGCCGAAGCACCTTGAAAAGATAATTCTCTGCGATAAGGATAGAGAAATGGTCGAAGCTTTTGAAAAAGAGTGGAAAGGCTAGTTGCACATGCCTTGAAAGCTATCGCAATTGAACGAGAAATGCAATCCGCCATCATATTTGATTTCTAATGGGGATTCGAAAGGCACTCCCCAAAAACCGAAAGACACTGGCTTCTCTTTTGCTGCCAAAACACGTGTTCCCTTAGGGCAATATTGGAGAAAGGGCCTGCATAATCCTCTTTCTTCTAGCAATCCAGCATTGCATCCAAAAATTACAACATCCTTGAGCCCAGGTATCTGTAAAGCATCTTTCAATTCATCATCCCTATGGTCAAGATATCTTGTCTCATCATGGTTGTCGCCCGGAAAACGACTTTGGCGTAGGTCCAGTTCATAAGGGCCAGCATGACCAGCAATATACACAGCAATCGCCCCCTTTGCCCTCATCTCACCCAGATATTTCACAACCTGCCTGTCATCTGCTGCAAATCTGACCGTAACATCACAATACCTTTTCAATTCCTCATAATCATACCGGGAGGCTGCTATTGCATTGTTATAATCATAGGCTGCCAATATCATAAGTACATTCGGCCTTTCTGTCTCCTCTGGATTAAGGTCCTCAGGCTTAAATCTGGCTGATACAGCCCTTGCTACAAGTGCTCCCCTATGTTCTTCTGGCATTTTGGAGGCGTAAGCATGGTATCTCTCTTTGGTCAACCTGTGCAGCATAAGGATTTTAGCAGCTTCTCCGTCTATCTGCTCCCCTTCCCCTATCAGCTCAAGAACAGCACTTAAATATCTTCCTAGGTATGTTCTTATTCTGCTAAACCCCGGAGAGCCATCACCCTCTACTTTGTCCTTAAGCATATGTTCCTTGCTTGCAAAGTAAGCTATCTGCTGGCCAGAGAAAAGTGTTTCACCATCTGCATCCTCAAATTCAGTCCAGCCAAGAGCATAATCCATTCCTTCCTTGCTGCCTAGTAGCTTAACAATTGATTTGCCGTCAAAAACCCTCTTGCCCTTATTGGTCCTGAGCCAGGCAAGCTTGTTTGCTGCGCCCATATCATAGTAGTTGATAATATCCGCAAGTTGAGAATCACTGAATAAAGCACATCTTCCTATCCTATTTTTTCTTGCTTCTGCCAGTTTGCTTGCTGGAATCTCTTTGGTGAAAGCTTTATATGTGATATCTGGACTCGAATGACAGTCACCTAAAGCTCTATAATAATCCAAATAGCTGTCCAACTGCTGTTCAGGCACAAGACTGAATGCGCTGGCCAGCTCTGCCGGGCTGTATCCTGCCTCGCTCATCTCCCTAGCAAGCTGCAGGGCAGCTTTGCTCTTGTTTTGCCAATGAGGTATAAATGATCTTAAGAAACGATAGAACTGCCTATGAATATGCTTTCCATTTACAAGCTGTACATCTGGATCCCCTGAATGATAGTCATCTTGATCATAGAAGGGCATTATCCATGTGGGCTTACCATCTTTTTCCATGGAAAGAAGAATTTCAGATATTTCGCATAGCTTAGCCGGATCAATCTCTCTGTAGGTAGCAGCTCTTTCTTCACCAAAAACCCTGAATCCCCTGTATTCAAAATCCGGAACTGTCTGCTGGCTAGCCTTCCCTGCACTTTCTTCAGTTACCTTACCATCCAATGTGCCAGCCATTGGCACTTCTGGCGTTAAGTTTATAGTCGGACATCTAACAGGCTGCTCAGGATTTAGCAAAAAAGCAGCTGCCGCAGCTGCCAAGGACATTATTCGTCTGATATCCATGGCCATCACAGAAATCCACTACTATATAAACCTTTCTATTTTTTAATCACTAATAAGTGATAAATAAAATAAGATAAAGTCTTACAGCAAATTATTTAAACAGACTTATTTTCTAGCAGCATATGAAAGTTGATGAATCCTTGATTAAAAAAGTGGCAGCACTGGCAAGACTAAACCTCAAAGACCCTGAAATCGCCAGATTTAAGGCTCAGCTGAAGGAAATTCTGGATGCTTTTTCAAAGCTTGATGAAGTTGACACAAAAGATACCAAACCTAGTTTTCAGCCAGTCGAATTAAGGAATATGCTGAGGAGGGACAAGATCGAACCATGTCTTACCCAAGAAACAGCTTTAAAAAATTCTGAAAACAAAAAAGACGGCTACTTCAAAGGCCCAAAGGCAGTCTAAAATGGATATTGACAATATACTTAGACAGACTGTACAAATAAACAAAGAATACCACTATTTCAATACAATAACCCAAGACCTTGCAAGATCACAGGTAAAGGAGCTTTCAGTTGAACCAAAGGGGAGGTTAGCCGGAATCCTTGTTTCTGTAAAGGATTGCATATGCATCAAGGATGTTGAATCCAGAGCAGGTTCAAGGATACTGTCTGGCTATAAGCCTGTTTTTGATGCTACTGTGATTGAGAAAGTAAAACAGCAGGGCGGAATAATCATCGGAAAAACCTCTCAGGATGCTTTTGGGTTCGGCTCTTTCAGTACCAATATGGGATTAGACATAAAGCCTCCTTTGAATCCTTTTGATAAGAAAAGAGTGTGTGGCGGTTCATCAGGCGGTGCAGCTGGATTTGCCAAGAAAGCGCCATTTCGCCATATCGCTCTTGGCCAGTCTACAGGTGGCTCGATAGCGGCGCCAGCTTCTTTTTGCGGTGTTGTCGGGCTGTGCCCTACTTATGGCAGGGTCTCAAGATGCGGTTTAATCGATTACGCAAACAGCCTGGATAAGATAGGCCCAATTGCCAAAACAGTTGAAGATGTAGCTCTGATGCTGTCGGTTATTGCAGGCTATGACACAAGAGAAAGCACAACAATAAATGCAGAAGTTCCTGACTATCTTGATTTTGTCGAGCACCCTATTAAAAACAAGAAAATAGGGTCATCCAGCATGCTAAGGGCATCGATCAGGATGTGAAGGACAGTGTTCATGAGGCCATCACATCGCTTGAAAAGCAAGGGGCAAAGACAGAAAAGGTAGCGCTTCCGCTGTCTGAAAAATATGGTATAGCCTGCTACTACCTGATATCAATGTCTGAAGCTTCAACAAATCTTGCCAAGCTCTGCGGCATGAGATATGGCAAACACGAGAAGCTTGAAGGCAACTTTAACCAATATTTCTCAAAGGTCAGGGAGCTGAACTTTAATGAAGAGAGCAAGAGAAGGATCATAATAGGGACATTTGCAAGGATGGCGGGCTACCGGGATGCATACTACATAAAGGCTATGAAAGTAAGGACAAAGATTATAGAGGAATACAAGAAGCTCTTTAAAAGATTTGAAGTGCTTATATCCCCTGCGATGCCCACAGTTGCCCCTAGGTTCTCAGAAGTTGATAAGATGACTCCTTTGCAGAACTATATGATGGATATGCTTACTGCTCCACCTAACCTTGCAGGACTGCCCCACATGTCTGTTCCTGTAGGAGATACTAAGCTTCCTGTGGGTTTGATGCTGATATCTGATCATCTCAAAGAAGAAAAGCTCATCCAATTTGGCTCTAAGCTGGAGGTTTAAGATGGAAAAGAAGATAACATATTTCGAAAATCCCGGGCAGGAGAACACCGCTCAGGCAATCAGCTTGGCAGTGGATTACGCCAAGGAAAATTCTATCAAAAAGATAATCATAGCGTCCTCTACTGGAGAATCTGCCCTGGAGCTCAGGAAAAAAGCCTCTGACCTTGAAATAATAGATGTGGTCTACTCAGAAGCAGTGTCTTACAAGGACACGCTCAGAAAGTTCCATGAAAACCAGAAAATCCTTGAAAAAAATAACATAAAGGTTGTAAGGTGCACCCATTCGTTCAGCGGAGTTGAAAAATGTGTAGCTCAGCGATATAAGGGTGTTTCTGTAAATGCCTTGATAGCAGATGTGCTTAAACTGTTTTCAGAAGGCATAAAAGTGGCAGTTGAAGCCGCCATGATGGCAGCTGACGTAGGGGCAGTGAAAAAAGAGCCAGTCCTTGTCTTGGGGGGGACATCTCATGGTGTAGACAGCTGTCTGCTTGTTGAGCCCTCTACAACATCAAATTTTTTTGAATTCTCCATATTAGAGATCATATGCATGCCCAGATTCGGAGGCTTAGCTCATGGCTGATTTTCGTTCCGCTGTTGTAATTGGCTTGGAGATCCATGTAGAGCTCAAAACAGCTTCAAAACTTTTCTGCAGCTGTGTACGTCAGGGCGAAGAAGATGAAGAGCCGAACACAAGATGCTGTCCGGTGTGCCTGGGCCACCCTGGATCAAAGCCGGTTTTGAACAGCAGGGCGGTTGAATATGCGCTTAAGCTGGCTCTGGCCACAAAATCAGAAATAGCTGACCAACTCATATTTTCCAGAAAATCCTATTTCTATCCAGACATGTCAAAGAATTACCAAATCTCGCAGTATGAGCTGCCGTTGGCACAAGGTGGGAAAATAAAGCTAGGGTCTGGAAAGTCCATTAACCTGGAAAGGATACATCTTGAAGAGGATCCAGCAGCTTTGGTCCACCCTAAAGGCATGCAGCATTCCAGCTACGTTTTGGTAGACTATAACCGGAGCGGAAATCCTCTTGTGGAGATAGTGACAAAGCCAGAGATGTCTTCGCCGGCCGAAGCGCGCGATTTTATGAAGCAGCTTATCACAATTCTTGAATACTTGGAGATATTCGACATTAATAATTGCATCATAAAGGCAGATGCAAATGTGTCTGTCCGAGAATCAGGCTATGTCCGTTCAGAGATAAAGAATATCACCGGATTCAAGGATATCGAAAGAGCCCTGAAGTATGAGGTCCAGAGGCAGCAGAACGACATAGCAGAGGGAAAAGCGCTCAAGCAGGAGACAAGGGCATGGGACAGCGAAAAAGGAGCAACCTTCTCCGTGAGGGCTAAAGAAGTAGAGGAGGAATACGGCTACATAATCGACCCTGATCTTGTTCCAATTGACATAACCCGTAAATGGATTGATTTGTTGCAGAAAGAGCTGCCTGAGTTGGCTGAGCAGAAGCTGGAAAAATTCCAGAAAAAGCACAAAATAGCTGAAGATACCGCAAGGGTCTTGGCAAAGAACAAGGAACTGGCCAATGTCTTCGAGGCCGTAGCATCATCAGTTAATCCGGAGTTAGCAGCCAAATGGATAAGAAGGGAGCTTCCAAGGGTGCTGAACTATAAAAAAAAGCGTTTCTCAGAGGTCGAGTTTTCCGAAAAGCATCTGGTCGACCTTCTAAAACTGATTGAGGGCAGGCAGATAACTGATAAGACAGGCCAGAAAATTCTGGAGAAACTTGTTGAAAAGCCCTTTGACGTTGTTGGATATGTAAAAGAGCAGCGCCTGACAGCTGTTACTGATCAGGATGAGCTTGAAAAGATATGCATGGAATCGCTTAAGGAATCAGAAAAAGCAGTGCAGGACTATAAGTCCGGCAACCCAAAAGCTCTTAACTACATAGTGGGGATAGTAATGAAAAAGACAAGGGGCAAGGCCAGCCCAGATGTTGTTCAGGATATTCTAAGAAACCTAATTTCCAAAAGCTAATCGAAACATTTATAAACTAGCTATCAAAATATTTTACTAAAAAGGGGTGGTGGAAGATTTCGCCTATTAGAAGGCATAAGGCTAGATATTTGATCAATAGTACCAATTCAAATTCTTTACTGACTGATAAATCTGCTAGGTTTTTTCTTTTTGGGAGAAGACAGGAGGATCTTCCACCACCTCCTTCTCCTGATTTTTTTGTACAGGATTCACCTGAAGACAAACCAAAAGCTGGCAAAGGTGACAAAAAGAATCAAAAAGAAGCAGAAAAACAGAGAAGACTGGAAGAAAAAAAGGAGAGAGAAACAGAAAAACTGCTGAAAGAGCGGCAGAAAGAACTTGAACTCCTGCGGAAAAAGGGCGAGATTGAGCCTGTTATAAACAAGACTGTAGTGAATCCTGTTCCTGCGAAACAATCAAGATTAGAGGTGCGGCAGAGAAAGCTCCAGCAAAAAAGGCAGAAGATAGAAGAGAGGCTGAGAAAAAAGCTGGAGATCAGGAGACAGAAGTTGGAGCTCAAGAGGAAATTGCGTGAAGAAAGGCTTGAGAAAAAAAGGAAGGCTCAAGAGGAGAAACAGAGAAAAGTTGAAGAAAAAAGAAGGCAGAAAGAACTTAAGATACAGCAGAGGCTAGAAGCGAAAAAAGAGAAAGAGAAGTCTATTCTTCTTAAGGAGAGGCAAAAGGAGCTTGATTTGCTTAAAAATGATGCTGTCCCTGGACCCAGGCTGGCAGGGTCTGTGCCTAAGCCCCCATCGGCTCCATTAACGGAAAAGAAGCTGAAAAAGCTGGAAATTCAGAAACAGAAGCTTAAGGAGAAACAACAAAAAAGAGCGCAAAAACTTAAAGAGCTGGAAGAAAGACAAAGGCAGAAACAGGAGTTGAAAAAGCAAAAAGAAGAAGAAAAGCAGAAAAGAATAGAAGAAAAAAGAAAGCAGCAGGAGATTCTGCAGAAGAAAAAAGAAAAGGAAAAAAGGCTGATAGAAGAAAAAAAGCTGCAAGAAAGAGAAAGGTTGATGGAAAAAAAGCTTAAGCATCATGATTCAAGGCTAAAAAAGAAGCTTGTTGAATATGAGAAAAAGCATAATGATCCCTTCCGCTATAATGAGATCAAATACTTGCTGTCCAAGCTGAACAATAACATAAGACTAATCGAGAAGCACAGCCACCTTATCTACAAGGATGAGGAAAAGCTACTGCGACTGTCGCAGAAGCAGGTTGATACCATACAGGAGAACCTTAAATCAGAAGAAAGGCTTATGGACGAGCTCAAGCACATTGACAGAAAGATATCGCATTATGAGAAGTTGTCAAAAAGGGACAGGACCAACCTGCACGATCATATAACCAGGCTTCGGGAATCTTTCTATGATTATCGCCACAAGTCAGATACCGTAAGGAAAGACATTCTGGATAAGCTTGCATCAGTGGATAAGCTGAAAAAGGAAATAGAGGCGGAAAATAGGAAACGTGAAAAAGAGGAGCAGCTTATAAGAGAAGAGCGTGAAAAAGAACGCCAACAAAGGGAAGAGGAAAGGCTGGAGCAGATAAATAAGGAGAAAGAGGCCCGCAGAAAGGAGCTTGAGGAAAGAAGGAAAATTGAGGAGCTACTGGTCGTGCAGAAACAGGAAGAGCTCAAGCGTAAGCTGGAAAGGAAAAGAAAGATCCAGCAAGAGAAGGAAAAAGCCCGTGAAAAGATCCAGCAAAAAAAGCTGCAGGAAAAACTGCAGAGATTAGAGCAAAGGAAAAAAATTCAGGAAGAAAAACAGAGAAAACAGCAGGAAATAAAGGAAAAAAAGCGACAGGAACGTGAAAGGCTGCTGAAAGAAAGACAAAGGCTGGAGGAAGAAAGAAAAAAGCAGCAAGAGCTCGAAAGACAGAAAAGAATAGAAGAAAGACAGAAAAGACAGGATGAAACGATGAAGAGACTGGAAGCAGCGGCAAAGGAAAAAGAGGAAAAACGCAGGCAAGCTGAAGAGAAGCGAACACAGATGATAGCTGACAGACAGAAGCTTATGGAAAAAAGAAAAAAAGATAGGGCAGAAAGGCTTTTCCAAGAGAGGCAAAAGGAATTGAAATTTTTGAAAAAAGAGGAAATAGCTCCACCAATAGTAAAAAAAGGCGAAAGGCAGGCTGCAAAAACCAAGAAAGGCTTTTTTGCAAAATTCAGGAAATCCAAACCATTACCTTCTATCCCGCCACCGCCAGAACCATCAATGATCAGCTCAAAAGACCTTAAAATACCTGTTAAGAATCCTGAAGAGATAGACATACCTGTCCCTGTGGCACCGCCGCCTGCAGAAAAAAAGCAGTCAGCAGATGAAAAGCAGGAAGCACTGCAGAAAACCCAGGATGAAAAGAAGAAGAGACAGGAAGAAAGACAGAAAAGGATAGAGGATAAAAAGAAGCAGCAAGAGCTGGAAAGGCAGAAAAAGCTGGAAGAAAAAGAGAAAATAAAGGCAGAGAAGCTTAAAAGGATAGAGGAAAAAAAGAAGCAGCAAGAGCTTCTAAGAAAGCAGAAAATTGAAGAAAAGAATAGGCAAAAACAAGCCAGGCTAAAGCAGATTGAGGATAAAAAGAAGCAGCAAGAGCTGGAAAGGCAGAAAAAGCTGGAAGAAAAGAGAAAAAAGCAGGAAGAGAAGCTGCAACAGGCAGAAGAACAGAAGAAGCAGCAAGAGAAAGAGCAGCCAGAGACTGAAGAGCACACCCCTGAAGAGCGAGATATAGAAGCCGTAGAATTGCCTGAAGCGATGGAGAAGACTGCCAAAAAGCCGTCGGATAAATTGACAGGACTTAAAGGCCAGGTAAAAAAGTTGCCAATCGAAAAGCAAGGAAAGCCGAAAAAGTCAGTTATACCTCCTCCGCCAAGACCCAGCGATGAGATACTGAATAAAATCAGAAAACCAAAGCCTGAGGAGCTGGTTAAAAAGGAGCCTGCTCTACATAAGCCTAAGACAGGGGCACCGCCGCCTGCAGAAAAAAAGCAGTCAGCAGATGAAAAGCAGGAAGCACTGCAGAAAACCCAGGATGAAAAGAAGAAGAGACAGGAAGAAAGACAGAAAAGGATAGAGGATAAAAAGAAGCAGCAAGAGCTGGAAAGGCAGAAAAAGCTGGAAGAAAAAGAGAAAATAAAGGCAGAGAAGCTTAAAAGGATAGAGGAAAAAAAGAAGCAGCAAGAGCTTCTAAGAAAGCAGAAAATTGAAGAAAAGAATAGGCAAAAACAAGCCAGGCTAAAGCAGATTGAGGATAAAAAGAAGCAGCAAGAGCTGGAAAGGCAGAAAAAGCTGGAAGAAAAGAGAAAAAAGCAGGAAGAGAAGCTGCAACAGGCAGAAGAACAGAAGAAGCAGCAAGAGATGCTGAAACAGCAAGAAGCCGAGATTCACCAGAAATCCCCTCAAGAAATGCCTGAAGCGCCTGTATATGTAAAGAAATACGAAGAGTCAGATATCCAGTCAAGGCTGGAAATTGAAAATGCAATTGCAACTGCAAAAAAATCATCCAAAAAGCAGTCACCAGATTTAGAGAATATTCATAAGCTTATGCTCGATTCCAGGGAATCTTTGATGGCGTTTGATTTTCAGAAGACAAAGGAATTATATATTGAGATTATGCAGGCGTATAATAGGCTAAGCGATCATGAAAAGGCTCGGATCTACCAGGAGATAAATGACCTTTACCAGGAGAGAAAATCTGCAGAGAAATTATTCAAAAGAAGCTAAGATTTTGTCTACTTTCTTTTTTAACTGCTGCAGCGAACCCTTGTTTGCAATGACAAAGTCGGATGCCCTTATGCACCGATTAATCTCCTGGCCTTTGGTCTTGCCGCGATTTTCCTTGTTGTCGAGCTTTTTGAAATCTTTAAAAGAGGTAGGATCGCCCTCTCTTTCACGCTTTCTTATTCTTTCATATCTAATCCGTTGGGGGGCTGTGATAGCTATCAGATAAAAATCTTTTCTCTTCCTGAATTCCCTTATTTCGTCCATATTCCTTATGCCGTCCACCACAGCATTCTCCTTCTTAATTTTTCTGCTGATCTTCTTGGACAATATTCCATTTGCTTTCTTCTTTATCTCGTTTCCTAATTTCTGGAGATTGATTCTCGTGGGGTTGATATCTCTTTGTTCAGCGATCTCCCTCAAAATATCAGAATACACAAAATGTTCAAAACCCTTTCTCGCTAGGTATTTGGCTACCTCAGCTTTGCCGGAACCCATAGTGCCTGTCAATCCTATTATCATGGTAATACAAAACTATATAAATTAATAATATTTACGGTTTTTTTGGCATGAAAGCTTACTTGGATATAGTAGCAAAAATTCTAAAGCAGGGTATCAAGAAGAAGGACAGGACAGGTGTCGGAACGATAGCTACAGCCGGCCTCATCTTCCAGCATGATATGTCTGAGGGCTTTCCATTGTTAACGACCAAATCAGTTCCCCTCAGGCTGGTCGCTTCTGAGCTGGAATTTTTTCTGCGCGGCATATCTGATAAGAAATGGCTGCAGGATAGGGATAACCATATATGGGATGAATGGTGCAGTCCTGCTATAGTGCCTTATGCCCATGATGCACAGACCAAGAAGAGGATGCTTGAAGAGAGGGATTTAGGCCCAATATATGGCTGGCAATGGCGTCATTTCGGCGCTGTCTACAAAGGCTACAAGACAGATTATACAGGCAAAGGTGTTGATCAGGTTAAAAGGGTGGTGAACCTTCTAAAGACCGATCCTGAAGATCGTCAAATGCTTGTCTTGGCATGGAATCCCATGGATATTGATAAGGTTATCCCGCCATTTTGCCATTATGCGTGGCAGGTTACTGTTCTTGATAATAAGCTGAATCTTATGTGGAACCAGAGAAGCGTAGATGTTGCTCTTGGGCTCCCCTTTAATATAGCTTCCTATGGCCTGCTTCTGCATCTGCTGTCAAAAGAATCAGGGTTCCAGGAGGGTAAGCTTGTAGGATTCTTAGGAGACGCCCACATATATCTTAACCATATTGAAGGGCTTAAGGAGCAGATTAAAAGGCAGCCTTTCAGGCTGCCACAGATAAGGACAAATACATTTTCTTCGATTTTTGACTGGAAATATGTTGACTCGGAAGTTCAGGATTACAGGCACCATCCAAGGATAAAATTTGAGATAGCAGTATGACTGAGATAGTGATAATTGCAGCTGTAGCTCAGAATAGGGCGATAGGAAAAGATAATGATATTCCGTGGCATATAAAGGAAGATTTCCTGCATTTCAAGAATAAGACAAATGGATTTCCGATAATTATGGGGGATAAGACTTTTGATTCCTTGCCCAAACGTCCTCTGCCTGGCAGAGAGAACATTGTCTGTACCCTAGATAAGGATTACAGGGCAGAGGCTACACTTTTCTATGATTTCAAAAAAGCAATCAGGTATGTCAGGGAAAAAAAGCCTGAGCGGGCATATATCATCGGCGGCGCATCGATATATAGGCTTGGTATGGATGTTGCAGACACTCTTGAAATAACAAAGATATATAAGGATTATGATGCAGACACATTTTTTCCGCATATCGATCCAAAAGAATGGCAGATCGTTGAAAAGGAAGACCATAAAGGCATAGATATAAAGAATAATGTTGAAGTTGAATATTCTTTTATCACATATAATAGAAAAACTAATAAATAACTGATATCTAATGCAATCGTATGGCGCTTTTTATTGTATTTGACGGCCTTGATGGTTCTGGTAAGGGGGATATGATTAGGCTCCTTAGGGATTACCTGTCTGAAAAGCATCTACATGTTCTTGTGACCAGGGAGCCGACTGAAGGCCAATACGGCAAAAAGATAAGAAAGATGCTGAGGAAGGATATCTATCCAAAAGAAGATGCAGAGTTATGTCTGCATTATTTTGTAAAAGACAGGGAAGAGCACCTGAAAAAGGAGATAGAGCCTGCCCTCAAAAAAGGTACCACAGTCATCTCTGACAGGTATTACTATTCCACCATAGCCTTTCAGAACACACAGGGTATTGATATCGAGCAGGTTGTTTTTGAAAATATGGCCTTTAGGACACCAGATATTGCCTTTATTCTCGACCTTCCACCTGGACTGGCTCTTGAAAGGATAGAGAAGCGGGGGTCCCCAAAAGAGAAATTTGAACAGCCTGATTTTATGAAAGAGCTAAGGCAGAATTTTCTGCGGCTAAAGGAAAAGCTGGATGATCCTATAAAGATTATCGATGCCTCGAAGCCAAGAAAAGAAGTATTTGCGCAGATAAAGAAAGAGATTGACAGATTACTTTGAGCTCTGTTTTTCGTAATAGAGCGGCGCGTTGCTGTAGACTTTTTCGTTTCCCCTTCTTCTAGGAAAGATTCTATCAAAATTAAAAATAATTGCAGTAACTACCAGCGCAATTCCGATAATCCAGGCTGCTCCAGTGAAATCTCTTTGGACCACAACAGGATTGCTTTCCCTTACTATAACAGGTATCTTGTGGCAGGCAAAGTCAGATCCGCAGTATTGCTCATCTGAGCAGTCCTTATTAGACTGGCATTCTCTCTGGCTAATGTTTACCAGCCAAGACAGAAATACCAATATGACAACAATAATGACGATAGCTGTTAAGCCCGCATCTGCTTTCTTATACATAAGCCAGTGAATAGAGAAATAGTATTTAAATCTTTCTATTTTTAACTACTATAAAGTAAATACTTATTCATCAACCTCTTCATCCTCCTCTAAGGGCCGGCCCCCCATATATTTGGCTAATGTTTTGTTCATCTTGATTGTGTTATAGCTTATCTTTGGTTTCATTTTTCACCTCTTTCCAGTTGATCCAAATCCCCCCTCATTACGTTTGCTTTTTTCTAGTTCATCCACTAATCTGAACTCAGGTCTTTCAATCCTATTTATGACCATTTGCGCTATCTTCTGGCCTTTCTCGATCTTATATGTTTCTTGGCCAAAGTTGACAGCTATCACACCTACCTCCCCCCTATATCCTGAATCGATAGTCCCCGGTGTATTTAGAACAGAGATGCCATT
>CAZDZV010000013.1:0-37377 GCA_964510025.1 uncultured Methanosarcinales archaeon
CATACATATATTCATAAAAAGCTGTGGGCTCTGAATAGGTATATGCAATAGATGCACAGCCCTGGTGGGATGATTCTGCAACGATCTTCTCTGGCATGGCATCATAGTTCCTAAGCTCCTCTGGCTTGAACTGGCTAAGTGTCCAGTTCTGGCAGTTAAGACAGCGGAAGTTGCAGCCTGCTGTTGCCAGAGAAAATGCCTTTGACCCTGGAAGGAAGTGGAACAATGGCTTTTTTTCTATGGGATCTATATGGACAGATGCTGGATTGCCATATGCCAGTGTGTAGAGCTTTCCATCCTTGTTTACCTTATTCCGGCAGATGCTCCTGTCATCTGGCTCTAACAGGCATTGGTTAGGGCATACAAGACACTGCACATTATCCCCGTATTTCCTGTAATGGTAGGCTTCCTTGCTCCACTTCCACAATGTCTCTGGAGCATCGCCCCTGAATATGGATGGTCTGGATGCGAACAGATGCTTATAGCCAACGCTGCCCAATGCCAGCGTGCCTGCTCCTGCCAGGACATATTTCAGAAACTGCCTTCTTGTGATCCTCTTCTTGAGAAGCTTCATACAGACTGTCAAGAAAGCAGAGTATAAATATTTTCTGCCTATCTGTAAGACTTCTTCCTTATCTTCAGGATCAGGCTGCTTAGGGTGCCGACAGGACAGAAGCAGTTGCACCAGAACCTGGGTATGAAAAAAGAAGCTGCGAATATCAGCATGAAGATTGCCAGTGTCGGCAAGTAAAGATTGTAAACTCCCCTAAAGAAGAATCCCTGTACCGGCTTATAGAGAAGGGATATGACTATGAATAGTGTAAAGGCCAAAAAAAAGTATCTTATTGAGCTAATCCATCCTGGCAGACATATCCTCTTGCCAGAGAGACTGCCCTGCCAGTCCTGGAGAGTGCCGACAGGGCAAAGCTTATAGCACCAGTGCCTGTCTTTAAGATTCTTGAGCAGAAAAGCAGGTATGATAAACAGCCTTAGATTGCCGAAAGGGCATTTTCTGGGGCATGCCTGGCAGAAGATAAAAGGCACCTTAAAATAGCATCTTATGAACGGAAAAAGCGCAAATGGCAGGAATATAATGAAAGCTGGATATCTTAGGTCTGCATTGGACATGATAAAAAGTGAAGCGATCACCAGGGCAGCATATACAAGAATGTTGTAGCTGATGTGTGAGAAAATATGTGGGTGCAGTAATATGACAGATGCTAATATCAAAAGATAGACCAATGCAATCCTTTTCATTTTTTTGTCAGTATTATAAATGCACTTATCAAGTTTACTGCTGCAACCGCAATGCAGACATTTATGAGGCCCAAGAGAGGCACTAGAAAAGCTGCTGTGATCAGGGCGCCTATGGCGCTGCCTATCAGGTCTGCGGTGTAAAGCTTGGAAGCTGTCTCCTTTACAGATGTGAAGTCTAATTTTGCAGCTATCGGAAACTCCATGCCGACCATGATAGCCAATGCCAGTGTCAGCAGAGAAAATATCAGCTGCGAAGCAACAAATCCGAGATTGAGGGTGCGGAGATTTACCAAGATAAAAGGCAGCAGAAGAGCGTATGCGACTATAGCAAATTCCAGGATTACAAAGGTGGTTACACTCCTTTTTTTCCTGTTAGCATAGAAGCTGCCCAGAGCGAGGCCAAGCATGAACATCGTTATTATTACACCGACCATGTGGTAGACATAGCCATATATTACCTGCAAGCCGAACAGTATGACCAGCTCCAGGGAGGAAGCTGTGAAGCCAGTTGCAAATATTGAAAAAGTTACCGGCCTCAGTCCTGCCAGGTATACAGCCATGAAGAGGAAGATAGCCAGAACAAACAGCAGGTAGTCAAGCCTGAAGTAGCTCAAAAAGTAGAGCAGATAATAGTAATAGGCCACAGGCCTGAAATCCTTGTTTATCCCGACATCTGCATCTATGGAATCCATGGTCGAGACTATCCTTGTCTGCATCCCTTCCAGATAGTCCACAAAATGAGCGGTGATATTCTTATCCCCCATAAGCCTGGATATCTGATAGCTTAGCTTTTCATCAGAAGCCAAAAAATAGTTCCTGCCTGACGGCACGATGATGACATCTGCAAAAACCTGCTTCAAGGTCTTGTACAGAACGGAATTAAGCCTGACAGCGTCGTCGCTAAGGTAGTTTTCCGCAGATACGAGGCTTAAGGATATCACTGCCCTGTCATTAAGCCTGTTTTTCAGCTCCTGAAAAAATTCAAGGGTATAGAACCTGTTGACCTGGGCTGTTGCAGGGTCTGGAAGGTCGATGATGACAATGTCATATTTTTTGCTGGTCTGCCGCAGGTAGAGCCTTGCATCCTTGCTTATTACAGCGACGTTCTGGGGTATGCGGCTCCTGGCTGCCTCTATAACAAGGGGGTCCAGCTCAACATAATCGACCTTATCTACATGCTTCAAAATCTCATCCAGGGTGCCTGAAACTCCGCCAGAGACCAGAAGGACATCCTGTGGATCAGGATGCTGCACCATCGCATAGTGCACTGCCTCTTCATTTTCCAGGGTGTTCTCTGTTGAAAACAAAATCATGCCGTTCTGGTAGTAGTTGAGCTGGTCCTGGGTCCTTGTGATGACAAGCCGTCCGTATATGGAATCTTCCTGGTACACCAGCTCCTGTCCTTTATACTGCAGCTCTGTAGACAGCCTGTTGAAATCTGTTGAAGAAAGGAAAAGTGCGGCAAGGATCAAGATCACTATCAGGTTCTTTTTCTTCGCAAGGAAAAAAGCTGCAATCAGGTTGATGATCATAATGAGGGATATGATCTGGAACGGATCCAGGATAAATACAAGCAAAAAGCTGAACACCAGCCCGCCAAGAATATCGCCTATGTTGTCTAAAAAATAAACATGCCCTATGGCGTTCTTTCTTGAGAAAGCGATGCAAAACAGGGTAAGAAGCATGCCAGATATCAGGCAGTAGGGAAGCAGCAGCAAAAATGATGCCGCAAAGACAGTGAACATGCTCTGCATGCTGAAGAAGAGGGTCCTCAGTGACCTTATCAATAGTACGGCTACAAACGGCAGAAAAGCGACAAGTACCTGGAAGAGTACAATATCTTTCTTTGTCCTGTATCTGCCAAGATAGGCGCCGATGCCTGTGATAAGCAGCCAGTTGGCTATAATCACCCCCAGGACAAGCTCATTTCCGCTGAATACATTCAGAAATTCCCTTATCACCAGAAGCTGTGTTATGACTGAGGATATGCCTAAGGCTGTGATAGAGAAGAACAGTTTCCTATCCATAATAAACAGATAGGATTAGACATAAATAAATGTTACGATATGAGAATCTGGCCAAGCTTCTTATAGGTCTTCACAGCGAACTTAAGCTTGAGCCTGCTGTCCGAGTATATGGTAAACAGCCTCTCTCCTATCCTGACCCTGTCGCCGACATGCCTGTACAGGTAGATGCCTGCTCCCTTGTTGGCGGGCGCCCCTGCCACCCTGGCTGTCTTGCTTATTGACTCGTTCGGAATCGAAGCTATCTTTCCTGACTTCACTGCTTTGATGCTTTTCCTGAACCTCGCCAGCTCTATCTTGCCTGGCATGATCTCCCTGCCGCCCTGCGCCCTTATTATCTCGATGAACTTATTATACGCTTTCCCTGACTCCAGGATATCCCTGGCAAGGGCTTTTCCTTCACCTCTTCTTGCCTTGCCGCCGAGCTCAAGCAGCAGGCCTGCGAGCATCAATGACTTTTCCTTAAGGTCCTGAGGCGCCTGCAGCTCATCCCTGAGCACATACAGGACATCCTTTGCCTCCAGAGCAGGCCCTATGCCGTTGCCTATCGGCTGGGTGCCGTCTGTTATGACCACCTTTGCCTTAATGCCCAGCTTCTTGGAAAGGTTCTCAAAATCCCTCTTAAGAAGCTTTGCCTCTCTTCCCATGCTTATCTTTGCCCCCCTGCCGGCAGGTATGTCTATTACAAGGTGTGTCGCTGAGACAGAGGCTTTTTTTGCCATGACAGAAGCAAGGAGCTGGCTTTTTGCATCTATGCCCAGCGGCTTTTCCACCCTTATTATCTTATCATCAGCAGGAGCAAGGTTTAGTGAACCGCCCCAGACAAGGCAGCCATTTGTCTTCGTGACTATGCTTTTCATCTCGCTTATAGGGATGATCACATTTGTAAGGACCTCGACAGTATCAGCGGTGCCGGCCGGGCTTGTTATGCTTCTCGATGATGTCTTGGGGATGGCCAGGCCAGCGGCAGCGACTATCGCCACTATTATCGGGGTTGTCCTGTTTCCGGCCACCCCGCCTACGCAGTGCTTGTCCATGACAGGATAGCTCCTAAGCTTCAGCTTGTCGCCTTCATCTGCCATCGCCTTTGTGAGCAGCGTCGTTTCGGTCACATTAAGCTCTCTTGAATAGCACGCAGAGACAAAATAGGTAAGCTCTATGTCGCTTAGCTTGTTGTTCGTTATGTCCCAGACGATCTGCCTTATCTCGTTCTTGTCCAGAACATGCCCGTCCAGCTTTTTCTTGATGAACTCGATCGACAGGGGTGTCCCAGAGGGCGTTATCCAAAGCGCATCTCCATTCTTCAGCTGCATCAGCTTCTGGACCTCCTCAAAGACAGCTATGCTGCCCCGGGGGACAACATCGCAGTTGCTGCATGTATCTATGACAACAGTCTCTGTCCTGCTGCCTTTTTTTATCTTTATGCGGTCGAGAGAATGAAGGTCGAGCAGGGATGCATCTTCCCTGTTGAGGATCACTATGAGAGTGCCGCCTGCCGATATCCCTATGTTCCTTACCTTAAGCTTCATCCGAAGATTGCCCCTTTTTCCTGCTGATATATCTGCAGGAATGTCATGAATACAGCCAGCACAACAGGCCCTATGACAATCCCCACAAAACCGAACATCGCCAGGCCGCCCAGCACGCCCAAAAGCACAAGCACCGGATGCACCTTTGCCTTGTCCCCTATTATCTTAGGCTTAAGCAGATTGTCTATAAGCCCTATAACAAATGCGCCGTAAAGTATCAGGATTATGCCCTTTATTATGAGCCAGTTTGATTCAGCCAGATAGCCGTCGAATATCATCAGCACCGCTATAGGCAGCCATACCAAAGGAGGGCCCACTATAGGTATGATGGCAAGCAGGGCCATAAGGAGCCCCAGCAGTATCGGCGATTTCACGCCAAGGATAAACAAGCCCAGTGCCCCGACCGCTCCCTGGATAAAGGATACGACTATATGCCCGAAGACAACAGCATGCATCACATTGTCAAATTTCCGGATAATCCTCTTGCGGTGCAGCTTCCTGAGAAGGATAATATCCTCAAGCTTCTTCATCATCTCAGCTCCGTCCCGGAAAAGGAAGAACATTATGAATATCATTATGAATATATTAAAGATTATGGCTGGGATCGAGAACAGGAAGTCAGAGATGCTCTCCACAAGAAAATTGGTGGCCCGCTGGGTCGCTGTATCTACATAATATTTTACCTGAGGTTCTGCCAGAAATTTTCTTGCCTGGCTGGAAAGCATGCAGAAGGGGGTATCGTTCTCGCACTGGAATATGTCGTCCCCGAAGATCCGCTGCTTTATCAGGAGATAGTTGACCCTAGCCTCTTTTGCAAGGGCATTCATGGCAAATATCAGCGGAATTGTTATTATAAGTATGGCCAAAGATATGGTGATGAGTGCAGAAAGATTTTTTCTCCTGAGCTTCCTGTTTATAAGCTTGTATAACGGAAAGAATATGTAAGCCAGGATCATAGATGTAAGTATTACCACTATAAAGGGCCTTATGATGAAAAAGACCAGTACTATGAGGGCGATAAAGAGGACGATGAAAAAGTATCTTTGGGTATTGTCAGATGCCATGTTAGCTTATTTTGCTTCAAGGTATTTAAATCTTGGGTATATATATGGGCCTGCCCGGAGTTTCGCGGAAGAAATTTCCTCTCGAACCGGGGACTACTGCCGTTCCGAAGAACCTTGTCGAGGCAGTGTCATAGCCGCTAGACCACAAGCCCGCTGGTTCTATAAAATTCCAGCTTAAATAAAAAACTTTCGCTAAGAAATATGATAAATCTCATCCGCATGCTCCACCCTTGCTCCGCCTACTGCGTAAGAAGGCAGCCCAGGATGCCCAGCATGCATGGTATGGATTGCAGCTGCGTCTATCCATGCATACCCGTCAAGGTGGGCTATAGTTGTGTCCAGCATTATCCTCCTCAGCGGAAACCTGCTGCTGAATACCCATAGATCTGAACCAGGCTTTAAATGGGCGAGGTCATCGAGCCTTTGTATGTTGCTGAACCTGGAGGCATCTCTTCCGGATCCCTCAAAGGCCTCCATCATCTCCAGATGATCCCTCATCTTGTCTAGGTATTGCATACCAGAGAAAGGTGAAAGACGTTTTAAAAAGCTTTTGTTTAAATGTTATACACTATCAGGATCATAGCGGCAGCATATACTGTCTTAAGCTGGCTGCTTTTGCCAAGAAGGTGCTCTAATCTCAGTATAACGAAAAAAGGGAAAGTGAGTATCTTTTTCAGCAGATTGTGGTATTTCTGGAAATTGGTGTCCTCCAAAGAAGGAAAGGAGGAGTAAAGGATCACAAAAGAGAAATACAGCTTCAATGCCTCTGCATAGAATCCTGAAGTATATATGTTCAGCATGATCAATGCGGCTATAAGAGCAGCTATGAAAGGAGCTGTTGCGACCAGCAGGGACTTGATAATAGAACTTGGGGAAACGTGCTCTACAAATCCGCCTGTCAGCGAAATTTTGAAGCGGGTAACCTTTACAGATAGAAGCAGGCACATAAGAAGATGGGCTAGCTCATGGAAAACCACACCCGGAAATAACAGCAAATCTGTCAGCATATGCCTTATTTTATGCGATGATTTAAAAATTATTTGTTTTTCTTGAAGGTGAACCATGCAATCCCTATAAAAGCTGCCAGGATCAGCAGCCTTGCCATGATTATCATGGGCTGCTGCATAAGAAAGGGCTCTGGGTCTGCCTGTGCGCATTCTGGATTGGATATGTATTTACATCCTTCTGCTGGATCGCAGACGCCTATGACGCATTCATCTTCTGAATCATCGCATGTTATGTTCTTGTGGGTGCACCTGTTGCCTGAGCATATGTCTGTTGTGCAGACATCGCTGTCATCGCATCCAGAACTTGACAGGCAGCAGTTCTCTATGAAGGTATAATAGCATTCATCCCCCCTGCATGAGGCCTTTTCGCAGACTGTCCTGGGCTGGCAGGTGGAGATGCATTTGTGCTGCTGGATGCTTTCGCACAGGCTGCACCTCAGGATCCTGCAGGTGCTGTTCTCGCAATAGGCGCCTATAGGGCAGTGAGAATCTTCAAAACATTGTTTTTCCTTGCACCTTATAAATGCAGCTGATGCGTATCGGCTCTTGTCGCATCCTTCCACCTCAAGATAGAGCTTGTCCATCACCTGGTTCTTAAGGTCTCTGGAAGGGACCCTAAGAAGATACCTGTCAAGGCCTATGTGCCTCACCTCATATGTCTCAGGGATATCCTCTGACTTGATAGGGCCTTTGCCTAGCTCATCAGAGGTGAGGGCAACAGTGCCGAAATAGGTGTTTGCAGGGTTGATGTAATAGACAATATCATCCCTCAGCTCTGCGGCTGAGAACTGCATGCCCAGGCCGTGGAAGAGATAGTAATAGTCAAGCTCGTGCTCCATGCACAGGTCAATCTCCAGATCGATCTTCTCACAAAGATATTTTACGTTTGCACACTTAAAATCATATCTTTTTGTCTCTTCGCCGTCGTCAAGCACAAGTGTGTAGGATTTGTAAGGGTCCAGGATGCCCTCTTTCGAGACAAGCCTCTTTTCATTTATGTCGAGGAATACAGGGGGCTCGTCTATCATGACAGAGTAGTTCTTGTCTATGGACTCAGCGGTTATGCTGACCTGGGACCATGGCTTCTGCGGATTCGGGGAACATTTGTCCTTTGAGCATGTGTATTCTGCTGTGAAGCTGACATAGCCGGTCTCTGAGCATTCTATGTCCTTGACAAAGATGGTTGCCTGCACTGTTGCTGCCAGCAATAATAATACTATGAGATATTTCATGAAATTTTTGGTCTATAGGAATTATAAAAAGCTTTTGTTTAGTTTTCGTCACCAAAGAGAAAATATTAAATATCAGCAGCATAGATGGGGCATATATGGACAAGGCAAAGGACATAATGGCAAAAGAGCTGCTGTATGTCAATTTCTATGACAAGGTGCTGGATGTTGCAAAGAAGATGTTCCAGTCAAGGGTCGGATCTGCGCTTGTCCAGAAAGACGGAACAACAGAAGGCATCTTGACAGAAAGGGATATAATAAGGGACTGTGTTGTAGGTGCCAACAATATCTTCAACACAAGAGCTGGAGTTGTCATGTCTGATCCTGTGATAGGCATAGGACAGGACAGCTCTGTCATAGATGCATGCCACATGATGCAGAGCAACGAGATAAAGAAGATAGCTGTTATGAAGAAAGAGAATGTGGTCGGCATAATAACGATAACAGACATAATCGACTATCTGGCCAAAAAAGAAGTCAAGGACCTTCTGATAGAGCGGCTCATGACCAGAAAGGTCATATATGCAGACGCTGCCGATGATATAATAGATGTCTCTGAAACCATGAAAAGGGTGAATGTTGGCAGTGTTGTGGTGATGAAGAACGGCGTCCCGGCCGGGATCGTCACAGAGAGGGATATAATAAAAGGGTGTGTATCAGGCGAGAAGAACTTCATAAAGACCACAGCTGAGGATATAATGTCTAGCCCGCTTGTAATGCTGAATGAGAGGCAGAAAGTAGCAGAAGCAATCCAGAAGATGAGCGAGGCAAGGATAAAGAAGATAATAGTCACAGATTCAAAGGACGAGATATGCGGCATAATAACACAGACAGATATAGCCTACAATATTGACAGTCTGGTCTAGTATTATTCTAAATTTTTTTTACCTAAATAGTAGTAATATTTATATAAGGAATGGTAATAAGGGGGCTAAATGAAAAATATAATGATGTTCGGATGCGGACGGTGGCCCGATGAGAGCCACTTGCCAGCCATAGCCGCAGACCAAGATATTGAGCTAACCAAGGTCGTAGAAGTGGAGGAAAGAGCTGTGAGGCAAAGGCTGCAGAAGCATGGGCTTGCTCCTGAGATTGTAGTTGTGGAACCTGGTCAGGATATATCAGGAATCTGCTGTCAAGGTATAGACGGTGTCATCGTAGCTAGTCCCGATGCCTACCATAAAGAGCATACACAGTATGCTCTAAGGAGAAAGCTGCCGGTGCTTGTGGATAAGCCGTTGACAATGCCCAGCGATCCTGATTTCTTCACTGTTCCAGGAAGCTCAAACAAACTGCTGGATGACTATCGTGAACTGATAGCTCTGGCTGGTGATACACTATTCATGCTTGGAGCCCACAGAAGATATCAAAGAGCCAACCAGGTGACCGCTGATCTTATTAGGAAGTTCCATCATAGGAATGATCATCATTATATCCACAACGTAACTGTTGTTACAGCTGACGGATATTGGATCTTACCGAGGTTCCTTGATGTGGCTTATCCGATAGGTGCGGGTGGCAAGCTTACGCATACTGGATATCACCTGCTTGACCTGGTGCCGTGGTTTATCAGGCAGTCTGGATTGGCTGCAGACACAGCAGAAGTGTATGCGATGCCGCATACACCAAGAGATTCAGCGTATCTTGCGGGCGCTGATGGAAGCTACAGGAATTATCCTGATGTTAATATCAATCTCATGGTGGGTTTCAGCCATAATGGCTATCATGTTTGCACCTTCAGCCTAGCTGCGCTGCATGAAGGCTTTTCAGAGAGACGCACTTTTAAGGGGGTGGACAGGGAAGGAAGAACAAAGATCGAGGAGATCATAATAAGCCAAGGAGCCTCAAGAGGATATATCTTAAGAAGGTTTGCAAAGTTTAAGGATGATGATTCATCCGCTTGCGGAGCCAATGCTCACCAGACATTAGATGTCATCGGCCCGAGGCTCACGACCGTTGACCTTGGATATGATCCCGGAAATACAGGGCCCAGCCAGGATTTCTTCAGGGCGCTTAAGAGCGGAAAACATGATGTTTCCTCTGCTGCCTCTGACCATCTTACAGGGATAAGTCTGCTTGCAGCAGCCTATGAATGCATGATCAAGCGCATAAATGGAGACTATTCCCCGGTTTTTATAGAAATAAAGGCTAGTTAGCTAGCATCTTCTTGGCTACCTTCTGGAAATGGTGGCCATGGATGGCTGCTTCCACTGCAACACTGAAGCATTGCTTCTTCCTTATGAGAGTCTTTATCAGCAGCTTCCAGTAGTAGAACCTTGAGCTCGACCTGATGCCTATTACCCACATGCTCCTGAAGAATGCCCTGAGCATGGCCATGGATAATTTTCCCCTTACAGACGGCCTGTAGTTCCTGACCATGGTGTCGATACGCTTGTAATACAGCTTTGGCGAGTATATGCTTGAGATTATATGCTTGTATCCTTCAAGCAGCTTTTTGGAGCCCATCTTTGGGATAAAGTTCAGGGAGCCGTCTGTGTTCTCTCCGGTAATCTCTTTTGTAAGCCTTTTTTCTGATTTCAGCCTTTTCCAGAGCCTGGTCTGGGGCAGCGCGTTCAGCAGGCCGACCATGGCTGTCACGATGCCTGTCTTCTGTATGAACCTTATCTGCCTTTTGAAGATATTTTCCTTGTCATTGTCAAAGCCCACTATGAAGCCTGCCAGGACCTGGAGGCCGTGCTGCTGGATCTTCTTAACTGCATCTGACATGCTGGATTTCGTGTTCTGGAGCTTGCTGCATTCTTTCAGGCTGTCCATCTCAGGGGTCTCTATGCCTATGAAGACCTTGTAGAAGTTTGCAGCTTTCATGAGCTGCATCAGCTCTTCATCATCTGCAAGGTTTATCGATGCCTCTGTAAGAAGCGCAAACGGGTAGCGGTGCTTTTTCTGCCACTGTATAAGCTTCGGCAGCATCTTCTTCACCTTGTTGTTCCCTATGAAATTGTCATCTACGATAAAGACAGAGCCCCTCCATCCTCTTTCCCTCAATGAGTCAAGCTCTGCAAGCAGCTGCTCGTCTTTCTTTGTCCTCGGTATCCTTCCATTCATTATTATGATGTCGCAGAACTCGCAGTTGAAAGGACATCCTCTTGAATACTGGACACACATGGTGGCATAGTCCCTGAAATCGATGAGGCTCCAGTCAGGCTTCGGCGTCTTTGTTATGTCGGGCTTAAGCTCTGATGTGTAGATATGCTTCAGCTTGCTGTCCCTGAGGTCCTTGAGGAACATGGGCAGCGTTACCTCTGCCTCATTCAAGACGAAATGATCGATGTCCTTGAAATTTTCATGGCCTGTGGTGAACAGAGGGCCCCCTGCCACTATCTTCTTGTGCTTTGCCCTCTCTACTATCTCCCTGACAGACTCTTTCTGCACCACCATGGCGCTTATAAGTATCATGTCTGCCCATGCTATATGCTCATCTGTCAAAGGATGGACGTTGAGGTCTATAAGCTTCTTGTTTCCGGGCAGCATAGGCGCTATGGTCAACAGACCCAAAGGCGGAAAAGCTGCCTTCTTGGCTATGAACTTCATTATATGGCTGAAGCTCCAGAAAGTGTCCGGATATTTAGGATAGACCAATAGTATGTTCATATCTGCATAAAAAAGGGAAGAGCCTATTTAAAGGTATGGTTTTGCGGCTGCTGAGGGAGATCAGCTAGATAGGGCTGAGCAAAACTGATGGATTCTAAGAGACTATCGCTATGCTAGCATCGCAGTCAGCCTGCAGGCATTCTGAAGCTGCCTCAAGAATCCTGTCTTGCTGCTCCACAGTCAGCTGCTGATCTTTCTCAGATATTATATCTATCACTATCTTCATCTTTTCCTCCTTCACCCCAGAATCAGTCTTGCGATAATGGTAATCAGTATATGCTTAAATAGTTATGGGAATTTTTATAAATTTGAATTACATCAGAACTCTTTTTTAGATCATAAATTGATGTCCCTATTTAAAGGGTTCTTTAGGTAAGCCCTTGGCGGTATTTGCAACCGCGACCTCCACCTTACCAAGGTGGCGCAATAGCTACTATGCTACAAGGGCATGGCTTCAAGAATTTTGTTTTTATATTTAAAAGTTGTCATAGATAATTTTATATATTATGCTGGGTTTGTCTGGGCTATGGGGATAGCAGACTGGTTCAGGAAGAAAGAAGAGGATTACACTGCCTTCCACACTGTGAAGACTGAGAATGGCAGCTATGATGATTTCCACAGGAGGCTGATGAAAGGAAGCAACATCATCCTCATTAACGGCAAAAGGGGCTCTGGAAAGACAGCGCTGGGCATGAAGTTCCTGGAGCTGTTCAGGAGAAAGTCCAAGAGAAAGGTGTATGCCATGGGATTTGAGAACGCCAAGCTGCCGTTCACGATCAAAAAGGCCGACAAGATAGAGGACATATCGAATAATTCTGTGGTGCTCATAGATGAAGGGGCCATCCTATTCGGATCAAGGGATTCCATGAAGCAGGTCAACAAGCAGCTGGGAAAACTGATGACAGTGGCAAGGCACAAGAACCTGAGCCTGATACTCATAGCGCAGAACTCTGCCATGATAGACCTAAATGTGCTGAGGCTGGCAGACACAATAGTGCTTAAGGAGCCGTCCCTGCTGCAGGCCCAGTTTGAGAGAAAAGCCATAAAGGATATGTATGAGAAGGTTGCTCCCCATTTCAAGGATGTCGATGCTAAATCTCATTTCTACATCATGGATGATGAGTTTGAAGGCCTTATGAAATTTGGACTGCCTGAGTTCTGGAACGAGAAGATAAGCAAGAGCTTCAAGAACCTATAAGGTAGTCAGAGATATATGTGCCATATTCTTCAATGATCTCGGGTGGAAGGTCTCTGAAGCCTGTTATCTGCCCCCTGCAGCTTTCTGCCCCACACTGGCAGTCAAAAGGGTATTCCAGCTCTTCCTCTGTCATTGCATAATCAAAAGTGACCTGTTCTCCTTGCGCTATCCTTCTCCTAGCTACAAGAATCCTGGTGCCCTGGATCCCGCAGTTTGGGTCGCAGCTATGGTTAAGGTACAGCCCCGGAGGATCAGGCAGCATATGCTCCAGCCTGCCAACCTGTATGGTATGGCTTCCCCTTTTATCTGCAGGCCTTCCTTCTATGGCCAGGACACAGTCACCTATATTGAAATCAGCTGCAGCAAATACCCCCTTGCCTGTGCCACATTGCCTTACCTCTAGCATGGGTGAGAAGAATAGATTTTAGGTTATAAATATAATGCAAAGCTTTATAAATGGATAGCTGTTCATCTTGTATGTTCCTCATTCATCTAAATTGGAGGTGAGAGAAATGAGATACACAAAAACTGACCATATGTCAGACTTTCTGGACAAGTGATCCAGAAGTTTTCTTTTATAGTTATAATCTAGAAGATAACTGTGTTTTCAAAATTTGCATAAAGAATTTTCCATGGCATATAGATGAAACACGTGAAAACTGTATACTTTGCAGATGAAAAGTGGCGGAAGCTGAAGATTTCAATGCGGAAAAAGCAGGTTGAGATTTGACGACATGTAGTACTAGTAGAATGAGGAAGATGTACAAAAAGATGATCGTCAAAGCTGTTGGGCATTTTTGCAAAAGAAGGAGAAGAGAATTCACCTGTCGGAAAGTTCCGCAAGCTAAAAAAGGGCCTGCCAAAGAATCGCTTGATAATGCTTTATTTTAAGAAAAAATATCGGCAAGATAGCGGGATATTAATGTAACTCATAAATATCCAAAGGTGAAGCCCTGGAACCCTGTGCAAATTTTACAAACACGCTAATACCTGTCTTCTGCCTAAGCCTGGTTGCAGCGCCTACAAGATCATTGCCTATCAGGACGCCGACCTCTATATCGCTCTCTGAGATATATTCCTCGACTATCTCCGGAACATCCTCACCTATCAGGATGACAGGATATTGGCCTGACATCAGGCCCTTTTCAAGAAATCTGCCGGATGTAAGGTACACCTGGGTCAGCTGGCCCAGCCTTTCAAACTCATAGGCCAGCTCGATGTTATTGCTGTACCTGTCACCTTCATTAATTATTGCCGGATCATATACAGACAGGCTGTCAAGGTCTATATCGCCATACAGCAACAAGGAGTGCACCTCTTTTCCATCCAGAAAATCCTTGTTATCCTCAAAAAGTACATATGCCCCTGTCATGACAGCATATGGTGCAACTGAGACTGCATCATATGGATCATCTATGATTATGTAATCATCGACTGAAAGCTTTTCAGCATAATATATGTTGTTGCCTTCAGCCTTGAAGTCTGGTGTCTCGCCTATAATGGACTGATACAGGGCCCTGGAATAGACATCCTGCCATACAGCTGGCAGTTCTGGCGGAATAAGTTCCTCTGGCGTATCTTCTTCAGGCAGCTCTTCTGCGGATCCTTCTGGCTCGTCTGCATCGCATACCTTGTTGCCATTTGCATCCAGGCAGCAGCCAGAAGCAAATCTCATATATGGTTCTTCACACACGATGACCTTATCAGAAATCCTCTCAATATCCTCATCAGAAAGCTGGCTTATGTCAATGTCTTCGCAACCTACCAGCAAAATCACAGCCAAGAAAATAAGCCATCTCATGAAGATGAAGCTGATAGTTTGATATTTAAAGTTTTGCATAATTTCAGCGAAAAAAATGCGAGGGATGGGATTCGAACCCACGGACCCACTAAGGGACAGGATTGCTTAAGGTATGTCTCCATCTTAAGTCCTGCGCGTATGGCCTAAAGCGCAGCCTTAGACCGCATCTTTAATTGACCAGGCTTCGCTACCCTCGCATATCACTGAGAAAGGTTGTGGCAAATTTAAAAAGGTTTCTATGACTTCTTATGAAAGTAATCCATCAGGTAGTTGTAGAGGTCATATGTATCTGAGGTCAGCTTGCCTTCAAACCTGTGGGTATAGAACTTGCTGACATACTTATCGTAGACTGCCCTCAGGAAATAGAATGTGGGCTTCTGGAACCATCTTGACTCAAGGTCTGTCTCCAGGATCCCGTCCAGGGCGATGGCAACATCTGCAACATCATGCTTGCCTGCTTTCCTTATGTCCCTGAACAGCGCCTGCAGCCTTACGATGGTCTTTGCATAGTCTGCCGGCATGTCCCATATCTCTATGAACCACTCTACTTTCTTGTCTTTTGCAGTCACGTGCTCTGATTTCTTCTTTATCTCCTTGTGCCTGCCTTTGGCAGCTATCCAGTCCTCTACCTTTTTGAAGAAATCCCTTATATCGACCGGCCCGTTGTAGCTTATCCTAAGCTCGGTGACGCATATCTTCTTCTCTACCATCTTAGTGTGCAAAATGAGGCACTTTCGAGACAGGCCTGTAGTGCCTGTACATGTTGAAGAACCTTTCAAGGTCGTCATACAATGTGTGCAGGTCAAATGTAAGGCGTTGCTCAAACCTCTCTGTGTAATACTTATAGATGAACTTGTCAAACATCACCCTGAAGAACTGCAGCATGGGGGTAAGCTCCCACCGGTGCTCGTAATCATGCTCTATGTAGCCGTCCATATAGAACAGCACCTTTCCCTGGTAAAGCTCCTGCTTCTTCTCATCTACCACCACCTCAACTTTCTTTAGCCCGAAAAACAGCACACGGAGCTTATAGATGAACCGGTTGTAGTCAGATATCTTCTTCCAGTAAGCTATCTCATATTCGATGTATTTGCCATCTGCGAGGTTCTGCTCAAAGTTTTTAGACTCCCTCTTCTGTATCTGCCTCTGCTCAAACCACGAGCCTAAGAACTTGAAAAGCGCCTTTGTGTCGAAGACACCTGAATACTCAAGCTTCAGGTGGTCTACAATTATCCTAACGTCTCCCATCTTAGTATAGCTTGTGCACGCCGGTAAAGTAGCGGTGCTCGTACTCCTCTGATTCCATCTTGAGCCTATGCTTGATCATAGCTGCGAAATTGTACATCTCATAGCGGTTCTTAGGACCCCATCCCTGGGTATAGTTCATCTTTATTATATATTTGTTATAGAAATGCTTCAAGTGCTTGAAGAACGCTGTCTCATCCCACCTTCCTTCATAATCAGATATTATGCTAACCTTTATCTCTATCCAAATCCTGCCTTTTGTAAATACCTTTTTAGAGCCGTCTGCCATCACCACCTCTATGTCCCTAACATCATAGGTGTGGATATAGATATGGAACTTTATCTGTATGTAGTCGTTATCGTTCCTTGTGGCCTCCCAGGTATACTGCCTCTCCGCCCCGTAAGGGCTAGGGTGCTTGTGCTTGTAGATATGCTCCCGAAACTTGAACTTTCGCCTTCGGAACCAGTCAACCATGGACTCATAAAGGTCCTGCATGTCCCAGACGCCCTTATATCTGATAAAGGTCTTGGCTTCTGTCAGATCTCCCCAGCCTGCTGTCTCAACCATATACCAAACCTTATAGACAGGAATTTATAAATTTATTGGTTAGAACAATTCTTGCAGACAAGGACACTGTCTTTTGAGATAAGGGTTTCGGAATATTCTCCGCATGTCTGGCAGATGCCTTCATTTGGAGAGACCTTGTTTATCGGCTTCCTGGCCTCTTCCCTCAGCTCAAAGGTGTCTACCATGATCTCAAACAGCTGGGGCTCTATCTTTAGAATATCCTTCAAGGTGAGCAGCCCAAGCAGATTTTTTCCATCGACAACAGGAAGATGCCTTATGTTGAGATCCTTCATCTTCAGCAGAGCGTCAAAGATATCTGCATCTGGTTCTATGGTGACAAGGTTTGTCTCCATTATGTCCCTCACTTTCTTATCCAAGGGATTCTGGCCCTGAGCTATGGTCTTCCTGACGATGTCCTGCTCTGTAAGGATGCCTTTTATGCTCCTGTTTGTCTGTATGACTACTGCGCCTACGTGATGATGGTCCATCTCCTCTGCGCAGTACTGCAGGGAATCATCAGGCTTGAGAAATATGGGCTGTTCGGTCATAGCATCTGCAGCTTTAATGCCTGTCTTTATCCTTATCCCCTCAAGAAAAACCTAACATAAATTAATTTATAAATATAATGGTTTTATAAAATATAGTTTACTCAGTAATTAACAAGAACCTCAACATCCTTGCCGAACAGCCTCTTAAGGTCCTCAAAGATCTTCTCCTTTATGAAGACTTTCGGAGCTATTTCAGCCTTTGCAAGCTCTTTCTCAAGCTCTTCCAAGGTAGCTTTCTCTATGGTTGACAGGCCGCCGTCCTTTGTTATCTTTGCCTTGGAAAGCTCCTTGTCCTGGTTGTCGATGTCATGCACGATAAATGCCTTATCCCCAAGAAGTATCACCTCTCCGTATCTGCTGCCATGCTTCACCCTAATCTTTGCCCTTTCAAGCTCTCGTCCTCTTTTGCGCTGCATATACTCCACCAGGAACTTTATCAGATCTTTTGAAGATTTCTTCACCTTGTCCACTTCCTGCTTCGTGAGCTTCTTGTCAAGATAGTCCTGCTTTGCCTGGATTATCTCATTGAGCATACGAAGATATTTTGCAGGTATCTTTCCCTGGCTGATAAGCTCATCTTCAAAGGCCCTTACGACCTCTTCATCGGTTATCTTTTCCCTGCCTTCCATCTTCAGGACGTCCCTGATTATGGTGACAACAGTATCATATATGTTAAGCATGTCCTCCTCTTCCTTTATCTTCTCTATCTGGGAGAAAAGCCTGTGGATCCTCTTCAGGTAGTCTTCTGCGCTCTTAAGCAGATCATCCACATCCTTGCCTGTGAGGCCTTTCTTGAAGCCGTGCTCTATGTCTTTCCGGATCTTGACGTTGTTCTCAAGTATATCAACATATTTCTGCTCAAGGAGGTTCTCTTTTTTCACAAAGATCTCAGACATCTTCTCAGCTGTCTCTTTCGGTGCCGGTGGCGGCACACCATAGAGCATCAGGGCTGCCTGGCTTGGTGTAAGTATAGCATAATATATGTCTTCCATCCCGATGTTCTTCAGCTCGGTCTTCACCCTCCTTATCATCTGCTCGCCGGATGACATGAACATGTCGATAGCCTCTGCAGAAGGCTTTATCTTTCCCATCTTGAGAAGCTGCTTCCATGGCATAAATATTCCCCTGTCATAGAAAGGGACTCCATCCCTGAGCAGTGTAAATATGATCGGGTTAGCCTCTTTCAGCGAATCCCAGAAATCAGTCAGTATATAGACCTGGATGTTTATCTTGTTCTTTATCTGTGTTATCTCCCCTGCTTCAACACCCATGCCGATTATTATAGCGCGCAGCTTGTCTTTCAGCTCAGCCCGTGTCATCCGCTTGACGTCAGTGTCGTCTATCACTATCCAAACGTCGATGTCAGATGTCTTCGTGGCCTTGCCCTGCACCAAGGAGCCGGCAAGAACATAGCTTACTATGTATCTCTCAAACTTCTTCAAGACCATATTCTTATGGACTTCAGCTATCTTTATCGCAGAAAGCATTCCCAGGTCGTATACAGGAGCGCCCATAGATATCAGCTGGAGAAGCTCGTATTTGCCGTCATAGCATGACTGCCACAGCTCAGAGAGCAGAACGACCTCCGGCCTTATATGCTTCTCAACCTCAACTGCAATGTTGTCGATTATAGAAAAAAGCTTGTTACGAAGCTCAAGCTTTGTCATCTTCTTGCTGTCAGAATCATCAACCAACACCAGGACAGAGATATCATCCTTGTCCCATTTCTGCCCTTCTTTGGGCTTTGGAGGAGGAAGAAGCGATATTCCGATAACATATTTGTCAAATTTCTCAAGTACCTTTTTCTGGAACTTGTCAAGCTTTGTCTTTATCTGCTTCAGCTTTTCCTGTGTCTCTTTTGGAAGGTTAGTAGTATCCTGGGCCCTGGAAGGCGCGGCAGGCTGCTGAGAACCTCTTGGTATTTTCAAATCTTTCTTTTTAGCCATGAAACCACCTATACTCTATAAACAGTAGTAATAAAAATAGGGGTATAATATTTAAAGGTTTTGGAAACAGAATTATTTCTTAGCTCTTTTACGTTTTTCTTTCTTCATCCTTTTGCGCTGCCACTTCCATCGCATCTGCCGCTTCTTTTTCCAGCGTCTTGAGCTTCTTTTCATATTTCAGAGAACTTTGAAGTTATTTATAAATGTTATCATGCTTTGGCAAGCACGACCCTTTTTTCATGCGAATAGAGCTGCTCATCCCTTATTACGCTCCAGACAAGGCTTCCATAGTCCTTGGCTGCTGTGGATCCTGGAGCATAGCTGAATATTGATCTCCCTTTTTTTGGGGATTCCTTAAGCTTGGAGCAGGTATGCACTGGATCAGACACAATGCCGTAATGCTCGTTCATCAGCTTCTTGAATGATTCCTTGCATGTCTTTAGGCGCCTGTCATAAAGCGTGGGCACGATCTTGGTTATTGTGCAGTTGTGGCCGAATACCTCATTTATGGTGGCTATCACATCTATTATCTTGCCGAGGGAATGGAGGCCAAGATGGTCTGTTGATGTCGGCACAATAGCCTCATCTGAAGCTAAGATTGCGTTCTGGTTTAGAAGCCCGACTGACGGGCTGCAGTCTATAAGTATATAATCATAGCCTTTTATCTTCTTCAGGCGGCTCCTCAAAAGCAGCTCCCTGTTTTTCATGCCTGTCATCATTATCTCTGCTTTTGTAAGGTTTTCCTTGCTTGTTATTATGTCAAGGTTCCTGCCAAGATGATGAACGCATTCATGATAATCTGTTCCGTCTATCAGAAAGCTGTACATATCCTTTACTGATTGTGAATTCAATGCAACACCCACATTGCCCTGAGCATCAAGATCCAGGACAAGAACCTTCCTGTCTTTCCTGCTCAATCCTGCTGCCAAAGAAATTGCTGTTGTTGTTTTGCCAACACCGCCTTTCTGGTTTATTATGCTTATTGTCCTCATTTTAGCCCTCCGTCTCGTCTATAAGATGAATATTTAGTGTGGAATAACGTATACTAGTATATAAATCTTTTGGTAGGAGAAAAGTTTATATATCTGTAGAAATAAGCTGATTATATGCAAAAGAAATACCCTGAAGGTTTTTTCATAGCTGTGGGGATTGCTTTCGGTATGCTTTTTGGTATACCTTTGGCAATGTCCTTAGGAAACTATGGGTTTGTGGGAGCCGGAATCCCGATAGGGCTGGCCATAGGCATGGCGCTGGAAGAAAAATTCAAAAAAAAAGGTAGAATCAGACCTCTTACGAAAAAAGAGAAAGATCAAAGAAAGATAGCGTTCATGGCAGGCGTGGCCTTGCTTGCTCTTGGCCTGATAGTTTTTGTTGCAATGCTGCTCAGATAGAAGAAATCCGGATGAGAGCCGGCAGGCCTGCAGCTATGCCTGCTTGGTATCTAAGTCGGAGCTTCAAAGAAAAGATTAAAAATCAGGGAATATAACTTAAGCCATGTGCGGAAGGTTCTCTTTTTCAAAGCCTGAAAGGCAGCTCTTGCTGAACAGGTTTGGGCTCAAGAAGATAGAGATAGAGCTCAACCCCAGGTATAATATCGCTCCTTCCCAGAAGGTCCCTGTCATCTTCAACAGCTCTCCAGATACGCTTAGTGAAGCGCAATGGGGATTGATCCCTTTCTGGGCCAAGGATGAGAAGATCGGCTATAAGATGATAAATGCAAGGGCAGAGACAGTTGCAGACAAGCCGGCCTACAGGGATCCTTTCAGGAAAAAAAGATGCCTGATAATAGCTGACTCATTCTATGAATGGAACAAAAAAGGGGGGAGGAAAACGCCATACAGGATAATGAGGAAAGATAGCGGATTTTTTGCCTTTGCAGGAATATATGACCAATGGAAAGACATCACCACATGCTCCATAATAACAACTGAGCCAAATGAGCTTTTGAAGAAGATACACATAAGGATGCCTGTAATCCTTAACAAGGAAGATGAGGGAAGATGGCTGGAAAAGCCGGACAAGGGATTGCTAAAGCCATATCCTGCTGAAGGCATGAAGATGTATGAGATATCTTCATTAGTCAACAAACCAGAGAATGATTCTGAAGAGATTATGAAGCCGTCAAAGCAGGGTGGTTTAGGGAAGTTTATGTGACAGGGCTATGTTTTGCATGCAAAGCCTGCAAAGCTTGAAGAAATCCTGGTCTGCCATTGTATGATCCTAAGGCAGCTAATAGATTGCTTGCATGAAGAGCGACAGGCGGGCAAAAACGACATGCTTCAGCTGGGTATTGCTGGGCATTGTCTCTCTGTTGCTGTATGAGCTGCATCAGGCTAACTCCAGGTTGGAGCAGATCACCTATAGGGGCAACAGAAGCCAGGGCAGTATGCCCGCAGGGATAAAGGCAGCCATCAGCTGCGACTGTCTGCCAGAGAACAGGATAATAACATCTGGAGCAGAGAGCCTCAGGGTCATTTACCTCTGTCACTATAAATGAAGCGTCAGCTAGTTCATGCGCTGCTGCAAGCTGGTCCTCTATCATAGACGGGTCCATATCAGGATTTAGAAAATCTCTCCTGTATTGCACACCGTTGGCGCCTGCATCCTTTACCCGTTGGGCTGCTCTCAGAATATCATGATAGTTACGGTCGCTTATTACATACCCAACATGTATGAACAGGCCAGTATTCTGCCTCTCTGCAGCGGCACGCAATAAGCCTATGCCCTCCATTATCCTTTCAAAGCCTTTTACTTTCTTGATATCATAAAGCGTCTCGCTGGAACCTGCGTCAAGGCTTACCCTTAAGTAAGCCATCCCTGCAAGCCTTTCAGCATAAGGCTGATTGCCTGATTTATACATCAGCCCAATACCGTTAGTGAACATCCTTTGCCTTATCCCTGCTTCTGCCAGCTGGTCTACAGCATCCAGGGTCTTCGGGTTGACCAAAGGATCTCCTGTTGAACCTACAAACTTTACAAATTGGACGCCCATCTGATCTGCCTCAGCTTCGATTATTTTTTGGATCACTGTCTTAAGATTATCGTCCTGCGTTAACCTGTTTGGGACACGCTCCTGCTCGCCCCAGCAGAAATAGCATTGGGCGTTGCATAGGGCAGAAGGCTGAACCTCTACCTCGTATGGTGGGACAACCGCTCCCTGAAGGAACATCATAATACGCTCAAACTGCCGTAAGAAAAATTCCAGCTCAAATGGCTCCTTGCCTTCTTCCGGAAGAATAGCACTTTCCAGCTCTGAAAGAATCGATCCTGGCATAGGGCAAGGAGAATGGATTGTTATTCTTAAAGTTTACTACTTTTTAGAGGCTAAGGATAGCCTGCCTCTCGATAACTTCCTTGCTGCCGTTGAAGATATACACCGATGCTTTCCTGGTCTTTGTCCTCTTGTCCACTACCTTGTGCACCTCAACATCAAAGCCAAGCTCTATGAGCTTCTTTATTGTCTTTTTCTGGACAGAAGAAAGCTGCTCGTACTGCAGCTTGCATTCTACAAACCTGAAGCTTTTTCCGAAGAACAGGAAATCAGGCATACCATGATGCACCTTATTTATGTATTCCAGATGCTCATGCAGGCCTGGATGGTGCCTGTCCATCAGGTCCTTGAGAAGCTGGTATTTTCTCCTTACGTTGGGGTAGATCTCGTCCTTTAGTATGCCGATAAGGCCAGCTCTCCATACATGCCCTTTTTTCTCCAGCCGCTTCCTTATCAGCTTTTCTGAAAGCCCTTTTTTGTCTTCATAATCTTTTGATACCGGGATGTACCTATGGATGACCTTTATGTATTCATGCAGCCTTGACTGCCTTTCTATTTCTGCAGCCTCTTCTATATCCTGCCTTGTGTAGCCGAATGGCTGCAGAATGACAAACAATGACCTTACAAGAAGCTTCTTGTACTGCCCTATATCCGGCTTCCTGTATTCTTCCGGCAATACCGGCCCTTTTCCATAGATGTACCTTATGAACTGGCCGGGCATTACTGCAACGCCTTTTTTCCTAAGCTTCTCCAGTATCATCTTCTGGGGGATGTTATGCCTGTAGTTGTCCTTAGAAATCCTGACTGCTACCGTAAGAAAATCCTTATGCACATCAGGTATGGCCCCTATGACCTTTCTGAGATAGCTGCAAAGGTAGGGGAAAGCAAGATGGACCTGTTTTTTGCTGTCGATAGATTTCAGAAATTCTATGCACTGCTTCTGGAACATCTTCACTATCTCAGGGGAAGACCTTTGCCTTATCTCGATGCCCCTTGCCTTTATCTCTCCATTCCTGAAGACGCCATAATAAGTAGAAGGCAGGGCCCTGTACTTATCGATGACAGAAGGAAGGAATGTGACCCAGCGGAATATGCCTTCAGGCATTATGGGTATGCCTGTCTCAAGCTCTATCTCCCTGCAGAAATCCCTGACTTCTTTTTCTGTTATGCCTTTTTTCTTTATGAAGACAGAGTCAACAATTGCATGGACAACCTTAAAGCCTTTTTCCTCTGCCAGCCTTGTGACCTTAAGCAATGTCTCCCTTGCATATGCGCAGATAGCCATGTGCGATGTAGGTATGCCGAGCTTGAATTCCCTGAACCTGAGGTAGCCATAGCAGCTGACCAATACCCATTTAAGGCCTTTGGCCCTTTCCTTGTTTATTGATGTGGGATTTTTCTTATAGTGCATCCTTCTGTCGATAAAAGGCTTAAGGACAACAGGGATAAGCCCTTTGAATGCCATGGATGCCTTTACAGGAAGATCTGGTATGGATGCAAAAGGGCCCTTATCTGTAAGCATCGAGTCTGCGCTTATGTTGTGGTTGTAGATAAGCCATGGGAACATGCTTACAAAATCTATCTCAGCGACATCCTTGTGGAAGCCTATCATGGGGTCATAATAATGGCCGCCCCTGTCTGCCTTAAGCATCTCAAGCATGGTCAACGGCGGCTCTATGGGCTTTTCCTTGTATGGGACCAGCATATCCTGCATTATCATCTCCCTCATAAGGGCTGTCTGGAAAACAGCCCCAAAGCTTCTTGAGGCTGTCCTCTGGAACAATGTTCCGGATAGCTGAACAAGCTCCATTATAGCCTCTGGCTGGCATTCTGTGCCTACAAAGCTGTGGGTGTCTACCAAAAACCTTCCTTTAAGCCTGACTGCAAAATCCTGGTAGCGGACCTGGCCATAGCTCCAGTAGCTTTTTCCTCCCCTGTACCTTATATCATAATCATCCCATCTGTTTAAAGGGCAGCCTATTCTGTGCCTCTTCAGCCTCTGATACAGCAAAGGCATACGTGAGAAAGCGTAATCCATGACAATGCAGTCTGGATCCTCAAGCCTGAATATCCTTGAGAACTCCTCCAGTATTGCCTTTTCACTGCCTTTTATAACCTTGCCGTTGACTTCTATGCACCTTATTTTATCTCCCTGGGAGATAACATTTAGCCTTAGTTTCTTTAGAGGGATATCTGTATGGCCCGGGATGGGGGCTATGTTTTCACCTAGGACAACAGCAGAGCAAGGCCTTATGTCATGCTTGTAGAGAAACATCTGCTCTGGGACAATATCTGCATTATACAAAGGGACCCTGTGCTTTGTAGCTTTTTCTATATCCCTTATGAACTTTTCAAATCCAGATATAGGCGCAGGTATCTCCAGAACATATTTGTATTTCCTAAGGTATGTCTTTTTCCTTACCTTTCTGAAAGCGACATCATTCTCCCTAAGGACTTTTTCTGCCTTTAATCCCGCATATATGGCTGTTCTGAAGTCTTTCTCGAGCCTTATGTCATCATCTCTTGTCTTGAGCCAGAGAATTATCTTGTTGCCTTTCCTGTATGCCTGCATCAGCCACGCTTTCATAGGCTATCAAAAGGGCTTTTTACATTGATCATAGCCGGACAGGCAGCATGGATATAGACCATAGAAGTTTCAGCAGAGCCATGGCCCAGCAATCCCTGCAATGTCTGAAGACTGCAACCGTTTTCAATGACATGCGTACCAAAGCTATGGCGGAAAGTGTGTGGATGGATATTTTTTTTGATTCCAGCTTCTTTTGCTGCCTTTTTTACAATTTTAAAGACAGTTTGTGTGCTTAAATGATAATTGTTATAGCCTCTAAAAACATAAGAATCATATTCCATGTTCTCACTCCAGTCTTTTAATTCATCTTTAAGTTTCTCAGCAATCACAAAAACCCTGTCTTTGTTTCCCTTTCCAGACCTTACCCAGCCATAGCTGTTGTCAAGCTCAAAATCTCTTACTCTTAAATTAACCACCTCAGAAACCCTTAAGCCAGCGGCATACATCAAGCCTATCATAAGCTTATGTTTTTTATTTTTGACCACTGACAGAATCCTTATAAGCTCTTCTCTTGTAAGCATAGTTGGAAGGTGCTTTGGCTTTTTAGAATATCTTATGCTTAGCCTCCATCTTTTGAATAAGACCCAATCAAGCATGAATTTGATCGAGTTTAAGGCAACATTAAGAGTATTTCCTGAAAGGTTTCTGTCTGACAGATGGTTTATATATTCTTTTACATCCTTCTTGGTTATTTCATTATGGTCTTTTTTACAGTATTTTAAGAATCTTTTATTCCAAAAAACATAGGCCTTTATTGTCTTATTGCTTAACCTTCTTCTGAATGCTTCTTTTTTAATGGCTTCGACTATGTCTAACATACTGATTCACCTAAAAATAATCCTGGCGGGCTTATTTAAATATCTCACGCACCTAAATGTCTTGTGCCTGTGGTAGGGTGATCTTGGGCTTTTAGGTCCTTTATCAATCAAATTTCCATAAGTCAGGTAATGTCCAGTGGAATCTTAATTTCTTGTGAAAATTTTCTTTCATTTACCTCAAATGCTTAAGAAACAGTCAGATAATTAATTATGCATCCAGATACTAAAATTACATTGATTACGCTTCCAATAAGTAAGAAAACATTTGAGGTGAAAAAAATGAAAGAAATAGATGAAATATGGCTCCAAAGGAAATTTGCAATGGATAGATTGTATGATGATACCGAGAAGTTATTACGCTATAACTCCCTTTGCGCACAAAGATTGCAATCTGAAGCAGAATCTGGGACATGTGCTCCAAAGCTATTCCCAGGATGTCAAAATCAAAGAGATTGCTATTATACCTTACCAGTAGTCACGAAAAAGTGACTTTCAGGTTTAATAATAATGCCTTTTCAAGCCCCATAACCACAAAATTTCAAAGAATACGTATATAAATAGTTACATTCAATAAAATTTTACTTTTTACACGAGAAAAACGGGGTTTCCTAAAAAAACTGAAGGGGGAAAATCTCTTTAATGTTTTAATTGATTGGCTGGGCTAAAAAAATTAGAAATCGAAAGATATATATATATATCCTTTGATAGAAAATAGATATATACTACTTTAAAGGAGGATGAAAAAAATGAAAAATAAATATTTGATTCTGAGCCTGTTTGTGATTGGGATTTTAATGTCAAGTTCTCTTGTTTCTGCTGGTTGGTTTGATTGGCTGTTTAGAGATAAAAATGTTGTTGGAGAGGCGTATGCTGGAATAAGTCCAAGTGCATGTAATTATTATAAACAAAAGTGCGAGGATACTAATTATAAATATCATCAAAGATATTGTGATATTTGGGATAAATATTGTAAACCTACTTGTGATGATGGGATCAAAAACGGAAATGAAGAAGGTATAGATTGTGGTGGTGATTGTAAACCTTGTTCAAATGTTGTAAGCCCTAAATTTGAAGAATTATGGGTCGACAAAGTTTATCCATTATCACAAAATTATATATCTTTTACTACAGATGCCTTAGTACAATACTCAGCAGATGGAAACAAGAAGAACACTTACGGATATGATGAAAATGGTGGAAGAATCACCGCAAGTGGCGATTTAACATTAGACCCATCCAAATATGTCATAACAAAATCAAAAGCATTAGTCCATTATTCAAGTGATGGCAATAACAAGCACACAGTAGAATTTCAGAGCGATGGTACAAGATTTACCACAAATAATGATTTAATCTTCGATCCTGCAAGATATGTTGTTGCTAAAACTGATGCTATTGTTCAATATTCAGGAGATGGAAATAATAAAAATACATATGGCTTTGATGACCAAGGGGGAAGAATAACAGCAAACGGAAATCTTAATCTTGATCCATCACAATATGTTGTGGTTAATAGTGATGCTATTGTTCAATATTCAGCGGATGGTCAAAATAAGAATACTTATGGTTACGACAATAATGGGGGCAGAATCACTGCAAATGGAGACCTAACACTCGACCCATCTAAGTATGTAATCACTAAATCTAAAGCATTAGTTCATTACTCTAGTGATGAAAACATTAAACATACTGTAGAATTTGAAGATGGTAGTAGAGAATTCTCCATGGGAACTAGATTAACTACTGCTGGAGATTTAACATTAGATCCTGCTGGTAATGTTATAGTTAATGGAGATTTAGTTTTATTATCTCCTGATGGGTCTAAATGGAAAATAGAAGTAAGTAATTCTGGAGAATTATCAACTGAAAAAATTCAATAATTTTTTTATTTTTCTTTTTTAGCTTAGCCTTTATGTTATTTCTGAAAGAGAGATTTCCCCCTTAATATATTTGTTAGATTGGGCTAAGCCCTCGATAAACGGAAACCCCTTAAAATATAGTCTCGCTAACGCTCGAATTGATAAAAAAGTAAGAATTTTACTCTGCGGAATTTTGCTACGCAAAACCGCCCTTTCGGGCTTTCCTTGTCCTCCCCACTCCGCAATTGTATTTCTTCTGTAACTAAATGTATTACTTTAAAGAACCTGATGTTTATATTGCTGTAAACCTATAAACAATTGCTCGTAGGTCGGCGAATGTAACAGGCATTATGCGAAATTTTTTATTTGCCTCGTCGGTAAACGCCGACTTTCTGGATGATAATTTCTTTTCCCATACAAAGCTCAAAGAAATTCTCTTCCGGAAAGCAAGGGCTTACGTCGAAAATGCTAATGTTACTGCCTTCGTTTAATCGGGGATTAAACGGCTACGTACGAGTCAAGCTCTACTCCGACCTAAATTTTTTATTATATTAGAATTGGGGGCTAGTTAGGTTAAAATTTATATATTAAGTCCGATTATCTAATCTATTCTAAAATGGCAAAGGCTAAAGAAAGCAGTTTTAAAAGAATTGGCGAATCTGAAACATGGGAAAAGGGACAAAAAGCAAGCGTGGCAACTGTTCTAGAAAGGAAAGATGGTGTTAAAGGAATTTCTATCAAAATTGGCAAAAAAGTTCCTTATCAATCTCGTCCAAGATACGGAAAAACAATCTGGATAGATGAAGAATTAGACTTGCCTTCTTGGCTTAATTGGTTTATCAGAACTATCAAGAATATGTACTTAAAGGTATTTGGTAAGAGGGTCACTGGAATTGATGAAGAATCTGAATATTATAGGACTAGAACTGAACAATTAACTAAAGAATTAGCTGAAACACAGAGAAAACTTGAAGAATCTGAGCAGAAACAAATCTCAAATAAGCACATTGTAAGCCTAGCACAGAAATCAATTGAAAACTTAGATAACTATCAAACAGTATTTAATGAATTCAAATCGAACATAAATGAAAGTTTGGATAAAGGCGTTGGATTTGAAGAAAAGATAAAAACTAAGATAATGGATAATAGATGGTTATTAGGTTTAGAATGCCAAGTAGAAGCAAAGAATGAGAACGTAGATAAACAAACTCAAATCGATTTACATGTCAAAACTAAATATAATCAAGATAGAATATTTGAGGTAAAAAGCCCCAATATAAAACCAGTGATTCGAAAGGATAACAAAGAAAAACGAAGATTCATAATTTCTCCAGATTTAGCTGATGGTTTAAGTGAACTAATTTTATATATGCGAAGAACGGATATATATTCTCAACATAAGAATGAGGGTCTTTACGGAATTCAGAAAGCTTCAGGATGTATCTTAATCGGTTATAATCTCAGCGATTCGGAACTAGAGTTATTAAAGGAACTGAATTTTCACTTAGGTCCGCATATTCAAATTGTTACATATAATGATCTTATTAAAAATATTGAATCTGAAATGACAATAATTAAAACTGTCAAAGAAGAAATAACAAAACAATAAACCTCTAAATCTTATCTAAAATTGTCTCAACAATTTCAATCTCTTTTTTATTCAATCCATACAACTTGTAAACTTCTTGGTCTATTTCATCATCTAATTTTTTAATTTCTTTTTCTAAGCGAACTTTTTCATCAGTTTTCTTATTATGTAATTTAGTTAATGCTTCATTTTTTTGTATAATATTGCCTACTAAATCTTTGATTTTATTCTGTTGGCTAGGCTTAGATTTTATAATAGGTAATACTCTCAATTGCGGAGCTTGATATTGATAATATCCCCCACTCATTCTAAGTCCTGAGAATAATTCTCCATAAATATAACTCATTAGTTTTGAGTTAAGTAAACCAGCTAAAAACAATAAATCATATCCATCTTTTGGTGAATGAACACAATTAGTATTTATAGAAGCATAATCACCTTTCAAATCAACAAACCCCTCTAATCTTAGTGCAAGTTTAGCAAATACAATTTTTTGATTTTGATATAACTCCTTTCTAGTATCTTTTATTTTACTAATATCTAATTTTGGAAAAAATAATTGCTTTCCTTTATTTAAGAATCTGACATATCCATAGGATGTCGCAAATCTGTCAATAGTACCTGAATTTAAGATTGACAAACCGTCAATCCCTTCTTTAATGTGTTTTGAGAATTCATCTGATTCTGCTGCAGTACTTGTAGCTTGAACCTCTGCACACTCTTCAAGCGGGGTTGAATTATTATATATCCTCTCAATAATTTTTGCGCCTTTGGTCAGTAGGAGCCCCCAGATATTTTCAGGTAGCATTTCCAGATTTTTTGAAGATATTTTATCAGAAATAATTTTTGAATTCTCATCAATTTCAAATCTCTCTATTTGGATATCATACCTCTTTTCTTGTTTGATTTTTTGGAAAATAGTAACTACAGGATATACAGAAGGATCTTCAAAAACGTTTACTTGAGATAAATCAAATATTTTCACTAATTTATAATTCTGATTAATAAATTGCCTAAATGCTACACCATATGGAGAGGATAAAAATTTATTAGGAGTAATAAATGCTACATAGCCACCATATTTACATAAATTGAGTGCTTGTTCAAAAAACAAAATATATATGTCATATGTTCCACGAGATGAACTATATTTATTTTTCCAAAAGTCTTTAACCTCTTTGCCGTAAGTCTTTGTTAGTTGTATCGCATTAATATAAGGAGGATTACCAATAACTACATCAAAACCCCCCTTGTCCATTATTTCTCTAAATTCTTCTTGCCATTTGAGAGGTTTGAACTTTACAAATCTAATATCATCAATCAAAGAATTCCCAACTTTGATATTCTCTTGCAATGTAGGCAATCTATGCTTTTTCTCAGCAGCCTTTAACAACAGATTCAATTGTGCAATCTCTACAGCTTTAGCATCTAAATCAACACCAAAAATATTATCTTTAAGAATCTCAACCTTTCTTCCGTAAGTTGCAGATTCTCCGGTTAAATCTAGCTTTGTTTGGTCTATCTCACCATTTTTCTTTTTATCAAGAGTTACCAAATAATCAAAAGCCTTCATTAAGAAGCTTCCAGAACCGCAGGCAGGATCAAGAATCTTGATATTTTTTAAATCAAATTTCCTGTCTTTCGCTAACTCTCCTACTGTGTTCTTAACAATATAATCAACTACATAGGTAGGAGTATAATAAATGCCTTGCTCTTTTCTATGCGCCTTGCCATTAGAAAGTTTTGCTCTTTTTGGTGTTGTTTTAAGTATATGTCCCAAGTATTGCTCATATATATTACCAAGAACATCAGCATCGATAACTCCAAAATCGTAATGTACTGTATTATCGGATGTCTTGAATAACCCTCTTATTACTTTTTCAAGAATATTATCATCAATTTCCAAATCTTCGCATAAATGCTGTACAAATAACTTACTATTATAGATATTATCTATTTGCCTAAATAAATTATTCAGCTTTTTATACACTCTTTTATGAGTATCTTCCCTTATAAGAGATTGCAGCATCGGAGCTTCCAGTTCTTTGTCTTCCAATGTTCTGATAAAGATAAGCCTGTCTAAAATCCTTTGTACTGATTCGTCTAACTCATCAACAGACAAATTCTTAGAAGCATTATCTTTTAGGATGTTTTTTGATAAGATTTCTCTAAAAACTGTCATATCCGTTAGAAGCTGCTTATCTACGGGAACCTTCTTGGCTTTTTTACCCCATTTTTCCGCTTCTTTATCTATCTCATTGCTTGCAAAACTCTCTTTTGATAATAGCCAAAGCTGGTCAAACCTATCAAGAAATTGCTGACAATTAATCCCAAAAAACATATTTTGAAGAGGATTTGCAGATTTCCATTCAGCATTGAATACTTTTATTCCCTCAAAATCCGATAAGATTGCCCAAGTACATCCTTTATGCCAAGAGTAATTGATTGCCTGCTCTACAAATTTTATGTTCTCTAAGTCTTCTTTTAGTGATTTAGCTTCAAGAAAGAATTTAGGTATTCCATCAATCCTAAAACCGTAATCTACTCTTTTTCTAGAAATCTTTTCTTCAGCAGTTACTTCTTCTCCATCCTCTACTTTCCAGCCTAAAGCACGAAATAAAGGAAGAATGAAGTCTTTTTTAGTCATCTCCTCATTATAAGATTTTAGTCTGCCAGATTGAACAACTTGGTCATATTTCTCAACTAACAGTTGAATTTCTTTTTTGGCTGTTTCCTTGTCCATATTCTAAATATCAAAGACAACTAATTTATAAATATTCCTTAAAATTTTATTCTAAGCTGTGATTGTTAAAAAACCACCTATATTTATCATTTAGTTTATCATAGCAGCTTTGACATATTCCTGTTTTATTAACACCAAGATTATCAATTTTGCTTCCGCAAGTGATACATAAATTATTCATCAAATTGTGCAAATCAAATAGAATCATACTTTTTGTGTCATTTGGAATCTTAGAATTATCAAGCTCTTTTTTCAGTCTTTTCATTAATAAAACTCTTTCAAAGTCATCTTTAGTTTCCTCTCTATATTTATTTATCTTATTCATCTCATCCTTAAAGCTTGACCTTTAAATTTACCATTAAACTCAATATCATCAAAGACATTAACCAATATTGTCGCTACCCATGAAGCTGTTGATAATCCATTCATATTTCCGTTATATGCCAATTTTATTTGACCTTCTATTGTTTCAGGATTAGTTGCGATTCTACTGGCACCTATTTTTATCCAATTTGCTTTATTTTCTTTTAGGTAATTGTAAGCAGCTTCAAATCTCTCTTTCTCTACCCTAATTTTATTTCCTGAAGAAGTAAAACCAATCTTTATGCCCCAATCAGACAACTCTTCAATGATAAAACTTTGACCTTTGCTTGAAGGAGAGATTAATTGCATATTCTTATGGTGCTGTAAATAATCATATATCTTTTTCCACATATTCTCATCTCCTTTGCTTTTCTTGCCTAAGAATTTAAGAAAAGGAGTTTCCTTTTTCTCTGGTTGTTTTGGGTTATACATCCAATAATTATCTTTATGGATTACTCTATTTTCTTTTTGAAAAAAGTTAAGATAAGGCGAAACTGCCCCCATCTTAGCCCCCAATTCATTAGATAATTCAATAACAGTAAAGGCCTTATCACTATTCTCTCTCAAAAAATCAATAAGTTTATCTTTTAGCGATTCGGATTTTCTATCCAAATTTTTAAATTCTTCTCGACTTATAGGCATATCAAATCACCTTCTTATATGTTTATATGTTGTGTATATATGTATGTATATATAAATGTTTCTATTTTAACCCCCAATTCTTACGAAAGTTAGTCTGTTACACAGAAATCTATAATTAACATATAATAAAAAACTACGGCAGTAACGCATTTTCGACAAATAAAAAGCTACGCTCACCATCAAAGGTTCACTTCGCATAATCAAATGCTATGCGGTTGCGTTACTCAAGCCATCAAAGACTTTGCGTTACTCTCCCAAATTTTTTAATGCCGACAAAACCAAAAGGTTTATATATTAGTGGTTATTTTTATAACCAGATGGTTATTTAATTGACCAAGTGGTCAAGATGGACGAAATACTCAAAAACAATATATACAAAATACTAGAACTTTTTATAGAGAATCCCAGTAAAGATTTTTCTGTTCGGGGCATTGCCCGGAAATTAGATTTGAGCCATGCTACTGTGATAAAATATGTCTCTAATCTATTTTCCTTAAATCTAATAAAAAAGAAAGAAGATACTTTATATCCAACCTACTATGCTAACACTGAAAGTGATAAGTATAAGTTTTACAAGAAAAATTATATATTGTTTAAGATAAAAGAGTCTGGCATAGTTGGATATATCCAAAAACAAACTTTAGCATCTTCGATAATCTTATTTGGGAGCTGCTCAAAGGGGGCATTTACAGAAAAAAGCGATATAGATATCTTTGTAGAAGCTAAAGAATCAGGTTCAGATATAAGTAAATATGAAAAAAAGCTAAACAGAAAAATCAATCTTTTATTTGAGCCAAATATCAATAATCTTTCAAATGAGCTAAGAAATAACATCATAAATGGTATAATCTTATATGGTTTTATAAGGATTAATGGAGGGAAATAAAAAATGGCAGATAAAATAAGCTGGAAAGAATGTGTTGACCAGAATATCATAACAAAAACAACTCCAGATAAAGAAAGATCATTGCAGATGCTTAACATGGCAAATTTAAGGCTGGAATTTTGGGATAAAAAAATCAATGATAAGTTTATTGCCCTAAAAGTTGAGGCATATTATGATATAATAAAAGAGCTTATTTTTGCCCATATGTATAAGAATGGATTCAATTGCACAAACCATTTATGCTTAATAGCCTATCTTAGAGAGAAATTTGAAAATTTTGATTTTGAAATTGATAAGACAGATGAATTGAGAAAACTAAGGAATGAGATAAATTATAGGGGATTCTCTGTTCAAAAAGACTACTTAGACAGGAATGAACTAGAGTTTAAGAGTATTATAAACAAGCTAAAAGATAGCCTAAAAAAATAATTTTTCGTTTTTGAGTATTTCTTATTGTTTTGTCAGCAAATAAAAAACTCTCTCGCTACGCTCGAGCCTGCCAGCTCGAGTCTCTTCGAGCCTCGAGGGCAGGTCGCATAACATTGATTATAAGAAATATTACTCAGAAAACTTTTTTAGTTTTTAGAAGGGGGCTTTGAGAACCTATTAATATTAAATGTTAGCTAAATCTTCAAATCTATTGTAACAGACATCCCTTATATTCCAATCACCATCTTCCGGTAGACCTGTACAAGATTCATCTGCATAACATTCAAATTTTAGTTTTGTAGGTAGATTATCACAATCACTATTTTCTGGTATTACTAAAGCTCTTTTTAACAAACATTCTTTAATTGATTCTTCTGGATATTGATTGCAATCAATACTTGTAGTTTTATCAGGATATTCCATTTTTACCCAATCTCTTAATCTATTTTGATTGTTTGTTTTATCAAAATATTTGATCTCATAATTTTCTTGTGGTAAATTTTTAATTTTAAATTTTATATTCCTGTCACAATTACACATTTCTGGAAAATAGAACATCTTATCTTTAATATATAAATTTATGATATTTGCTTCAAGTTTATAATCTCCATCAATATTTCCACCACAATTAAAATTTGTTTTTCCAGAAATTATTAGGTCATTTCCAATCCATTGTATATCAGTTAACTTTTCAAATCCAGAAGTTAAAAAATTGTTTTCTTTACAATCTTCATAATCAAATGAATAATTTAGAAATAAATATTTGATACCAGCAAAATAAAATAGACCTAAAAGTATTATGACTGCTAATATAATTAAGCTGATTTTATGTTTTGATATAAGATTGCTTACTTGCATTTAATATAATATAAGCGGTTATTTATATAAATATTGTGTTCTCAAAGCCCCTTAATCTATTCACAATAATGCCCTTCGGGCTCGAACAAAAAGTTTTCTTGCGTCATACCTCGATGATTTCTCGAGTGTTACGCTCACAGCTGTTCGCTACACCTCAAGCCCTCTTCGAGTTTTTGCTCCATTACATTCCGCAAAAATTCTTATAACAGGCATTAAGTTCAATAAAATTTGAGTTCCTTGCCGAGTAATAAAAACTGCAGAAATAAGGCATTTATTTATAAATAAAGATTACCTGATACAGTGTTTTAAGTTTAATTCTCGTCGATAATCAATATAAAAGGTTAAATTTATATAGTAAAACCACATCCAGTACTTTCCAAGGGTGGAAAAATATGAAAAACGATGATGTCATAGGACTCTTAGAAAGGATCGATAAGAAGCTTGGATTGATACTGGGAAACCAAATCACTGAGAAGGAGGGCAACATAAAGGCACAGGTGGCCAGACTTGCCAAATCAAATCTGGGCTCTATTGAGATTGCACAAATACTGGGAATAAGTCCAGCTCATGCGTCCAAAGAATTATCGATCATAAGGAAGGTGAAGAAGCATGAAAACAAAACAGAAGAATGAACTTGACCTATTACAGGAAATCAACAATAAGCTTGATATGCTTGTTGCTTTGACTGCCGCCCAAGGAAAAGATAGAGACGAGCAGATCCGAACTTTAGCAGGTCTAAGCTTTACTAATGCTGATATCAGCAGGCTTCTGGGAATCCCTAAGGGAACTGTTGATGTTGTCAGAGCGAAAAAGAAGAGTGGTAAAAAATGAACCCTGATCAGTTTTCAATAATTGAAAAAAAGCTCAACACCGTAATAAAGTTGTTAGCCATGCAAGCTATTGGCGATAAAGAGTATCGCCAACAAATCACACTTCTTGATGCTATGGGTTTCCAGCAAAAGGAGATTGCAGACTTAACAGGAAAAACCACAAACAATGTGAAAGTCACGCTTCACCACATTAGGAAATCACAAAAGAAAGGTGGAAAGAAAAATGAATGATAAGCAATTTGATGAAATCTGCAAAAAGTTAGACCGGATTTTTGCAATCATTGCAGTCCAGAGTATAGAAAATAAAGATGATAAGATTTACACACTAAAAAATTTAGGCTTCAAAAGCGATGAGGTTAACCCCATTGTTGGCGTAAAGAGCTGTAGGCAAATGGAAGGATGGAAAAGAAAATGAACGATCCTGAAATCACAAAAAAGCTAGACACAATAATTGCACTTCTTGCAACACAAGGTAAAGAAGATGTAGAAAAACTAAAGATAATGAAAGCTTTAGGCTATCCTTATAGTGAAATCAGTAAATTACTTGGAGTTCCTGAAGGAACATTAAAAACATGGGATTTTAAAAATCGAAAGTCCAAATCAAGGTGATAACTATGGAATCAGATGATGCTAAAAAAATTATTCGGCGTTTAGACGTGATGATAAACCTATTAATGAGTAGCAGCCAACAGAATCCTATTAAAGACTCTGATAAGATAGCTTCTTTGCATGGTTTGGATCTTAGCGCAGCAGAAATTGCTGAAATTACAAACAAAAGCAGACAAAATATTGATGTTGTGCTTAGGAGACTTAAGCAGAAAAAATAAAATGGATATACAAGAATTAATTGCACGTGGTCGTTTTATCTTCAATGGCGCGCCCAAAAGACTTGATGCTTACAGAGAAGTAAATGGGAGAAGAAATGCAAAAGAGATTTCGAAGAAAATTGGAAGGAACCTCTCTTCAACTCTAGCCGATCTTCAAAAAATTAAAGATATTGGCTTAATACAGCTCAAAGAAGATGGACAAGGTAGACCAATAAAAAAGGATAATTCAATTATCTATGAAAAAACATCTCTAGCAAGATGCATTTCTTTATCCTATTTTAAAGATCCAATTAAAGCCCAGAAATCTATTAAAAAATTCACTCCAAAAAGCAAAGGCAAAAAAATAGCGATAAATTATCCTGCATTTTTATCAGAGACGGAAGTTATAGATATTTGCAGAACAGGGGAAGATCAAATACATGAATTTAAGGCTGCAGGAACTGATATTAAAAAAATAACTGAGGAAGTAGCAGCAATGCTCCATAATAGAGAAGGTGGTTTAATATTTTACGGAGTAGAAGATAATGGAGATATTACAGGTACGGATAAAAAAAGTCAAGATATGGATCAGCCATTACAAAATTCAATAAGGAATTCAATAGACCCCTCGCCCCCTGCGGTAAAACTTAAACAACTTACGGTTGCAGG
>CAZDZV010000014.1:0-5183 GCA_964510025.1 uncultured Methanosarcinales archaeon
CATCTTGAACAGGCCTATGTTTGCACCGCCTGCTCCGAAAATACCGACGTCTTTATATTTAACAGAATAGCCATGGATATTCTTCATGCCGTAAAGCTCAGCTAGGAAATCAGCAGTTGCTACAGTTTCATGGTTTCCGGGGATGAGCAGCACCTTTTCATGCCTTTTTTTGAAGGGTCCTATGATATTATCTGTCGAAGTCTCTGCCATTGTAAGGTCTCCGCAGAGTACCACAAGATCGACCTTCTCCCTTTTGGCCCTCTCTGCGAGCCTTTCAGCCAGGCTCACATCACCATGTATATCTCCTGCTGCCAGGATCCTAAGCGGTTTTTTGTTTTCCATAGCGATATTGAGCAGGAACCTATTTAAAAATTTTTCCTATAATAGAAAAATTAAAATAAAAAGGCCGATATAACTGACCAGGTGACTGAATGTGGATAAAAAAGACTTTTTGCTGATAGCGGCCTTAGTCATGACAGCCATCCTGGCCTATTTTCCGCATTTCAACTATGCCTACCCTATGCATCTGGATGAGTGGTATCATCTGGGAAAAGCAGCCAGGATAAAAGAAGTTGGAATGCCATACCTGTCCCGTCATGGAAACGTCCAGGTAGGGTTTGATCTAATCCTGGTAGCCCTCTCTTCTTTTACAGATGTTATCCAGATATACAGGTTCCTTCCTGTGATAAATATCCTCATCATATCAGCATTCCTTTTCTACAGCCTGCGCAAAAAATACAACTACTGGATAGGCCTTTTCTCTCTTGTTTTCTTGGCATCTCTTAAGAGCAATGTCAACATTCTGGGGCTTTGGTTTTACGTTCCGGTTACTGCATCCATAGTGTTCAATTACTTGGCCTTATTCAAGCTCGAAGAGGTGATCGAGCATGATAATCCCAAGGGGCTCTATCTGGTCATTCTCTCCCTGTTCATTATAGCATTTATACACCAGTCAAGCTTCTTGGTGATACTTCTGACAGCTACAGTATATTTGTCTGTCAACCATGCATTTGTTGTGAAGAATAGGGGATATTTTTACCCATTTATCCTGCTTGCAATCCCGGCCCTGATAATGTTTCGGGCATTTGGAAGCAATTTTGGAAATTTCCTTGGCAGATTCCTCTGGGGGCCTATAGTCCCGCAGATAAACTATAATCCCTTTTTATTATATGGTGTTGTGTCTTCTTTGTTTGGGTTTATCGGTTATTATAAGGCATACAGGCAAAAAAAGCTCCTGCCTTTTAGGATTTATACTGTTATTTCTCTTGTAAATATATTGATTTTTCCTTTGACCAATTTCACCGTCTTCTCTGCATACCAAAGGTACATCTATCATTTCATGCTTGGCATGGTGCCTTTCAGCGCAGTTGGATTTTATCATTTTGTCGACTTTTTAGGCAAGAAATTGAAAAGAAAAAAAGTCATCATCGCAGCAGCAGTAATAGTAAGCTTATTGCTGATATTTGGAGGATACTGGCATCTCAAAGATGGTGTCAAGCTGTATAAGCCCATAAGGCAGGATGAGCTTACAGCTCTTAAGGACCTGGAAGATTATCCAGGCGGGTTTGAAAAAAGGGTACTTGCCCCTCTAAGGATAGGCACAACTGTTAAGGCTGTTACCGGACACGAGCCCGCCCTCACATTGTATGACTATAAGCTAAGGGGACAACTAAACCGATTCTACGACGGAAGTTGCGCCACAAAAATGGCTCTTCTGAAAAATGACACTTTCGGCTATCTGCCGATATATTATATTTACTCGCCTAAGCCTATAGGCTGCAACTTCACACGGCAGATATACTCAGAAAGGGATATCAATATCTATATAGTTGACCGGTCTTTGGTTTGAAACCAGCTGATTGATCTATGTAGTCCCTCTTTAATATCGACTTTAGGTTCATACCCCAGCTCTTTTTTGGCCTTGGATATGTCAGCAACAAACCTGACGATTTCGCCGGGCCTGTTTTCCTTGATGATAATCCTGCTTTTGGAGCCCATCTGATTCAATATCTCTTCAGCGACATTGATTAGCGAAACACCTTTTCCTGTTGCAATATTGAACACCTGATTCTTGGCCTTATTGGTGTTCTTCAAGGACTTCAGCAAACCTGATACAGCATCATCTATATAGGTAAAATCAAAAATCTTGTCTTTCCCGTAGATGACCAGGTCGTTATCTTTTTTCGATAGCCGGATAAATAATGGAACTGCCCTGTCAGACTCATCATACATGCCATAAACATTGGAAAATCTTAATATGACAAAATCCATGCCATAGCACTGGCTGTATGCGTGCACAAGAGCTTCCCCCCCGATCTTAGATGCAGTATACGGGCTTTCACACTTCCTTACATAGCTTTCATCTTCTGAATGGACTATCTTGTCCTCTGAATTCCCGTATACCTCTCTGCTTGATGCGAAGATAAATTTGCCAATATCCTTCCTTCTGCAGAATTCTAGAATGTTGAATAGCATCTCAAAATTATCTCTTGCCTTTGATGGTTCTACTACAAGATTATAAACGCGTGCGTTTGCAGCGAGATGTATCACTGTGCCAAATTCTCCGGTTATCTTGTCTGAGATCCCCTTTTTGCTCAGGTCTAGGATGGTCGTAAGCTTGTTTGCCTTTTTAAGCCACTTGTTGGGCCTTATATCAACACCATGTGCATCATAGCCCATTTCCAGCAGCTTTTCAAAAAGCCTGGTGCCCATGGTGCCGCTTGAACCTGTTATTAATATTGCCATCAAGAACGAGGTAAGTGAACGCTTTTTTAAACTTTATCTTTCTCTGACCACAGGTTCATCCCCTGCTACATCCACTACAGTTGAAGGTTTTCCGTGCTTTTCCCCTTCATAGATCATGAATTCCATCTGAGATGATATCTTCTGGTCAAGATTGTCTTCTGAAGTCATAAAATTTTCATTGGTGACATTGGCAGATGTTGTTATTATCGGCAGATTGATTTCCTTCACAAATTCGCTGAACCAATGATCAGGTATTCTAACTCCTATAGTATCCATATCCATGTTGACATTAGGGGCTATTGACCCTTTTTTTTTCAGCTTCAGTACTATTGTATAGGGTCCTGGCAGCTTCTCAAGCCATTTTTCAGCCTTGTCATTGACAAAGCAGTTCTTTTTTATCCACTGCTTTGAAGGAGCTATGATAGAAAATGGAGAATCATATCTGTTTTTTGCTTCTCTTACCTTAAAAACCGATTCTTTGTTTGTAGCATCACACCCTATACCATATATCGTATCTGTTGGATGGATAAAGAGACTGCCTTTCCTTATCCTAGAATACAGTATGTCTTTCTGGACATGCAACTCGTCCTTTGAGATTATATCCATACAGCACGGCAATGCAGAACAATTTAAATAGTTTATGTTTGTGCTGCTAAAGCAAATTTCCCATATTTCTCTTTCGTGTAGACTGTTGAAAATTCAGCATATCCAGGAATATCATCCTTTTTTTGTACTCATACCAGCCTAGATATTCATTTTTCCTGAATTTCATCACATCCATCGGTCTGAAAACTGATAGTCAAAGGAATCTGCCTTGCATGTTCTTAGTGTAAGGCTTCTTATTTGACTGTAAAACAGATCCTTGATCTTAGCATGGCTTGTATCCATTTGCAGCACCTCCTAATCATCACAGATATTTATTCCCATATTCTTCATAAAATCCGCCTTTAGACTGCTTGATGGTATAATCTGGCCCATCGTAGCCTCGCAACATCCTGCGCACATCTCAAAATAAGGTTGTATCTTTCTTCCACATATAGTGCATCTAGCCAACTTTATCACCTCTTATTTAAAAAAAATAGGCAGGAGGGGGTGGTTAGGGAATTTTTCCTGCCGAATCAAAAAAAACAATAAACTAATACTTGGCCTGCTTATTTAAATATTTCACGCATACACCTGTCCAGTGTCCAGTGCAGTTAATAAATCCTGTTTCTCCAGAATTTCTTATAGATAGGTCCTATTACACTAGACATCAAATATCAGAACAAAACAGCAAGATTTAATAATATCAGGATACCCATAAGAAAAAATGAGGCAAGCCAGAATAATTGTTAAAGGGAGGGTCCAGGGCGTTTTCTTTAGGCATAATACCAGCAGGAAAGCCAGAGAGCTTGGATTAAAAGGATTTGTCAGAAACCTTGATAACGGTGATGTTGAGATTCTAGCTCAGGGTAAAGAGCAGGACTTAGATGAGCTGATAAGGTTCTGCCATAAAGGGCCTCCTGCATCCGATGTACAAAAGGTGGATGTCAGCTATGAGGATTTCAAGAAGAATTTCCATGATTTTTCAGTAAGATACTAGAATTCTGTAAGCTTCTTTGTCTTTGCATAATTTATGACTGTAAAATTACCCTCTGCGCCGCCCTCGACTTTTTTGCATTCCACAAACTTGCCCTCTTCAAGCTTCTTTATCTTTCTGGTAAATGTCTTATAGGCCTGTTTTCCGCCCCTATCCTTGAAAACCCTGTAGAGCTCACCCATCTTCATGCCTGAATTTGATTTGACGATAGTCAGGATCGACTTGATATCATCGTCTAAATTCTCAGAATTCATGATATTGACATTTTCTGTCTTTTCTACTGCAAGTTTGGCATCTGCCAGAGTGATTCTTTTTGCTGCTTTGTCTTCTGCGAAATTGCCGGCTTCCTTAAGCATGAACAGACCGGTCCGGATATCCTCGATCTCTGCTGTCTTCCTGGCGATAAGTTCAAACGCCTCTTCGTCAAAGCAGTCTCCCACAAAAGCATATTTTATTCTGTGCCTCAGGATGCCTTTTGTTTCCTGGAGATTGTAAGGCTTGAACTCAAGAGCGTCAAGCATTAGTCTGGATTTTAGCCTCTGGTCCAGCTTGTTGAGGAAGCTTTTATGGTTTGTGATCAATATTATGGTTTTCCTGTATATCTCCTCTAAAATCTGGTATATAAGGTCCAGATTCTCCATCTTGTCTATCTCATCGAAGCAAAAAACAGCAGATCTCTTGTTCAATATCTCCTTAATAACCTCGAACAAGTCCTCAGTTTTCTTGTTTTGGATGAACTTATAGTCCAGCAGGCTGCATATCTCAACTACAGCCTTGAAATTGGTATTTTTCTGCCAGCAGTTTATATAGATTGGTATGACTTCCTCATCTGTCTCTTCTTCGTTGAGGGCATCCAGGA
>CAZDZV010000014.1:5193-34635 GCA_964510025.1 uncultured Methanosarcinales archaeon
TGGCTTGCCGTAGATGAAAAGGTTCTTCCCGTTTCTTTTCTGGAACAGCGGTTTTATGCAGCTTGCTATATACCTCTGCTGCGATTCTCTGTAAGGGACAAGCTTAGGCATATAGCTATAGTCAAGAGGGACATCGTCCCTGATCAAAGATTCATCAGATCCCAGCATATGCTTAGACATACTCATAGGTAATGAAGCTTATTTTTAAAGATTATCTATTTCTGAAAATCTTTTGCCCGCAGTTATGGCAGAAATTCTGCACTTCATGCAGGGCAGCTCCGCAGTTGTAGCAGAAGCCTTTGGCAGATCTGGGCTGATGCCTTTTTTTCGGTTTTTTCATATGATCCATAGCCAACCTGACTATGCCAAAAACAAAAAAACCGACGCCGACCCAGAGAAAAAGCTTCAGTTTGTCAGGGTCCACATAAAGGCTGTAGAGTGCCACCACAATGCCGACTACAGTATACACAATCGCATGAATCATGCTCACCTCTTTATGATTTTTAAGCCGCCCATATAGGGAACCAGGACAGAAGGAACCTTAATGCTTCCGTCTTTCTGCTGGTAGTTCTCTATGATTGCCCTGAGGGTTCTTCCAGTAGCTATAGCAGTGCTGTTCAGTGTATGGACATATTCCTTGTCCTTCCCAAACCTTATATTAAGCCTGACTGCCTGGTAAGAGGTGCAGTTGCTGCAGCTCACTGCTTCCTTGTATTTGCCTTCTCTGGGCATCCAAACCTCTAAATCATATTTTTTTGCAGCGACGATTCCTATATCGCCGGTGCAGATATTTACGATCCTGTAGGGCAGCTTCAGTTTCCTAAACAATTCTTCAGCATTTGAGATCAGCTGTTCATGAAATTCCTTGCTCTTTTCCGGTCTGCAAAATATGAACTGTTCGATCTTATTGAATTGGTGAACCCTGAAAAGACCTTTCTCATCTATGCCATGGCTGCCGATCTCTTTCCTGAAGCAGGAGCTTATTCCGCAATACTTTAGTGGAAGCTCTCTGGCTTCAAAGGTCTTGTTCATCATCAGTGCCCCTATAGGGTGCTCGCTTGTCGCTATTAGAAAAAGGTCTTCCTTTTCCCCCTCTACCCTGTACATCATTGTCTCAAAATCAGCCAGGTCAGTCACTCCTTCATAGGGCTTCCTTCTTAGCATAAAGGGCGGTTCAACAAGCTTAAACCCTTTCTTTACAAGAGAGTCTATCGCAAATCTCTGGAGGGCCTGTTCCATGAGGGCAATTTCTCCCATGAGATAATAAAAGCCTTTTCCGCTTACTTTGGTGGCCTGGTCAAAATCAGCCAGGCCAAGCTTTTCCAAAAGCTCGCCGTGGGGTACTAGCTTAAACTTAAAGCTTGGCTTATCGCCCCATTTTCGGGTTTCCTTGTTATCAGAACTGTCCTTGCCGAAGGGAACAGAGTCATCGAGAATGTTTGGAAGCCGCATGAGGTAGTACTTGATATCCTTCTGCAGATTTGCGATCCTGTCATCTGTGCCCCTTATCTTTTCAGGCAGGACCTTTGCTTCCTTTATCTTTTGAGAGACATCCTTTTTCTCTTTCTTCAGCTTGTTAATCTCCTGTGCGAGCCTGTTTCTCTTGTGCCTTAGCTCCTGGTTTTCTTGCAGAAGATTCCTGTACTGCTCGTCTTTTTCCAGAATAACATCTATCCACTGGATCTTTTCGTCATCCTGCCTTTTCTCCAAATCTTTTCGGACAACATCAGGATTTTCCCTTACAAATCTTATATCGAGCATACCCTGTTGTTTATGCCAATATATATTTAAAGATTTTGATTATAAAAACATCTCAAGAATCAGCATTGCAATCGCTCCCAAGATGAATCCCAGCAAGAAGTCCTTTAATCCTTCAAGCATGGTCTGGCGCCTGGTTTGTTTCCTTTCTATCTTTTCAGATATCCTTTCCAGATCATCCTCAACATCATCTGATTTTTCCGAAAGGGGTTCCAGCTCATCCGGGACATCGGACAGCGGTACTACTGCCTCCTCCTCATACGCGCTTGCCTGGCTAAGCCTTTCCTTCACCAGCCTGGCTGCTTCTTCCTTGCTTCCGGCATGCGCTAATAGTTCTGCAAGCCCTTCATCCTTCAGCACATCCCTTATCCAGCTACAGAAATCATTTTTCTGATCATTGACATGATAGCTGAATACCTCATCATCCATAATAGCGAGCTGTTCGTGCAGCTCATCCAGATTCCTGATAGCTGTGCCATTTTTCAGAAAGAAATAATTATCTGGTTTAATATTCTCTTCCAATCTATCACCCCAATCATTCAATTATCTTTTGTAAACGGCTGATTCTGTTTTCCAGCTGTCTGATTACCGCCTGCTTTGTCTTTGCCTTGTCTAGGCTCCTAGCCAGCGTCTGGTCGCCTACTACGTGCTCTACCCATCTTGCGAAATCATTCTTATCCTTATTCACGTGGTGGCTGAACCCCTTCTCTTCCATGGCAGCGAGAGCCTGAGAAAGCTCACGCAGATTCTTCAGGACCTGCCCGTTCTCCAGAAAAAACTTTTTGTCCTCCGGGACATCGTTCAGGAAGATCTGTGCCTGTTTCTTACCGATTCTCGGCATGTTCTCACCTCTTTCTAAAGACTCTCTTATCTCCAAAATCTCCTTTGTGACAATGCTTTTTGACCAGCCAACAGATATGAGGGCATCCTCTACATCCTGATCATCGACACCCCTGGTTAGGTTTGAGTATATATAGCTTGTAAGCCTTTTTAGGTCCCTCCAGCTGTATCTGCTTCTTTTAAAAAACATTTTTAGGCACCTCTACCTTTCTTTGCAGCCTTAGCTGCAGATCATTGAGGATGTTCATAAAGGCGATAAATGAATCATGCGGGCTGTCGTAGGGATTGAAGTATTTATGGACATCGCCATCATTGAACCATTTGGTGCACATATAGTAAAAGTTGTCTGAAGTCTGCAGCCTCCTCCAGTCCTCGAGCAGTCCGGCATCATTTGTCCTCTTTACATTTTTTTCAAGCTCATACAGCCTGCCAATGGCTAGTTGCTGCATCTTGTTTCCGATCCAGGCAGAAAGGTCCCTCTCTACATCTGCCCAGGAGATAAGATGAGGGATATCAAGATCTGACACGGCTTCATATGACTTAACGAGCTCAGAAGGCAGCTTAAAATCATTGTCTGGATGCTTCAGGAGCTTTCCAGGCAGATGCCGCATGAACTCGAATATCCCCGTATCCTCCCATTGGTGCTCCCCGAATGTTTCATAATCCATGAATAGATTGACGCAGTTTCCGTTCCCGTTTATAGAATTTATCCACTGCACATATTTATCGACGGTCAATGGGAATTCTTTCCAGCCTCTGTTGGAAAACCTGAATGCGATGTCATCTGAAAGTCTGTAGTTTTTCAGCAGAAGCTTTATTCTGTTGGTTGTAACAGGCTTATAAAGGAAATTCGGCGATCTCCAGCCCAGGATATGGTCCGCTCCTTCAGACAATATGCCGCTGTATCCCATATCTTCTACAAACTTGGCGAGCTCGTTATTATATATAAGTTCAGTATTTCTGAAAATATCTGGTTTTGCTCCGAAAAGTTTTTTTATCTTCATGCTATGCAGCTTGACCTGCTCCTTAAACTCCTCTTTGGAATACAGGAAAGCCAGCGAATGGTGGTATGTCTCATCCAGTATCTCTACCCGCCCTGTGTCAAAAAGCCTTTGGAAAGATGCCAGAACATCCTGGTTGTAATGCTCAAACTGGTCCAGGACAACTCCGCTGAAAGAATAGGATATCTTGAATTCTGGATGTTTCTTGAGCAGTTCCAGCATAAGCTTATTTGTAGGAAGGTAGCATTTGCTGGCTACCTTGTTCAGTACTGCCCTGTTCTTTACCTCATCGAAGTAGTTGTGATCATTTCCTATATCGAATACAAGGTAGTTCCTCATGCGGTATGGCTGGTGGACCTGGAAGTAAAAGCATATCGATACCATGTCAGACCCCCACCCGATCATATATGTCTATGCATTTTCGTGATGCATCTGTCCAGCTGAATCTGCTGACCTCAGAAAACCCGTTTTCAGACAAGGATTCATGGGCTTCCTTGTACCTCAGGACACCGATGATTTGGCTTGCCATTCTGTCTATATCCCAAAAATCCACCTTAAGACAGTTGCTAATGACTTCAGAAACACCTGACTGTTTGGATATTATTACAGGGGTTTTGTTGCGCATTGCCTCTAGGGGTGTGATGCCGAATGGTTCAGAGACAGAAGGCATTACATATAGGTCTGCCATCTGGTAGATCCTGTCTATTTCAGCTGAACGTAGAAAGCCTGTAAAGAGCACCTTGTCCCCTATACCAAGTTCAGCTGCCCTTTCTACCATAGACAAGGCCATATCCCCTGTTCCAGCGACGACAAATCTTACGTCAGGGTCATACTCTAGTACCCTCTTTGCTGCATATAGGAAATAGTCTGGTCCTTTTTGCAGCGTTATCCTGCCCAGAAAAAGCACCACCTTGTTGTTCTCTTTCAGCCCAAAATTCCCTGCATCAAAGCTTGAATCGTTGAACTCAACAGCATTATGTACCACATGGATCTTGCTTGCATCTATCCCATAGTGCTCTATGACTTTGTTTTTCGTAAAATTGCTTACAGCTATTATCACATCAGCTGCCTGCACCCCTTCCCTTTCCAGGTTGTAGACTATTGGATTAACGCCGTTGCCTCCTGTCCTATCAAACTCTGTTGCATGAACATGCACAACCAGGGGCTTGTTGGATACCTTTTTTGCAGCAATGCCTGCCTGATAGGTCATCCAGTCGTGGCAGTGTATCAGATCATGCTCCTCGTTGGCAGCTATCAGAGAGGCCTTTTGTGCATACCTATATACCTCTGCAAACAGATTTTCGCCATAGATCTCCTTTTTTCCCTTTGTTCCTTGTCGTAAAAGCAGTGATTTAGCATATTGCTGAGACGTCATATAGCCGGCCAGAGGCGTCTTTATCCCTTTCAGCTTTATCTTAGCGAGATTCCCGGCTGACAACAGTTTTACAAAATCAGCTTTGGCATCCTCAGGTACATGGGGCAGTACAAAAGTAACATCTATGCCGTTGTTGGCAAGCCCTTTAGTCAGGCCATAGCAGGCAGTCCCTAGGCCTCCGCTGTTGAAAGGTGGGAATTCCCACCCGAACATCAGTACCTTCACAGGTCGATCACCTTGTCATCTTTTTCTTCCATGGGGATGATGCCGATAGACTTGATATATTCCTTACCAAGATCTGAAAGCTCGTATATTTTTGCATATTCAGAATCGAGTACATTGTTTACCAGCCCTTTCCCATTCAGGTAGGTGAGATGCAGCTCAACCGATTTCCAGTTGATCCTTATCTCATATGATATCTGGTTTATGGTCTTCTTGCCAGAGGACAGGCTTATCAGAATCATCTCCCTGAGATGTTTAAAAGTCCTTTTGCCGTTAGAATTTTTTCTGATAAATCTAGCTCCCACTTTCAAACTTCCCCCTATTTTAGACGTAGGTTCTTACTATAATAGAAATAATTGAAAAGCTACTATTTAAATAAAGGGGAAATTATAGTGGCAATTAAGACTAGATAGTATTACTATATAAGATGCATGACAATTGCCAAAGCCTGGCTCCAGCCAAGTGGGCTGTTTTCATTATGCCTGCTGGAGTTTGCATAATACAGTTCAGGAAGCTCCCCTCTTCTGTTCATGACGCTCAGTGTTTTTCGCATATAATAAGAATACTTATCAGGTCTGCCCATGAGCTTGTAGATGATAGCCAGCCAAGGAAATCCCTTTGTCCATTCAGCCTCAGAGCCAGGCCCGTGGCCATTGGCATAATATTTATCTCCGATGTACCTGATCACTCCTTTTTCCCTTACAAGGTATTTCTCAATATTCCCGACTATTTGCTTCTTTGTGGTGCTATCAACTACATCATAGGGGTATATCAGGGAAAGCAAAGCCAGGTCTACCTCCTTAGTTGGGGATTCATTTGGCAGCATTTCTTTCAGTGCTTTTTCTCCTTTTTTTATGACCTTTTTTTTCACATGCACTATCTTGCTTATCTTTTTCAGGCCAGCCACACAGGCCCCTATGCTTGAAGCATGTATCTCCTCATTTTCTTCCCACATGCCATTGTCGCTGTCATGCCAGTATTCTATAGACTCAAGGTAATCCACAACCTTTTGTACTATCCTCAAGTCGTCCTTGTTCCTTAAGACTCTGATTCCCTTTTGTTCTAGAGAACCTATCATGAAAAGAAGCGCTCCAACAGCATCGTTCTGCTTGTTGCCCCATTCTTCAGTGAGCTCGTCCATTGTAAAAGGATCATATCTGGCATGGATGTATTGAAAATGATATTGCGGCTTTTCCTTTATCGCCCAGTCGATCTTATATTCATGCTTGAGCAGAACGTCTAATAGGGCCCAGTAAGTTTTTTTGAGCCTAAGGTTGCTTTTTATTGCCTCCAGACCCAAAGACTCATATACGCAATCCCTGATCCAGGCAACATTATAGCCAGTCTTCACAGTCATCTTAGAGGCAGAAAATAGCCCGTTAGAGTACTGCAGGTTTTTTAGGATCTGAATGCTTTTTTGTAACATGATACTACTATATAATAGTATAATTAGTATATAAATCTTTCGATTTTATAACTACCAAATGGTAATTAATTAACCAAAAAAGGCTTTATTGGTTTTGTGGATATTACGCTAACACTATTTTACACTATTTTTATAAAGCTATATCTGAAATGTTAGATAAAAAGGGGTGGTGATAGGTTGATTAAGGCTAAAGCAGAATTTCTGTTCGAGGTTTCCTGGGAGGTCTGCAATAAAGTAGGCGGTATATACACAGTTGTAAAGAGCAAAGCAGAGCTCATGAAATCCCACTACGAAAATTACATCCTTATCGGACCGTATATAAAGGAAAAGGCTGATGTTGATCTTAAAAAAGAAAGGGCTCCTCCAGATATTCAGCAGGTCTTCGAAAAGCTGAAATCGGCAAATATTCGGTGCTATTACGGCAAATGGCAGATCAAAGGTGAACCTGATGTCATATTGGTCGATTTCTCAAAGCTGATCGATGAAAAGAACAAGCTCAAGGAGCAGCTTTGGAACGATTACAGGATAGATTCGCTGAGGTCGGGCTGGAGTTTTGAAGAGCCTGTAATATGGTCTGCAGCAGTAGCAAAATTACTAGAAGAGCTTTGTCTGGTGTATAATAACAAAAAGATTGTGGCACATTTTCATGAATGGATGGCTGGCTCTGCGCTTTTGCACCTTAAGAAAAGAAATGTGGGTATATCTACTGTATTTACAACACACGCCACTATGCTTGGGAGGACGCTGGCTGGCTCTGGCCAGGACCTTTATGCAAGGCTCGATCAGATCAACCCTGAGGAAGAAGCCTATAAATCATCTATAGAGGATAAATTTACAACTGAAAGGGCCTGCGCAAAGGCTGCTGACGTATTTACGACTGTAAGTGAGATAACATCCATTGAAGCAGAAAAGATACTGGGCCGGAAGGCTGACGTCCTGGTGCTGAACGGCCTGGACATAGCCAAATTTCCTACGATGGAGGAAGTGGCAATAAAGCACGTTACCTGCAGGGACAAGATCAGGGAATTTCTCATATTCCATTTCTTTCCGTATTATACATTTGATCTCAACCACACTATGCTGCTGTTTATTGTAGGCAGATATGAGTACAGGAACAAGGGCATTGACATATTTATAGAAGCATTGACCAGGCTTAATGAAAGGCTGAAAAAAGAGAAGAGCAAGAGGACTGTTGCTGCATTTTTCTGGATACCGCAGGAAACTAAGGGCGTGAAGACCGAGCTTCTGGAAAACAAGAACTATTACAGGCATATAAAGAATTTTGTAAATTTCAACTCAGAGAAGATCCTGGCAAACCTTATCTATGACCTTGTCTCCCACAAGCATATATCTAAGGAACACTTATTCACTAAGGACTTTGTCCTTGCATTGAAGAAAGACCTCCTTCAGTTTAAGAGAAAAGGCAATCCGCCTTTTGTAACCCATAATATCAGCAACGAACAGAATGATGAGATAGTGCAGAGCCTGGTACGGCACGGCCTGGACAACAAGAAGGATGACAATGTCAAGACCATACTCTACCCCGTCTATCTGGACGGCAATGATGGCCTAATTAATTTGCCGTACTATGACGCTATGGCAGGCTGCCACCTTGGACTATTCCCTTCCTACTATGAGCCATGGGGATACACCCCTCTTGAAGCAGCTGCCTTGGGTGTTCCATCTGTAACCTCTGATCTCTCAGGATTTGGCATGTTTATAAAGCACAACCTGAAGCACAATATGGATGACGGGATATTTGTGCTTAAAAGATACCAGAAAACAGATGAAGATGCAATCAAGGAGTTTACAGAGCTTCTCTATAAGTTTTGCAAGAGAAACAAGAATGAAAGGGCAAAAAACAAGCTGAGTGCGAAGGAATTCTCTGGCCTGGCTGACTGGAAGATACTGATTGAGAACTACATTAAAGCCCATAATTTAGCACTCGAAAAGCACCCATAAAATGGAACTCAGAAAAGACTATATACTTGAAAGATGGGTCTATCTGGCTACAGACAGAAAGAAAAGGCCCAAAGAATTCAGGAAAGAGGAGCAAAAACAGGATTCAGCTGTTTGTTTTTTCTGTCCCGGCAATGAGCATCTTACTCCACCGGAGATAGGAAGGATAGAAGAAAACAGCAGATGGAAGATAAGGTGGTTTCCCAATAAGTTTCCTGCTGTGAAGCAGGAGGGCAATCCGAACATTTGGACAGACAACACTTTCTTTACCTATTCAGCAGGCTACGGAAAGCATGAGGTGATAGCTGAGACACCTGACCATGAGAAGCAGCTTTGGGACCTTCCCAAGGAGCATCTCAAGCAGGTTTTGGGGGTCTATAAGCAGCGTATTGATGACATCTCCAGGGAGCCTGGAGTTAGGTATGTGCTTGTGTTCAAGAACCATGGAAGGGAAGGCGGAACATCATTAGTCCACACGCATACGCAGGTCACAGGCATTAATCTTGTTCCCCCTCTTGTGAAGGAAGAAGTAGAGGCATCAGCACGTTTTGAGAATTGCCCGTATTGCAGCATAATCGAGACAGAAAGAAAAAGCCTTAGGAGGTGTTTTGAAAACCGGACATTCCTGGCTTTTTCACCTTATGCATCCCGATTTAATTTTGAGATATGGATTTTTCCTAAAAGGCATGTTACAACTATGGCTGAGCTGAATGAAAATGAGCTCGATGATTTAGCTGACATGATGCGCAGTATCCTCACCAAGCTAAAGGAGCTCAACGCTCCCTACAACTTTTTCCTGCACTATGCTCCTCAGGGAAAAGACCTCCATATGCACATTGAGGTTACCCCGAGGTTCGCAACGTGGGCTGGCTTTGAGCTGGCATCCGACGCAATAATAAATTCTGTTAGCCCTGAAGATGCTGCGAGATTTTACCGGGGAGAAGATGACATTTCTGAATAAAGGTTTCTTGATCACGAACAAGTCAGGTGGCTATTGTTCATTGGGCATCGACAGCCGCTATAGCGGCGTCTTCTTCAGAGTGAAGGACAGAATGTTCAAAATCATTGATGACATAAAAGTCCCTGGCATTACAACAGAGATACATGATTATTCTTGGCGTGTCAAGAGGCGAAAAAACAGCCTATCTGAATCCTTCTGGATGCCTATGCATACCAATACCCTGGTTTATGAGCTGAGCAGCCATGAGCATATTGACCTTCTCCTTGATATAAGAGAAGCCTATGATACAAGGAATTGGGGGAAGAAATATGATATTTTTGTTGAGAATGGAAAGATAATTGTGAAATTTACTAAATTCCAGGATTACCGCGATGGAGATAGTGGCCAAGAAAAGGAATATGAGCTGTATCTTGTTATTGAAGGTGACGATGATCTTCATTATAAGGAGACGCAAAACTGGATAAAGAAGGAGTATTCATCAGACAGAGAAAGAGGCTCCTTGCCCTACGAGATGTATATATTTGACTCTATGAAGCTTCTTTCAAAGAAGCTTGTGTTTTCAGTGTCAGAAGATAAGGGTGAAGCTGTAAAGGCAGCAGAGAAGGTTATTAAAAATATGGGCGAAATTAAGGAAATGCAGAAAAAATACCACAAGCTTCACAGCAAAGGCAGCGCAGCCCTGAGGCATGCAATCAATAGCCTGGACAGTCTGCTGGTAAGGCACAAGGCAGGAATTGGTTTGTATGCCGGCCTTCCCTGGTTCTTCCAGTTCTGGACAAGGGATGAGGCCATCTCACTGAAAGCCCTGATGCTTGAGAATGAATTCAGTGCTGCCAGGGATATATTGATGCGCCAGCTGAATAGCGTGGATCATGGCAAAATGCCCAATAGGGTGCCTGCCACAGAGACAGGCACAGCTGATGCACTTGGGTGGCATTTCGAAAGATGGCATGACTTGATAGACCTATTGTCCAGGAAAGGACTGCTCCAGAAATATTTTACAAAAGAGGAAATGGTTGAGGTTACATCAAAGCTTAAGGCCGTACTAGGCCAGGATTTCAAGAACAGCACAGAAGACCTGCTTGCTGTAAGTTCAGAAAAGGAAACCTGGATGGATACCATACCTAGGGAAGGCAAGCGAATAGAGATCCAGGCGCTAAGGCTGGTTATGTTCAAGCTGGTGGCTAGGCTGACTGGTGATGGTTTTTATCAGGAAATCGAAGAGAGAATGAAGAGGAAAGTCAGGGAGACTTTCTGGGACGGCAGCTTACTGCACGACAGCCCCGATGATGCTGCAGTCAGGCCGAATGTGTTTATAGCTGCTTACCTGTATCCGGGATTGCTGTCTCAAGATGAATGGGAGGCTTGCTTTGACAATTTGATCCCAAGGCTCTGGCTGGATTGGGGGGGTTTTTCCACTATCGATAAGGATGACCCTAAATTCTGTGGGGAGCATAGCGGTGAAGAGCCGGTAAGCTATCATAATGGTGATTCCTGGTTCTGGATCAATAATATGGCCGCTCTTGTCCTCCATAGGACAAATAGCAGGAAGTACAAAACATATATCGAACAAATAAAAAGAGCATCGACAGAAGAGATATTGTCAAAAGGCCTTATCGGGCATCACGCAGAATTAAGCTCCGCAAAAGAGCTTAGGGGCCAGGGCTGTCTCTGCCAGGCATGGAGCAGTGCTATTTACATAGAGCTTATGCAGGAGCTCAGTAGCTAAGATAGAATGGCTGTTCATACCCGAAGAACCTGTTCACATATTTATATTTGATATATGTCTTATTGTGGCTGATAAGCACCTCTTTACCGACATCCTTGGTGACCATCACTCTTTTGGTCTTTACTACCGGCTTCGTAACCTCCACTTCTTTGCAAACCTCTATAACCGGCTCCTTGACAATAGGCCCTGTATCACAGTATATATGCTGGGTCGCATCGACATATTGCAAGGCCCACCTGAATTCTCTCATCTGTTTGCTTGGTATTTTTTTTGTTATAGGCTGCTGGTCATACCTTTGATCCCCTATCTGGAAATACATGCCCACAGTCCATTCCCCTTCCAAATCTCCAAGGTTCTCAATGACAACGTAGCACTCGGCCCTTCTTGTTGGTACAGCCACGCCATCAGCTATCGTCTCAGAATAGTTGTATATGCCGTCCCAGAGCCTCACAGAATAAGGTATCACCTGCTTTTCGCACACCTCTTCTGTCACCATCTCTTCCTCGACATATTCCTGCTCTATCTCAAAGGGGATTTCTTCCTGGATATCTATTGTCTGTGAATGAGGCTCATATACAGTGTATCCTATTATATCAGCAGATGTGAAAATATAGAAAAGTCCGCCTGCAAGCATAAGAATCAGAATTAATATTTTCTTAGGCATGTTACTTCAACCTGCATCTCAAGATATAAAAGCTTTTCTAACAAAAGCTTTAAATAAGATAGTTTTTTTGCTGCATATGGGGGTGTCAAGTTGAGAAAATTTTTTTGCCTATTGGCAATAGTCTTATTTATTCCTGTGGTCAACTCAGGTCTAGCTGACGCAAAGGATATTGCTGATGAGTTTGTAGTAAAACATGGCAAGTTCTATCATAGGTTCTCAGTGGTGGATGAAGTCAGGATATTCAGAAGATTGCATGTAGAGACGCCCAGTGAAATATCATTCATGTACCTGGTGGTTGCTGATACTGGAAGCAGGAATGTAGAAGGAAGATTTTTAGTCACTCTAAGCAAGCAGGACCTATCGGTGATATCGCTAGAGATCCTGAATAAAGACTCTACCAGAAAGGCCGGGTATCTTGCTTAATAGCAAGATTTATATAACCCTTTATTTATAGTAACATACGAGATGGTACTGGAAGCCCTGCTAAATCCCATAAAAGCTGAGAGAAAGCCATGGGAAACCTTCTTCATAGGCATGTTGTATGCCTCCCTGGCTGTCATCGTTAGCTTGCTTCTGTTTCAGGATTTCTCAAGCATCGTGATAATATCGCTGACAGCTATGGTGAGCGTCCCGCTGATATATGGCGCTATCAAACTGGAGGAAAAAAAGGACCTGGAATTCAGCGATGAAAACATCTTGCTGAAAGAGCACGGCAAAGCTCTTCTTGTCTTTGTGTTCCTTTTTTTAGGATTTGTTGCCGCCTTTAGTATATGGTATATCGTGCTCCCGAATGATACAGCAGACACCCTTTTCCAGATTCAGATAAATACTGTCAATGAGATAAATAACCCAGTCACCGGAAATATGGTTAATATTGCGTCCACCTTGGGAAAGATATTTTCCAATAATCTGAAGGTCATGGCCTTTTGCATCTTATTTGCCTTCTTTTACGGGCTTGGGGCTATATTTATACTGACATGGAATGCCTCTGTTTTCGCAGTTGTCATTGGATCTCTCTTAAAGAACAGCTCTGGCCCCTATCTTGGGCTGCTGCCTCTGGTCGTCCTAAAATACTCTCTGCACGGCATACCTGAAATCCTCGCGTATTTCATGGCTGGGCTCGCCGGTGGCATAATATCTATTGCAATCATCAGGCATGATTTCGGCTCGAGAAAATTCAAGCATATATTGGTTGATTCGCTGGATCTGACCATAATTGCTCTTGTCGTTCTGGCGATCGCCGCCCTTATAGAGGTTTTTATATCTCCATTGGTTCTGTGAGGTGTTGATTATGAAAAAAGAAATATGGACAGAAAACAAAGAGGAAGGTGAGATATCGGCCATAATGGGGGACATCAAGAGGGATACCCAATCCATGATGGATGATATCAGGGAGGTGAATGATTTTCTTAATGATCTGGAGAAGCTGCTGCAGACCGAGAAAGTGGATAAAGAGCAGGTTATGGAGACAATAAAGGCTATTAAGCTCAGGATAGGCGTCCTTGAAAAGGAGGACCAGAGGGAGCTTAGCGAGGAAGAGATAGCAGACAGCCTGATAAGCAAACTGAAGAAATGGATGGACGCTTTTATATAGAATGAAGACAGAAGACGCTGTTGTGGAAAATAAGGGGAAGATAAGGATGCTGGAGTTCCGTATTCAGGCCCTGATTAATATCCTTAGCAAAGAAGGCGTGATAGTGAAAACAGACGTGAAAGAGGAATTTGACAATCTTCTGAAGGTTGATGAAAGTGAGGATTAGCTGGCTGGCTCTGCTATTGATCCTTACCGCATGTTCAGGGATAACAGAACAGCAGGCTGCAGCAAATGCAGAGGAGTTTGTCAGGTCTAATGTGATATTCTATACTAACGATGAAGAAGGCATGACAGATGTATATGATGTCTCGATTCAGGTGACAGAAATTTATAGGCAGGACAGGGACTGGATTGTCCAGCTTTACATCGAATCTAAAGTAGGTGAAGAAACCAAGAAAAGCGGGCTTATCGTCATTGTGGACGGAAAAACAAGAGAGATAAAGAAAGACAAGCTTGTTCCATTCAAGGTATGATGATGAATTGGCCATATCTTATTAACAGCCTTCCTCAGCTGGCGATTGCTATTATGTCTGCCATGGTGCTTTGGCGCCTGCTGAAGAATGAGGGTAATGAAACATCATATCCTCTGGTTTTTATTGGCATCTTGTATTTCATTTCTGCGCTGCTTAATCTTGCATGGTTCACAGGCATTTTAGCTCCGGAATTTGTTGCCATAAATTCTGCTTTAAGTGTGCTTCTTGCGATGCTTTTTATTTATCTTGGCTACCGGATAACAGAGAACAAAAACTGGCTCTCTATCCTTATTGTGCTGTTCATCATATTGAACGCTGCATATTTTGTATTCCAAAATCCTCTGCTTGTTAATCTTATAGCACTATGCTCTATTCTAATCCTTTTTCTTGATCTTGAGATATTCTACAACGGCACTGTCAAGGAGATAGGCGTTCTGGGCATAATCTTTTCCTTATTGTCCCTGCTGATTTTGCTTCTTTACGTGCTAGGTATAAATCTGCCCCTCTCAGCGCTTCCTGACTTTGCCATAGTCCTGCTGTTCCTAAAATTTAGGAGATATGAAAGCAAGACAATAAGATTCAAGAAGATATCTTCTATCCGCCTTCCTTTAAGGGTATTGAAATTCTCAGTTTTTATAACCATTCTCTCTGTTTTTTTGATGTTCGGTACATTGGCCCTGCATGAGATAGGCCATGCGCTTCCTGCCAGGTTCTATGGTTGCAGCTACAAGTCTGTCATCTATCAGTCCGGGCATCTGCCCCATACAGAGATAGAATGCCCTGCTGAAGCTAACAGGACAGTCATGTTGTTGGGAGCTATAACTTTGACCAGCTTAATTGCGCTGCTTTTTTTTATGACTGGGGATAGGTTCATAGCAGCTGTATCCTTCCTGATCTTTGCTTTTGGGATTATAATAGCAAATAACGACTTCATTGCCCTTGATATATCCCACAGCCTGCTCTTCCTCCTGGACGCCTTTGCAGCTATAGTCATCATTACAGGAATATCAAGGATAATCATGATATACTCTGGAAGATCAGCTGGACACTAGGGCATCAATTCTTTCCATGATGCCTTTGCTTTTAATGGATAATAGCTGCTTGCTCTCTTCTATGGCATTTTGTATGGCATCCATATCATGTATAGACCTGAGATAAAGATGGTTATACTCCTTTACAAAAGCGTAGAAATAGCTGTCCAGCACCTGATAATAAAAATCCATAAGGCTTTTGCTAAATCGGTCATGCAGCTTCATCAGTATCTCTATCAACTTTACGGTGCCCTTTTCCCCTAAGCCTGTTATGTATGGCTCATATGGGTCTCGTTTCTGGGCATCCATCTCCTTGAAGTACTCGATAAAAGGCAAAGATCTCATCCTGATGGGATTATAAAAAGAGATTATCTGCTTCTCGGATAATGCGTTGGTTATCTTATCGAGCAGTTCCTCAAATGACTTTCTGTGTTTTTCGAGATCTACGAGCTTATCCTGGAGAAGCTTCGCCTCCACTTTGGGAGCATAAAGCTTAAGCCTGGCTATTGACAGTTTTTTTTGGAAGCTTCTATCCTTCCTGTCCATAAGCGCTGCAAACATCACATTGGAGCTGTTCCTGGTCTTATTGCAGTACCTGCTAACGTGGGTGCTGATTGTTGCCTTTGTCTTTGCGATCCTTTCTTTATACTTCTGAATGGCTTTCTGGAGTCCGCTAGGCTCTTTCTCCTCTTTTTCACCTTCTTCAGCAGTTTCTTCACCCTCTCCGCTTTTTTCCGGTTCCTCAGCTTTTTTTTTCTTCTTTTTCTGGAGCGCTTCCTGCCGCTGCTTTTCTTCATCAATCTTCTTTCGGGCAATTAGTATCTGATTAAGATAAACGCTTATCCTGTCTATCAGGACCATGACATCATTCATGCAAAGCATAATATCTTCAAGGCTTTTCTTGGAGTTTGTCTTTAGCTTTCTCTTGTCTTCTAGCAAAGAATGGATATATTCCTCTCTCAGATGCTCTGGCTTAATTTCTGGCATTGCTAGTATATCACCCCCACCAATACTCCGTTAATTTGGTTGAACCTAACTTTCGATAGGCTATATAGCTTTTCGTTGTCGCCTTTCAGGAGCGCATACCACCCATCCTCATCTGAGCCGGTTTTGATGACTCTGTGTATGATTATATCATCTCCTTTTCTGTAGGATACGATGTCCCCTGCCTGCACATCATCACTATCAGCTGGACGCATCTCAATGCCGTTGGCGCCCTGGTCGATCACTGGATCCATGGAATCTGTATCAGCAAAGCTCGACACAAAAAGTCCGGATTTTTGGATGATCAGCTTATCTCTGTACAGAAATATCTGCTCCCTCCCTATAAGGTCCTGCGGTGAAGGGACATCTCTGGGCAGAATATCCAGCATATCGGTCTTTTCCTTCTGAGATGCTTCAGCAATATGCCTAATCAGCAGATCCATATCCTCCCTTAATTTCTCGTTCTCTTCGTATAGGAATGAATACTTATCTTCCAGTAGCTTGCTCTCCTCTGCCAGCTGCCTGTTGTTGGCTCTTGTCTCGTTAAGCTCTGCTTCAGCTTGGCTGAGCTGCCCCTGCAGCACAAATACATAAAAAAAGCTGGCAAGGAATATCGCTATCAGAATGATTCCGTTGATGAATATCAGCTTTCTTTCCATCATCCCTTCTCAAGATTTTTTTTGAGCTCGTCGATTTTAGACTTTGCCTGGCTGCATCTGGCCATTATCTCTTCCCTTCTGGAAGGGATTGCGTCTTTCGCCATTTCGGTTATATCTATATATATCTGCCTTGCTACGCCTTCGTTTCTCATCTTTATATGATACTCCATCTCATCAAAAAGTCTGTCTATTGATCTTGTTACGTCCGCTGCATCCCTTTTTATCTCTCTTTTGGCTTCCTCCATCCCGAGACTAAAATCTGGCTCTGGCCCTGCCTTATTTGAGAGAACTATCACCATTATCCCGGCTGTAACAGAGACCAGCACGACAGCAGCGATCATGATCTTCTCGTCCCAAGCCAGCATAAAGCCCAGTGGATAAAGGATGAAACTATATATAAGATAGCCTGCCACGCCTATCAGTACGAGGCGGAATATTATCTTTGCCTTATCTTTCTTTTTGTTGTCCTTTGGACGATAGTTTTCCTCATCTTCGCTCATGACTTAACCTCCGATGCTGCTGCTGCGGGCTTTGCTCCTTCTGATTTTGCTTCTCCGGCTGCTTTGCCGCTCTTTGCATCTTCAACCTTTTTCTTGTATTCTTCTACCTTCTTGTTTACATCTTCCTTCTCCTTCTTAGGGAGAGTCACGCTCTGTATCTCGATTATCCTGTCGTTGACCGAGAAATAATCCTTGTTGCCTATAGCCTCGTCAATGTCCTTGAACAGCTTGTTTATCTGGTCCATGTTCTCCTTTATCTGGTCAGGCTCCATCTTGACTTCCGGCTCCTCTTTTTTAGGGGCAGCTTCTCCGCCGCCGGAAGCTGCCTCCTCCTTCTTGAGCTTCTCCTTTGCTTTCTTGGCTGCCTCAAGCTCTGCCTTCAGCTCATCCTCGCTTACCAACTTTATCTGCAGCTTCTTGGGCTTCTTGCCCACCTTGTCCCAGACCTTCTGTATCCTTGGGGTCAGCCCGTCTAGGTATATCTTGACCATGTTGAAGTTTCCGCTCTTTATCTTGTCCTTGGCCAGCTTAAGCTCCAGCTTGAGGTCAAAGACATCCTGCTTGAGCTCCTCAAGCTGTTCAAACTCGTATTCGAGCTGTTCCACGATTGCATTGTATTTGTTGTATTCATCAAGCTCCTCGTCCTTCAGCCTTACAACTGAATGGAAGATCGGCCTGAATGTGACATAGAAAGGCTGGCCCCTGTTCCATGATGAGTTCTGGACCATGCCTGAGCCGACCGGAGCCTTTACCAGGGCCTGGATAAATTCCTCGCCGTACTGCATCTTGATCCTGTTCAGGTCACCCTCATCCCTTGTCTTCATCTGCACCAGGGTGTTGATGTTCGCCTTGATCTCACCTACGAAATCTGAGAGGACCTGGGAGATAAGCAAGATTCCTATCCCCCACTTTCTGAACTCCCTGCAGCCCCTTTCTATCTGGGTGAACCCCTCTCCGGAGCCGCCGAACTTAGGCAGGATTCTGTGGATCTCATCGAATGCCACTATATACTTTAGGCCCCTGAACTCTTCAAGCTTTGAGTGGAATATCTGCCTTATCATGTTGGCGACGAAGGTATCATAGTTCTTTGGGTCCAGGGTGTTGGTTGTGAAGACCTGGATCTCTCCGGGCTTCATGTATTTGAAGATATCGACAATCTCCCTATGGTCTTTGATGGCCTTTATGTTTCCAGGGAATGCCCTGGCATCCTTTTTTGGGTTTAATCCGAATTTAGTGTAGAAGCTCAGGAAATTCTTGTCTGTAAGCTTCCTTAGCATGCCAGACCACTGGGCTGTTGGGTCAAATACGCATACAGCCACGCCCTTAATAAGGCATTCTTCCACAATGTCCTGGGCAGAGATGGACTTTCCGCCGCCTGTCGAGCCTGCCACAATGCTATGGACAGTCAGCCTGTCCATGTCCAAAAAGCATTTCTTCTTTGTTTCTGCAAAGTATCCGACAAAAAGGCTCCTCTCTCCTTCCTGGGGCATCTCTTTGTAGTCTACCGTTGCATGGAATCTTTTCTTTTTCTCTTTTTGCTTTTTTATGAAAAGAAACATGAAATATGAGACTGTGCAGAAAGAAAAAACAGTCACGATTGCCCATACAGGCATGATGCCACCCACTTTTTTAGCATACAACGGCCTTTCTACCATAAAAAGGCCCTTTACAACAGCTGTATAGCCTGAATAATGTGCCTCAACAGTCAATGCATAATCGCCCATGTCGAAGCTGTTAGGCACCTCAAATTCCCTAAGCAAAGAATGCGAATTTACCATAGAAATGGTCTCAGACGCTGACCAGTTGTTGCCGTCGCTAGTTTCATTATCTTCTTCCAGCTTGTTTATTTTATGGATGAGCGTTATATTGAACTCATTATCTGCCATCAGGTTATACAAGTCAATCTTGTAGTTAAGCTTTCTTCCGTTTGGCACAAGGTCCTGAAGAAGCTTAAGCTCTATCATCAGGGTTCCCACTGGGGAGTCTTCCAGGCTCTCTATCATGATGCTTATCGGGATGAGCTCGTTTATTCCCTCAGTTACAGCAAGTGATCCATTGAAACTCCTTGGCTCATCCTTCCCATAGACTATCAACTCTATTGCCCTCTCTGAATTTCCGGGTATCACCACTATGCTCTCGCTAAGCTCGATGAGCTCTGCCACATCACCCATGATATCAAGATATATCTCAAGATCATTGCTCTTAAGATTGGTGAACGTAATCTCCCGCTTCATTATGTCCCCTGGCTGTATCTTTTCATTTACTTCGGCTGCTGAGATCTTGTAGCTCTCCTTGGCTATCTCAGCATAGCAGATGGATGTTAAGAGCAGCAACGCCATGGCCAGCTTCGCTAGTCTGCCGGGCATCATTTTGACTTAACCTCCGATGCTGCTGCTGCGGGCTTTGCTCCTTCTGATTTTGCTTCTCCGGCTGCTTTGCCGCTCTTTGCATCTTCAACCTTTTTCTTGTATTCTTCTACCTTCTTGTTTACATCTTCCTTCTCCTTCTTAGGGAGAGTCACGCTCTGTATCTCGATTATCCTGTCGTTGACCGAGAAATAATCCTTGTTGCCTATAGCCTCGTCAATGTCCTTGAACAGCTTGTTTATCTGGTCCATGTTCTCCTTTATCTGGTCAGGCTCCATCTTGACTTCCGGCTCCTCTTTTTTAGGGGCAGCTTCTCCGCCGCCGGAAGCTGCCTCCTCCTTCTTGAGCTTCTCCTTTGCTTTCTTGGCTGCCTCAAGCTCTGCCTTCAGCTCATCCTCGCTTACCAACTTTATCTGCAGCTTCTTGGGCTTCTTGCCCACCTTGTCCCAGACCTTCTGTATCCTTGGGGTCAGCCCGTCTAGGTATATCTTGACCATGTTGAAGTTTCCGCTCTTTATCTTGTCCTTGGCCAGCTTAAGCTCCAGCTTGAGGTCAAAGACATCCTGCTTGAGCTCCTCAAGCTGTTCAAACTCGTATTCGAGCTGTTCCACGATTGCATTGTATTTGTTGTATTCATCAAGCTCCTCGTCCTTCAGCCTTACAACTGAATGGAAGATCGGCCTGAATGTGACATAGAAAGGCTGGCCCCTGTTCCATGATGAGTTCTGGACCATGCCTGAGCCGACCGGAGCCTTTACCAGGGCCTGGATAAATTCCTCGCCGTACTGCATCTTGATCCTGTTCAGGTCACCCTCATCCCTTGTCTTCATCTGCACCAGGGTGTTGATGTTCGCCTTGATCTCACCTACGAAATCTGAGAGGACCTGGGAGATAAGCAAGATTCCTATCCCCCACTTTCTGAACTCCCTGCAGCCCCTTTCTATCTGGGTGAACCCCTCTCCGGAGCCGCCGAACTTAGGCAGGATTCTGTGGATCTCATCGAATGCCACTATATACTTTAGGCCCCTGAACTCTTCAAGCTTTGAGTGGAATATCTGCCTTATCATGTTGGCGACGAAGGTATCATAGTTCTTTGGGTCCAGGGTGTTGGTTGTGAAGACCTGGATCTCTCCGGGCTTCATGTATTTGAAGATATCGACAATCTCCCTATGGTCTTTGATGGCCTTTATGTTTCCAGGGAATGCCCTGGCATCCTTTTTTGGGTTTAATCCGAATTTAGTGTAGAAGCTCAGGAAATTCTTGTCTGTAAGCTTCCTTAGCATGCCAGACCACTGGGCTGTTGGGTCAAATACGCATACAGCCACGCCCTTAATAAGGCATTCTTCCACAATGTCCTGGGCAGAGATGGACTTTCCGCCGCCTGTCGAGCCTGCCACAATGCTATGGACAGTCAGCCTGTCCATGTCCAAAAAGCATTTCTTCTTTGTTTCTGCAAAGTATCCGACAAAAAGGCTCCTCTCTCCTTCCTGGGGCATCTCTTTGTAGTCTACCGTTGCATGGAATCTTTTCTTTTTCTCTTTTTGCTTTTTTATTATGACCACTATGAAGAATCCTGTAGAGAAGAGCCCGATTATGGTGGAAAGCAGCCAAACAGGAAATATGCCGAACAGGTTGTACTTGTAGAAAGGGTCCTTGATTACAAACAAGGTGTGGGCGCTTGACTCGTAGCCTGAATATTCTGCATCCACAGACAATATATAGTCTCCGAGCTCTATATCTTTGGGTATCTGGGCGTTTCTTAGCAGCGAGATGAATGTTGGCACCACAGTGGTCTGCTCGCCCAAGTACAGTATCTTGCTCTTGTTCATGTCTGTGAGCGTGAAGTTAAGATGCACATCAAATTCAGTGTCAGTCAGCAGGTTTACTATGTCGGTCTTATATCTGAAATCATGGCCCCTAAAAGCTGATTTTTGCAATGTATCTATCTTTATTATCAGGGACTTGAGGGGGATCTTTCCCTCCTTTATGATCTGCAGCTCTATAGGTATGAATGCCTGCATATCCCCTTTTATCTTGAGCATGCCTGAATAGAATCCTGGATCGCCTGTGCCGAGCAGCCGTACAACAAGCTTTGCGCTTGCGTTTTTGGCGATGACAGCATCATCCATACTAAGGCTGACATAAGGTGTTACGCTTCCAGAAACCTCAAATTCCAGGTAAGATGAGACCTGCTTGAAGTTGTAGATTGTCAGGGATTCCTCAACAAAAGACCCCATCCGTACTTTCTTCTTGATAGCATCTAACGAAGTATATATGTCCATGCCTGTCGGCCTCTCCTCGACATCTGCCTGCTGGGGTGTCGGTCCGCTTCCTGGCCCTAGACCAGGCCCTAGACCAGGCCCTAGACCAGGCCCTTCTTCAGGAGGCCTGTAGCTCCCCATATCAATATTATGCTTGAGCCTTTCTCCGTCAGTTATGTTATAGGCTTCAACATATGTATTATAGCCTTCCATAACAGCTATCAGATAGTGGCTTCCAGCTGCCACAATCACCGAATAGCTTCCATTTGCATCTGACGTGGTTATTTCCCCGTGGGTGTAGATAGATACGTTAGCCAGGACAGCATCTCCGCTTGTTATGTTTCCATATATGATGGCGCTGCGTACCCCTAATACGAAAAAGGAGAAGGGCTGCTTCAGCGGGATAAAACTGATAGTATCATTTTCGATGTCCAGGTCGCTTATGTTCAGCTCTATCCATGCGTCGTCTGTTGAATTATAGTAGTAGGCAGTGAGATAGGACTCATTGAACTGACCTGCAATGTCAGATTCATTGTAGCTTATCGTATATGTTGCGTTTTGAAGCGCTGATATGTTTATATTTGTGGAGAACTCATAGTATTTTCCCAGGTTTAGGAATCCTGGCAAAGCAACAGAGGAAGGCTTTGCAGTATAGAGCGCTCCTGTCAGCTTGCTGTCATTCTGGCTTATGTTCAGCAGGACATCGACTGTTGTTGACACGCATTCACTGATATTAAACGTCTCCACGATATCTGCTGTAATATTTCTGGTTATGGTGACAGAACAGCTAGCCTCCGCTACTGATGTCATGGTTATGTTATGCTCAGTTGTCTGGTTTGCTATCAAAGTAACATTGTTCAGGTACCTTTCATAGCCGTTTCTGGTTGCAACGATGAAATAGTTGCCTATAGGTGCTGTTATGTTATAGCTTCCGTTTTCATTTGAAGTGGCATTGTATGTTGTTCCGCCCAGATATACGGTAGCATTCACGATCGGGCTGTTGCCTGTATCCAGCACATAGCCATTTACGATGCTCTCTTCACCCTGAAGGTTGCTTATGAGGCTCAGGTTAATGTCATATGTGATCCATGCGAGCAAGGGCACTGTTATCCTATCTACATGGGGCTCATACAGTGACTTAAAAGCTGTTATTGTCTTGTTTCCTTCGAACGCAACCAAGCTGTATGTTCCGTTCTCATCGGTATATGTATGATTATCGCCCACAGAAACAGTGGCATTCTCAATAGGAAGCCCTGTGTCAGCATCTCTTACAGTTCCGTTAACGAAACCTATGCCGCTCGGTTCACCCAGACCGTAATTTGGTATCATGGTAAAATTATACTGCAGCGGATTGTCCAGGTCAAGGGTTATCTGGTCGGTATATGTCAGATAGCCTGTCATCCTTGCTTCAAAATGATGGTCTCCTTCTCTCGCTATCATGCTGTAATAACCTGTCGCAGAAGAGTTTGCCTGCCAGTTCGTGCCGACTGTGATATTGACCCCTTCGATAGGCAATCCTGTTATGTTGTCAAATACATAACCGTCAAGCACAACCTGCTGTATGTTTGAGCAGTTGCCGAAAGGATCTGAGATTGGATCACCATACGCATAATACCTAATGTAGGATCTGTTTACAGGCACTGGCAGCATGATCTGATAATTGTATAGGTCCCCATCATACCCTATGGCAAGTGTATTAACATGGGTCCCGAATAAAAAAACATCATTATTGTCCTTTATTACGAATAAGTCAAAATCCGTTCCATTATCCTTTCCAAGCTGCTTGGTGTGCGTGCCAATTGTAGTGATGTTCACCCCGCCCAGATTAACAGTGATATTTCCAGTGAATGTATTTGTCGGAGAATCTTCTTCGAGCGGATCGCTTCCTACGAAATTCTCAAGCTCTTCGACTGTGACTGCTGAGTACGGAAACGAGAGATTAGTATACCATGTCTCTGAAAAATAGATATCATTGCCTGTCTGCCCAAAACAGTCAAATTCAAGGTCACTGTTGTTTACTTCTGTCACGCTTAGGTTAAACCAAAAAGGATCCAGTTCCTCGTTAAGCTCCAGGGAGAATAATCCTGCTACACCTGCCCAGTAGGAGGTCGTTTCCCTGGGCCGGATTATTATCTGGGTGATGGTCCCTGCTGTTGCGTTCAGCTGATATCCCAGATATCCGATAAAATCTTTAGCAAAGAACAAGCCAAGGATAGACCCCATCAATATCAGGAGCACAAATACGCTGAACAGTATTTTATTATCCAGCAATCTCTTCCTCTTTCGATATATTCTCTTGTATCTAACCATTTTGTTTTTTCAATGCCCTATGATAGACAGTCCAGATGGTGCTGTCATCCCTCTTAAGCAGAAGGGCAATCTCATGAAAATTCAGATTGTAATTTTCTTTGAGGTACATGACAATAGCTTCAAGCGTAGAGAAGGTGCGGTTTTTTAGTAGTGAAGCAGGTATCTTGAACCTTGTTTTTGTTAGCGTAAAGGGCTTGGGTAGTTTTTTAACGGCATTCCTATATGTGGCCCATATTGTCCTGATGTTACGATTTAGCAGGTCTGCTATCTGCCTGTTCGTGAGATGATGCTCTTCAAAAAGATATTTTACAATTGCCTCAAGAGAGCTCAGCCTATCGCTAAAAATCGAGACAGGTATGGTTGCTCCAGGTTTGCCGATCAGTCTGTTGATGTCACTATTGCTGAAATTATGCTCTTCTTTAAGGTGATTTATTAATATGTCTAAGATTTGAGAATTGTCAAGATCCATGATATTATTTTCTCTGGCCACCTTCAATTCTTTCCTCATATGTAAGTAAATTGTTAGTATTATGTAAAGAACTTGTATATAAATGTTTTTATTTTTTTATACTAATATACTTATTTGTATACTTAATAAATCCTAATTTATTATTATGTAAATATTTAAACAATTATTTACCCATTATGTAAGTATTAAATTATTATTATGTAAATAGACTTACAAGATAATAAATAAATTTAGATATTATTAGTATTACTAATATTTTTAATAAGATGAATATTATTAAAATTATTAATATTTTTAATATTATCAGTATTATTATAATGTATAATCAGGGTATAACAAGCACACAACCCAAATAGTATTTATAGTACTAATAATAATATTATTATTAATAATATAAATATTATAAATATTCTTTATATTATTAGTATTATCTAGGTTTGTCATAAGCTGAAAAGCAAGACCACATAGCCAATAGTAATACTAATAGTATAAATAATACAAATATTATAGATACTATGGATATTGTAAATATTATAAATAGTTTAAATATTATAAGTAGTACTAGTAATATAATAAACACACTAATCGAGATTTTAGAAAGCTTTAAATAGTATTACAGTTGATATTTTACAAAATGCCAACACATTGTAGGATATGCGGAAATAGCTTTAAGGAAAGTCCGGACTCAGTGGTATTATGTGCCCATAAGAAAGGCGTGGTGCATCTTGGCTGTTGCATCGACAACTGCGCATGGGACAAGAAGCCATGCGAGCACTGCCATGGTGTCTATGACAAGCTTAATGTATCAGAATAGTCATTTCTTCTCTTCTTTCTTATCTTCCTTTGTGGCTTCGCTATCATCCTTCTTAGGTTTCTTCCTGCTTAGCTTATAGATACCATAAAAATAAAGCACAAGAGCTAAGATGGCCGCTGCTATGATGTCAGATAAGATAAATAAAGGTGTATAGAAAAGCCTATACCTCCACAAGGCCAGATTCTGTTTCATAGAAAGCTCTTTCTCAGGTTCGCAGTCAGTCCACCAGCCTGAGCTAGGAACACCTGTCTGGTTCATAGTCACATTATCCCAATCCATAGTCTCATTGAGAACGATATTAGGGCAGCTGATGTTTTTTTCGCTGAAATAAAGCACAGGTCCTGCTATGATTACCTTTCTAAGCAAAAAAAGATTTATAACAATGACAATTATGAGATATTTGCGAAAATTCTGCTTCAGATTATCTCGAAGGTCAAAATATTGCTTCCAGTTCACCTTAGTTCACCTTGAAATCGATCTGTTCATCTGCAGAGACAATCAGGCTTATCTTCAGGTCATCAGTATATGCCTTGATCCTATTCAGCTTCACTTGTTTTTCCCTAAGCCCTGGCAGCCCCATTATGACAAGATCAGATTCTCCTGAATTTTCAGATATGATCCGCCTCATGCTTCTGCGCTTATCCAGTATCACCCTCACGTCTATATTCTCGATCCTTGACTGTTTTACAACATGTTCAAGTCTGGATTTCTCCTTATCCATCTCTCCTTTCTTTCTTACAACATTCAGCAGCCTTATCACGGCATTTTTCCATTGGTCTGAATTGGTTATAAGGTAAGCGAGGAGCATCATGAGGTTTCCGTTCGCTGGGGTGCTCCACCATACGTCCACTTTCTTGAAATCGCTGAAGCCTAGGTTATTTCTAAGTATTATGATGTTCTTGTTGATAGTGGCAGCATCTTCGAGCAGCCTTGAAAGCTTGAATCTCTCGTCCAGGTCGATAAATATGGTATTGAACGATATATCTCCAAGTTTCTCGCTCTGAAGGATGGTCCTAATGCTGGTTGAGAAATCATCGCTGATTATAACCTCTGGATAAAGGTCGATTCCTGAATCCTGAACAAATTCCTTCATCTGCTTCTCCAGCTTCTCACCCCTCTTTTTCTGCCGGTTAATTTTCCCAGATACCAAAAAATACAGCTTTGTGATGCTGGCTTTTGCGTTTATCCAGTCAAGAATGTTGAAGATTACGTTCTTGTTGTCCTTATTGGCAGAAAAAGCCACTATGGTTGGCCTCCAGCTCTTCCTCGACCTGCCTGTATAACCTATCTTGCTGAGGGCCTTCTTCAGGATCTGAAACCTCACGCCATCCCATACGCTCTCGCTTTTAGCGCTGCCTTTGGTCTTGAGGAGAACATAGAAAAGCAAAACCTGCGCACCTATACCTACTAGCATGACTGTTGGGTTGAATAGGTACATGACAGTATAGCACGCCAACATACCATACAGGTGTATTATCGGAAAACTTGAAAAAGACGGCCTGAAGCTGGGATTTTTTGACACCTTTTCAAAAAACGCAGCGCCGTTTATCCAGCCATACACATTCAGGAACAGGATAGCAACCACCTGTGCCACAGTCTCAAGCTGCCCCAAGAAAATGATGCCGGTTGCTATTGAAAGGCTCAATAGCAAGGCTGCTCTTGGTTCATTGCTCTCGCCTATGCTTTTGCCCAGGAACGACAGCTTATTGGAAAACAGCTTATCTTGGACCATCGCCCTCAATGATCTCGGAGCTGTCATAAAACAGCTTAAGGCTGATGATGATGTTGCAAGCAGAACCCCCAGGATGACCAGCTGAGGAAATAAGGCTATGTCATGGATGATATATGGGTTGCTTACTAGGTCTGCAGCATTTGCTGCAAAGGATAATTTTGTCGCTAAAGCCAGGTACACCATCATCGTGAAGATTATTGCAGAAAAAGTGCCTACGACAAGGCTTCTCCTTGGGTTCTTCAGGTCGCCGCTCATGCCTACACCTGCATCGATTCCTGTGACTGCAGGAAAAAACATCGCAAACCCCACCCAGAAAGGCAATATCAGAGGTGCACTTAGTGGGGCAACCGTAGGATTGGCTCCCAAAAATATAGAGGCCAATGAAAGGAGGATCATGGTAAATATGAAATATTGGATCTTGATGACAAAGCTTGCCCCCCTGAATACAAGGATGCCGAAGATTGCTATAGACACGAGCGCCAGGTTCATTTCTGACATAAAAACATTAAGCGCAGCTAAAATAGATGCGACAGCCCTGGCAAATGCCATGGCATAAAAACTTGAAGCTACTGTCTGTGCCAGAAACAGCTGTATGCCTATGCTCCCCCCTAATTCTCGGCCTAGACTCCGTGAGATAAGATAATAAAGGCCCCCTCCTTTCACATCTATATTGCTGGCGATCGAAGATATCGAAAAAGCTGTTGCTATAGTTATGGAATGTGCGATCAGCACAACAAGTACTGTCCTGAAAAGCCCCAATCCCCCCACTACCTTAGGAGCAATATAGTACATGACAGCCCCGAAGATAGCCAGCGCAGAGGGAATGAACACTCCAGAAAAAGTTCCGAATCTCACTGGCTTAGCGCTCACTTTAACAACCTACATTTTTAGAAAAGCGATTATACCAACTCTATGTAAAAGTAAAATGCAACTGGAGGTTGTGAGCCTGGCAAAGCTGACTGCGGCAGGATTATCTGGAAGTCGTATGTGTTGAAATCAAAGCCCCAGGACTCGTTCCTCATAAGTGAAGCATATACGATATCATAGTCTTTCTCTGCGCCGTCTCCTCCTTCTCCTGCTGCCTGGAACGTTCCGTCCGTGAGAACCACCTGGGTCCAGTTTCCGTCTGCATGCGGCGGGTCTGACTCTGTGTTGTTGTAGTTAAGGTAGGTTCCATAGCATTCACTTTCTGCTGGAGATGATATGGAATCATTGTCCTGGATAGGATTATCACCGACATAGAATCCTGGATTGCTGAATCCGGTGGTCGTAAAGGTATTGTATAATGAGTCCTCATCAGAGGCAGTATGGTTGAAATTGGTATTCTCTTCTGATATCATGCTGCTGTTTGCGCAGCTTAGGTTTGCCCAGATTGGTATGCCTCCTGCATAAGGATTTGTCAGCTCGTTTGGTCCTGCAGCATCATAGCCTTCTTTTGTTGCGTACAGCTCGCCGGTTGTTGTTACTAGCTCCCAATCATATAGTGCGTAGCCGTTTGCGTCCTGCAATGCAAATTCACCATAGACATGCCCTACATAGCCCACCCACTTCATGGTTGGCTGGGATTCAGTAATATTCAGCTCATAGATATATCCTCTTGTCCCGTTTTGCTGGGTTCCGTTTGGATAATCATTGGTCATGTTCTGCACAACCTCTATTGCTGTGGGTGCAGAAGGGAATACAGCAAATACAGCTGAAGCTGCCAGTATAGATATTAATATGAAGATGCAGATTTGGTCTAGGTTCTTATTTCTCATGTTTCAGCCCAAGCTTGATTAGCTTCTCGATATAATTAGAGACCTTCATCAGATTTTCTTCGCATATCTTATTTATCTTCTGGACTAATTCTTCGTCTAAAGTGATAGAAATTCTTACCTTTGTCCCTGAACCCTTCTTCATTTTGTAATACCCGTTATACTAATGATAATAATCTCATCTGTCATAATTTTCTTATAAATCTTAATTGTGTTACCTTTCCCACTAATAAACTAAATGCCATTTATCTTACTAATCAGATAACAAATATATAAATCTTTTGCTTTTTTTGGTAATACGTATAGGATTTATCATACTAATGCTACAAAAATGTATACTCATATATTTAATAGCTATAAAATATTATTAATAATATTAGTAATACTAATAATAAGAATAATATAAATAATAATAATAATAATAATAATAAAAGTATTATCAATAAAATATAGTAGACTCTATACCAGTTCTACATAGAAGTAAAATGCAACAGGTGGCTGCTCTCCTGGCAAAGCTGACTGCGGCAGGATTATCTGGAAGTCGTATGTGTTGAAATCAA
>CAZDZV010000015.1:0-33971 GCA_964510025.1 uncultured Methanosarcinales archaeon
AAGAATGATATATAAACTTTACTACATCTTTTCCAGAGCCGTCTGGATCATCGGGACTATTGCTTCTGTCTCATCCTTGAACAGCCTCCCAAGCTTGGAAAACCTCCAGTCACCATCCTGGGTCCTGTTCTCCCTTGATATCTGCAGCTTCTTCTCTCCTTCATTGTACTGGTGCACTGCCACGGTTATCCTTGTTGTCTCGAACTCCTTGGTTTCTGTAAAAAGCGTCTTGTCCAGATTTGGGTCAAATGCCATTTTAGGGAATAAGCAATCCAGGCTATTATTTAAATCTTTTCTATTCCCAATCATTCTTTTATGTCCGTCGCTATTTAGTAGAGATTTTCTTCATACATACAATATATGGTAGATTTTTTAAATATTTAACAAAACATTTATATATAAGTTGTTTTACAATATTTAGTGCTAATAACACAGCAATAGCACAATATGTTGTGTTTTTTGCCATAAAAATCAGCTTTTTAAAAATTTTCAATACAAATTTATAAAATGAGGTGCCCTTACTGCGACCATGACGGAACAAAGGTTATAGATACAAGAGAGACAGCCTATTCAGATGTGACGAGGAGAAGGAGGGAATGCGAAAAATGCGAGAAACGCTTCACAACATACGAAAGGGTGGAGATGCTGGATCTAAGGGTAGTGAAGAAGAACAGTGCCATTGAGACGTTTGACAGAAACAAGCTGCTCAAAGGGATAATCAAGGCATGTGAAAAAAGGCCGATCAAGATAGAGAAGATAGAAAAGCTTGTTGATGAGATAGAGTCTGAGCTCAGAAAAGAGGAAAAGACCGAGATCCCCAGCAGCATCATAGGTGAAAAGGTGATGGACAAGCTCAAGAAGCTGGATAAGGTCGCTTATGTAAGGTTTGCGTCTGTTTACAAGGAATTTACAGATCTGAGATCATTTGAGAAAGAGCTGAAAAAGCTGCATAAAAGAGGTGTTTGATATGGCTAAGCCGTTCAAGATTTTGAAGATAAGGAAAAGGGATGGAAGGATAGTGGAGTTTGCTCCTGAAAAGATAACCAATGCTATCTATAAGGCAGCTCAGGCCACAGCCCAGTCAGAAGGAAGAAAGGCAGAAAAGTCAACTGCTGATGAGCTGACAAGCAAGGTGATAACCATCCTGGAGTACAACTTCAGCGGAAAGGAGGTCCCAACAGTAGAAGAGGTGCAGGATGTTGTTGAAAAGGTCCTCATTAAAAGCGGGCATGCGAAGACAGCAAAAAACTACATCCTCTACAGGCAGCAGCATGCAAAGCTGAGAGAGACAAAAGACATGCTCGTTGATGTCGGAAAGACCATCAAGTCGTATATCCACCAGGAAGACTGGAAGGTGAGGGAGAACAGCAACGAAGACTATAGCTTCTCAGGCCTTCTTCTGTATGCTGCCGGCAAGGTTATAGGTAACTACGCGCTCAGCGAGATATATACACCGGAGATAAAGGAAGCCCATGTCAATGGTTATTTCCATATACACGACCTCAGCAACGCTGTTATCGGCTACTGCGCAGGCTGGTCGTTAAAAAAGCTCCTGACGATGGGATTTGGCGGCGTTCCTAACAAGGTGGACTGCAGGCCGGCCAAGCACCTCAATACAGTCATACACCAGATGGTCAATTATATAGGCTGCCTTCAGATGGAATTTGCAGGCGCCCAGGCATTCTCCAGTGTTGACACGCTTCTGGCTCCTTTTGTAAAGAAAGATAATCTCAGCTACAAGGAGGCAAAACAGTGCATACAGCAGCTTGTGTTTTCCCTGAACATTCCCTCCAGATGGGGCTCCCAGTATCCGTTCAGCAACCTCACATTCGATTGGGTGGTTCCGGAGGACATGAAGAAAGAAAAGGCTATAGTCGGCGGAAAGAAGCAGGATTTCACATATGCAGACTGCCAGAAAGAGATGGACATGATAAACAAGGCTTTCCTCGAGGTCATGCTTGAGGGAGATGCAAAAGGCCGCATCTTTACTTTTCCGATTCCAACCTACAACCTTACAAAGGACTTCAACTGGGATTCGGACAATGCCAGGATCCTGTTTGACGTAACTGCAAAATACGGTCTGCCTTATTTCCAGAACTACATGGGGTCTAATCTGGACCCAAGGAGCATAAGGGCCATGTGCTGCAGGCTGAATCTTGACCAGAACCAGCTCATACAAAGGCCAGGCGGCATGTGGGGGCCGGGAGATGCAACAGGCTCTGTGGGAGTGGTCACGATAAACATGAACAGGCTGGGTTACGAGGCGAAGACAAAGGATGAATTTCTAGAAAAGCTTGCCTACTATATGACCTTAGCGAAGGAATCATTGGAGATAAAGCGGGAGATGGTTGAGAGGAACCTTAAGAACGGGCTAATGCCTTTTACAAAGATATATCTTGGCACCTTCAAGAACCATTTCTCTACCATAGGCCTATGCGGGATGAACGAGTGCTGCCTTAATTTCTTAGGGACGGATATAAGCACAGAGGAGGGCACGGGGTTTGCAATAGACACGCTTAAATTTATGAGGGACAAGCTTGTTGAGTTCCAGCAGGAGACAGGCAACCTGTATAATCTTGAAGCCACGCCAGCTGAGTCCACTTCTTACAGGCTCGCAAGGCTTGACAAGAAACACCATCCAGAAATCATAACAGCAGGCAAAGAGGAGCCGTACCTTACGAACTCAAGCCAGCTGCCCGTGGACAAGACAGAAGATATGATCGAGGCAATAGAGCACCAGAACAGGATACAGCCTCTCTACACAGGAGGTACAATGTTCCATACATTCATAGGCGAGAAGATAAGCTCGGGTGAAGCATGCAAAAAGCTGGTTAGGAAGATCGCGCAGAACACAAGGCTTCCATACTTCTCTATGACCCCCACCTTTAGCATCTGCCCAGAGCATGGCTACCTGAAAGGGGAGGTCTATAACTGTCCGGACTGCGGCCTAGAGACAGAGGTGTACTCAAGGATCGTTGGCTACTACAGGCCGATAAAGCAATGGAACAAGGGCAAGAAAGAAGAGTTCAAGGAACGCCTGGAATACACAGAGTCAGCAGGCCTTTCGGGGACGTTCAAGCTGCAGGTGATCCAAAAGGATGATGTCCAGGAACAGCAGGTCATACCTGAATCCGTAACAGCCATGATAAACTCTTATAAGATATTTACCCTGCCAAGCTGTGAAAAATGCGAGGCAGCAAAAGACTATCTTACCAGGCAGGGGATGAGCGGAGTTATAGTGGACCTATCTGAGAAGCAGGGAGTCAAGGAATTCAGGGGCTATTATAAGGATCTGAAGGGCCAGATCAAGAGAAATGAAGATGGCAGCCTGCCCATACCAACGATCCTATTCTTTGATGAAAAGAAGGATGTTGTCTCAATTGCACATGATGAAGAGCAGGCAAAGGTCATCCTGGGGAAATGAGCCTGCAGATAAAAGGGCTTCAGAAAGCCTCTCTTATTGATTTTCCGCCTTATACAAGCTGTGTGGTCTTTTTATCTGGCTGCAACCTTCAGTGCCCATTTTGCCAGAATCCCGATCTTGTGCAGGGCAGGGGAGATAGCTTCTCAAGGCAGGAGTTCTATGACTTCCTCAAAAGAAGAAAAAGATGGCTGGATGCTGTAGCGATAACAGGTGGAGAGCCTACCATCAACGATGATCTTCCTGTTTTCATAGAAGAAATAAAAAAGCTCGGCTATAAGGTGAAGCTCGACACCAACGGCACAAATCCTGAGATGCTTGACAGGCTTCTGGATAGGGTCGACTTTGTCGCCATGGATATCAAGAACTCAATAGAAAGATACAGTCAGGCATCAGGCAGACAAGTCAATACAGGCAAGATAAAAAAAAGCATCGGGCTTCTGATGCAGGATAAGGTTGATTATGAGTTCAGGATTACAGTTGTGCCAGGATTGCATGACAGCGATAGTATTCAAAAAGTCGGGTATCTGCTTAAAGGGGCTAAGAAGCTCTCTATCCAGAATTTTAGAAATAAAATCTGCTTGGACAGCTCTTTTGAGAAGATAAAGCCTTTTTCCAGCCAGGAACTTGAAAATTTCAGAGGAATTCTGGCTGAATATATAGCTGATGTAGAGGTTAGAAAATAGAAAGACTTTTATGTTACTTCTTAGTAGCAAACAGATATGCGAACTATAGACTATGATGAGCTTGAGGCATCTCTGAGGGAACCGGTCCATCACCCAGATGTGGATGACAGCGTATATCAAGGCATAGAATGTTTTACCCACATACCCAGAAGGATGCCGATAAAGTTCAGGGACATTGACCCAAGTTTTGTTGTTTCTGTCCTGCTGAATTATCAGAACATCTTTCCTGTTAATGCAGCCTCAAAAGACAGGCGATTCTGGATTACCCACGGGCAGATGGATGAGGTTGTCTGGGAGTATTTTCGCCACGTCCGGACAGACATATATGATGCAGCTCTCAACTACCTGAGGCTCTGCCATGAAGGAAAGGTTCCTGAGTTTACCCCAAAAAAACAGGGGCAGCAGCCCTGCTTCGATGATGAATTCTTACTGGATGATATCAGGGAATTTGATGACCATTTTTTATTCCACAGCGTAGAGCATAGGGTCCATTACATACGCCAAAAGGCTATCTGGCAGCTTGGGACTAGGCTCGATAAGGTGCAGGATATGAGATTCCATCCGGCAGTGCAAAGCTATTTTGTTCAGATAAATCCAGGATATGTAAATCAAAAATAATATAAACAACGCCTTTTTCATTCTGGATATGGAATGTAAAAAAGGGCAAAATTCTCAGGACTGTCCCTGCGAGCACACAGAATGCTCTCATCATGGGATATGCTGTGAATGCATACGATACCATCTTCAGCTTGACCAGCTTCCTGCATGCTGTTTTCCTGATGAGATTGCAAAAACAGATGAGCGGAGCATCCAGAGGTTTGTTGAGCTGCACCAAAAATGAAGATAGAAAGACCTAGCTGGGACCAGTATTTCATGAAGATAGCGATGCTCGTGGCAGAAAGGTCTACATGCCGTCGCCATCATGTCGGAGCCGTCATAGTCAAAGACAGGCAGATCCTGACAACAGGCTACAATGGGGCGGCAGCTGGAGTCAAGGATTGCCTGGAGCTTGGCTGTCTTCGTGATGAGAACAACATCCCCTCAGGTGAAAGGCATGAGGTATGTAGGGCAATACATGCAGAGCAGAATGCCATAATCCAGGCAGCCCTGCATGGCATAAACATCGAAGGAGCCGCCATCTACTGCACACATCCGCCATGCATACTGTGCGCCAAGATGCTGGCCAACGCCAAGATAACCGAATACGTAACATATGGCCGATACCCTGATGAGTCTGCAAAGAATCTTCTTAAGGAGGTAGGGATAGGTTTCAGGCTTATAAGTCAGCCAAAGAAAGAAATAGACATTCTCGATTAAAGGCAAATTTTAAATATGATTAAAGAAAACTTTAAAGCGGTGATAATATGGGCAAATTCAAGATTGAGGTTGATCAGGATGCATGCATCGGCTGCGGTGCCTGCACAAGCTGCGATAATTTTGAGCTAGGCGACAATAATAAGGCCAGTGCGAAAAAAGAAGAGGTTGAAGACCTTGGGTGCAACCAGGAGGCTGCAGACAACTGTCCGGTGCAGTGCATAAAGGTTACGGAGATGGGCTAGATGGCGAAGATAACAAAGGACATGCCCATAGGCAAGGTGGTCCAGGACCATCCAGAGACATTTGGGGTATTTCAGAAGCATGGCCTCCATTGCATGGGATGCGCTATCGCTCATTTTGAGAATATCGAGCAGGGTTGTATCGCACATGGTATAGATTCTGGGAAACTGGTCGAGGACCTGAACAAGGCAATTAAAAAGAAATGAACAAAGGTGGCTACCTTTTATTCATTTTCCTCAACAGGAACCGAAAGATAAGGATAGGCAAGCTGGGAATTATCTCTTTTAAAAAAGGACATTATTGCTATGTCGGTTCTGCGCTGAATAACCTGGACAAGAGGGTTTCCAGGCATAAGTCATCAGATAAGAAAATCCACTGGCATATAGACTATCTTCTGCAGTTTGCTGAAATTATTAGGGTCAGGAAGATAAAGACAGACAAAAGGGTCGAATGTGCAGAGGCCCGGAAGCTAGCCAAAACCTATGAGCCTGTCAAAGGGTTTGGCTGCTCTGACTGCAGCTGTAAGTCCCATCTTTTCTATCTGGCCAAAAAATTAATATAAGCCGGGTTATTTTAGCTGCAATATGGCTAAGAATAAAAAAGCAGCCAAAAAAAGGATATCAGCGCATTTCAGGCTGGCAGAACAGCTGTTCAGTGACAGCAAAGAAGAAGCCAATAATCATATTAGAAAAGCCAGAAGGATCGCCATGAAACATAAGCTGAGGCTGGGGAAGCTGAAAAGAAAATTTTGCAGCCACTGCTATTCTTATCTGAAACCCGGTGTAAACGCCCGAATAAGGACCCATGGCAAAAAAGTTGTCATCTTCTGCAGGGAATGCAAAAAATACACCAGGATACCTTATGTACCAGCCAAATGAGGATTCATATCTGATCCTGAAGCACATTCGCAGATACGCAAAAGGCATTGTACTGGACATGGGCACAGGCACAGGGCTGCTTGCTCTGGAGGCAGCAAGATTAAAAAAAGTTGTCAGGGTATATGCTCTGGATATAGACCCCCAGGCGATATCTGACTGCAGATCTATGATAAGCCATAAGAAGATCGTCTTTCTTCGCTCAAACCTTTTCCAGGTTTTCAGGGGCGACAAAAGATACGAAGGCCTGAAGTTTGACACTATGATCTTCAATCCGCCATACCTTCCTGATGATCCTAATCTGCCAGACAAGGCTTTGGACGGAGGCAAGAAAGGCCATGAGCTGATATGCAGGTTCCTGAACCAGGCAGGCCGTTATCTTAAGCCAAAGACCAAAATTTTGTTGGTATTCTCATCACTGACTAGCAAGTTGACTCTGGAGAACTATTTCAGGAAGAAAGGTTTTAGCTTCAGGCAGATAGACCATCAGCATATATCTTTTGAAGATATCTACTTATATCTGTTAGAAAATGAAGATTAAGAATGTCAAGCATATAGAATATTTTGCTAAAGGCCATAGGGGCCTGCTATTCACAGGAATCTACAAGGATAAGAAAGTAGCGATAAAGATAAAGAATCCCAAAAGCGAGGCCCTTGGCAGGATGGAGAATGAAGCTAGCTTCCTCAAGATTTTGAATGAAAAAAAAATAGGCCCTGAGCTATACTTCTACAGCAGGAAAGATGACTATTTTGTATATGAATTCATAGACGGTGAATTCTTTCCTCTTTTTCTTGAACACGCAGGGAGCAAGAAGATGGTGAAGCAGGCTATCAAATCTGTCTTTTTGCAGTGCTACAGGATGGATAAGCTGAGGATAAACAAGGAAGAGATGCATCACCCATATAAGCATATCATAGTAGACAGGAGATCGAGAAAGCCTGTATTGATAGATTTTGAAAGATGCCACTATACAGAATATCCTAAGAATGTCAGCCAGTTCAGCAGTTATATCATATCTGATTTTATAATGTCGCTGCTGGGCCAAAAAGGCTTCAGGCTGAGCAAGGATAAGATAATAGCCGCAGCAAAAAGATACAAGGAAAATATGAGCAAGGAAAATCTTGACAAGCTTGTGGGCCTGATAAGATGACATTTCAACAAAAGGTCTGGGAAAGATGCAGCAGGATCCCTAAAGGAAAGGTTTCCACCTATAAGGAGATTGCCCGGGCGCTCAACACAAAGGCCTACAGGGCTGTGGGAAACGCCTTAAGAACTAATCCATTTTCTAAGGTACCCTGCCACAGGGTTGTTAGGAGTGATGGAACTGTCGGAGGCTACAAAGGGCATAAATCCAGCCCCGAGAAAAAAATATTGCTTAAGAAAGAGGGAATCATCATAAAAGGGAATAAAATTACTGATTTCAGGAAAAAGCTGTTCACTTTTTCTTCTTCTTGACTTTTTTTATGTCTTTCTCAAGCTTCAGCTTGTCAAGAAGCTCTTTGTAGCGGTTCCTTATAGTAACCTCTGTCACACCAGCAACATCCGCAACCTCACGTTGTGTTCTTTTTTCTCCATGGATCAGCGCAGAGACATACAAGGCTGCAGCTGCTATTCCGGTAGGTCCTCTTCCGGATGTCAGCTCTTTCTTCTGGGCTTTTTCCAATATCTCTATGCTCTTGCTCTGGGTCTCAGCCGAAAGCTTCAGAGCGGACGCAAATCTTGCCACATAGTCGGCAGGGTTGCTGGGCAGGATAGTGATCCCTAGCTCCCTGGTCACAAATCTATAGGTCCTGCCTATCTCTTTCTTTTCTATGCCCGAAGCTTCAGACAGCTCATCTAAAGTCCTAGGCACATCATGTCTTCTGCATGCTGCGTATAGTGCGCCTGCAACTACAGATTCCATGCTTCTTCCTCTGACAAGCCCTCGCTGGACAGCTAAGGTGTATATCCTTGCTGCTTCTTCTTCAACTGATTTTGGGAGCTTGAGGTAGGAAGATACTCTTTTTAGTTCTGCCAAAGCAAGCTTTAAATTCCTCTCTATGGCTGTAGAAATCCTATATTGCCATTTTCTGAGCCTAAAGAACTTATCTCGGCTTTTTCCTTCTAATCTGAATAGATCTGACCTTTGTCCTATCTCAGTGCCAAGGCCCTGGTCAAACTGGGTATAAGTCATAGGTGCGCCGGTTCTTCTTCTGGATTCACCTTCATTAGAGTCAAACTCACGCCATTCCTGCGTGAAATCCACCATCTTATCTTCTATGACTAGACCGCAATCCTTACAGGTGATCTCTCCCTTCTCCTTGTTCCAGGAAAGATTTATACCTCCGCATTCAGGACACTTTTTAACCATCTGAGGCATTTTCTATCACCCTTATAATTACTCCACCCCTTTATTTACAATAAAGTTTATAAATAGAAAAAAGTGGTTATATTTAAATCTTTCGCTTTATCTGGCTTTGTGTAGAAAGTAGGGAAAAGCCCTGACTTTTTACACAGATGCTTGACTTTCTACACAGAATAGCGGTTTTATACCGAGTTCGTGCATTTCCTGAATCACTACACAGATATTATGGCAGATTATCTTGCATAGCACTTCATTGACCTGTGCCTGCCAATCCTTGCTTTTTACACTATCTCCAAACTTGCTTTTTATCATCTGGACTGTGCTTTCAGCGTTGCTTCTCTTGTGGTAATGCTCCAAATAGTCCTCGTTGTTCAGCATGAAATAGTAATACATACGCTTCCATACTGCTCCGTTGTTTCTTGCCTTGCTGTTGCTCTTAAATGGAATGAATGGTGTTGCTCCTTGCTCTGCCACAATGTCCATGTTATCCCTGCTTAAATAAGCCTTATCTGCTGATACTTCCCTCATGTCAAAGTTTTGTGCTGTTGCCTGCACCATTTCAGGTAGTTGTGGGCAGTCATTGTCAAACTCTGTGGTTACTTTCACACCTGTTATGATGTTGGTTTTTACTCCGTTCATAAAGTGGCATTTTACCCATCGCCTACTGCTTATTTCTCTGCCGTGCCTGAAGTTAAACCATCGCTGGAATACTGATGTGCCGAAGCCTGTGCTGTCTATTGAGAAGTCTTGCTCTACTGTTCTTAAAGGCAGGCTTGTCATTGTTACCATCTTGGCGAGTATTGGCGTTATGTCTTTTCTTTGCAAGAAATGTCCCACAGAAGCGTAGCACGGCTTGGTGCTGATGTATCCTTTCTCTTTTGCTATTGTCATATCACTCATAAACCGCCTTAATGAGTAGGTTGTGTAAACCTTCATTACGCTGTTGTATATCATGTCGCTGATTGGTAGGGTTGGTCTGCCAAATTTGTATTCTGGCTGTGGTATCTGGCTTGTGATGTCGCCTAATAACTTCATAAATAGCAGTTTTTGATTTGTGGTTGCTTTGTCGTAGTTGCTCCAATCTTGCTTGTAGGTTTTTCTGATTGCTGTTATTCTTACATTTCCTTGATTGTCGGTTTCTCCCATGACTATGTATTCTACTGCCCAGATGTGTTTGCATTTGCATCGTCTTGTTTCGCAGTCTGGACAGGTGCAGGTGGTTTCGTTGCCGTTGTTGATTACTACATAATGTCCTCTACCGCTTTGGCTTGGGACTTTCCACCACCCTCTTTCGTTCTGCCTGATTCTTGAAGTCTGGGCTATTTGCCTGCCTCGTTCTTTTCTTGCTTGGATTTGTTCTTGTTGCATTTTTTCTCACCTTCATAATTTATCGGACTAATAATTAGTAATACGCTGAACTATATAAATGTTACTATTTTTCGGACTATTAATTGATACTATATAGTGAACAACAGCAATATTTAAATATAAGTAGGACTTATTACTCATTTATTATGGAAAAAGATAAGTCCGAAATACAAGAATTGAAGGAATTTTTAAGCGAAACCAAAGACCTTGAACCAAAAGAAGCAACTGTCATCAATGACAAAACACAATTCTCACTTCGGATACCCAGAAAATTCGTAAGAATGTTCAACCTCAAAGGCGGAGAAAAATTTGAGTTCAAACCCGTCATGGAAGAAGGCAAACTAATACTCACAGGCAGGCTCAAAAATGGCATTAACAAAGAGTGAGAAACTCATACTCAAAGCGATGTATCAGGAACACAGACCCATGAGCATCAGGGAAATATCCGAAAAAGCAGGTGTGTCGTGGGCGACAGTAAAAAAATACATACCGAAACTGCTCCAAAAAAAATACATAAAAACAATCAAGGACAGAAAGAGAAAATATTATAAGTTCAATTATGAAAAGATACAGGTGTAAAAGATGGGAGAAGAATTAATCCAAAAGGGGTATCAAAAGCACGGAACATTTATCGGAGATTTTGAATACTATGACATTGGAAGTTCTACACTCAACCAACTCAAGAGAAAAAAGATAATCCCTGACAAAGATTATGGTGCATATTCTTCAAGAAAGCCAGACGGATTATTAGTTAATAGATGCAACAAGAAGCAGATTAATGTTTTGGTGACTCTTGAATACAAGAAGCCGTCAGAGTTCAGGACTGACAAACAAAAGAAAGAAGCCACACAACAATGCAATGATGTGTGTCAGGAAATCGGCTCAAAGATTGGAGTTATTACTGATGGTCAAACAACAATATGGATTAATCCTAACCAAAAAAATTCAGAGAACGATTATAGTGACGACAAAGGCAAGAAAAGAAGTTTCTCAATCGTCAGGAACGAGGATAAAAAAGACCTTACAGAACCGTTTATTATTCAAAAGAAATCAGAGAAAGATAAAGACAAACTTGATGATGACACAAAAAACACCCTGTTTTACATTGACAGGATTTTGTCATGCGTTACTTCTTCAAATTCAACTCTTAAAGCCACAGAGGAAGTTGACCCACTGGGGCTTGCCAGAAGTGTATGGCAGGACATCTATATCAACACAGGCAAAGACCCAACAAAATGCTTATACAATGTTGTGGAATTATTTATTTTCAAATTTTTAAGCGACCTCAAAGTTTTGAGAAGCCCATACGACCTTAAATCATTACTGAAAATGTATGAGCAAGGCAACACCAACAAAGAGGTGTTAAGGCATTACGCAAATGTATCAAGAAAGGAGATAGTAAGATTATTTCCAAAAGGTGATGATGGCACAAACATCATTAACGGCACTATCTTTGTTGATTCAAGCGGTAATCCTGTTGAAAGTCAAGCAAACCTATTCAAAAACTCATTAACAAAATATGATGATTTTGGCACATTAAGAAATATTAAGAAAGAGTTTAAGACTAAACTGTTTGAAACATTCCTCAAACAGAGCCATGACAAGAGCAGGTTAGGTCAATTCCTTACACCGAGAAAGACAGTAAGACCAATGGCAGAAATGGCAGGTGTAGAGGATTTGCCTGATGGCTCTCGGATATGCGACCCCTTTTGTGGGGTGGGTGGCTTCTTGCTTGAACCATTAAATATCAGAACAAAATTGAAGCATAGATTTGAGCCTAAAAACGGAAAAATTAATCCAAAAATTACTATACATGGATTTGATAAGGGGACTGATGGAGAGGAAGAAAGAACTATTATTCTGGCAAAAGCAAATATGCTTATTTATATGTCTGATATTGTTGAAAAACATCCCACGCTTACAGAGGAGTTTTCAAGAATATTTAATGAAACATTCCATCTGCTCAAAGAATCCAATCTCGGAACACTCAAAAAAGTAATAACTAATGAAGAAGATAGGTATGATTTAATCCTCACAAATCCACCATATATAACAAGCGGTGTTTCTTCAATCCGTGACGAGATAAAAGCAGAGGGAATTGAGGATTACTATACTTCGGGTGGCAAAGGTGTTGAAGGATTGGCTCTTGAATGGATTATCAGGGCTTTAAAGAAAGGAGGAAAGGCATTTGTGGTTATTCCAGACAGCATATTGAATGTTGCACAGAACAAAGGATTAAGGGAATACTTGCTTAAAGAGTGCTTCCTGAACTGCATAATCTCCCTGCCTGTAAAGACATTCTTTAACACTCCAAAAAAGACTTACATAATTGGCTTTACAAAAAAGCAGAAGGAAAGCGAAGCACAGGACTTCCCTGTTTTTACCTATCTTGTGAGCAATATCGGAGAAACCCTTGATGTGAACAGGTTTGAAGTTGAAGGAATGAGTGATATTGAAAAAGCAAAATTTTTATTTAAGAATTATAAAGGTTCTCCGACAAGTTTTGTTACTGACGACACGAGATGCAAACTGCAACCTATTGATAAATTTAAGCCAGAGGAGTTCTGGAGTGTTGATAGGTGGTGGACAAAAGAAGAAAAAGTTGAGTTGGGTGTTGAGGAAGAAGATAAGGTTGTTGATATAGATGAGTTCAAAGATAAACTAATTGCATTTTCAACAAAATTGTCAGAATATAAAAAGATATTAGATAAAGCAGGAAAATGAAATCCAAACAAATCAGTTTATCAAACAAAGAATATTTTAATTTGGGTATTGGAAAGAGGGTTGTAAAAAAAGACATAAAAAATTCAAAAGGGGATATTCCAATATTTAGTGCGAATGTATTTACCCCTATTGGTTTTTCAGAAGAAAGCAATTTGAAGTCTTTTAACAACCCTCGTATCCTTTGGGGGATTGATGGCAATTTTGAGTTCAATATCAAATATGCAGGTGAAAATTTTGCATCAACAGACCATTGTGGCACTATTGAAATCTTGGATAAAAGCATCAATCCAAATTATCTTCTATATGCTTTGAACAAGATAAGAAGCCATTATGGATTTGACAGAAATCTTCGAGCTTCATTAAAAAACATGAAGACCATTGAAGTTGAACTCCCTTTAAATGATAAAGGAGAAATAGATGTGACACAACAAAAGAAGATAGCCAAAGTATATAACACAATCAGGGATTTAAGGAGTGAGATAGCAAATATGTATGAAGACATCAACACTTCAGAAGTTGAACTTGAAACTGACTTTAAAACAGAAGAAGTTGCACTTTCTGATAATACCTTGTTCAACATTGATAATGGCAAAAGGATAAGAAAGAAAGACATCAATAAAGCAAGAGGAGATATTCCTGTTTATAGTGCCTCAAAATACAAAACAGAGGCTCTTGGATGTGTTTCAGACAAAATAAAAGAAGTAGTGCCTGATGCAAAAAAGTTTTCGGGTAAGTTCTTGACTATTAATGCTGATGGTAGTGTTGGAAAGGTGTTTTTAAGAGAAGGTGTATTTTATGCTAATGATATCGTCAATGTTATCAAAATATTAGACCCCAACATACTGGAAGAATATTTGCAGTATGAACTTGAAAGAGAGATTATGGCTTTGGGATATAACTCATGGTCAAACAAATTATATAAAGAAAAACTTAAATCAATCAAGGTAAAAATGCCTATCAATAAGAAAGGGGAATTTGACATAGCAAAGCAGAAGGAAATAGCCCATAAATTTGATACGATACATGAGATAAAAGATAAGATTACCGCAGAATTTGAGGAAATAATGTCAAACTCTGTGGACATAGCGGAAATCTGACTTTTTACACATTTTTCGGACTTTTTACACAGAGGTCACTTAATACACAAAGCCGCTTTATCTCGAAGACTTTGGACGTTTGAAGAAAAAATCCTTTATATCTTCGGAAAATATCATCATAATAAAAAAAATATACCCTGAAGTGAACAGTATAAGGGCTGCTATGAGCATATTGTTGTCCACTGGAGGGCTCAAAAGCACCTCTCCTGAAGCAACGCCCCTGTTTCTTACCTCAAGGCCGATCCATGCCAGGCTCAGGACAGCTGGCAAAGATAGCACAACCTTTGTGAATGTCTTTAATTTTGGCTTTATCCTGATCTTTTTCATCCTAACAACCTCCTACTGATTCGATTGTTATGCTCTTTTTTGCGCATAACTGGGATATCCTTGGGATTATGTTCACCTGCCTTATGCTGCCTTCAATCTTCAGGATATCCTCTTTAACATCCCCTACAGCTATATATGTCGATTCCTGTGACCTTATAATGCCTTGGTCCTTGATTATCACGATATTATATCCGCTTATGTCAACCTCTCCCTTGTTTTCCAGAATAAACCTTAGCTGATCACCTTCTGTGCATATCTGCGGCTTGTTCTCTATCTTTAACAGGTTTAGAGCCACCTGTGAACATGCATCCTGCGATATGTCTACATTTGCGCTGCCCCAGCTTATTACGACAGCGCCTAATGAGCCTGCGAAAAAGACGAGTATCAATGTGGACATAAGGGGCGAGATAGCTTTCTTCATTTGTATTCCTTGATCTTCTGCTCGATAAACCTATCCTCCTTTGTGGTAACGACTACATAAGGAAGCGTGCCAAGGGCAAGTATGATTATGCCTGTTATCACCAGCATTGTCAATGTCCTGGAATTGATATATCCTGATGCAAACCCAACAACCCCTACAAGCAGGAATGAGAAGTACAGCAAAAAGCTCTTATCAAGCACAGTCTTTGATTTTTCCCTGTTTATCCTGGATTTTTCTATTTCCAGATATACAACTTCCTTCTTATCCCTGGCCATAATAATGCCTCTATTTTGGTTATATTTAAAATTTTTGTTTTGCAAATCTTTATATAGGTTCATCGCTTTTTACCAGCCATGATAGTAGGCATAACAGGCGTATACTGCTCAGGCAAGTCAACAGTCGCTGAAATGCTCAAGGACTATGGCTTCATCACGATAGATGCAGATCAGATAGGACATAGAGTTTTGGATAGGCTTAAAAGCAGGATAATCAGGCAATTTGGCAAAAGTGTCCTGACCAAGAACAAGGTAGACAGGAGAAAACTGGCAGCTGTTGTATTTAAGGATATCGAAAAGCTCAAAAAGCTCAATGCAGTAGTACATCCGGCAATAATTGATGAGATCAAGAAGATAATTAGGGATAATCCTGATGCAGATTTGGCACTGGATGCTTCGCTGCTTCTGGAATCAGGGGCCTACAGCCTGGTTGACAAGATTATCGTCGTAACGGTCAGCAGGACAAAGCTCATGAAAAGGGCAAAAAAAAGGCCCCATTCAGCAGATGAACTGGAGATTATATTCAGCTCCCAATTTAGCCAAAAAGAAAAGCTTAAATATGCTGATGCTGCTATCGATAACTCTGGAGACCTAGAGGAAACAAAGAATCAGCTAAGATTGATCCTTGCAAAATGGCAAAAGTAGCAATATATCCCGGAAGCTTTGACCCTATCACCAACGGTCATCTGGACATTATCAAAAGAGCTTTGAAGATATTTGACGAAGTTATTGTAGCTGTTGGCGAAAATCCTGACAAAAAATACTTATTATCCCAGAAAGAGAGGGTAGATCTCATAAAAGAGGCAACCAAGGGCTTAAATGTGACTGTTAAGCATTTTAACGGCTTGATGATTGAATTTGCAAAAAATATGAAAGCAGATGCTGTTGTAAGAGGTTTAAGGGCTGTATCTGACTTTGATTATGAGTTCCAGATAGCTTTGATGAACAGGAAGCTTTGTAGGTCTATTGAGACAGTCTTTATAATGACCAGGGGCATGTATTCGTATTTAAGCGCCTCGATAGTAAAGGAAGCAGCCAGAACAGGGGCCAGCCTTAAAGGCATGGTGCCAGAAAAGGTAGAGGCAAAGCTTAAGGAGAGATTTAAGTAAGCTTTATTATCAAAAGGTTTATATATAAGTTCTTCCAATATGTTATTACCTATCCAGAGCGATAGGTCATCGGAGGTGTTAGCATGGAAAAAAAGATAGGCAGCTACTCCTTTATAATAGGAGTGGTCATAGCTGTTATCTTAGGCTTAGGCATAGGAGCACTTCAGCCAGCAATCGATGTTCTGACATCAATCCTGGTTGTTCTAGGATTGATAGTAGGATTTCTGAACGTCGGAGGCAAGGAGCAGAAGGAATTTTTGCTCGTTTCAGTAGCGCTGGTTATAGTGGCTGGCCTAGGAGGAGCAGCTTACGCAGGGCTTGGTGAAGTGATGTATGTCGGAAGATATCTGATAGGCATCCTGAGCGGAATCCTGGCATTTGTCGTTCCGGCAACAGTTGTTGTTGCTCTGAAAATGATCAAGTCAATGGCAGAGAAGCCATAGAATCATTTTCTTTTTTTCTTTTTTTAAAGAAAATATTTATATTGGATTGATGATGATCCTGATTTATGCTCATAGATAAGGACATCGAGATAGTGGATCTTGCCTTGTATCTTAGAAAGAAGAAAATATTGCTCATTGCAGATACGCATATAGGGTATGAAGAGGCTTTAAACAAGCAGGGAATACTGATACCCAGGTTCCAGTTCAGTTCTATCGTAAGAAGGTTGGAAGATATACTGAAAAAGCTTCCCAAGCTTGACAGGATAGTGATCAACGGAGACATCAAGCATGAGTTTGGCAAGATATCTGAGCAGGAATGGAGGCAGACCCTCAAGCTTCTGGACCTGCTGCAGAGATACTGCGATGAGATCATACTGATAAGGGGAAACCATGATAAGATAATAGGCCCTATTGCAGAAAAGAGAAATGTGGAGGTTATGGATGATCTGATCATCGATGACATTCTGATAACCCACGGCAGTTCAATCCCGGAGGCAATCATAAGGAGAACACCCTGCAAAAGCATAATCATCGGGCATGAGCACCCTGCTGTCAGCCTTGTAGATGAATCAAGAGCAGAAACATATAAGTGCTTTCTCAAGGGGAAGTGGAGGGATAAGACACTGATCGTGCAGCCATCTTTCAATCAGGTCACAGAAGGCACAGATATATTGAAAGAGCAGCTGTTAAGCCCCTTTCTCCTGCAGGACATGTCTGATTTCAGGGTGTACGTTGTCGCAGACAAGATCTATGATTTTGGGATCTTAAAAGACATAAAATAGAACAATTTTTATACTATGTCTGCTCGAAACTATCGATGAAGTCCAGAATCCTGCTCATCAATCCAGGTATTGGCGCCAACAAGGCATATGGAAAGTTTTCAGAGTTTGCAAGCTGTTCACCCCCCACCGGCCTTTGCTATATAGCTGCCTACCTAAGGAAGCACGGCTATGATGTCTCTATACTGGATGCAGAAGCTTTGCAGTTGAGCATAGAAGAGACCATGGAGCATGTGGTCCAGGCATCGCCGGAATTTATTGGTCTAACCTGTAAGACCCTGTGGGTTGCAGAAGCCCACGAGCTTGCGAGGCAGATAAAGAAGGCAATGCCAGGCATCCCCATAGTGGCAGGCGGAAATCATGTAACTGCCCTGCCTTACAGGACTATGGAGGAGTTTCCTTGCTTTGACATCCTGGTCATTGGAGAAGGAGAGATAACATTCTTGGATCTCATACAGGCTGCTGAAAAGGGCACAAGGCTGGACAGGGTCAGAGGATTATGCATAAGGAAAAAAGGGAAGCCCATGCTGACACAGCCAAGAGAGAGGATAAAAGAGCTGGATCAGCTGCCTATGCCAGCTTACGACCTCCTTCCGAACCTTGCTAAATACTATAGGCCGTTCTTCAGCTATGTAGAAAAATACCCGGCTTTTCCCATTATTGTGTCACGAGGCTGCCCCATGCACTGCGCTTTTTGCGATAGGAAGGTATTTGAGAACCGCGTGACAAAACACACCCCTGGATACACCATGAGGCTTATAGAGTATCTTTACAGGAAACATGGCATCCGGAACATTGTTTTCGACGATGATAACCTTCTTTTTGACAGGAAATATCTTTACCAGCTTCTGGACCTGCTCGAGAGATCCGGGCTGGAAATACCATTCACCTGCCAGAGCAGGGTAGATACTGTGGATGAGGAAAGGCTTGCAAGGCTTAAGAAGGCAGGCTGCACGCATATAATGTATGGGATAGAGTCTGGCAGCCAGAAGATTTTGGATGCCATGAAAAAAGGCATAACTGTAGAGAAGATAAAAGACACAATAAAAAAGACAAATAGGATGGGGATAAAGACCATGGGATTCTTTATCTTAGGGTATCCCGGAGAAACTGAAGAAACCTTGAAAGAGTCTCTGGCGCTGATCAGCGAGCTGAAGCTTTTTGACATCGGAGCGTTCTATTTCACCCCTCTGCCAGGATCTGAGATCTACCCGAAGGTATGCGACTACGGAACCTTCAAGGAGGATTTTTCCAAAGAAAATTCTCTGGAAAATATAGTATTTATCCCCAAGGGGACGGATGAGAAGACACTTAAAAAATACATGGATATGTTCTATAATTCCTGTTATGCGAGGCCGTACCAATTTGTCCTGGCATATAAGCGATTTTCCTCATGGGAGCATGCAAGGCTGGTGCTCAAATATTGGACCAGGATGCTTTTGAGGCGAAAGCTTGTCTAGATGTACATCTTGGCTAGGATATCAGACCTGGTTATGACCCCTTTCAGCTTTCCGCTGTCAGAAACAACAATAAGGGAGTAGAACTTCAGCAGGTCAGAAAGCACGCTTATAGAAGTGTTCTTGGATACTACAGGCGGGCAATCATCCATCACATCCTTCACCTTTCTGCCTCTGTTCATAAGCATTGAATCCAGGATAGATGTTTCAGAAACAAGGCCGATGCATCTGTTCATGTCTATCACCGGCATCTGCGAGATATTATGGCGACGCATCTTGTCGATGGCTTCCTTGACGCTCTCTTCGGGCTGTATTGATATCACCTTGTTTGTCATGATATCAGAAGCCTTTGACTCCTTCTTCTTGCCGTATTCCAGCAGCACCCCAAATATCTTCTTGGCGTTCGAATAGGTCGGATCCAGCCTTCCTGACTCTATCTTCGCTATCAGGCTCTGGCTCACCTGCGCCCGTTCAGCCAGCTCCTTCTGCGTGAGCCCCAGCTTCTTCCTTATATGCTTTATCTCATCTATTTCTATAGGCATTTTAACAAGAATAATATCAACTTATATTTATTCTTTTTGGAATTTAAGAACAAATCCCCTTTTGTTGATGGCCATTGATGATACGCTAACCTATAGATATGGAAAATGTTGAATTTTTAGACTAGATCAACCATCCAGTCCACCTTGTATTCCTGGATTACAGGGGTGATTTTGATCTCCTTTATGACGTCAATGAATTTCTGCCTTATCTGCCTGAGTATCTCGTCAAATTCCCTGTAATCCCGGGCGCATACCCCTATTGTGAAATCATACTCCCCAGAGTTCTTTGCCACGTATATTATGTTCTTGTGGCTGACCAGGTAGGCTATGAACTTTTTTTCGTTGTCAGGAGTGAGATTGTAGCAGGAGAAGAATGCGTATGAATACAATGGGGAGCCCAGCTTTGCAGGGCTCAGGAAGGCATGATAGCCCCTGATGACCTTCTGCTTTTCCAGCTTCTTTATCCTGTAGATGATAACGTCCCTTGGCAGCTTTGTCTTTTTTGCGATGCTTGCTATGCTCTGGCGGCAATCCTCCTGCAGCTGCCTGAGTATCTTCCTGTCTTTGCTGTCAAGCTTGGCTCTCTCTCCGTAATTAAGTTCCATGTTAGCTTATAAAATGTAATAATATATAAATATTTCCTTATTTTAAGAAAAATAATTAGAATAAGTTTTTATAATAACTATTATTTCCTTTTAAGTGACGAAATATATAATAGGTATGAATACAGGATGTAAGCCTATGGAGGAAAAGATGAATAAAATATATATCATGGCAATATTGACATTATTGACAGCCTGTACTGGGACAGGGATGGTTGTATATGAAGAGCCGACGGTGATTGCAACATCAGCGTATCCACCAGGAAGGCTCCTCTACCTGCCTCTTGCGCTGGGCTATTATCGGGAAGAAGGCGTCAATGTGGATTTTGTGGAAATAGCTGATGAAAATCTTGTTGAGTCTTTGACAAGCGGCCATGCAGACCTTGTGCAGCTTACAACAGACTGGTTTGTTCTGCCTGCATCGCAGGGAATCGGGGCAAAAGAGCTTTTCTACACTGACCTTCCGAGAGAGACAGAGGCCCTCATAGTAAGAAGCGATGTTGAGGATATTGCGGAGCTGGCAGGCAAAAAAATCGCTGTCCTGGAAGGCACTATCGGGCATTATTTTCTGTCCCAGGCGCTGGACATGAATGGCATGCAGGTTTCTGATGTGTACGTAGTTTCAATGCCCCCTGACAAAGCAGCTTTGGCACTGATCAGAGGAGATGTGGATGGGGCAGTGATCTGGGACCCATGGATGACATCTGTACTGGAAAAACCTGAATACAAGGCATTGTACTATGACAAGGATGTAGAGCTGATAAGCCTGGTTGCAGTATATGCAAGGGACCAGTTCATACAAGAAAATCCCGGCAAGATCAGACAGGTGATGAAGGCCTTTTTTCGGGGCATAGAATACTGGAAAAAGAATCCTCATCAGGCAAACCAGATAATGGCAGAAGATCTTGGAGTGAGCAGGCAGGAGTTTGAGCACATGATCGGCACTACTATCCCATTGGACCTGGAAGACAACCTTAAGGTAGCAGATTCAACCTACAGTGAAAGGGTCATGTCAAAGTCATCCCAGCTTTGGCAAAGCCTGGGCTACACTGACAATGAGGTAAACCCTGAAGACCTGATAGATACATCTCTTCTGGAAGGCCTGACATGAAAAGATTTTATTTTCTTGGTTTTTTTTTGGTGATGATAGTTTGGTCATTGCTATCCTATTCGGGGCTGGTAAGCCGGTTTTTCCTTCCGACCCCAGCAAGCGTGCTGGCTGCTATAGGCAGCCTGGTATTGATGAAGGGCTTCTTGTCTGATATAGGCATAAGCTTTTTCAGGGTCCTAACCGGGTTTATCCTGAGCATAATGGCTGCGATCCCCCTTGGAATGGTTATAGCTGTCAACAAAAAAGCTGAAGCTATGGCAGGGCCTGTAGTGCTGCTAAGGTATATCCCCCCGTCAGCACTGATCCCGCTTGCCATACTGTGGTTTGGGATAGGCGAGATGGAGAAGATATTTATCGTGTTCTTATCCATATTTCCGTATTTTGTGCTGCTGGTCTCAGACATAGTATCGCATACCCCGCAGGAATATATAGATGCTGCAAAAAAACTCGGAGCAAGCAGGCTGGATGTTGTGAAGAGGGTGCTGCTGCCTTTCAACATGCCGAAAATCTACCAGTCCATCAGGTTCATGTTTGCTGTGGGCTGGGCATATATAATCATGGTGGAGCTTGTGGGCTCGAACTCAGGCCTCGGCCATTTCATACTAAGGTCACAGAGGTTTATGCACACACCTGAACTTTTTGCAGGCATATTGATCATAGGCCTTATTGGAATTTTGGTGGATATGGTTTTCAGCCATCTGTACAGGCCTTTGTTTCCATGGGTGAAGCAGATTGGGTAAGCTTTCAGTAAAGGGTGTTTCGAAGTCTTGTGATGATGTACATGTGCTGGATAGGATAGGCTTCCAGGCAGAAGAAGGGGAGTTCATATGTATCGTGGGGAAGAGCGGATGCGGAAAGACGACCTTGTTAAGGCTCATAGCAGGGCTGATCGAGCCGGACTCAGGGAAGATCACGAAATGCAATACAGGATTGGTGTTCCAGGAGCATGCCTGCTTTCCCTGGCTTACTGTTGAGAGAAATATTGAGTTCGGACTGAAGAACAGGCAAAAGGCGAAGCATTATCTGAAGATGATGCATCTGGACGGGTTTGAAAAATTCTATCCATACCAGCTTTCATCAGGCATGAGGCAGCGGGTAGCAATAGCGAGGACACTGATAACTGACCCTGAAGTGGTTTTGATGGACGAGCCTTTTGGATCCCTGGATGCACAGACCAAGGAGTCCATGCATGAATTTCTGATCGACATCTGGGAAAGAGAAAAGAAGACAATACTTTTTGTGACACATGATATCGATGAAGCACTGTATCTTGCAGACAGGATAATAATCATGTCTGAGCTGCCATCCAGTATTACTAAAATCATATCAAATACTGCACAGGGGATAAGGACTTTCAGTGGAAAGGAGAAATTAAGGAATATGATCAAAAGATGCCTGTCTGATGCGTATGGAGCAGGTGTCTAAGATGCACATAATACGAACAAGGCTGCTATACTATGCAAGGGCGGAGGGACAAAGCAGCATGGGCCTTGAGGAAGCAGTAGGAATGTATAGGGAGCGGGGGCAACATGAGCTGCATTTTATAGATATGTCAAGCACCAGGAAACGGCAATTCGTCAGGGCTGTATTTACAGGCAATAGTCCAGGCTATGTGGATATGATGTATGGGAGCAATTATGTGCTTCAGGGTGAGAGCTACGGCAAGAGGATTTCCTCGGTAATAAGCGACATTTCGGCAATAATCTCACTAAATGAAGATGCTGAATCCCAGATTGATACAGAATATCCTCTTTTGAGGATGCAGCAGATTGAAGATGTTATCTCTCTTGTGCCACAGGAGCACCAGAGGCAAATTTATCTAAAGTGGGTGATGCTTCAAATCCCATTTCTAAAGGGCTGGTTAGAATCAGGACAGACGATCTGATAAAGGAACTGGAGCCCAGGCTTATGGCAGCTGTACGGCAAGCCTATGGAAAGGATTATGACTTCTCTTCGGGAAGCTATGGCGATGAACTTTTGCAGGCTGGAAGGATAGTCCTGTTCCAGATGATGCAGAGCTGTGATCCAATGGAAATCTTTGAAGATCCAGAGAAGCAAAGACAATTTCTTGCTCTAGTAAGGCTGGAAACGAGGGAGCAGGGCAGGGAACTTCACTTTCTTCCGAAGCTGAGCACTTTGGATGAGGGTTTTGACATTGAGCAGGCTGTCTGGGAAGACAACAGGCACTATAGGGCTAGCGATGCAGGCCCGGACCCCTCATTGCTGCCCAATCGTGATTATCATATCGCCACTGCGTTAGGTATTGGTGGTGAAGCATGGGAAGTGCAAGCTGCTCTCGGCGCAATAAAGACTAAACTGGAGGACAGGCCCAAATACCATCGACTTAGGTCAGCATATGGCCGAGCTGTAGCAGCTGTCTACGAGCAGGTCAGGACAGGGGAGATCCCCGGCTGGCGGACTTTAGGCCACCAGTACTTTGATTGGGATGTCACCCTTGTAGAAACAATAAGGCATGTTACTGACAACCATATACTGCCCCATTATGGGTGTTCACTTGAAAACCTACCTATCCAGAAAGGCCTGAGGGAGACACTCTTTCACTTTAGATTAGGTTATGTTCAAAGAAACCTGAGCGGAGGTATGCGTGATTTTTTTATAAGGGGGTTTCCCGAGATGGAAGACAGTGTACATTGGCATCCTGCAAGGTGGCCAAGGAAGGGTGTCGAGCTCACAGCTGAGCAGAGGCGCAGCTACTCTGTTTTTTTGAGAAAGTATATTTTTGAGCACAGGCTAGGATGCCGAACAAGGGATGATGTTATCCATGCTTTAAATAACAGGGAACTATTAAGGGAAATAATCGCCCAGGAGAGGCTGCCAATGGGCCATTACCATCCAGATGAATTCACCCATAAATCAGCCCTTTTCTATATGGTCTCAGACTTGGATGGGGTGTTGTATGACATAGACCCATGGGAAATTGATGCGCAAATGCCAAAAAACTGGTTTTTTGATGGCGATGGGTTGAACCTGGCTGAGGTCAGGAAATATCTGGCATGGGTGGTTGAAAATTATGGCATTCCTTCGGGGGTTACGGCAGATAATCCGCATATACCCCATTATCACCACATGAAGAGACTTGGGCTCAGCGCTTGTGATATACGAAAACTGCTTCCAGGGCAGCCTGATGTGTGGACAGTTACTGAACGGGCTCCTGCAAACACATGGGTGAGAGGGGATGGGGTAGTCGATCATGATAACGTCCGGAAATACCTTAGATGGCTCATGGATGAATATGATGTTGGAGTAAGCACGACTTTTGGGATACTCAGAAGGCTTCCTCATTTCCAGGGATTATATGCCATCACAGGAAGGGATTTAGAGGCAGTCAGGGATATATTAAGGACACTAACCTGATATTCCAATCAGAATATTTCTTTCACAAATCTTTTTAAAATGCTCTGTTCAGAATGCTATCGAGGTGGAAAATATGGCAAAAAAATATACTGTTACAAGCGAAAGTGTCACTGAAGGGCATCCGGACAAGGTATGCGATAAGATCAGCGACTCAATTCTTGATGCTTTGTTAAAGGAGGATCCCAATTCCAGGGTAGCTGTCGAATGCCTGACCACGACAGGCACGGTCCATGTATCCGGCGAGATATCAACAAATGCATATGTTGATATTCAGAAGATCGCCCGCGACACATTAAAGGAGATCGGCTACACAAATCCGGAATTTGGCATAGATTTCAATGATGCAGGAGTATGGGTAAGTGTCCACGGCCAAAGCCCTGATATCTCTCAGGGGGTATCAGAAGGCGAAGGCGAAGACAAGGACCAGGGTGCAGGCGACCAGGGGATGATGTATGGATATGCTTCAGACGAGACAGATGAGATGATGCCTATGCCAATTATGCTTGCGCATAAGCTCACAATGCGCCTGGCTTATGTCAGGAAGCAGGGTATAATAAAAGGCATCGGCCCGGATGGGAAATCCCAGGTGACTGTATTGTATGAAGATGATGCGCCTGCCAGGATTACGGATATTGTCATAGCCCAGCAGCATATCGACAATCTGCCAGAGCAGGAGCTGCGTAAGGAGATAGTGGAGCATGTCATAAAGCCTATATGCGGAAAATATATGGATGAATCGACCAATCTGCATATCAATGCCACAGGAAGGTTTGTTATCGGCGGCCCGGAAGGGGATACAGGCCTTACAGGAAGAAAGATAATTGTTGATACGTACGGCGGTGTCGGAAGGCACGGAGGAGGAGCTTTTTCCGGGAAGGATCCGAGCAAGGTGGATAGGTCTGCCGCATATATGGCCAGATATGTAGCAAAAAATATCGTTGCTGCAGGGCTCGCAAAAAGATGCGAAGTGCAGCTGAGCTATGCGATCGGGATTGCGCAGCCGACAAATGTTAATGTACAATGTTTCAGCACCGAAAAGCTGCCAGAAGAGAAGATACAGGAAGCAGTAAAAAAGGTTTTTGATTTGAGGCCAAAAGCCATAATAGAGACGCTCGAGCTCAGGAGGCCGATATATGCAAAGACAGCAGCCTACGGGCATTTCGGAAGAAATGATCCTGACTTCACCTGGGAGAAGACAGATAAGGCTTCAGAGCTAAAAAAGGCTGCTGGGCTTGATGAATAACACCGTCGTTATTCATTAAATTTTTTATTTTTTTAACTTCCATTTAAGGCGTTATAGACGATATGCTTAGAAATCAGAGATTTCTGGCACGCCAAAAATTTTCAATTTTTGAGCGTTTCTCTCGTTTTTTTGTGATGAAATGTCCTAAAAAATCCTTTGGATTTTTGGGACACAAGAAACGGAGTTTCTTAGTGTGATTACATTTCCATTACAAAATTTAATGGTGGTGGTGCATTTCTTTAGCTTTAGTTGACAGGAAAAAAAGCACTACAGCTATCAATACTGCAATCAGGTTAAGCCAGAATGTATAATCAAGACTAAAAGTAGAAAGTTCACTTAACATTTTCACTGAAGTAGGCAATATACCAAGTAGTCCAAATAACACATGAACAATAATTCCTGTAAGTATTGCCGATATACCAGTTACGAATGCAATATACATAGCAAAAGGCCAACCATAATAATTAGCATTGATCTTCACAGCAGGAGGTACATTGAAATCAGCATAAAGAAATGCCATTATTGCACCGAACAATACACCATTGTTCGCTAATATTGCTGCCAAAGGACCGTTACCCATTGAACCTATTACAGTTATGATTGCCAAAATTGGCGCCATAAGTGCCTGTAAAGGAAGTGCAAGCCATGCTACCAAATCGACTGGAAATATGGCTTTGAAAAAGGATTTGGGGACAAGTGTTGCCACAAAACCTGCAACCAGGAAACCTATGAAAATTTCCTTATAGACCATTTTCCATTCCGCTTTATATGTTTGTCCTACTTTTTTCCAGGTTTTTGTGTTCTTAATTTTGTCCTTAAAAGACTCAGGCAAGTCTTCTGAAGGGTCTGTACTACTACCTGCTTTTTCTTTTGCATTGTTAAGTGCTTTTTGTGCAAGATTTTTTGGATATGTTAATCTTACCAGTAAAGATTGGATGATAACAATTATTGGAGCACCAACAAATAGAGCAAGCGAATATTGCCAACCTAAGAAAATATATGCTAAGATAGCAACTTCAATAGCAAGATTTGTAGAAGCAAACATATAGGCCAGGGAGGAGGTAAACGCAGCTCCTTTTGTCCACAAACTCCTAGTAGCAGATAAAGCTGCAAAAGAGCATGATGATGAGATAAATCCAAGTAGAGATGCTTTGCTGAGATCTTTAACTGAACCTTTTCCCAGATGTTTTGCAGTAGATGTTTTGGAAATAAATACCTGAATGACCGAAGAAAACGCATAACCTAGAGCTAGTGCCCAGAACGCTTTCCAAAATAATCCTGCTGCTGTATACAATGATTGATATATTGGGTCCAAAACCATTCTTACATTATCTCTTTTTTCCTTTTTTCAAATTCTTTTTTGGATATTTCCCCTTTTGCATACCTTTCTTTTAATATTTTAAGCGCATTTTGTTTTTTCTTAGGCTTTGATTTTTGCACTACCCAATAGATAATCCAGATTACTGCACCCCAAAAGAGAACCATTATGACGACACCAAAAAATCCAAATCCCCAGAACATATTGCCATACCCAGGATACATCATATGGCCCCATCCAATATCATTAGAGGTATCTGTTCCCATCATACCATATGAACCCATCATAGGCATAGCCTGGGCTGGAAGCTCGCCATTCTCAAGATAGTAAGGGTACATATTTTTGCCCATATTAATATGGACTTGGCGAAGTTCAGCTGAACCTTCTCCACCCATCATTTGATCCATATAATCATGATTCTCACCAGTCATCTGGTCCATAAAATAATCTCCCAATAGTTCAAACTGGTCATCTGTCAAGTCTTCATATGGGATTCTTTGTTCGATTATTGACTGAGCTTCTGAAAAATCATCATGATTAGAATCGGCAAATACAATTGTGCTCATTATCAATACCAAATACAGTATGCTCAAGAATTTTTTCATGAATACCCCCCAAATGATAGCCAATATGTGTGTTTACTTAAATCTTTTCATTAATATAATTCCGCTCTTCCCGACATGCTCCCCAAAAGCTTTAAATATTCCTATTCGTCTGCTTTCTTAGACCAGAGAAAAGTTGTCCATTCCCGACTTTATAGGTGAGCTAACTGACAAGGCCGAACAGCTGAAAAAAAACTGCCGGGTTGGAAAGCCAAGACCTTCCAACCTTAAGGCTTAGAATCTTCTTGGTTTTTTCTTTCTATAACATTCTTTGCAATAGACAGGTCTGCCTTCTGCTGGTTTGAAAGGAACTTCACAATCGCAACCGCAATCTGCGCATTTTGCCTTATGCATCTCTCGTTCTCCAAATGACATTCTTGTTTCCCCCTATTCACAACTGCTGTTGTGCTGCTCCTGTAGAACATGTTGCCCTTTATAAAGGTTTTCCTTAGTCAAGGCATGTCAAAGGCACACATCTAGGCGCAATCCACCTTTTTGCACAATGACGGTAATGCAGTCAGCCGGTCACTGCCTTCTGGCTGCCCTCCCTTCGCAACAAATTCAGCCTGATAGGGCTAATCCCGCAGAAAAAATGCATCCCAAAAATCCTTTCAAGAGCCTAAGAAAATATCCCTGTTGGGATAGCTATAAACCTTAGTTTATATAGTTCGTGTTTCTTCTGTCGATGCCGTGCACAAACTCGATATATGGTTCCTGCATCCTGAAATCACTCTTGGGAAACAGGTCTGGCAGGCTCTGTGACAGCCTGCTTATCATATGTGTCTTTCCGAAGTGGCTGTCTGTTATCATAGCTACAGTGTCCCTTGTTTCCTGTTCATCATAGGAGCCAACAGCATGCACATATTCATGCAACAGGACATGGAAGAGATAATAGTTGTACAGCCCGGGATTTTTGCTTGCTACTTTATTCAAAGCCCTCTTATTTATGATGATCGCATTTGCATTCAAGCTATAAAAGGCACCCACATAACTACCGCCATAATTCCCAAGATCCGCCAATCCGACCATCAGGCCCGCATGGCTCTTACCCAGATATTCCCTTACGATAGTCTGCACTATCTCAAATATTTCCGCTATCGTTTTTGCGTTCCTTATATTTTTTTCATAGCTCATTGTATAAATCTCCATGCCAAGATACACATATATTTTATATAAAGATTATCCTTGATATCAAGGCTCTTTGCTCAATAGTTTCCTTATTTCTTTCTTTTTCTTTGTTTCCTGTCTGAAAGCTCTCGGTCTTACCGATGCAGGAGCCTGCAGCACACTTACTTCTATTGGCGGAGGTGTGCGTCTTTTTTCGGGCAGCAGCTCCTTGTCTTTAACCTGCCATGGTTTCCCCTTTGGTTTATCTACTGCGTATTCCGCTGACTGCTTTTCGTATCCCAAAGCCATTTTTTTAGGTGCAGTGGCCGGCTTTCTCCTAGGCGCTGCCACATCCGCTATTTTTGGAACCCCATGTAATGGCTGCCTCTTCCTGGCCGGTTCCTGCTGCCTATACTGCAGAATCCTGTCCAGTGTTTCTCCTTTCACCTTTTTTACAGCTTTTTTAATTTCTTTTTTATCCTGCATTTGCTTTTCCAGAAATTTTTCCACGGATTTTTCCTTCTTTTTAGGATGTTTTGTATGTTGAACCTCTGGCTGGAGTCAGTATCTCTAAGCTCATCCCATCCAACGGGGCAAGCTACAGGGGCTTTCTCTCGTGCCCTTACAGCATATGGTGCCACCGCTGTCTGAGCATAGGAATTTCTCAGATAGTCTATGAATATCCGCTTGCCTCTCTTATTTTTTCTTTGCTCCAATGTGTATTTCTTTTCATCCTTTTCCACCAATGCCTGTGCAATATCTCTAGCCCAGTCCCTAACAATGCTGAACTGCTCCATTGGCTTCAGCGGCACAGCCACATGGAGCCCCTTCGAGCCTGTAGTTTTTACAAATGATGCTGTTTCCATGCCATCCAGCACATCCTTAAGGTCCTTTGCAGCATCCTTTACCTTTGAGAATGTGGATTTTCCAGGGTCGAGATCAAATATCATCTGATCGGGAAATCCCAGCTTCTGCCTCCTGCTGAGCCAGGGATGCATCGTCAGCGTTCCCTGGTTTACTATATATATCAACGTACTCTTATTGCTGCATACCACCAGCTGTTCTTTCCCATCCTGCCGTTTCTCCACATCTACAGTCTGCACCCAGCCAGGGAAATAATCAGGCACCTGCTTTTGGTAAAATCCGTTTTCCTCTATGCCATCAGGGTATCTTTTCATGACTAGGGGCCGGTCTTTCAGGAAAGGTATTATTCTATTATATATCTTCTTATAGTATTCTATAACTTCACCTTTTGTTATTCCGCCTGGAAAAAACTCTTTTTCTTCATTAGATGTCTCTACCTTCATTCTTTCCTCACCTTTTTGGGCGGCTTGTCTCTACGGAGTCCGTTGAAGCTTGGATGGCGCAGCTTTCCGTCATGTGTCCATTCAGTGAATTTGACCTCGCATACAAGTTCAGGCTTTACCCAATTAGCATTTTTTGCCTTGACTGAATCTTTAAAAGGCTTTTTCTCCTGGCTTATCCCCTTAAGCTTGTCTCCAAGCGCCTTTAGCATCTCATCGTTGAAGCCTGTGCCAACCATCCCTGCATACTTCAGCTTGCCTCCTTCATAATATCCCAGTAGCAGCGCACCAAACCCAATCCTGCTTCCCTTAGGATCCGTATAACCTCCTATGACAAATTCCTGCTCATCTACACACTTGAACTTAAGCCATTTTTTGGACCTGCTATGCACATACTTATATTTAGAGTCCTTTGCGATTATGCCTTCCCATCCCTTTGAACACGCTTCCTTATGGTACTTTAAGCCATCTTTCCGCCTATACCTTAGATATCGTACCGGATCATCGAAATTGAGGCTTTTCAGTCTTTTCTTCCTTTCTTCCAGGGCGAGCTCCCGCAGATCCTCTCCATTTTGGAAAAGAATGTCAAACAGATAGTAAAATACCTTTATCGATCTGTCTGGTTTTTTAGCATGCATCCTGGGCTGCAGCTTCGCAAAGCTTGTTTTCCCCCTGTCAAAAGCCACTATCTCTCCATCGACGATGAAACTCCCTTTGATTCTGTCCAGCGCATCGATGATCTCAGGATAGTTGTTGTTGGCTTTTTTCCTGTTTCTTGTCATAAGCTTAGTTGCTTTATCCTTAAAGCCGAGGCATCTTTCGCCATCCAGCTTTCTTTCATATATCCAATCCTCATCAGCGAAATAATCCTCTGTCAAGGTTGCCAGCATCGGTTCCACCCATTCCGGTTGTTTAGCCATTTTTTATCTGCTCCAGGGTCTTTCCTGATTTAGCTGATTTAGGTTCAGAGTTGACAGGGTTTTTTCTTTTATCGGCATGATCATCCTTTATCTTCATGAACAGCCACCCTTTCCTTGCCCTCATATTTATGAGAGCAAAGCCGCCTTTCAGCTTTTTTCCCTTCAGTTCCAGCTTGATATGCCCTTTTTTGTAGCCCTCCATCAGGCTTTTTTCATCCAGGTTCCTGTAGGTGCCTTTATCCCATACCATGACAGTTCCTGCACCATATTCGCCTTCAGGTATTACTCCCTCAAAGTCAGCATAGTCCAGCGGATGGTCTTCAGTAGGCATGGCCAGCCTTTTTACAGATGGGTCATAAGAAGGCCCCTTCGGGATAGCCCATGATTTCAGCACTCCGTCCAGCTCAATCCTGAAATCATAATGCAGGTTGGAAGCATCATGCTTCTGTACCACGAACAAATTTTTTGATTTTTTCTTGCTGCCTTTTGGCTCATCTGTTTTGTTGAAATCCCTTTTCTTCCTGTATTCATCAAGCCTCATTTCTGCACCTTTGGGCAATAGTATGTGCTTCTTCCGTTGATTACAGTTTTTTTCACCTTATTGCCCATAACACTATCACCTTCCCTGCGGTGAGGAGTTATATAGTTTCTGGGAAACTTGCTCTCATCCACGTTCGCGTCTATCGCGGTGTTCAGCACCTCTCTCATCTTTTCATAAAGCCTGCTTATCCGGTTGTCTGAAAACCTTCGGTCCTTTGGGTGGATTCTGCTCTGATACAATATCTCGTCAGCATAGATATTGCCGATCCCGGCGATTTTCGACTGGTCCATCAGGAAGCTCTTGATACCTGCTTTCGACCGTCTTGCTAGCTCAGCAAATTTCTTCCCACTGACATCTAAGGCATCCTCACCGATCCCCTTTAAGGCTTCATCCATGTCTTCTATAAGCTTGATCTTACCCAGCTTCCTTTTGGTTAAGATGGAAAGCGTATACCCGTTTGCGAAGGTGATATCTGCTCCTGAATATTCTGGCTTTTCTGACTTCCAGTAAGCCACATCGCCTGTCATGCCAAAATGGACCATCACTATCTTCTTGTTCTTGATATGGAAAAAAAGATATTTTCCATGCCTTGTTGACGATCTGAATTTTTTCTTGATAAGATGCTTCTTCAATGTAGCTTCTGAGACATCCGCAATCCTGTTTACGTTGACACTCACATCCTTTATCCTGTTATGGAGAGCTTTCCTTGCTTTTTTCCTGAAAACCTCAACATCCGGAAGCTCAGGCATTTATACCCATCCCCGTTATAGGCAACAGGAATATCGGGATTTTTCCTAAGGAGTTCTTTCTTTCTGTCCTGTATGCATCCGTCATTTTAGGCTTGCTTTCAGCGCTTCCACCAGATTTTCTCTCTTTATTTTTGTCTCTTTCACCGTAACTTTCTTGCCTTTTTTCTTCAGCATCTTCTCAAGTTCCTGCTCGAATGTATCCTTGAACTTGTTTACGTCAAACTTTTCCTCATACAGCTTGTCCATAAGCTGCTTCGCAAGCTCCATCCCCTTCTTTTCCAGCTTTGGCGGATTCTTAAGCTCTTCCTGCTTGTTTATCTCCCTTATCTCATATCCATAATTCAGGGTTGTCAGTAGCATGCCCTTTTTGTACGATTCGATTGCACAGACATATTCTCTCTCCCGCATTACAAACCTGCCGATAGCCACCTTTGCCGTCTGCTGCAAAACCTCCTTGAAGAGGAAATATGTCTTCTCTTTCTTTCTTTCAGGCAGCACATAATAATGGCTGTTGAAATATATGGGGTCAAGCTGCTGGGCATCCACAAACTCCTTTATATCGATATGGTCTGTTTTCTCAGGCTTGATCCTTTCCAGTTGCTCCTTGTCTATAACATAATATTTGTTCTTTGAGACTTCAAGCCCCTTCACAATATCCTCCCATGGAACTGCCCTCTCTTTCTTAGGGTTCCACCTTATATATCTTATAGGTGTCTTGTCCTTCCTGTCCAGGAGCCTGAATCCTGTGCTTTTGCTTTCTATGGCAGTTATGAGCTTAATAGGTATGCTCACCAAGCCGAAGCTGATTGAGCCTTTCCATACAGGCCTCATTTAAGCCCACCTACAATCACCCCGTGGGGATATGCGAACTCAACTGACTTCATGATCATCCTGTGGATTTCCTGAGTTTCCTCGCTTGTGTATTTCTGAAGCTTACGGCAGGGCACAAAATACCTCATAGATACCGTTATGCCGTTCGTCGTGAAGAATGTTTTTGGATACGTTTGCATCTTATGTCCGAGCTTTTTGACTATTTTATTGGCTGCTGATAGACTATATACATCTGCTCTTTGTGCCATGGCCCCACAACTAGTATAATGTCCCAATCAGACGGCCCCCTGAGTATGCTATTATTGTTCCCGCTAATCCTAGAGCGACACCTGTCACAATGAACCTTTTTGCCCTTTCGGTTTCCTTCTTTACAGCAAATACCAGGCTTATTGCCGCATTCACAAGGAATAGTGCGATTGAGGCATATGTTAGGTATATTGAGAAGACAAGCCCATGGAAACTTCCTAGTTCAAGGTACACGTCAAAAAAAAATATCGCCGCGGCTAATGCGGCTAATATGGTCCGTTCTGCTAATATTAGCTTTTTCATTTCTCACAGCTGAATTTCTTCATCTTGTTGTCCGGATCGATGGGTCCCTCGCAAAGATCATCTTCTTTTTCTCTCGACCCGCATACACCATGCGTCTGTCTTACCATTTTTGATGCTCCTCATGCAATATAATGCATGATTTCTTGTCCCCGTTCCGGTATAGATACTGCTCCAGAGGTATTGTAAGGCCATCCTTGCAGCTTATCCATATGTTGGCTCTCATCTTAGCAATATGATCTTATCGTCACCTGGCTTAGGTATCCCTCTTCCATCACGGTTGCTCGTGGATACAT
>CAZDZV010000016.1:0-11553 GCA_964510025.1 uncultured Methanosarcinales archaeon
GTCAGTTTCACAGAAAAGCTGATTTATGTTAACATCTTTGACCAAAATCTGGAAATTCTGGGCTCTTACAACGTTTGTCGGGATCGAAAAGCAATAACCCAGGTCAGCTGCTTTTTTAACTAACCTTTTTTTGCCGCAAAAACAATGTAGAAGCACCTTTTTTTGTTTACAAGATTCAAGCATTTCAATGACCTCTTTTTCTGCTTTTCTTGAGTGCACGATCACAGGCTTGTCTATCTTTTTGGCCAGCTTCAATAACTTTTCAAAGATAGTTGCCTGTTCTCTGATATCATCCCTGACAAGACCGTCTAAGCCAATCTCCCCGACAGCTGATATCTTATGCTTATTTTTCTCAATGAATCTTATCTCTTTATCCGCATCAAACTTATTTGTCCTAGAAGGATAGTCCCCAATCTCGAGCTGTTTAGGATATATGCCCAAGGCAGCTTTCACAATCCTGAATCTAGCAAGCTCAAGAGCTTTCCTGTTGGTCCCAGGATTTACGCCATTTGTCAGTATTACTGTCAGACCAGCTTTTTCTGCATTCTCAACGATCCTATCTACATCATTGAATTGTGGATGGTCAAGATGACAGTGTATGTCTATCAGAAGATTCATTTTAGCGTGTAGGAAAGCTTGCCCAGGCCTAGCTTTTCTGCCTCCTGTATGTGTTTCAGAGGGGATATATTATGTATCTCCTTAAATATATCTTTTCCTGCTTTTTTGTTAATCAGATCCAATGAAGCTTTTTCCACTGCAACAATGTCGATGCCCAATACTATGCCTATATCCTCCACCACAATGCCGCCAGGATCTGAACAGCAGTCGCAAAGTCTCGTAATGTCTTTTATGACATTTATGAAATATCTTTTTTTGGTTTTTTTAAGGACTGCAGCTGCTCCTTCAGCAAGCAGAATGTCAAATGATGCTTTTCTTGGCTTTAATGCACTTGCTGGGCATACCTCAATGCAGGCACCACAGCCCCAGCAGGCGGAATAGTCGAATTCAGCCCTGCTTTGCTTGAGTGAAACTGCATTAACGGGGCATATCTTAACGCAGGCAGCGCAGCCAGTACATTCGCCTGCAAGGACGGGATTTGCAAGACTGTGAATGTCCTTTTTTGTTTTCACCGCAACACCTCCCATGCCCAGATTTTTTATTGCGCCCCCGAATCCTGAGCACATATGGCCTTTGACGTGGCTCAAGACCAACAGCCCATCAGCCTCTACAAGCGGCCTGCAGACATGGGCATCTAGGTGGTTAGTTTTTACTGTCTTGAAATCATCTGATATCACAACAGGGCAGCCTATGTTTTGTTCGGTGAAACCATGCTCAGCAGCTGTTTTCCGGTATTTCTCAACAGTGTCTCTGCCGCCGGGATAGACCACAGGGCTGTCAAAAAGAAAAGGACTGGCTTGGATTTTTATTAGGATACTGACAATTTTTTTGACAAGATCAGGCTTCAAGAAGTATCTGTTCCCTTTTTCTCCCATATGCAGCTTTACAGCTATCCTGTCTCCAGGCTTGAACAAAACCATTTCTTTTTCCAGCAAGGATGTATCTATCTGTTTCCTATAAAATACTTCAGTCATCTTCTGAAATGCCACCAGAGATATTTTTGCATATAGGATTTCCATATCCTTGTCCTGAAGCTGCCCAGCTGAAATTGGGAAGGTATCTTATGAGAAAAGGGATCATAGAGCGCATACAGCGGAGCGTACGCGATTTTGCCAAAATCAAGGAGGACTTTGATTGCCTCTATAGCCACCAATATGCCATTCAGCAGGGCAGTTGTAGCAAAAATTCCCGGCTCAAACGTGCCGCTGTACTGCTCTTTTAGTATATGCGGGGTATAAAACTTCTGAACACCAGATATTGCAGCGAAGGTTGTCATCATCTTGAGGAACATCATGCCATAATCCTCTTTTGAGAAGCTATCCAGATCCCGGCCTACTGTCGGCAGATCGTAAAAATCTTCCATATCTATTGTGCGACGGTCAAACACCTTGACATTTCCGATAGCTATGCTCCATGCCTCGACCAAAGGGATGTTGTTCTCTCTTGCGAACCTTGATGCTATCACAAGCTCCTTCACACCATCAAGACCCAATATAGCAATATCAGCATCCCCCAGGACCTTTTTGACATTTCCTGAGCAGATAGAACCATAAGCCTTAATGTTGAGCTCTGGGTTAATGTCTTTCAATATCTTTTTTGTCACCTTGATTTTTTGCTGATCTATCTTCGACCTGAAGCAGTGTATCTGCCTATTTAGGTTCGTAGGTTTGAATCTGCTGTTGTCAACAAGTACGATATTCCCTATTCCTGATCTGGCAAGTATCTCGCTGGAGATCCCGCCAATGCTGCCTAGTCCGAGGACGGCAACAGTCGATTTCCTGAGCTTTTCCTGTTGCTGGGGGCTTAGATAGCCGATGTTTCTTTGCACCAGCATCCGATACTGATCTGACCAACTGTCCGGCAAAGGTATGCTTGAGGCATGTTTCTTAGGACCTATGCTCAACATTGATTTCATTATCCTGGTCCTGAAGCCCGATACAGCTATCTGCTTAGGAATGCTATGCTTGATGGCATCATAGACTGCGTATTTTGGAGCATAGGCAATAGACCCTTTTTTTGTTATGATCTTCACTACCTCATGGGCCATCAGGCACGCGTTGAGCCAGACAAAAGGCGCAAAAGAAGGAAATGTGCTGCTGACAGCGAGCTTGCTATTGTATGAGCCCATACCCCAGATAGATAGCAGGGTAGCCACGTTTCCCTTATGCATGTCATCAAGCTCCTTATCGGTGAATTTGCCCAGGTCTTTTCCTTTGGTCGGCAGATCGTATATGCTTTCCAAAGAAGGTGTCTTCCTTGTCAGGACACGTACGACGCCGAAAGGAGCAGCCCAAGACTCAACAACAGGTATATCAAGTATCCTTGCTTTTCTAGCGACTTCTATGTATCCCCTTATTCCGTCCAGCGCAAGAACAACCACATCAGAGCACATAAGCAGCTCTATGATATTCCTGTTGATCTCAAAATATTCCTCAACCTTGAGTTCAGGATTGATGTCCAGCAGAAATTTTTTTGTGGCTGATACCTTATTTTTTCCTTGTGTAGACCTATAGGAGAAAATCTGCCTGTTTCGGTTTGTGGAATCAAACTTGTCATAATCCAGGATTTTGATGTGGCCTAGCCCTGATCTCACGAGCACCTCAGCGACAACACCTCCAAGCCCCCCCACGCCAAGAACAGCAACAGTAGCATCTTTGATCCGCTGCTGGTCTACCATATTTAGGTAGCCGAGATTTCTGGATACTAGTTTTCGATAATTGTGGGACCAATAGACCATTGATATAACCTAGTCTAGCTTGTTTAAATAACTTTTGATAAATTAGTTCCTATATAGTAAGTATTTAAAATAGGCATTCATTATTCCCTGAAAATGAGAATAGTGAGCTATGATCCGAGAGCAGCCGGCTCGCCGATGTATAGGTTCTATCAGGCACTGGCAAAAGCCCACTACATAGAGCCTTATTTCAGATTTTTTCCAGGGTACAGCGAAGATGATGGCTGGTTCAGCGAATCTGACGCATCAACCACCGACTATATGGTAACTAAGAGGGGCAGGATCGTCGGCATGGCTTCCATCTGGGATCCTGGAGCCCATAGTCTGGATGAGGTTGTAGCTGTTATGAGGCAGTATGGGGTCTACGAGGATGCTGCTGAGCACATAACACCTGACCAGCCGCATGTAGCCAGAGTCTTAAGGATGGCAGTAGACAAAGATTTTAGAGAACAGGGCGTCCATGGGGTGCTGATGAAGCAAATACTGAAGCATTTTAGGCAGGCAGGAACAGAATATGCCTTCGGCATCGTGGCTAAACCCAGGCATGCCTTGTATGGGGACAATGTGCCTGAATTCTATTCCGGAGATAGAATAATGTCATGGAAAGAGTATCTGGAAAGACTTACCAGGCTGCATAACCGGCATTTTGGCTGGAGGACTATCCATAAGCAAAGGGAAATTGATGGCATTCCATGCACTGTAGTTGGCGGTAAGGTGGATAGGCAGAATCTTCCACATATGTGGGAATAGCATAAATTTTATAAATAAGGCTGCGTTTTTTTGGGCTATGGATACAGTCAGGAAAGCTGGATCATAGTTTTTTTCTAGATTATATTTTTTGGAGCGGCACCATGGATTATGTACGGGATTTTAAATGGAAAAGGGAACTTAAGGTAAGGGAACTAGCTGAGAGCTTGGGGGAGATAGGCTATCAGAGCGTAGAGCTAAGCAGAGCTATAGATGTCATTACAAGGATGAAGAAAAACAGCGCCAAGATATTTCTGGCCTTTACGTCAAACATGGTCACTTCCGGATTGAGGGGTTTTTTTGCACAGCTTGTCAAACTGGGCATTGTTGACGTGATTGTTACCACCGTGGGGGGCATAGAGGAAGATATCATGAAGGCGCAGGGAGAGATGTTCAGCGTAGGAAGATTTGAAAGCGATGATGTAGAGCTGCATGAGCAGGGCATAAACAGGATTGGAAACCTGCTTGTTAGGAATGAAAGCTACATGAAGTTTGAAAGCTGGCTGATGCCTATCCTGGATAAGCTTTATCAGGGCCAGAAAAGGTGGAGAGTATCTGAGATGTTTAGAGAGATAGGGCTGATGTTGCATGACGAAGATTCAATACTGTACCAGGCATCAAGGAACAATGTTCCGATATTTTGTCCTGCTGTGACAGACGGCGCTTTTGGATTTCACCTTTATCTGTTTCAGCAGAAACATCAGGATTTTGTCATGGATGTTGTAGGGGATTTCGGGAATATTCTCTTGACAACAACACATGATGAAAAAAAAGGGATCATCGCCTTGGGAGGCGGTGTTTCCAAGCATCACGCAATACTATCAACATTGCTGAACGGCGGAGCCGACTATGCAGTGTACATGACTGCTAGCCACAAGACATCAGGAAGCGTATCCGGGGCAACAACAAGCGAAGCCAAGTCCTGGGGAAAGATAAAGGATGACGGGGATATCGCAACTGTTATCGGCGATGTTACAGTGATGTTTCCGATCGCAATGTGCGGTGTGCTTGATATTCTGGATAAAGAGGGATTGCTGAAGGATGCCAAAGGCTAAGTTTACAATATCAAGAAGCAAGGTTATGGAGCAGTATACAAAGGCAGCAGGGATTGCCGATGATGTCAGCTACAGCTCTAAGACCAACCAGGAGGTCGCCAAGATCCTAGAGCAGGATACCGACTGCTTCTTCAGCGTACACTTTGAAACCGAACTCAAGCACATAAAAGACATGTCTAGGGTCATTTTTCTGGCGCAAGGCTGGAGCCAGGCCCTTATCGGCAGACTGACTGGCAAAGGGGTTAAGAGTTTTATTGTCGATAATGAAGCTGATCTGGGCACCCTTGTTGATTTTTTGCGGCATAATGATGAAAGGATAAGCCTCTTTTTAAGGCTAAGGCTGAAGGAGATGACGCTGAGGACAGAAAGGTATTTTGTTTTTGGGATGGATTCAAAGAGGGTGAACAGGCGCATAAGGGAGCTTACAAACAACAACAGGATAGCAAAACTGGGAATTCATTTCCACAGGAAAACCCAGAATATGGCAGAGTGGAACCTAAGGTATGAACTGTCTAATGCAATTGACAGTGATGTTTGGGATATGATCAATACAGTCAATATAGGGGGAGGGCTGCCTGTTGAATATGCAAACACAAATATGGATATCTTGCCCGGCATATTTAGAAAGATAGCGGAACTTAGGGATTTTCTGCATGACAGAAAAATCAGGCTCATGATAGAACCCGGCAGATTCATAGCAGGTCCTGCCGGAAAGCTGGTCACCTATATAAAGGGCATTGACGCAAGAAACATAACAGTAGATGCTTCAGTCTATAATTCAGACATGGACGCAATAGTGGTTCCTGTAAAGCTAAAGGTCGAAGCGGAATCAAGAAAAGGAACACCGTATGTCATCAAGGGATGCACGCCATGCTCAATGGACATTTTTAGATACAAGGTTTATCTGGCAAATCCTCAGGTGGGCGATAAGATTATATTCCTAAATGCGGGCGCCTATAATTTTGCCTCAGACTTCTGCGATCTACAGAAGCTCAGGACCGAGATAGTGGATTAAATTTATAAAGTGCTTCTGCTTATCTGTCTGATATGGGAGCTGAAGAAATCAGACAGATGAAGGGCAAAAACAAGATAGCTGTGCTCACAGCCTATGATTACTGCACTGCGAGAGCACTTGAGAGTTCTGGGATAGACATCATCCTTGTAGGGGATTCCCTGGGCAATGTTGTTCTAGGTTTTGACTCTACCAGAGAAGTCAGAATGGCTGATATGATCAGGCACACACAAGCAGTCAGAAACGGGGCAAAGGATTCGTTCATAGTCTCAGACATGCCTTTTGGTTCAGAGAAGGATGCTGTCGATAATGCTAAGATGCTGCTTGATGCAGGTGCAGATGCAGTGAAAATAGAAGGCAAACCGGACGTTGTCAAGCTGTTGGCTGAGAGGGGATTTGATGTGATGGGGCATATCGGTCATCTTCCACAGACCGCCCTAAGACCCATGCTGCATAAAGATGAAGAGAAACTTATACAGGAAGCAACGCAAATAGAAAAGGCAGGTGCCTTTGCTTTGGTGTTAGAGATGATAGAAACAAATGTTGCCAGAAAAATAACCGAGGCAGTCCATATACCGACCATAGGTATAGGCGCGGGAAGATATTGTGACGGCCAGGTACTGGTAATAAATGATATGCTCGGCCTATACGACAAATTTACGCCAAAATTTGTGAAGCAATACGCCAATCTGTCCCCTGAGATAAGAAAAGCTGTCAGGAAATATATTGACGAAGTGCAAAATGGTAAATTTCCCTAAATTCAATAAATTTTAAAAAGGGAGTCTTACTTCTTTGTTGCAATGAAAGTGCTGGAAACTGCTGCAGATATGCAGGGAATTGCTGACAAGCTTCGTTGCAAGCGAAAAAAGATAGGGTTTGTCCCTACTATGGGATTTCTTCATGAGGGCCATCTGAGCCTCATAAGAAGGGCAAAAAAGGAATGTAATATCGTCGTTGTTAGTATTTTTGTGAATCCTGCCCAGTTCGGGGAAAATGAAGATCTGAAAAGCTACCCAAGGGACTTTAAAAGGGACAGGGAACTCTGCAAAAAAGAAGGGGTAGATTTCATCTTCTATCCAGATGAGAAGGAGATGTACCCTAAGATCCAGCTGGCATGGATAGATGTCGAGAAGATTGCTGATGTTCTGTGCGGCAAGTCCAGACCCAGCCACTTCAGGGGCGTCAGCACAATAGTGGCCAAGCTCTTCAATATAGTCAAGCCGGATGCGGCATATTTTGGCCAGAAAGATTATCAGCAGAGCCTTGTAGTAAGGAAGATGGTTCTTGACCTTAACTTCAATCTAGAAGTTGTTGTCTGTCCTACTGTAAGGGAAAAAGATGGTCTGGCCTTAAGCTCTAGGAACAGGTACCTGACAAGACCGCAAAGAGAGGAAGCTGTCATGATATACAAGTCCCTGGAAAGAGCGAAATGGATAGTTGCCAGGGGCGAAAGAAGATCAGCAGCTGTCAAGCATGAGATGAAAAAAATGCTGGACCGGACATCGGGGAAGATTGATTACATCGAGATCAGAAATGCAAACAACCTGGATCAGGCGGATGTGCTTAGGGGGAAGGTAGTAATCGCAGTGGCTGTATATTTCGGCAAGGCAAGGCTTATCGATAACATAATAATCGATACAGGATATTAAAATAATTACCTTTATATACAATTTCCGCTTATTCTTTCTGGATATGGGGATAATTATTGGTGTAACAGGAGGAATAGCATGCTATAAGGCTATTCAGCTGGCAAAAAGGCTAATAAATCATGATATTGAGTTTATACTGACCAGAAGTGCTGAAAAATTAATCAGCAAGAAAGAATTCAAGAAAATAGCGAATACACATACAGAGCTTTTCCATAATGGGTGGAATTACAAGGACTACCTGAGCAGACAAAAAACGGAACATATCTCCCTAGCTGATAAGGCCGACCTTTTTGTAATATTTCCAGCTACGGCCAACATCATAGGCAAGATAGCCAATGGCATAGCAGATGACCTGCTATCAACATCTATAATGGCCACAAACGCCCCTAAGCTGATATGTCCTGCGATGAACTGCAAGATGTGGAAAAATGAGATAGTACAGGAAAATGTCTCCAAGCTTAAGCGACTCGGCTATCATTTTATTGAGCCCGAATCCGGAAGACTGGCATGCGGCTATGATGGTATTGGGAGGCTTGCAGATACCAGCGTGGCTGCTGAAGCCATCGAAAAGCTTCTGGAAAAGGACCTAAAAGGCAAAAAGCTTATAGTGACTGCAGGACCGACTATAGAGGAGATAGATCCGGTGAGGGTACTAAGCAACAAGAGCAGCGGTAAGATGGGATATAGCATAGCTGAACAGGCGGCCTTAAGGGGGGCTGATGTGCGGCTGATAAGCGGGCCGACCAGCCTTCCTATCCCTGGCAATGTTGATTTCACGGCAGTTAATAGCTCCAATGAAATGAGAAAAGAGATTCTCAGAACATATGACAGGGCTGATGCTGTTGTAATGGCTGCTGCTGTGGCAGATTTTAAACCTGTTAAGGAGAAGCGCAAGATAAAGAAGAGGGACACCCTAACTTTCAGACTAAGGAAAAACATAGACATATTGGGGGAACTAGGGGAAAAGAAGAAGAAGCAGGTTCTTGCTGGATTTGCTCTAGAAACGGAGAATCTAGTCAGGAACGCAAAAAATAAAATGAAGGCTAAGAACCTTGATTTAATAATCGCTAATAAGGCTGAGACACTATCTGCAGATAGGTCTGATTTCGTGCTCATTAAAAAAGGGCAAATCCGGAAATTTCGCAATATCTCCAAAAGACAGATAGCTGACAAAATACTTGATGAGCTAAAATGATATTAGGGGTAGACCTGGGCAGCTCAAAAACCAATGCAGTACTTATGAAAGGAGAATCCCTAAAAAAATGCTTCACCTTCAACAGCAATACAAGGCTGGATATAATACTTTTCAAACTGGCTTCGCACGAAATTGACTCTATAGCTGTTACAGGTGCGTATTCCAAAGGATATTCTTACAGCATAAACAAGCTGCCGGTACACCATGTAGATGAGATAAAGGCAATAGGCATGGGGGGACTATATACTTCAAGGAAAAAGAAGGCCTTGATTGTAAGCATAGGATCTGGAACAGCCATGGTGTCTTGCGACAAGAATATAAGGCATATAGGCGGCACTGCGATGGGCAGCAGGACATTGAGCGGACTAGGGAAGCTCCTGTTGAAGGCAGATGATATCAAGGAGATTGAGAAGCTTGCCAGTAAGGGGAATCTTGGAAACGTGGACCTGCTTTTGAGTGAAATCTACCCAAAGGGCATTGGACTGCTGCCGCCAAATGCTACTGCTTCCCATTTTGGAAAGCTTGTCAACCAATCTGACAGCGATATCGCTTTGGGATTGGTCAATATGCTGGCCCAGAGCATCGGCACCCTGGCTGTTTTCGGCGCAAAATCAGTCAAGCAAAAGGACATTGTAATAGTCGGAGGGCTGACCAAGGTGAAACTGTTCAAGAAAACACTTATGAAGAGGATAAATTCTCTGACAGATGTGAATGTTATAATTCCAGACAAGGCTGAATATTCCACTGCAGTAGGCGCTGTTATCGGAAAGACGATTGGTATCTAATGTAAGCCTATCTGATATGTTTTAAAACTTCTCTTAGGTCCTTTTTATCAATGATCACATCAGCGACTTCTCTCAGTTCATCATCTTTCGCGTCAAAGGCGATGCTGAGCCCGGCCTCCTTAGCTATCATGACATCATTATGATGATCGCCGATAAAAGCACATTCTTCCAGGGGTATTTTCTCTCTTTCAGCTATCAGCTTCAAGGCGTCAGCCTTTTTCATCATGTCAAATTCAGTGGCTTCTACTTTTAGGATGTTGCCTTTATCATCAAAATGGATCCAGCTCAGGAAAACATCATCGAAATAGTCTTTATAGTCAGGGATTACATATTCCAAGATTACACTCAATGAACCAGAGATGATCGCAAGCCTACAGCCATCTTTCTTCAGTTCCTTAATGGTCTCTAAAGCCCCTTCCATAAGCTTGACATTATTTTCCCTTAAGGCGTCGAAAAAATCCTGTTTTCTGGCATTTTTCTGCACCCACATGTTTATATCATGATTTGCCCACTGAAGATAGGATATCTTTCCGTCATAGAACTTTCTTTGCATCTCTTCCCTTTTTCTAAGGTCAGTCTTGAAATAATCATGGAAAAGCTGCCAGGAGAATACAATATTGTCTACCAGAGTGCCATCGACATCGAAGCATATCAGCTTGTATCTCATCTTTGAAAAAGGCTTTATTATTTAATGAGGTTTGTAGAAAGCTTTATAAATTCTATATAAAATCCAATCTTAGGGTGATATCATGACAGTTGTAGGATTCAACTTCAAAAGCATCGATGTTAAGAGGGAATCAGCTCCGAAAGGAAAGATAAGCGTAAAGAATAATGTCTCTATCAAGGAAGTGAAAGAAAGTTCCTTTCCATTTGGCAAGGACAGCCAGACAGCTCTGCAGTTTTCTTTTGAGTTTACCTCAACCTATGATCCTAAAATCGGAAACATCAAACTAGGGGGCGACCTGCTCTTTATCGCACAGAACAAGAAGGTCAAGGATATACTGGCGGAGTGGAAGAAGACCAAGCAAGTGGACAACGAGATTATGAGGGAGATACTGAATACCATACTGGCCAAGGGAAATATACTTGCGCTTGTCCTGAGCCAGGAAGTAAATTTGCCGCCGCCAATACCTCTGCCTAAGGTCAATGTCCAGGAGCAGGCCAAGAAGTGATCAGCAGGTCAATTCAGCGCCCTTGAACGCAAACTGGAACACAAAATCTTCAAAATAAGCCTTTTTATCGACAATCCTTACTATGTGCTCCTCATTTGTTATTGATTCTATGTCTATATTCACATAGCTGTCGAACACATCCCCTTCCAGATAGCCCTTATATGTGCAAAATGAGCCGTCCTTAAGGCTGCTTACCAAAGGATCAAGCGTATTATGCACCATCTTCAGTCTCGAAGGGATTGTCATCAGGATATTCCCTAATCTTGTTGTAGAGCTGCCTTTTGATACAGTGATAGGATAAAAGAAGTTCACCACAATATCCTCTTCATTTATGCTGATATTGCTCCTTATACCTAACCTGCTGAACTCAAAGTCAATCTTTGAAAAATCATGGTAGGGGATTTTGAGTTCAAAACCCTTTTTACTGATCATATCAAGATCGATGCATTCCAAAAACTCAACCACTATATATCGGGAGATTTTCTCTTCTATCTGCCTTAATTCTGGGATATCATCAGAGCCTGCATAATATGGGACCTTGTGGTTATCAAACATGATAAAATCCACGATATCATAGTCTCCATAT
>CAZDZV010000016.1:11563-29725 GCA_964510025.1 uncultured Methanosarcinales archaeon
TATTCAGGATCAATATAGCCTGCTTGGTAACCAGAGAGCCAAATCCCTTTCACAGCCACTTGTTCAAGACAACCTTCGAAATAGTTTTTAAGAAACTTAATATCCTGCTGGTTAAGGATTATGTCGTTTTTTGCCCTATTCAGGTTCAGTTCTACCGCTTCTGTCCTTAGATAAAAGAGCATGGCTACAAGGAATATGATAATTATGCCAGTGATTGCAAATATTGTGACCTGGCCTTTTTTCATTTCTTGAAGTATTTTTCAGAGCATTCATCAGAGCAGAACCGATAGATCTCGTTGTCCTCGCCCCTTCTTTCAATAAAGTCATCCTGAAGTATCTTGCCGCAATTCCTGCACTTGGCTCCCTGGCCGTCATCATGAGCTCCTTCGAGAAAGCCTTCCTCCGCGGGGGTCATCTCATCACTATCAACGAGATCCTCTCTTACTTCTTCCGAATAAACATCATCATTATCATCATCTGGCATTGGTATCACCTTTTATTATATATTTGATTTTTATTTATATAGTTTGCTATTTCACCATATTCTCAATTTCCTCAGCTAGCCTTCTTATTTTTTCTGCAACTTTGTCTCCAAGTTCGCTTCTGTATCGGTCTACTGCCTGGTCCGTTTGAATCTCTTTATCCCCTCTGATCAGATTGTCAGCATGAGTTATTATCTTCTCTTCCTTTGTTAGTGGCATATAGTCCTTCAATGGTAACCCTATTTGCTGCTCCTCAATATCCTGTTTCGAGATACCTGCACCAAGATGCCGCTCAGCTATCGTCGCATATTCAGAAAGGCCCTCTTTTCTTAAAATTTCTGCCCCTACAATTCCATGTGTTTCTGTTTTCTTAGCTTGAAATCTACCTATATCATGCAGTAAGGAACCTATCTTTATATAGTTTATATCTATATCCGGAATGCCTTTGGCAATCCTCAAAGCCACCTTTTGAACAGCTCTGGCATGCGCCAGGACTCTTTTGAAAGACTCTTGATTTGTGGAGTATTTCTTAAGAAGCCTGATAGCTTCATCTTCAGTTAATTTTGACATAAAATATCGGACAACGGCTTAGAATAAATATTTTTCTAAAAAAAGTGAGAGTGAACCGGTGTCTTAATGACTTCTCTCCGGTTCACTTGTATGATTTGGGAACAAGGCAATGCCTTGTTCCTCACCTCTTTTTCCCCGCCAAGGGAAAAATGACTATGAAGGTCCCCTGATTTCTTATTGTGGGGGGTGGTTTGAAAGAAGAAGAGATACAGGGGACCCTTTAATCTTGCTTCTTTCTGATCTCATGGGGCGGCTTTCTGAACTCTTTTAGCCACATCAAACCTATCCTTATCATCTCTTTGTTGAACTTATCAGACATGCTGTAGGTTTTCTTGTATAGGTCATAGTCAACTATGCCCATACTCTTTGTTGGAGTCAAAATGCGATCATAAAACTGGCGCTTGTTATAGCTTATCTTTACCCTTTTTCCCTTGTATGGCGGATCTTCCAGCGAATCTGTAATTAGTTTTCCCTCATGAAGCTTTGTTGCGAACAAGCTCATCTCTGTCTTTGTTATTTCGCCTCCTTTTTCCTTTATCATCCCTATCAGTAACCTTGCCACAATCTCCTGCTGTTTTGTGGCAAAAATGATCTCGTATATATTGTCAGGCAAATTGAACCTGTCAAATAATATCACCATGATATATATAAAACAGAACTAGTATATAAATATTTCTATTTTAGGAACTAGTATAGTTATATGTATATTCGTATATTATTTGATAGTCACGCAAAGATAAGCTGAACCGACAAGCTGCTGAAGAGGAACCTGCTCATTTAATCCTGGGAAAGGAAGTTGGGCCTGAAGGTGGCCACCACCCACTATGACGATCGATCTTCTGCAGCTATAGTTATCCATAGCTGCTGACACAGACCTTGCAAATACTTCTGTGCGATCAATACAGTTCATTCTTGCGTACAAATATGCAAATTTATCAGCCCTTTGTGCCAGATCGTCATAGCCCAGATTGAAATCATCCACTGAAGTGACCGGCAATGGCATGTCGGCACATAACCCTTTCATTATTCGGAAATACTCTGCAAGGTGCCTTCCGGAATTAGGATCCATCCTAACCGCTTCATCTAAATCTCCCATCAACATCCTTATCAGAACTGACTTGTACGCAAGAGCTGCAAGCAGCTTCAGAGAAAGATCCCTATCTTCAAGCCCATAGACTGTCAGGTCTTTCTGACGATAGTATCTCTTGAGAGGAAGATCTATATCCTCTTTTACGACTGTAGCAATACTATCACGTACCTCAGCCCCTTTATATTTAGCAGAAAGATAAGGTGCTTTGTCTATCAGTTGCCTAAGCTCTGCAAACAGCTGCTCCACAGCTGCTTCCTTTTCTTCAAACATCTGGTCATATCCGGCCCCCCAATATCCTTCTAAACCAATGGAATCAACACCGAACCTGTCAATAAGGGCCCCGACAATCGGCGCTGCCTTTCTTCGGTATTCTGTACTGTCTACATCTGCGATATAGATTATTTCCTTTTGTGAACCTGAAAAGTCTTTATCCCAGACAATAGCATCTTGCGCCTGCAAAAATGCTGCCAGCTGCTCCAATGTCGGTGTCCGACTGCCTTGTTCTTCATTGCGCTTATCAGGTTCATCTGACTTACAACCAACAATCCTGGAAGCTGCTAGTACTGTCGCCACCTTTAGAAAATCACGTCGCAACATAGCTATATGAGAATAGCTTCTATTATATAAATATACTGAAGATTTTGACAAGTTGGATAGCTCGTCTATAAGGGTTCTCTTGAGAAAAATTCCTTTATCTTCTTCTGATAAAGCTTTGTGATCTTGACATCATAGTCAGGCGGAAAACACCTATAGTAGTTCTCCCAGGCAAACCTCTCATCCAGGAAGATTATCACCCCTTTGTCTGTCTCAGAGCGGATGCACCTGCCTGCGTTTTGCAGCACTCGTATTATGGCCGGATAAAGATAAGCATAATCCCAGCCTTTGCCGAACTTCCTGTCATAATAGTCGATCAGCTTCTTTATCTCCAGACTTGGCCTTTCCAAAGGCAAGCCAACCACTATGACTGCCCTTAGGAAATCCCCAGGCAGGTCTACCCCTTCTCCGAAATTACCTGATGCGACAGCCAGTAATACTGCCCCATTTTTCTTTTCTTTCTTGAATTCCTCCAGAAGGCCATTTTTTTCCTCCTTTGTCAGATTTCTTTTTTCCAGCAAGAGTCTTTTTGAAGTCTTGCCGTCCAGGAACATAAACACATTATTCCGCAAAAAATAGCTAGGGAAAAACACTATTATGTTGCCAGGGATGTGCTCAGAAAGCTCTATGATCTTAGCTGCGATATTCTTATACTCAGCGCTGTTCCTTCTGGTATATTTTGTAGTTGTTTCTGGTATAATGAGATTAAGCCTATTTGATGTAGGGAAGGGATTCTCAAACTCTTTTTCAACAGCCTCCTCAAATCCGAGGATGTCCTTGTACATGAAGGTGGGGGTCAAGGTGCCGCTCATGATCATGACGCTATATGCAGTCTGGTTGACCTCTTTGGTCACAGGAGACGGATCGAGACACCTGTAGGAAAGCTCCAGGATGGAATTTTTTTCTGATTGCCTTACTGCAAGTATCCTCGCAAAGCCTTCCCAGTCTTCTTTCCAGTGCTCAAGAAAATAGGCTATAGATGAAAGGTAGCTTTGCCTTTGTTTTTTTCTTATCTCATCCCCGGCTGATTCAAGGGATTCAATAATTTCGCTGTATTCTTCATCTCCCAACAGATCCTCCTTGTTTACGAATTTCTCTGTCTTGTGGCCCCCCATATCATCTGATAACCCCTCAAATATTCTGTTTAGGTTTCTGATAATCTCTTTCTGCTCTAAAAAATTGTCTTTTTCTGCTTCTTTTAAGGCTCTTTTCAGCATGACCGAGGTTAGCCTAGTGGTAAGGGTTTCACGTACCCGTTTGGCAAGGTTATGTGCTTCATCTACGATTACAATAGACTCTTCCAGCTTTTTATTTGTCTTCAGCAAAAATGCATTTCTTATAGATGGATCAAATATATGGTTATAGTCGGCCACAATTATCTGGGATTCCCTTGAAAGCAATATGACCATCTCGTAAGGGCACATCTTCTCTTTTTTGCATATTCTGACAAGCGCTTCTGTACTTAAGGGGCTTTGTTGCTTCAGGCTATCCAGGAACCTTTCTGCTTTCTTGGTTAGCTTGGATTCCTTTTTCACATTTAGATAGAAGTCGCATTTCTTGTCTTCTCTTAGTTTTTTGCAATAGTCGCTGAACTCGCCTGAGAACAGTACTTCAACAGCGGGCTGTATGCACATCCACTTCTTGCCGATTATATCAGCTGCAACTATGTTTTTCTTATGCCGCTTTTTTATCATGGCTATTGTCTCTATGGCCAGCCTGTGCTGCGTATGCCTGGATGTAAGAAAAAAGACAGTCAGGTTATTGGCGATGGCAAAGCTTAAAGTTGCTGGTATAGTTGCCGCTGTCTTGCCCAGTCCGGTGGGCGCATGGGCTATAAGATTCTGTCTCTTTTTCAGGCAGCTTACTACAGCCTCTATCAGCTCAGACTGAGTCTGCCTAATCTCAGGATGCGGAAAAAGAATCTCTTTTTTGGAAACCATCGATACAGGAAGGACACTCCTGTTTTTTAATCTTTCCACTAGAGCATTCGTCTTCATGAGCCCCATAAATGATGCGCATTTCTGGGCTTCGAAAATCTCTGATTTTCGAAACATAAGAAATAAAATTTCTGGGCTTCGAAAATCTCTGATTTTCGAAACATTTATATACTAAATAATGATTATCATAACATATATTTTTGATTATATGGGGGTATTACTATGCAGAATAAGGCTATCTTCAATGTTTTTTTCAGAGAAAAACCGGCTATGATGTTGGTCCACCTCAAAAATTCTAAAAATCAGATGTATGCCTCAAGCCTCGCCAAACAAATCGATTGCACTTATTCTCACGTTGTAAAAATCCTTCAGGAAATGGAAAAAGAAGGGATAGTCAATTTCGACAAGCAGGGACGTTTGAAGCTATTAAGTCTCACTAAGAAAGGACAGGACATTGCAGAACATATCGATAATGTCCGCCTAAACTTATAGTATCTTTTCCTCCATCGCCTTTTTCTCTAAAATTTCCTTCGCATTTCTTATAAATTCCTGTTCCTTTGTGGTCGGCAGAACCGCGCCTGCTGCAAACATATGGCCTCCTGCTTCAGCATCCTTTACACTATCTGCTATCTCTTTTATCACAGAAAAGAGATTGACATTTTTCTCTTGGCCTGATATCCTTAGCGATGCCTTGGTTTTGCCGTTAAGCATATCTGCTATGGACAGTATATAGGTGCCGTCCTTGATATCTCCTGATCGGGATATGATAGATGCCAAAGTGCCTATTATGCTTGACAAAACATTATCTTCTGCATTGATTATCATAAATCCATTGCCTTTGATTATCTTATCTGTATTTTTTTCATACCATCTGATAGCATTCACTATCTGGCGCTTGTAGTCTTTCAGGTTCCCAATGGCTCTTCTCTTTATCAGCTTATCTCCCAGGCATGCGCCAATTCCAAGCGAGGCCTTGCCCAGCCTTCCGCAGGCATTGAGCAATGTAGAGAACTCCTTGGCGTCTCTTAGCGGAGATTCTTTTTCTTCGTTCGGCAGTATATACACATTTCCAATGATGTCTTCGGGCTTTGCTTCATCCAGACGCCTCATTATTATCGCTGTTGCCAGTTTCTTCAGCTCCTCATCAGACAGGTGGACTATCTTTCTCCAGCCCTTTCCATCTTTTGGATTTACACCTATCTGCTGCAGAAACTGGATTGCTCCTGATTCAGATCCAGAAACTCCAGGAATATAGGGGTTCGTGCTGTATTCAAGAACCTTATACAGCGGTTTTGTCTGAGCACCAAAGACCCTGAGCCCTTTTATCACTTTTATCTTTTGGAGGTTGATGGCCTCCTCTAAAATATCCTTGTTCAGCTTCAGGAAACCATGCTCTTCCTGTATGTCCCCTATAGCGCCTATTATCGGAACATGGGCAAGCTCATTCAGACCCTTGTCGATTGAGGTGACAAAATAATAGACAACACCTGCACCTGAGATCTCCTTGCCCCCGTCTATCCCAAAAAGATGTGGATTGACATGCAGGATATTGTCGGACAGGCCAACCTTTTCTGGCTCGTGATGATCCAATATGAATACCTTCCTGTCCCCAAGAAGATCTGTAATAGCCTTTAGCTGCCCTGAGCCAAGGTCAGTGAAAATGAAGCACCTGTAAGATTCCTTTGAAAGAGAGTAGATGGTATCCCTGTTAAGCTGCTGCACAATCGAAAGCGAATATTTTCTATTATCTTTGTTCAAGAGTTTTATCATCAGAGCTGCGGCAGAGATCCCGTCAGCGTCCAGATGGCTCACAAGCCTTATTGTCTCCTGCTTGTCAATCTTCTTGAACTTTTCTGCAGCATCTTGTACATGCATCCTAAACTGTTCATATACATCCACATTAAACACCAAATCTCCTTTCTCTCCGATGGTACTCCTTGATACAATCCATAAGGTCAGCCTTTGTGAAATCTGGCCAGAGCTTTTCTATGAATATTAGCTCAGTGTAAACACTCTGCCATGTGATGAAATTGCTTAATCTTTGTTCGCCTCCCGGCCTTATCAGGATGTCAGGCTCGCTTGTCAGGTAGAGATTTTTGCTGATGTTCTTTTCCGTAACCTGCTTTTTTTTCCTGAGTATTCTTCTTACAGAATCGACTATCTCTTGCCTGCCGCCGTAAGCCAGCGCTAGGTTAAGGATATAGCTGCCATAATGCTCTGTTTTTTTCATGACCTCCTTCATCCTGTCCCGCATATCCCTTGGGAACATGGATATCCTGCCGATAATCCTTATCTTTACTTTATTGTCATGGATTATCCGGTCATTGGAGAAGCTGTCAAACTGTTTCTTAAAGAGGTCAAAGAGATAGCCAACCTCTTTCTTGTCACGTTTGAAATTTTCTGTAGAAAAACAGTAAAGGGTGGTTTCCTTTATGCTTAATTCCTTGCACCAGTTAAGCAATTCTTTTATCTTCTGAAACCCTTTTTTGTGCCCCTGCCTTTTTGGGAGATTATGCTTTTTTGCCCAGCGCCTATTACCGTCGAGAATAATAGCAATATGGCTTATCTCTTTTTTCATCAGGGAAAAATATAGGATTATCTTGTTTATATATGTTTTGTTTAGCCCCTTTCTTTCCTGCTGTCTTCTATGACCTTTTCTTCCCTTATCACTTCATTTAATATATCGTTGGCCGTTACCTGCCTTCTCACAGAGTTTTCTGCAGCACAATAAGGGCATCTTGCAGGAATCTTATCTTTGTTGAAAATATAGTTGCATTTCGAGCACTGCATCTTTACCATATATCTACACTGGCCTTACGACTATTTAAAATTTTTGGATTAACGTGCTCTTCTCTGGTTAGCCCTCAGGCTAGGCCTGACTTTTTCTGCCCCTTTGCCCTTCTTATCCAAAGCACGGGACTTTCTGCCTGCTGATGTTATCCCCCTAACCGCTCTTCCTCTCTTACAGCATATCCAGTTGAGATTCGGGTCAGCCCTTATATGGGGATTGTCCCTGTCCACCAGAATGACCTCATACCAATAGAAATCCTTGTCTTCACCGACCTTGTATGAGTTCAGGACAGTGCAGTTTAAATATTTCTTCTGCGCCCTTATCTCAGCTATAACCTGATAACTTATCCTAAGATCTTTCTTACGAGACATATGCCTGGGCCTTCTGCCTTTCCTGATCTGCGGTCTCTGGCGCTTGCCCCTCTTAACGCGCTGCCTAATGATGAGTATGCCCTGCTTAGCCCTATAGCCCAAGGAACGTGCCCTGTCTATCCTTGTCGGATATTCAATCCTCACGGTAGCCGGCTCCTCTTTCCATTTAAGGATCCTTTCCCTATAGAACTCGTTATCTTTTGGATTCTTCCAAATTTTTCTGATATATTTATACATTCCCATCTTTAGCCTCCATTTTAAACTATCCGGAATTCTGGTAAGCTACTACCAACATCTTCCACAGTACCCAGAATTAGCCGTTGATTTAAAAAGATTACGGCTTTTCGAAACCTTTTTATAATATTGGTTAAAATATTGTAATTAAGATGGATGTATCTTCTATGATGAAAGTAAACAAGCTGGCAAAGGAGCTTAGGGAAAAGGGGATGGCCGGCACATCTGAGGAAGCCACTAAGCTGGCTGAAAGCTATCTTAATAAGGAGATTGTACCTGAAGCAGAGAAGAAGAGTCCGGACAATGATAGGTATGACATACTGTTGGAAAGGCTGCAGAGGAAATTGAACCAGGAGAGAAAGGAGATGCAGGACAAGGTGCAGTCGCTTGCAAATGATATAGGCTTCATCAAGGAGGAACTGAAGAAACTCAAGCAGGCTAAACCGCAGGAGCCCAGGCAGGAGAAGCTACAGCCTAAAACAGAAGACAGAAACCAAAGGACAGGAGACCTTAAACCGGGCGATGTTAAGGTAGAGGAATATTTCTATTACGGCGACAAGAAAAAATAAAAAGTTATTTATATACTGACTTCTTTTTGGATTCTAATGACAATCGACAAGGAGGATATGCTGGCAGTCTTGGAGTCTTTTCCAAGCCAGTGCAGGAATGCCTTATCCTTGGCAGCCGGGATAACTGTGCCCAAGACAATAACCAATGTTGTAGTGACCGGGATGGGCGGTTCCGCGATCGGCGGCGATCTGCTCAGAAGCTATCTTATGGATTCTGATCTCCCTATAATTGTAAACCGAGGCTATCAAATACCTAAATTTGTGGATAGCAACACGCTGGTATTTGCAGTATCCTATTCAGGAAACACAGAAGAGACACTGTCTGCTGTTGCAGAAGCAAAGAAAAAGAAAGCGCATATAATCGGCATAACGTCAGGAGGAAAGCTGGCAAAGCAGGTAAAATCAATAATAAAGGTTCCTGTAGGTTTCCAGCCAAGAGCCGGCATCGGCTACCTGTTTTTTCCGATGCTGGGTGTCCTTTATAATTCAAGGCTTGCGGACGTTAAGAACAAAGACCTGAATGAGATGTTCAACCTGCTGACTGATAAAGACTACTATAGGGAAGAGGCTAGGCGGCTTGCGTCTTTGATAAAGAACCGGAAACCTATAGTCTATTCTTCTGAACTATTCTATCCTGTAGCTTATCGGTTCAAGACACAGATAAATGAGAACGCTAAGTATCCAGCCTTCATCAATGTGTTCCCTGAAATGAACCATAATGAGATTAATGCTTTCCGGTTTATGGAAAGGAGCAAATTTATGGTATTTATGATAAGAGACCAATATGACCACCCAAGGATCAAAAAAAGGATGAATATATGCACCGAAATAATGAATGAGAGGGTTGATGTTGAGGATATATTTACAAAAGGCCAATCACTATTAGCAAGGATGTTTTCCACAATACATCTGCTCGATTTCTTATCCTATGAATTTGCCATAGCCAACAGGGTCGATCCAAGCCCTGTTGAGGTAATAGAACTGCTCAAGAAACAGTTAGGTTAAGATGGGGGAGAAATTCAATCAGCATTTTATCCAGCTTGTCATCGGGCTCCAGACTACTGCCTGGATGGCTTTGGGGAAGCAGATAAATCCCCAGAAAGGAAAAGCTGAGGTAAACCTTGAGCTGGCCAGGGATTCAATAGATACATTGCTGATGCTGAAAGAGAAGACAATGGGAAATTTAACTGAAACAGAAAAAGGGATCCTTGAGAATTCTATGCAGGATCTCGAGCTAAATTATATAGAGGTTTCCAAGAGATAGGTTCTTTATCCGGGTTGTTCTTTACCGAAAGATTTAAATACTATCTTTTCCATATATATAATATAGTATATATATTGAGGAAATACCATTTGGTTAAAGGGGTGTAACTGAAATTCCTTAAGGAAATAAGGTTACTCAAATGACAAAACCAGTAGTGTTGGTAAGCAGTTGGGCGAGAGACTGCGGTATTGCGACATTTGCTGAGGAAGCAGTTGCTTCTTTAAGGGACCCTTTAAGAAAAACAGCAAAGCAAGGAAGGCGTGTTCACGTTATTTCTCATACAGATGGGCATCCTCTGAATGGGGAGACAGTATACCCTATCATGGACCCATCACATCCCCAGTGGGAGCAGCCTGTACTGGAACAGATTATCGCTTTAGATCCATATGTTGTGCATTTTCAGCATGAGTATGGGCTCTATGATGAAGAGAACGGAACCCTGAATCCTGGATTTCTCAGGCTTCTAAAGGGATTGAATGCCGGAAGAGTTCCCACAGTTGTTGAGCCGCATACTATCCATTCTAGACCAAATCAAAAAGAGGAGGCCTTTATCAACAATCTTCTGGATCAGGCAGGTGTTGTAGTCGTAAAGGAGCCTTTTCTCAGGATGAGACTCCATGACTGGGTTTTAGCTGGCCACATACCAGATAATATCGCAGTTATAAGGCATGGAGTTATGCCCCATTATGCTAACAAATACAAAAGGAAAGAAGTTCTGGAGGAGCTGGGGCTTCAGGATCTGCAATCCAAGAACATCGCTCTTCTTGTAGGATGGATCCAGTCTAACAAGCGGTGGGACTATGTGCTGGAGCAATGGCCAGATATCGCAGCCAGGCTAAAGGCAGAACACGGGGGGGACTGGGTTCTTCTCGCTGCAGGCAAGTTGAGGGACCCGGCTAACCATCAAAGGGCCTATGAAAGATATATGGGTTTGCTAGCGCCGTTAATAAAACAAGGATTGGGAAGGTTCTATGAGTTTACCCCCAGAAATGCTAGGTATTACATGGTACTTAGCCTTGCAGATTTTGTAGTTTTGCCTTCTATTGATGAAACACAGTCCGGCACATTGGCAAGGATCATAGCCCTGAACAAGCCATATGTGACCTTTCCGGTAGAGGGACTGGGATATCAGACCGCTGAGAGCCAGGGGGGCCTGATTGCAGTGGATGAGGAAGCACTGGCTGACAGGATTACAGATCTGGCAACCAACCCAAAGTTAAGGGCTAGATTAGCGCATAATCAGAGAGACTACCTAAATACCAGGGTCGGCTGGGATATAGTCGGAAGATTATATGTACTTTCTTATGAAGCTGCAAGGAAAGCTTCCATGAACAGCGGTACAGCGCATATTACTATGGGGGATCCCCTGTACAATGGACATTTCTAATGCAGTATCCTGATCATGCCTTTCTCTTCGGCCAGTTCACCTCTGCATATTAGATCATCTACAGCTTGTTCAGAGAATTTTTCCAGTAATTCTATAGAAGGTACCTGGTGCCTCTTCTTGACATAGGAGAGGATATCATCATATGCTTCCTTGTCTCGCTGTTCGAGCTTATCTTTTACTGCCTGTAGATGCTTGCAAAGACCGTTTATCTTTGCCATCCTGAATCTGTAATGCGGGCAACTGCAGCTGTTTTTTTCAGGATCTACAATATAGTACCTTTCATTGCTCTTAACCTTATATTTGCTGCCTTCTTTCACTATTATCATATGTTCTGTATAAGCTAGTGCATTATAAAAAACTTATTGCAAAAAGTATATATAGAAAATTAGATTACTAAACAATATGATTGTAAAGTCAATAGCACTGGAAAACATCCGCAGCTATCTTAATGAGACCATTGATTTTCCTACAGGATCCATACTGCTATCAGGGGATATAGGTTCTGGCAAATCGACAATACTTCTTGCAATAGAGTTTGCGCTGTTTGGGGTGAAAAGAAAAGAGCTTTCAGGAGCAGCTCTGTTAAGACATGGTAAAAATTCCGGTTCAGTACAGCTCAAGTTGGAAATCCAAGGCCAGGAAATTTTGATCAAGCGTTTCCTGAAAAGAGCAAAAGAGGATGTTAAGCAGGAAGCAGGCTATATAGTAAAGGGCGGAAAGAAGAAAGAAGCAACACACCTTGAACTCAAGACTGAAATCCTGGAGCTTTTAGGGTACCCTGCAGAGCTTGTCACAAAAAGCAAAGATCTGGTATATAGGTATACTGTGTACACCCCCCAGGAAGCCATGAAGCAGATTATCCTGGAGGACAAGGACATACGACTTGATACACTAAGGAAGGTATTTGACGTGGATAGGTACAAGAGGATACGGGAAAACGTACAGGTATATACTCGGGAGCTGAAAGACAGGAGAAAGACATACGAAGGCAGGATTGCGGACCTGCAGGAAAAACAGAAGCTCAAGAAAGAGAAGGCAAATGAGAAAAAGAAAATTGAGGATAGAATGGACCAGCTTTTGCCTGAATTTGTGAAGTCAAAAACAGAGGTCGATGAGAAAAGGAAGCTGCTGGATATAATGGACAAGCAGAAGACAGAGCTCAATAAGCTGGAAAACCAGCTTGAAATCCAGGAGGTAAATCTAAAGAACAAGCTCCAGAACAGGAAAAACGCGCTGGATGAAGTTGATAAGCTAGGAAAAGAAATTAAGAAGCTTGAGAGCGAGCTAAAGCAAGCTGATAGCGAAAAAGTCGGGAAATATTCTGATAAGGAAAAAGAAAAACAGGCACTAGAAAAGAAGATGATGAGGACCACCGGGGCCCTATCTGAACTGGAAACAAAAAAAAGATTATCAGCCTCAACACTAGACAAGGTCATGAAACTGGACAAATGTCCGATGTGCCTGCAGCAGGTGACAGAAGAGCACAAAAATTCCATAAAGGAGAGGGAAGCCAAGATTATCCTGGATTCGAACAGAGGGATAGAATCGTTTAGGGGAGAGTATAAGAAGTATCAGCAGGAACTGGAGAAGATTGAAAAGGACCTTGATATGTTAAGGAAAAGGCAGCTGGAGCTGAAGGCTCTTGAGCTGAAAAAAAAGGAACTTGAAGAAAAAGGGAGAAAAAAAGATGAGCTAGAAAAAAGATGCCTGGAGATCAAGAAAGAGATAGGACAAATAAACATGGAAAAACTGGAATTAAGGAAAAGGATCGAGAGCTTCGGAAAACTGGATGAAGAGTACAGGATTCTGCGGTCAGCCCTGGACAAAGCCCAAAAAAATGAGAAAGAGATAGAGAGCAGCGTACGCGAGCTTAAGGGCAGGAAGGATGAAATGGGCAAGCTGATAAACATGCTCGATCAAGAGATAAAGAGCAGGCTCGACATCAAGGAGAAACTAAAGAATATAGTCCACTATATAAACTGGCTTGAGGACAATTTTGTAAGGCTTGTTGCGTCTATAGAGAAGCACGTGATGCTGCAGGTCCACAGGGAATTCAATGACCTTTTCCAGACATGGTTCAATATGCTTCTCAACGATGAGACGATCAATGTACGATTGAACGATGAATTTTCGCCGGTAGTGGAGCAGAATGGGTATGAAACGAGCATAATAAGCCTGAGCGGCGGAGAGCGCACATCTATAGCGCTTGCATATCGACTTGCACTGAACAGGGTGATAAATGATGTCATAAGCCAGATCAGGACCAAAGACATAATAATACTTGATGAGCCTACAGACGGCTTCAGTTCTGAGCAACTTGATAAGTTAAGGGATGTTCTTGATGAGCTCAGGATAAAACAGGTTATATTGGTTTCCCATGAGAACAAGATAGAAAGTTTTGTGGATAATGTGATCAGGATCGAAAAAAGAGAGCATATCAGCAGAGCTGTTTTTTAAGAAATCTATTTAAACTAATCAGTTTTCAGCTATGCAAGAAGTGGTTTTAGGGGCTTTGGTGTTTGACACGCAATGAGGGTCTCCTCACTTCGTTCGTCAAGCCCTCGATGGGGCTGTAGTGTAACCATGGCAACTGGTTATGCTCGGTTGACACGCAATGAGGGTTTCCTCACTTCGTTCGTCAAGCCCTCGATGGGGCTGTAGTGTAACTTGGTATCACTGTACCTTGGGGATTAGCTCCAACCTTGGGTTGTACCTAGGGCCAAAGTGGTATTAATCGGGGTTCAAATAAGGAATCAGTCTTGATTTCTATGAAAATCCTCGCAGCCCCATTTAAAACCAAAGCTTTAAATAGGAGTATTGTTACTTTTAAGTGAAGTGGGACATATGAAAAAGGGTGTTTTGGTACAGATAATAGCGTTAGTTCTGTGTTTAACAGCTGTTTCCGGCTTTGAGGTATCAAAAGAGAAGATTAAGGATACTATTACGCTAGATGGTCTTGCTGAATATAACATTACCATCCACAATAACCTGGATACAACGCAATACTATAAGATAAGGACACTGGATTATCCTGTATGGGATGTATATACCAAACCAGTCCGCAACCCTATAGTCGTGGAAGTAGTACCCAGGAGCCAATCATCTGTCAGGTTATTTGTAGATCCGCTGCATGTACTTTCAGTTGGCACGGTGGATGTGAATATAAGGATAGCGAGTCTGGACTCCAAGGAGATAAAAATTGTACCTCTGAGAGTAAGCATCGTCTCAACAGGTTCGCTAATCCAGGGATATGTGCCTACTGTGATAGCTAATGTTAAGATATCCCAGGATGGAGAGGAAACCATAAGCATAGACCCGAGAAGACAGTTCACTCTCCACATAAGGCTCGATAACCAGAATCCGCTGGATTATGATGAGCTGACAATCAAGCTGAATAGCAATACTATGAATAAGGAGATCAGGGAGGAACTTGCGCCAAATGAGAAAAAAGAGCTTGAAGTTGAAGTGAAGATAGACCCAAAGACAGAACCTCAAGAAGATACACTGGTCGTAAGCATCAACAGCGGCGATAAGGTAATCGTAGATCCCATGATCAGCAAGTTTAGGATTGAGGAATATACAAATATTGAGAAGGAAACAATACCCAAAAATGGGTTTCTTAAGGTGAAAAACCAGGTAGTCTTCACCAACACAGGCAATTCGGAATACACTGGTGTTGTGGAGACAGAAACAACACCCTTCAGAAGCTTGTTTACCCTAACTGATCCTAAGGGAAAGATAGTAGCGAAAGACGGGGGAAGATATATCCAATGGAGCGCTGAGCTTGGGCCAGGAGAATCAAAGACTTTTGTTGTGGATGAGAACTACACTGTCATGCTTGTGCTGGCCATCTTGATAGTAATCGGAGTGCTGGTCTATTACATCTACAAGAGCCCTCTGGTAATCAACAAAGAGGCGTCTAACATCGAAAAAAGAGAGGGAGGCATATCTGATTTTAAGGTTGTGCTAACCATCACCAATAGGGGTTCTGTGCCGATCAAGGACATCGCTGTTTCAGACAAGATCCCAAAAATTGCTGATGTTGAGAGGGAGCTTAGCATAGGGACATTGCAGCCCACTAAGATATTGAAGCATGATAAAAAAGGAACACTCATAAAATGGATCATCGATGACCTGGCACCAGGGGAGGAAAGGGTAATCACCTATCATATAAAGTCCATACTCACAATACTTGGGGAATTCAATCTGCCAGCTGCCACTGCCCGATTTACATTTAAGGACAACCAAAGGACCGCTAAATCCAACAGCCTTACCATCTCATCGTAATCTTTATAAATCAAATTGGTTTTCTGAAGCAAAGCCCCTCTTAGCTCAGTGGCTAGAGCGATCGGCTGTAGATAAATTCACTGTTTGACTGAGCTTCCAGCTTCGGATGAAAAACAGGCAGCTGATACCGATAGATCCCCGGTTCAAGAGCCTGGCGGTCGACATACAAATGGGAGCTAGTGCTCACCTAACAGTCAGCCTGAAAGTCCGGGAGAGGGGATTGGCTGGGATTTACCCAGCCGCATCTTCTTAAAACAGAAACCTTTTTAAACCAAAAGTCTTTTCCTTTTCTATGGTAAGTAGGTATAAAATCGCCACTATCGGTTCTCATTCTGCTTTACAGATACTTAAAGGAGCGAAGGACGAAGGGTTTTCTACGATATGTATCTGCGTAAAAGGAAAGGAAAAACCATATCAGCAGTTTAAGGTTGCAGACCAAATCATCAGCATAGACAGCTATGATGATTTTGAGCATATCCAGAACAAACTGTTAGAGGAAAAAGCAATCATAATCCCTCATGCTTCCTTTATCGCATATATGGGATTTGAGAGAATCCAGGAACTAAAGGTGCCATATTTTGGAAACAAGCAGATACTGGAGTGGGAGTCTGACAGGAGCAAGGAGAGGATATGGCTTTCAAATGCAGGCCTGCATCTTCCAAAGATCTTCAAAAAGCCTGAGGATATTGACAGGCCGGTTATAGTGAAATTCCACGGGGCAGGCGGCGGAAAAGGATATTTCTTGGCGAAAACCCCAAAAGATTTTGCCAGAAAAATAAAGCTGCATCCCAAAAGCAAAAAATATGTCATCCAGGAGTACATTTTGGGCGTGCATATGTATGCCCATTATTTTCACAGCCCTCTGACAGGCGAAACTGAGCTTATGGGATTTGACAAAAGATATGAGAGCAACGTAGACAGCCTTGGGAGGATATCTGCCAGGGACCAGATGGCACTGCCTCAGGCACAGGTCGATCCCAGCTACGTTATTGTCGGCAACATACCTTTGGTTGTAAGGGAATCATACCTGACAAGATACATAACAAAGGGAGAGAGGGTTGTAAGGGAAAGCAAGAAGATAGCTCCACCAGGTCTATTCGGTCCGTTTTGTCTTGAGACAATAATGACTCCGGATGGAGATATTGTGACATTTGAGATTTCTGCCAGGATTGTAGCAGGTACAAATCCCTATGTTCACGGCAGCCCTTATACATGGCTTAGGTATAATGAGCCAATGTCAACAGGAAGGAGGATCGCAAGAGAAATAAAGACGGCCATAGATAAAGATAAACTAGGGGCATTATTGCATTAAAATGAGAAGCACATTTATAGCGGTATTTGTCATACTATCCTTTTTAACATCAGCTTACGATTTAAGCAACCTCGAAGAAAGTTTTGTCGATAGCGGAGAGATAACCTGCTATGTCGTTGTAGGCGACAACGGCTCCAGCTCTGATGTACTGGCACAACTTGACATCATCAACTATCTGGGCAAATTTAGCTCTAGCCCACCTATGGGAATAGCCAAACTGGCTTCAGAGGTAGAAGATATATATTCACAAGATATCATTTCTATAGGCAATCCCTGCATCAACCCAGTCACCTCTGAAATCATGGGATATGACGGAGACTGTGTATTTGAAGATGGCATCATGAGATTTTATGATAATCGAGGAAAGACACAGCTGGTCATCTATGGGGCTTCTGAGGAGTCTACAAGGGAAGCTGTCAGCTCGGTCACCGGTAATGAGGTTCATGGCGAGCAAGCAGTTGTTGAACTAACCTTAGAAGAAAAGAACGACAGGCAAAAGGAGATGGAAGAACTCCTCAGGAGGACAGAAGAAAACAGGGAAAGACCGCATGAGACTTTGGAAGAAGAGGCCATACCTGAAGCGGAACCAGTTGTCGAGGAAAAGGAAGAGGGCATCTTTTCAGCAATCATGAACTTTTTTAAAAGACTATTTGCAAAATGAATATAGCTAAGATTTTGGAAAAATACGACAGAGATAATATACATATCGGTGTTCTTGGGGGCCACTCAGCTTTGGATGTATGCAGAGGAGCAAAGAAGCTGGGATTCAAGACAGTTGCAGTCTGCCAGAAAGGCAGGGAGAAGACATATGCCCAGTATTATCGATGCAGAGATGACAAGGGCTGTGTTGATGAGGTTATCCTTGTTGACAAATTTAAGGATGTCGTGAAGAAAGAAATCCAGGAGAAGCTAAGGAAACTTAACACCATCTTTATACACAACAGATATTTTTGGGTCTATTTTGACGAGTACGCAGATGTTGAGAAAAAATTTGAGGTCCCTATATTCGGTACAAGAGACATGGTCAGGTTGGAGGAGAGGGACCAGCCAAATAACCAGTATTATCTGCTGAAAAAAGCCGGAATCAGAATCCCCAAGATCTACAGTGATCCGCAACAGATAGACAGACTTGTTATCGTAAAGGTAAATGAAGCTATGAGGGCATATGAAAGGGCTTTCTTTTTCTGTAACAGCTATAAGGAGTTTCTCAGCAAAAGCAAAGAGATGCTTCAAAACAAGACTATCAGCAAGAAAGATCTCGACAAAGCTGTTAT
>CAZDZV010000017.1:0-28090 GCA_964510025.1 uncultured Methanosarcinales archaeon
CTGGAATTCCCTGAGCTCTTCAGGGCTCATATTCTTTATCTTTTCTTTAAGCTCTGCTATCTGCTCAGGGCTCATCTGCTGTTCAGCCATAATAAACTAAGAACAACTTTATTATATAAACCTTTTTATCCGATGTTCAAGGTAAGCTCAGAATTTGAAAAAAGCCAATATCCTGTGAAACTGTCAGCATAGTCAGAATCTCCCGGCACAAACCGGTAGTATCCATCATAGTAGTAAGCTACAGGCTGCAGCCACGCTGTAGCATCCATTATCTGCATTGTCTGGCTGCCGTTGTGTACTGTGGCTCTGCTCCATTCATATGATTCAAGAGAAACATCCACTTCCGGCAGCCCCAATGTCAGGCTGTCCTCAAAAGAATAAAGCCAGTAGCCTTTGCCTTCCCGAAGATATTCGTCGTCATCAGGCACAAATTTATATGTCTGGCTATTGCTATCAAAATAATACAGGATTGGCTGTATCATACCTGATGCTTCCCCGAACAGCATAGAATGTGAACTGTTAGAGATGATGATATTGCTCCAGTAGAAGGGAAATCTGCCTGAGTAGCCTATGAGATTCCAGCCATGGCTTAGGGATAAGTTCACCTGCCCTGGCGAATGGCCTGCGATCGGAGAGAAAAGATTCCAGTTCTTGTGGAGCGTGATGTTCAGTTCCTGGCATCCTTCATCTGTATGCCCATCACAATCATTGTCTATGCCGTCACATAGTTCTTCAGCTCCGGGATTGATATGCTCATCGCTGTCATTGCAGTCAGATGCAGCATAATCACACATTTCCCCTTCGTTCCCATACCCATCATAATCTTCATCTACGCAGCTATTTGACCATCCGATATAAGGGGTATAATAAGGGTCTGCTGCAGCTGGATGCCTTGATAGATAGCCGGCTTCATCTCCTTCTGGACACCTGTATGTGATTCCCTGGCAGTCGACATCATTGCACCCGCCCAAACCTGCAGCCAGCAGCATCATCTTAGCTGTTTTTGCAACATCGATGCCGCCGTCTTCCACTGCATACAGCCTAGCATCTCCGTTTTTTGGCATTACCCACATGCTGAAATTTACCGGACCATGATATCCTGTATCTGACTTGATGGTATAGCTTTTATCAGTAACTATCTCCTCCATATTCTCCGGAACATTAGCTGAGCCGTAATCGAGGAGATCTGAACTGCTTCTAAGGGAAAAAAGTATAGGCATGTCTGTATCATAATCCCTCTCTATTCTCTTTATCACCATGCCGTCTTGGGAGGATATATATCCGGCTAATGACACGGGCTCGCTGCACCCGGCTTCTCCACCTCCGTGGCAGTTTCCCGCTACTGGTGTTCCCTGGCTCATCCTCAGTGCAAAATTAACATCTGCTTCATAATCACAGTATACTGTATTTTCAAAATATTTATCCGGTATGCCTAGATAGCATTGCAGCGCCCTGTAGCCGTCCTCATACCAATAAGTGAATCTTGTCCATGTATTCTCATGAACGTATACTATCCTGTTCAGGTGCCTGTAGTTGTGCACAGTCCCGTTGATGTGGGTCAATCTGCAGTTCTTTATCAGCCAGTTGTTGGTCTTATCGATGTTATCTGTCGCTTTTAGTGTATAGCTGAGGCCTAGCTCGCCAAAATCCAGGCTGCTGTTCAGTGCAGTGGTTATTTCAAAGAGCTCTCCAGCAGAATCCTCAATCCTGCAGCTTAGGGCGCTTCCTGCTTCAGCTTTAAGATAGTCAAAGATTATGTAAAATGTATTGATATGCGTGCCTGCTAGCTCATCGCCGCTGTCACAATTTATGTCCTCCTCGCTGCTGCAGCCGCCTCCGCCTCCAGGGCAGCATAATGGCTCATATATCCCATCTGGAAACCTGATGATCCCGTAGTCATCATCCAGGCATATCCCATCCCGGCATTTGTAGGAACAGTCTTCCATGACTACAGGATAGTCTGTAAGATTGCAGTAAGCGCCCATAGTGCCTGGATAGATGCATTCATAGCTCCGATTGTCCCTGTACACCTTGTCTCCCGAGCAGTATCTCTCATCCACCAAGCCTGAAACACCGCAGTCTATGTCAGCATAGCAGGCTGGAACAGGCCTTACATGCACCCTTTCGTTCGCCTGGTTGTCTGAATAGTCCGTCTCCATGATATCAAAGCTGTCAGCCAGGACATAGATATATCTTGTTGTCCTGTTTGCATTCCAGACAAAGCTTATGTTGTTTAAGCCAGGGCTTAAATGACTGGACTGCCCATAGATGACCTTACCTTTGCCTGGTGAATCATCATAGAACTTGATGGCTGTATCTTCAGTCTCAGCGTTCGTAAAGACAAGAGCGGAAACCTGGACTCTGTCTTTCTCCGAGGGTGTTGCATTCAGTATAAGTGCATCCACAGAGATATTGAAAGGCTCAAACACTTCAGTCTCCAAATTAGCCTGCCTTATGAAGGAAATGCTCTCCAGACTACCGTTCGCCTTAGCGGTGATCTCGTAGATGCCCTTTAGTGAGGTATCAGCAAAGGAATTTGCATATAATCCATCTTCAGCAGCGCCATCATCATGCATCCCGTCATCATATAGGCTTAACCTGGCTGTCTCTTCATTTGGCTTCCTTATGCTGGCCTCAACAGCAGATGCAATAGGCAGAAGGTGATTGGTCACGTTTGCGCTTATTATGATGTTCTCATTCCTGTGATAGTTATGCTTATCTGTGAAAAGATTTAGCCTTAGGCTGCTATCTATCATAGCTATTGCTGTGTAGTCTGTAGATCCGTTATTATGGACAACCATGGCCTGCCAGACACCATCCACAGGATTTTGCACGATAAAACCTTCAAAGGTCTCATTTGCAGAGTGATTTGCAGGATTATATTCTATGCCTTCACGAGAGCTGTTCAGCAAGGTCCCGTTTGGCATTACAAGGTTCAATTTAAGTCTGGCTGCTGGATCATACCAGCTTAGAAGAAAAATAGAGGCATTGCTATGGCCTATGAGGATATCATGCAGGTTGTAGCCACCTGAAATGCTGGCGCCGATATAGGCTGCTTCCTGTATCTGGTTATCTTGGTTTTGCTGGTCTGGCATCAGCACTGCTTGGGCATCTCCTTCCAAAATACCTAAGATATCATAAAAAACATCTGCAGAATGTACAAGTGTACCGTGGTTCACCGGATACATCTTGTTCTGCAGGTTGTCCAGCTCGACGCTTTTCAGCCGTACAAGACAGTCATCTTCACCATATAGGAAAAAGCTTGTCAGCCAGCAGTCGTCTGTACCCCCAAACGTGTGATGACTGACCTCCCCATTGATGATATCGTCAGACCTCAGCCTTTTCTCAGCAGGCACACCATAGTTAAGGGTGTTCAGGAAGACGCTGTTTGGCGTCATCTGCTTTCCGGCAGCCCCCACCCCTATGCCGACTATCTCATCTATAGCCCTTATTATCTTCAGTTTGAAAAGAATTTTGCTCAGTATAGAAAGATCATACTTCACATAAAAGAGCTCTGAACCATGATTCGGTGTCCCAAGCATTATAAGGTTCCTTACATCTCCCTTATACCCAAATCGCGTATACCATCTTGACACAAGTCCTCCCATGCTGTGCCCTATTATGTCCACCTTAGAGGCACCTGTGCTCTCCAAAATCTCCTTTATCTTAATGTCTACTTTTTTTGAATACTTCCTTATATCGTCATTGGTGGGAAATACAGTCTCCAGGTCTATGATATGAACATCATATCCAAAGCTCTCAAGCCATGATCCCATGCTGCTCCAGGTTACGTTTGGGTCCATTATCCAGTAGCCATGCACCAGCAGGATTGGGCACTTCTGTTCTGCTGCATCATAATCGTTGCAGTCATCCCCTCCGCACCTGATATCCTGATGCCCATCTTCATCAAAGTCCAGGCATCCGCAGATGCTGTTTGCATTGCAGTAGTCTGCCAGGCAGTCATGCCTGCTTAAGCAGCTTTTGCCGTGAGCGCATTTTTCACAGCTGCCTCCGCAGTCAACATCTGTCTCATCGCCGTCATGCATCCCGTTGTCGCAGCTTCCGAAGCAGCCGAGATTGCAGGCAGTCTCACTATCATAGTAAGCGTCATTTTCCCAGCAATAATAGCTGCCAGCAGGCACAATATCATCTGCCCCTAGACAGTCATTTTCATTAAAAAGGCAGCTGGAGCTGCAGGCAGCTAACGCACCAGAACAAATATCCTCGCATAGTTCAGATGGCGCGTCATGAGAGGTGCCCCCATACACCCCATCGCATACCCCTCTCAGCACATATCCATGACTATCGCCATGGCAGCAGCACACATGATCACATTGGGCCACATCACTGCATGACCTGTTATAATAATCGCCCATGTACCAGTCGCAATCAAGCTCATCATATCCCTCAGTGCACATGGCCCATGCTGCTATGAAGCAGCACTGCTCTGCAGCTGCAATAGATGAAAGCGTACCTAATAGAATAAAGAATACAGCACTGAATCTGAGTCCCATCCCAGCTGCAGTAACATCCCGTTATTTAAAAATATTTTCAATATAGAATTAAAAAACCTGCCTGAAGACCAGTTCCTTTATATCCTGGGGCCAGCTCTTCTCGATCTCTTTTTTATACTTATGGACTGAATCGATAAATTTTTGGGAAAGCTCTTTCTTCCCGTCTATCATCTCTACGATTTCCTGTCTCGCAAATGCTGGAGTCTTCTTGAGGTTCCATGCCCTGCGCTTTAGTCTTTCTTTTTTCTCGTCCTTCTGGATTGCCAGCTTCTTTTCCATCTTCTTCCACTCTTTATGATAGTTGAATTCCTCGATATCTTCTTTTTTGATGCCTTTTTTCTTGCTTAGCTTTGCAATAACGTTCTTATGCATTCTTCGGAGGAATTCCTGCTTGTCCTCTATCTTCATGATATCTGTATGGCCAAGTGTTATCAGGTTCATGGCGAATGGGCTTGGAACAGTTGTAGAGATCTCAGTGATCTTTATCTTCTTGGACTCTATGCCTTGCAGCACAAGCTTGGCATTGTCTATATCCATAAGGTCCTCCAAAACCTCTCTTCTTGCTTCCTTCAGTATGGGAAAATCATTGGATATTCTTTTGACAGCGCTCATAAGTATCATCGATTTGACCTGCTGCCTGCCGACCCTTTTTGTTCTTCCCTTGTAGTTCCTCAGTATCATCAGCGCCCTGTTTGCGCAGTGCCTGAACCTCCTGTTCAATATCTCTGTCCTTTCTATGGCCTGGTCCATCACCTTTCTCAGCTCCTTGCTCTTTATCAGCTTAAATGCCTTAGGTGCATTTATCTTTTTTTCTGATGCGACATAGAAGCCGTTGTCGCTAATGCCTATCTCGACGTTCTTGTGCTGGGTCCTGCCTACTGCAAACGCCAAGGCCCTGCTTAGGCAGTCATTGACCCTTCTTCCGTATAGCGAATGGAATACGATATAATGTTTCTGGCCGTCAAAATAGTCCTCGATGACTATCCGGGTGTGGGATGGTATCTCTGCATAATTGAACTGTTCCCAGAAATATCTGTAGATAGAGGATGCGCTGTTCTTGTCGATGTACAGATAGTCGTTTATGAATTTCAGTATCTCTGTCTTTTTCTTGTTGTAGCAGAATTTCTCTCCCAGCAGCTTCCTGAATCTCCCGATATCGATAGCTAGATCAAAGCTCAGCGGCAGCATCTCTGAAAACCAGGATGGGACAGTGGGGGGCCTGTTTGCAGACGCCTTTACCTGCGCAACTGTTCCTCTTGCAAACTTGAACTGGTACACCTGGCCGCCCAGAACAAAGATATCCCCCGGTCTAAGCCTCTCCAAGAAAGCTTCCTCTATTCTGCCGACCGTCTGGTCTCCTATCTTGACCATTATCTGGTGCTCTTCAGGAATCGTCCCTATATTGGTCATGTATATGACCCTCCCGAGCCTGCCCTTCCTCCCTATCATCCCTGTCTCTTCATCATGCCATATCTTAGCATATACATATCTATCTTCCAGGTCGATAAACTTTCCAGCCAGATAATCGATAACATCATTGAAATCTTTCCTCGTAAGGTTTCGATAGCAATAGCTCTGCTTTATGAGGCTGAACAGATCATTGATATGTATCTTATCGCTTATCGCTATCCCGTCTATCTGCTGGGCCAGCACGTCCAGGGCATTCTCTGGGATATGGATCTTGTCTATCTTCTTTTCGACAGCTGACTTCAAGAGGACAGCGCACTCTACCAGGTCATCCCTGTTGAGTACGATTATCCTTCCCTTTGTTGTGCTGTGGAGCTTATGGCCGGACCTTCCGCATCTTTGAAGGGCTCTTGCGACAGACTTAGGGCTGCTGAGCATTATTACAAGGTCAATATAGCCTATATCGATGCCCAGCTCGAGGCTTGTAGAGCAGACAACACACTTAAGCTTGCCCTCCCTCAGGGCATTTTCTATCTGCAGCCTGTGCTCTTTGGAAAGGCTCCCATGATGCGCGCCGATAAGGCTTTGCTTGGATGTATTATCCTCATCCTTTATCTCCTGCACGTAATTCTTTGGGAACTTCTCCTTGAGGTGGTGCACTACCCTTTCTGTCGCAGACCGGGTATTTGTAAAGACAAGAGTGGTCTTGTGTTCCTGTATCAGCTTATCCATGAGCTCATACATTGAATGATGCATCTTTCCGTGCTCAATATCTATAAGGTCTGGCACAGGACTAAGCACCTTGAGGTCCATATCCTTTATGAACTGGACGTCGACGATCTTGCACTCCCTCGATTTGCCTTCTTGATATCCTGCCAGAAACTCAGCGACCTTCTCTAAGGGCGCAATGGTGGCTGACAATCCGATCCTGGCCATGCCCGGGCTTTGCCGCTGAAGCATCTCCATCGTAAGGCTTAAGTGCACGCCCCTCTTGTTCTCGGCTAAGGCATGCACCTCATCACATATGAACCACTCTACATTCTTGAGATGGTCGACAAATTTGATTGACAGTAGCAGGATAGCCAGGCTCTCTGGCGTTGTTATGAGTATATGCGGCGGATTCTTCAGCATCTTTGTCCTTTCCTTGGTTGATGTGTCCCCTGTCCTGACACCTACCCTTATGCCAAGTTTCCTCCCGGCAATCTTCTCGATCTCTTTCAGGGGCTCCTGAAGATTTCTGGATATGTCATTGTTCAGAGCCTTAAGCGGGCTCACATAGATACAATATACTCGGTCCTCCAAGATGCCCTTTTCAGCTGAATCAACTAGTTCATTTAAGATGCTTAAAAATCCAGTCAGTGTCTTGGTAGCTCCTGTAGGGGCGCTTACAAGTATATTGTTCCTTGAGTGAATCTCCATAACTCCGTAAAGCTGAGGCAGTGAAAACTCCTTAAACCTGCTGAAAAACCACTTTTTTACAGTAGAATTCAGTATATTCTCCACTTCTTTTGGCTTATAAGGCTTTTTCATGAATTTTACCATGCTAGAAGTGAACAGAATTCGCTTTATAAAGCTTTATTTTAATTGAAAATCCCTTATTACTATTATAAAGTAGATAAAAAATGATAAGATTTAAATAATGGTATAAAATCCATCATCCGTATGAACCCGCCTGTCTATAAAGCAACTGTCTATGCTGTTTTTCTGTTCACAGCAGCTGGCTGCTCATCTCCACAAGCCAGGATGCCCTATCTTACCAGAGGAAGGGATTCTGCAGGCCAATATTCAACACTAAATGTCCATTTTCCCCAAACAGGCAGGTTTGACAGCATAGTGATTGACGATTTCATGACAGATGAATCCTTTGACATTACAAAAGCAGTAGATCCCCAAAGCAGAAATATCTGCGACCTACAGCCTGTTTCTGTAAGAAATCAGAATGGAGAATTAGTTATCACATATGAATTTGATCATAGGCTTAAGCCTGATCACTGGTATGGAATTTATGGCGAAAGTAAGCATAGTCCGAAAATAATTGTCGGTATCGAAAGACCAAGCGGATTCTTCAGACAGTTCTTTATGCATAGGAATCAGCACAGGCCAGAAAGAGGACGCTAAATTTTAGGAACTGCATGATTGACCGACATTATCCAGTACAAAATAGACATCAGTAAAATCCACCTTATTGTCTTCATTGACATCGGTTTGCTCGCATGGCAGCTTATCTACAGATTCGCACATGAGATTTATTTTTTCCAGTGTAATGTTGATTGGAGTATCCACTGCACCGGCCGGGATTTCAGTTCTAGCGCTATGATCAGGTAATTCTACTATGTTATTTCTATCAGGATATACTATCTGGACCAACTTATCTAGAACAATTACGTTGCACATATACTCGATATCGCTGTCCTGATAGCTTTGCCATGTCAAATTTCTTGAACCTTCATAAGGCACAGTGCCATCCGGAGATAATGCAATGGTTACATCTTGCAGAAATTGCAAATCAGAAGGATTAATTCTATATCCTATACCATCTAGAACATAATTGTTGAAATCACGCAATATATAAGTGCATCCGTAATTAGTGACAGTTGCTATTGGCAGACCAAACAACGGTCCTTCCCTAATATCCGTTATTTCCTGATCCTTTGGTTTTGGTTTGCACCTGCCATTCGTCCTTCGGCCCCACCGTGGATAATCATAGCACCTTTCATGCGATTGGCATGCAGTGTAAAGATCTTCATTAACTTTCCATTCATTGTCAGTACATACTTCTTGGTAATATCCATTATTAGACCGATCACATTTTCCATCTCTCCTATCTTTATCCTGACCGCTAGGATCGATACATCCTCCCCAACACAAGACTTTTTCTTCCTGCCACTCCTCCCACCAGCCGTCTCTGCTTACACCTACACAGATCTCATTTTCAGCGCACTCGCTTAATTCAGCCTTGCTGCTCCAGTCACACTCATTATTGCTTTCATCTTCCCATTCACAAATCTTATAATACCTCTTTTGGTCATCTACTGAACTGCAGCGATATAAGGTTGCACCGATAGGAAATTCCTTTTCACGCGCCACAGAGTCATATCTATTATCCTTTACCTCTTCTTTGCACTTGCAGGTGCCATAACCCAAAAGCACAGCTTCTCCTGTCTTCTCGATAAAAACCTCTTCGCAGCCGCTAAGAATGAATATCACCAGAACCGCTATAGCAAAGGCCAGTTTTTTCATTATTTGCTGGTTATTGGGTTTCATATTTATAAATATTTCTATACTTCAGCAGAGCCGGTTTGCAGCTTTCAATCCTGTCTGACTTCACAAAAGGGTATTTTCTGCATACCTTAGGCCTTATCCTGTATATCTTGCAGTAGTACCTGTCCCCTTTTTTGCCCAGGAATATGCATCCCTTGTCCGTCAGTCTCAGAACATTGCTTCTGATATGGTCATCATACTCAAAGAATTCATCATATCCTTCTTTTTTTATCTTTTCAATCTCCTTTTTGGTGACCTTCACTGTAAGGTATCTGCAGCAGTCTGCGCACTTTCTATCGCACTTGAAGTTGGCTGGCGTTATCATAGTGTAACTTAGATTCCATAATATAAAAAGATTACTGGGCCCTAACTCCCCTCATCCTTATTTTGGGGTCATGCCAGTTAAGGTCCATTCCTGCAAGGTTTGCCTGATACCTGAATTCCCTTGAGCTGGTGACACATATGCATGCCAGTAATGAGCCTTTTGGCTTGTCCATAAGATATTGCCTTACTGGTCCGGGATGAAACATGTCTATCTCTGTATATCCTTCTTCAAGAAAAGGACTGAAGATTGTATCCCTGCCGTATATCTCTTGGCCATGGACAGCTTCGGTGAATCTGGCAATATCTTCCCCATAGCATTCTAAAAAACGCTCCCTGCCCTGGCTCAAACCGCGGAGAGGAACATCAAATCTTAGAACCTTCCCTTTTTTTCTTGATATAAAATTAGGTCTGCCCTTTAATTCCGATAGATTGAACCCTACAAGATTACCCAAATCCTGTTCTACAAGATGACTTACAGCTCCTGAGAGAAAGGGGTTCTGTGAAGAATCAGCAAGATATAGCATGACCTGGTCATCTACAAGGCCGTATAAGGCGCAATCCCCTCCAAAAAACTTGTAGTCTCTTAGCCGTGCATCATTTTTCCTGTCACACTGTACTTCTCTGAGAAGCTGTATAGAATCCGGCCTAAGCTCTGCAGCCATCTCCAGATATCTTCCTGGCCCTACTGTTGCTATAGCCATAGCACCAGAGAATCCGGCTTCTTTTTTATAGCTTTCCGCCGCCTATCCTTTTCAGGGCAAGCAGAGCTTCCTTTGGGATAGCATATACTATTGTGTTGCTTCTGTCTGAGCTCAGGTCATTGATGCTCTGAAGCGTCCTGAGGTGCAGGGCTCCAGGAAACTTGGTGAGGTTCTTTGCAGCCTCTGATAGGTTCTGCGCAGCGCTGACCTCACCTGCGGATTTGATGATTACAGATCTTCTCTCCCTTTCTGCTTCAGCCTGCCTTGCCATGACCCTCTGCATCTCCTTTGGTATCTCAATATGCTTAAGTTCCACTGACTCTATCTTTATCCCCCAGGGATCTGTTGCCTTGTCTACAACAACCTGTATTTTATCTGATATCGTATCCCTGTTTGTCAGAAGATTGTCCAAGGTTACAGATCCGACCACATCCCTCAAGGTTGTCTGCGCAATCTGGCTGGTAGCATACATGAAATCCCTGACCTCTATGATAGCAAGCTTTGCGTCTGTTACCTTATAGTACAACACAGCATTTATCTTGGCAGATACATTGTCCTTGGTTATTGTCTCCTGGTCAGGCACATCTATTGTCTTTGTCCTTATGTCCACCCTTCTCCATGACTGGAAAATCGGCAGCACTATCTTTAATCCTGGCCCCATTATGCCGGTATATAGCCCAAATGTGAACCTGACTCCCCTCTCATACTCATTGACAACCTTCAGCCCGATTAGGATATAGATAAGCACTCCGATACCCAAGGTTGACAGTCCGCCTGTAAGCAAGGTTACCATCTCAATCACCTCTTCCCCATCCCTTCTAGAGCCCCTAGGGTCTCTATAGGAACTGCAAATACTATGGTGTTCGATTGGTCAGAGCTTATGTCATTGAAGTTCTGCAGTGTCCTGAGATGCAAGGCCCCTTTTGACTGCCCCAGTATATGGGCTGCCTTCATAAGGTTCTGGCTTGCCACCTTTTCTCCGTCAGCGCTGATGATCAGCGCCCGCCTCTCTCTTTCAGACTCTGCTTCCTTGGCCATTGTCCGTTTCATCTCTTCCGGCAGTGCAATATCCTTTAGGTCTACTGACTGGACATCGATCCCCCATGGATCTGTTGCCTTGTCCACGATAGACTCGATTCTCTTGCTTATCTGCTCCCTGTTGCTCAATAGCTCATCCAAGCTTACTTCTCCAACTACATTTCTCATGGTGGTCTGGGCAAGCTGTGACACAGCATATATATAGTCCTCGACCTGGATAATAGCCTTTTCTGCAGCCATCACCTTGAAATACAGTACAGCATTGACGCGTACAGAAACATTGTCTTTGGTTATACAGTCCTGGTCAGGCACATCTATCACATTTACCCGCATATCGACACTTACCCATCTCTGGAGTATAGGTATGACAAACCTTAGTCCAGGCCCCATTATGCCAGAGTATTTGCCCAGTGTAAATCTTACGCCCCGATTAAACTCATATACGATCTTTATAGAAGACAGTACAACAACAACTGCCCAGAAAATCCAGAAGCTGGTCCAAAAAGCCATATAGATCACCCGAATCCTGCAAAAATTCTGGAGTATTTAAAATTTTCTAAAGATTCTTAAAGGTATGGGTATTCTGGTCGTTTGGGGTGGGAGTATTAGGAAATTTTTAATTGTACTATTTATTATGGTTTATGCAGCATCAGCTGCGGACTTCACCCATGAGCTAAGCGAATCTAATTTCCATCTCAGGTTCAGAAACATCCTTGGGGCTGAATACAGCTTCCCGCTGTATTTCTGCGACCATAACAATATAGGGTTTGGCGCAAGCCCCGACCAGAGGATAATTTTCTCAGAGGGAAATGTCGCGTGCGAAAGAGACATGATCGTGCTCCAGAAAAACAATATAACTGAGGTCCTGTCCCTGCATAAAATTAGCAGCAGCCACATAGTGATGGAAGACTTGGCCTCTGGACAGGAATACTCTTATCCATTTTTTGAGAAGGAGCTGAATTTCAGCCTGCATGGAAATAGCTATATGATATCATTTTGGCAGGATTGCATAATACTCGCTGATACGACAGATAATCCTGAGGATACTGCAGCCCTCACAAGCATCAATGGCCTCAGTCTGACGCTCAAGCAAGACTCCAGGATGTTTGACTTCACAGATACGGGAGATAACGTCATGCTGGAATATATGGATAGGCTGCACAGCAACGTATCAGCATATCTGCTGTACTGCGCAAATGATAGTCTATATCTAGGGGAAAATAAGGGCAGGCCATTAAAGGTCAGAGAAAAGCAGCATGTCTGTGAACATGAGACTTTTATCCTTGAAAAGCAGGGATACAGCCATATAATGGAGCTGGCTGAAATAAAAGATGACAGGACTTTTCTTCTTAGAGAAAATAGCGGCAGTCATTTTAGAACAGGATCTGAACTGAATATTGGCAAAGAGGTTTACAGCCTGGAATATGTCAATTCCACGTGCCTTTTCACAGACGACATTACTGACAATGAGGACGGCTATCCCCTGATTGTAGATATTATCGGCAGCATATTGAAGATAATAGAATAGTCTATCTATCATCCAGATATTGCCCGATCCTCTTCAAGCCTTCTTGGATCTTATCAGTATCTAGAGCATAGCTTAATCTTATCCTATCTGGAGAGCCAAACCATTCGCCCAGATAGGTGATTACCTTATATCTCTTGTATAGATTCCATACTGCATCCCTTGGCTTTTCTATCTTTGGAAAGACGTAGAAAGCTCCTTCAGGCTTCCATAGCTCAAGCCCAAGCTTGACGAGCCCCTCATAGATGACATTTCTTCTTTCTTTCCATATAGCCACCTGTCTTTTGATGTAGTCCTTAGGGACCTTTGTAGCTTCGTAAGCCATCTCCTGGCTGAGTATGTTTGTATTCATCGATGTATGGGTCTTCATCTCCACTACATTGTCAACAATCTGCTTGTCGTTTGAGTAGAGGTAGCCTACCCTGAATCCGCACATTGCAAAAGTCTTGGAGAAGGAATTAACAGTCACTACGTGCGGCCCGTGCAGCATGTAATTTTCTCTTTCATAGATCAGGTCCTTATAAACCTCATCAGATATTATGATTATATCAAGGTCTGCACACAGCTTCTCGATCTTCTTAAGGGTATTAATCTCCTGTATCCTTCCTGTTGGATTGGATGGAGAGTTGATCAGCACAGCCTTGCAGCTCCTCACTTTTTCATCGAAGTCATCAAAGTCGATTTTGCCCTTAATAGTCTCAGTAAATACAGGTTTTAGGTGATTCATGGAAACAAGAGGGGGATAAGAATAATAATATGGCTTATGCAGCAGTATTTTTTCTCCTGGTTTTGAGATGGACCTGAACAGGATATCCAGCGCTTCAGAAGCTCCGTTTGTAATGACAAAATTCTCAGCAGCAGATCCAGGGTACTGTTTAGCCAAAGCTTCTCTAAGATTAACCTGGCCAGTTATAAGGCCGTACTTAAATTGGCAGTAATTTGGCAGTATCTCAAAGACCCTGTCAGGCGGGGGCAGATCTGGCTGGCCAGAGCCAAAGCTGATTACTCCGTTCCCTTGAATTCCGATAAAGATTGATGGGCTTCTTAGTTGGTCTGCCATTTTTATAAACTACAAAAGAATATCCTATCCCGCCGCTGCTACTCTAAACATAACACGATATAAATAGAAATATATATTTAAATTTATGCTTTTTTCATCCAGACATCCCGCTGCGGGAAGGGGATGGTAATCTTGTTCTTGTCAAACTCTTCTTTTATCTTTCTTATGGTCTCGAAATAAACATCCCAGTAATCTTCTTTCTTGACAGCTGGTCTTACCGCTATATTGACAGAGCTGTCTCCGAGGCTTTTTACAACAACCTGCGGCTTCGGATCTTTAAGCACCCTTTTATCCTTGCTTAATATGGAGTTTATTACTTTTATTGCCTTGCCTATATCATCTGAATAGCTTATGCCCACTTCGAGATTGAAGATCTTTCTGACAGAATTTCCAGTATAATTCTGTATCGTATCGCCCCATATCTTGCTGTTGGGTATTGTTATCTTGACGCCGTCTGGAGACTTGAGCGTGCATGCCGCGATCCCTATTTGCTCCACTCCCCCGACTACGCCTCCGATATTCACCCAGTCATCGACCTTGAAAGGTTTATGAAAAAGTATAAACAGCCCTGATGCCAGGTTTCCAAGCGTATCTTTGAGTGCAAACCCCACTATAAATCCCATTATCCCTAATCCAGCTATGAGTCCGGAAACATCCACTCCAAGATTAGCCAGTATTATCACTGCCAGGATTATCCATAATAATACCCCGGCCACGTTCTCGATAAATATCTCCATTGACCTGTCAAAATCGACCTTATCAAAGAACTTGCTGATCGCTTTCCTTAGGAATTTTATGATAAAGAATCCTATTGCGAATACTATTAGCGAGAAGATCAGCTTGGGCATGTAATCAGCTGCCTTAGCTATAAGCTCATCCTTAAGGTTTGCAAAAAAACCTAGCTCCTGGGCGATTGTATGATTCATATATTCCTCTTTTTCATGGGAAATTAACAATAAGTTTTATATAAAGGTTATGGTTTTATATGCATATGAGAAAAGGTATTTTCTTCCTGGTGATACTACTTATTACAATAGCTATTTTTTTGAACAGCTGCGCGGACGAGCAAAAGCAGATGCAGGAACAGTATGAGAAATGCACTTCTGTCTGCTCCTCTGTTATCGTTACAGAAGATTATGTCACATTGCATCTTTGCAATGAAGAATGCAAAAAGAAATTTCTTAACTCTAGTTCTCAGTGATATTGATTGTAGTGGAACATGGCAGCTTTGTAGCAGCCCTTCTTAGCGCTTTCCTGGCCAGTGGAAGATTGCTTTTGTCTACCTTGACCTCAAAAATGATATCGCCTTTCTTGAACCTAGCAGCCTGGCCGATCGGCTTGCCAAAGGATTTCTGCATCCCTGTGCTGAATCTGTCTGCACCAGCTCCAGAGGCCAAAGGATTTTCCCTTAAAATATGATGAGGGTATGCTCGGATCCTCATGTAATACCCGCCGGTTCCAAGCGCGCCTTCCAGCACCCTGTTTGAGGTTGTTCTTGCGCTCTCAAGCGCATTATCTCTGATCTGCATATTCTTGTTTATAAGAAGCTTTAGGGTATAGCTGAATTTACGCTTTGGATTCCCCATCTGGAACCGGATAACCTTTGTATTGGGAGTTACCCTGATGAAAGACTTCTTCCTCTTGCTGGATACCCGGGTATATGGGCGCTCAACTGACCTATAAGCTGAAAATTTCCTTAATTTTGCCATTTAGTTCAGAAATAAAGGTTGATTTTTAAAAGTTTCTATTCATATTCTATTGTGCCTGGGGGTTTCTGGGTGATGTCATAGACCACCCTATTCACTCCCTGCACCTCGTTTATTATCTTGTTTGAGACCTTTTCAAGAAATGATGCTGGCAGCTTAGCCCAATCAGCTGTCATCGCATCTTTGGAAGTGACCGCCCTTAGGGATATGACATATTCATAGGTCCTGGAATCACCCATGACTCCTACAGACTTGACAGGCAGCAGCGCTGCAAAAGCCTGCCATGTCTTTTCATATAGCCTGTTTTTCTTGAGTTCCATGATGAAGATGTGGTCTGCCTCTCTCAAGATAGCCAGACGCTCATCTGTTACCTGGCCTAAGATCCTTATAGCCAGTCCCGGCCCTGGAAACGGGTGCCTGTATAATAGCTCTTCCGGAATCCTGAGCTGCCTGCCTAGTTTCCTGACACCATCTTTATACAGTTCCTTGATGGGCTCAAGAACCTTAAGTCTCATATTCTTCGGCAAAGTAAGGTTATGATGGCTTTTGATCTTATCTGCCTGTTTGCTTGGCTGAGCAGATTCGATCCTGTCTGGATATATTGTGCCCATGGCCAGGAATCTCACATTCTTGTATTTCCGGCCTATCTTGACAGCTTCTTTTTCAAAAACATCGATAAAGGTATGGCCGATTATCCGTCTCTTCTTCTCTGGGTCCCTCACTCCTTTAAGTCTCTTTAGGAAAATCCTTGAAGCATCCACATATCTTACATTCAGTTTAAGTCTGGAGTAGCGCTGCTTTATAATTTCAATCTCATTCTTCCTTAGCAGCCCGTGATCTATTAATATGCAGTGCAGCTTTCTTCCTATCGCCCTGCTGATCAGCGTTGCTGCAACAGTGGAATCAACGCCCCCAGAGATGCCCATTATTGCAGAATTGTTGCCTACTGTTCTCTTGATCTCCTGTACCAGTTTTTTTGGCAGATTTTCTATTCTAAAATCCCTCTTGGAGCCGCATATATCAAACGCAAAATTTGCAAGCATCTGGTTGCCGTTTTCAGTGTGGACCACTTCAGGGTGAAACTGGACTCCGAAGATATTCTTGCCTAAATCCCCAATTGCCGCATTTCTGCAGGCATCGGTTGACGCTAAGCTCATGAAGTTAGGAGGTAGCTTTTCGATCAGATCGCCATGGGACATCCAGACTTTCTGCTTAGGCCTAAGGTGCTTGAAGAGCTTATCCCTGTTCCTCACCTTGAGTGTCTTTTTTCCATACTCCTTGATTGAATTTGCAATGACTTTTCCCCCAAAATGCTTGCCGATCAGGTGGTGCCCATAGCAAATGCCAAGTATAGGGATTCCAAGTTCAAACAGGCCTTTGCTTGGTTTAGGGGCACCCTTACGATAAACAGACGAAGGCCCTCCTGAAAGGATTATTCCGTCTGGATTAAGACCTCTTATCTTATCCAATTTCACATTAAAAGGTAGAATTTCAGAATAAACATGGAGATCCCTTATCCTTCTTGCGATAAGGTGGCAGTATTGCCCCCCAAAGTTTATTATCACAATCATAGAAACAGAGAGCGCTATTTATTTATAAAGGTTATGGTTCAATATACTCTACCAGTTCACCTTTGTAGTTCTTGAACACTATCTTATCTCCGGTCTTCTCCACGATATAATCAGGGAGTATTGGGATCTTGCCTTTTCCTCCTTCTGCATCGATTATAAGCTGAGGGACAGCTACACCAGAGGTGAAGCCCCTAAGTGCATGGATTATCTTAAGCCCTTCCTCTAGCCTTGGGCGGAAATGGGAAGTGCCTTTAACTAAGTCAGGCATATAGATATAGTACGGCTTGACCCTCATCTTTAAAAGGCCATGCATAAGTTTTTTCATGACTTCCGGGCTATCATTAACCCCTTTGAGCAGCACACTCTGGTTGCCTAAAGGTATGCCTGCATCTGCAAGCATCTCGCATGCTTTAATGCTGTCATCTGTTATTTCTGAAGGATGGTTGAAATGTGTGTTGATGAAAAGAGGATGATATTTTTTTAGCATGTTGCACAGCTCTGGCGTTATCCTCTGCGGCAGAGCACACGGGGTCCTTGTGTCTATCCGTATCATCTCTACATGGGGTATCTTCTTAAGTTCCTTCAGGATGAATTCTAGATAGATGTCTGACAGCAGGAAAGGGTCGCCTCCGCTCAAGATGACATCCCTGACCTCTGGATGGAACTGGATGTACTGTATGCCCCCCATTATCTGTTCCTTGGTGATCCTCTTGAATGGGTTGCCGACTCTTCTTTTCCTTGTGCAGAACCTGCAGTACATAGCACAGTTGTTTGATACCATAAGCAGTACTCTGTCAGGATAACGATGGACCAGTCCCGTTACAGGTGAGTCTCTTTCCTCGCATAAAGGATCAGGCATGCCCCTGATATCATTAAGCTCTGCTTCATCAGGTATGCACTGCTTCCAGATGGGATCATCTTTCTTCTGGATGAGGCTGAGATAATAGGGATTGATTCGCATAGGGTATTTCTTTATGACATCAGCTACTGTCTCTTTCCTTACATCTCCTTTGCAGACAGAGTCCAGCTGCTGCTCATCAACTATGCTTTTCTTAAGAAGCTCCCGCCACAACTCTACCTGGACCACTTCTTTCACAAAGCTTTTTTTCAAGAGTGTCTTTTCCATTTTATAGCTTACACTAGTTTGCGTCTAAAATTATACATAAAATACTGTAGATACCTGCTGGCCTGACTTTTTTGGAACAAAAATCGATCTGAAAACAGATAAAGTCAGTCTTTTTGTATTTTTTTTGTTTTCCAAAAACATTTGATTTTTCTGATTTAACCTATGTGGGTTCTAATATTTAAATGTAACTGTTTTCTCTTTTTTACCGACGACATTTTTGAATATTTTTTTTGATTTTTTTGCCGATTTTCATTGCTGAGATTTTTGTTTTATAATTTCTCGACGAAATATCTTCATAGAAATTTTATTGCTCTCCAAAAAATCTTACAGAAATCTGTCCACCTTGTTTTCTTTGTTCAGCAGAAGAATCTTTGGATCAGCTGGCTTATCGCTAAGCTCAAATCCCATGACTATTATCTCTTCTCCTTCCTTTATCAGATGGGCTGCAGCTCCGTTCATGGCAATCATGCCGCTTTCCCCCGGTATGACATAAGTCTCAAGCCGGTTCCCGGATGTGTTGCTTACCACAAGGACTTTTTCTCCCTCGATAAGTCCGGATTTTTCCATAAGTTTCCTGTCTATCGTTATGCTGCCTACATAGTCTACATTAGCCTCCCTGACATTGGCCTTAAGGAGCTTTGACCTTAATATCCATCTCATATTGCTGAGTATTCAATCTTGCTTTAAAAAATTTTTCAAAATCGGCAGCCTGCATACCTGTCACTAAACTTTTCCCTGCTCTTTGCTATATATATCTTATCAGAACTTTTTGCGATATATGGTGCAATGGGCTTGATGAATCGCCAGGCGCAGCAGAAAGTGTAGGCTCCTTGGTGCAGCACAGCCAGGACATCTCCTTTTTTTATTTCTTTTCCGTAATAGCTGTAGCCCCATAGGTCGGACGGATCGCATAGGGCCCCATATATCACCTTTCGTTTAAGCTGAAGGGAAGGACTAGAAAGATTGACTATCGGTGCAAAGCTATATTCCTCAAATCGATAGTCCCCTACAAGGTTTATCCCGCCATCGGTGATGACGCAGCCGCCCTTTACTGAACTGACCCTAACTAGTATAGACGTAGAATGGGTTGCGATAAACCTGCCCGGCTCAAGATAGATCTTGCATCCTAGCTTCTCTTTTTTCAGGGCAGCAGCTATGCTTCTGGCAAATTTTTCTAGTGGATCGACTTTTTCAACTGAAAACAGATAAGGGTCCATATCTGTCTTGGTTATTTCTAGCTCCGAGAGTATCTTTATTAGATCATATTTTAGGCTGTATTTGTGCAGCTCGCCGATATCTTCCGGATAGAAGCCGCCACCTAGATCCAGAAACTCCAGATTATATTTCCGGATATACTTCCCAAGTGCACGGATGCCTTCTATATATCTTGCAGGCTCCTGGTTCCAGCTGCAGTGGAAATGCAGCCCTTTGAGCTGCAGGCTGCTGGAAGCCCTTACCATATTGATCGCTTTATCAAGTTCGTCCATATTTACCCCGAATTTAGACCATGCCTTTGTCAATGTGTCGGAAGGATTGACCCTTATGCCAACCTTTACCGGTTTTTTAGGTCTCATCGAGATGATCTTCTCGATCTCATCGATATTATCCACATTGATGACCAGATCATGCTCGATGGCTAACCTTAGTTCCTCATGGCCCTTGCCTGGTCCAGTGAATACAATTTTCCTGAACCCGAGTTTTATCGCCAGCTGAAGCTCATATATCCCCGCAACATCAGCATGGTATCCTTCGTCCAGCACCGTCTTTGCTATTTCAGGCAGATCATTGCATTTGAAAGCATAAAAAACCTCAACATCTGGTACATGTTTCCTGAAGGTATGCAGAAAGAATCTTGCCCTGGCTCTCAGCATGTCGGTGTCCAGAAAATACTGCGGCGTACCGAATCTCCTGGCGCTTTTAAGCATACTATCTATGTCCAGTTTTCTGATATATTTGTTATATACGCCGGGTTTGTCAGACTCCAGCTTCTTCTTCAAAAGCTTTTCAAGCGCCTTCATTCTCAATCTCCAGTTTTAGATGTCTTTTCACCAGCTTAAAAATGTTTTGTATATCATTGACCTCATCAAATATAAGATAGCCTAGAAACATCTCCGTAGGATCGACCTGATTGAAGCGGACTATGTCTCCAGGTTGATTATAAAAAAAATGACCGTCAAGGCCCCTAAAATCATCTATATCAAGCCTGATGATTTTGCCTTGCATGGGAGCGATTATGTGGACAGCCAGGCCCTGGCGTCTGTTGATCCCATATCTTGTTTTCCTTTGCATCTTAAGGTCGATCATTGCGCCTATAGAGCTGTAGCCGTATACCCTTTGCATCAGCACTATAAAAGTGCCGAATCCCGGCCTAATCGAGCATTCTACAACGAACATCCCGTCCCTGTTAATCTTGAAATCCACCATGCATACCCCTTCACCTATATGCAGGGATGTTGCCACCTTGCCGCACACTTCCAGTAGCTTTTCAAACTCTATTCCCTCGGATTTCATTGTATCCCTGTTCATCAGGAAATATCCTCCAAAAAGGCCAAAATAGCTGCTTGGCAGCTTCTTGACAGTCCTTAGAAGGCTGATGCGGCCGCCTGAAACCATAAAATCACAGCTGTACTCCTGGCCATCTATGAATTCTTCCACAAGATACTGTCTTCTTGAGTCAAACCATTTTTGTCCCCATTGCAGCTCCCTAAATCTCTTATCATCTTTGTCGATGCTTGCTTTGAATGCGAGCAAATTTCTCTTGAGGCTGGCCATATCTTTGTTGAAGAGCACAAACTCGCTGCCGCTCCCGCATATCGGCTTCAGCACATTCGGAAAGCTGATTTTGTTGTCTTCAGCAGTTTCTATCATGCAATAATCTGCGCTAGGCACATCGCATGCTGAGAATCTTTTCTTCATGGCATATTTGTTGGATGCTATCTGCAGCACTTCTTCTGTATAGAAATCAAGCGAAAAGTGTTCTGCCAGGGCCTTTGTGAGCAGGAACTGCTCCTCGTCATCGATGCCCACTATACCCTGCAGCTTTATGTCATTCTTGTATATGTATTCCTCTATCTTGCTTATCAGCAGCTTTGTCGAGCTGAAATCATCGACTATATAGTGGCCATCATAATTGTAATCTTCCCTGAAATCCCTAGTGCATACCAGCAGCACATCCTTATGCTTGCCTATTAAAGAGTAGGAAAGTTCTTCATTAGGGATGTAGCTGGCAGGAAATAATATCATTTCAGACTACTTCCTTTATTATGCTGCCTATCTTGGAGCTCAGCTTAGCCGGCATGCTCAACGATCTGTGTATGCCAAAAAATTTCTTAAAAAGCTCATCTTCTCTGGACTTTGCTTCATCCAGGAAGCTTTTCTTAAAAAGCTCAAGAAGATCGCCTCTGACCCCTCTTTTATGGGCCAGATAGAAGGCAAAAAGCTGCTCATCTCTTACAGCTCGGGGCTTTTCATATGCCCTTCCTGGTTTTGAGAAAAGTGGGTAGTATCTTTTGAACTCTTTGCTGAAAAAATCTATTTGAAAGCCTGCTTTTTTTGGATCGACGCCGACTGCTTTGCTATAAAGATAGTTTTTTGCGCACATAGGGCATTTATAACACCATCTGCCTTTTCTGTTCCCCCCGCAGGACATCAGGAAAGGAAGGAGTTTTTTATACCTCTCGTTAAGCATCTTATACTCCACAATATTGTAAATAGGCTCAATGAGGCTTACAACACGGAAGCCTGTGCCAAATCTTTCCAGACTTAGGTTGGAAAGATACATATACTCTGAAGTCTGATCATATGAAGGATAAGCTCTGTAGCCATCCTTGTTCATAAAGCTATCGTTGAAGTTCTGTTCATTCCCCATTATTAAATATTTAGCATCCACATTATGCGCTATGGGAAGCACCTCGAGTGTATACGATAACATGGCATTTGTTCTGATAAACTCATGGTACATATATGAGCCGCGGTTGAAAAGACGGTCTGTATTATCCCTAACAAAGATTACATCCTCTCCAAGCATTTGTTTAAATCTCCTTATTATTGACAATTTATGCCTATATTCATTCCTGTCCACCTCTTCAGTATCATTAAAAAAAACTAAGGTAACATGCATCCCAAGCTCTTTAGCCAGACCATAGCTAAGAAGGCTGTCTTTTCCAAAGGACATGCCGATTAGAGCATCATCAGGGCTAGGTGCTCGCAGCGAAATCTTCGGCTTATCTTTGTGCTTAAAAAAAACTCTCCTTCTGTTAAAAGAATCCACCAAAGACTTAGTGCTGCAGTCCAGCTCATCTGCAACAAGCGGTAGTTCCTTATATATGCCCTTGTCGATCAGGTTTTCAAAAAAAACCTTTTGATCAAAACTAAGCCTTCTTTCAAGGCATTTCGGAGCAGTTAATAGATATAAAAGGTTCTCTGCTATCCTTCTTGTGTTATCAAGACCAAAATCAGTGTAATCCTCAGAGTATTCAATCACATATTTGTGCTTTCCTACTAAAATCTGGATTTTGTCTGCAGAAACGGATAAACCAGCCATCCTAAACATCCAGCTCTTCTTTGTAGATTGATTCCACATCTGTTCTTATCTTGGCAGGTAAGGTCTTGGACCGATACACCGAAAAAAAGGCATTCATCAGGTCTTCTTCCTTTTCCTTGGCTAGCGCAAGATATTTTTTCTTGAAAACATCTATGAGCTGTCCTTTTACTCCTCTTTTGTATGCCATATAAAAAGCCAGCAGCTGCTCTTCTCTCCCACAACCGCTAGCATCATAGCCAGTTTTTGCTCCGGCATCTAATCCGAATATAGAATACAATTTCCGGAATTTCATATCGAGCATGTTCGTGTTATAACCGAATGATTTAGGATCAAATCCATTAGCTAGTAGAAAAATGAAAATTCTGGCGCATTTGGGGCAATGCTGGCAAAGGTAGTAATCGGAACCGTGCTCGGTGTCATCAGGAAAGCAGGAAATCTGATACCTGCCTAGATTAGGATATCTGCTATGGAGTATTTTGATGATAGCCAGCTCATTCAGCGGTTCTACCAAGCTAACCACACATCCTTGCGAGCTTGTCAACGCCTTTATCATCCTATCGAGCTGGATCATCCATTCGCTTGATTGGTCATAGACAGGATAAGCCTTATAGCCATCTTTATTTATATAAAAATCATTACAGCTTTGCTCATTTCCTAGGATGAGATATTTTGCTTTTAGATAATGCGCAAATGGAAGCAGATTTAGGGATAGCTCTGTAAGAAGATGGCCATATCCCCATTCGCTTTTTCTGTTCCCCCAGAACATCGACCTGTGTATGATGGAGGTATTGTTTACGAGCTCCCACACTTTCGTCTTGAACTCTCTTGAAAATTTTTGGGCAATACTCTTTTTATGTTTGTTCTCGATTGGACAGTCTACATCAGAAGTCTGTACCGGCTTAGGCTCAAGCTTTATCTCATCAGCCACCCCATAGCTTAGAAGGCTTTCTTTGCCGAACGACATGGACAATATCGCCTTTTCATCCAGGATTCCTGGGTACTCTGCAATCTGCGTGGATATGCCTTTGAAATCAAAATCAAGATTCATGAACCTCTTTATCTCTTCAGCAGTTGAAAGATTGTCCACATCCGCACAAAAAGAAATATTATTTAGTATGCAGTTAAAAATCGCGTGCTTGAACATCGGATTCTTTGTGCTGTAATATATCTTCTTGGTGGATTCCATAAACTGGGGAAGGTGTATTGTTTTAAGGAAGGCATAGTTATTTACCATGATCTCCTTAAATTCAGTGGGGTAGCTGCCCCAGATTTCCTCAGGATAATCTAGTGAAAATTTCTTGTCATCTATATGCAGCTCTATGCCCTGCGCAGTTGCCTTACAACCTACTTTCATATGGAGCCCCCATGTTTACCTCTGGACAAAGCGCTTTCTATTATAACCGATATCATTTTTTTGTACTCATATCCCTGCACTTTTACCATTGCAGCCAGCCCTGCATCGAGGGATATATCTGGGTTGGGATTGACCTCCAGTATGTAGGGGTTCCCTTTCTTGTCTACACGAAAATCTACCCTAAAATAATCCCGGCATAGCATCAGGTTTGCGGCCCGCAATGCCAGCTTCACCAGCCTCTTTTTCAGCGCTGAGGTGATATTAGCAGGGCATTGCCTTACTGTACCATTGTAGTCTATGCTTCCTTCTTTCCATTTCGCCGAGTAATTCACTATCCTGGGCTTCCCGGATGGTAAGTCGAATTTAATCTCTGATACAGGAAGTACGATATCACCGATAACACCAACATTATACTCACTGCCATCTATGTAGCTTTCTACCAGCGCTGGCTGATTATATTCATCGATAATATGCCTGATCCTCTGGCTGAGCTCATCAGCGTTATTTACGACAGACTCATCTCTGATTCCGATCGAAGCATCTTCATGTACTGGCTTGACAATCAAAGGAAAATCCAAGCTTGACTTATCTGTTGCCTTCTTAAAAACATTGAACTCAGGAGTAGGTATCTTATGATATGCTAGAAGTTTCTTTGCTCTGGCCTTATTGAGACATAGCGCCAAGCTCAGATAAGACGATCCAGTATAAGGTATTCCGAGCAAATCAAGCATCGCTGGAACATGCGGCTCTAGCTCTGGATCTGAAAAGAAGCCGTCATCACACAGGTTAAACACCAGATCAAGATTATTTTTTTCTTTTCTTAGCTTTTCAAAAATATCCAGATCTACATAATAGCTGGTCACATCATGCCCTAGCTCCTTTAAGGCAGTCATGACAGATTCAGCATCATCATTGGTGTCCCTTCCTTCCCAGTCCTTTTGTGAAGGATCTGCATATTTATCCCTTCTGGTAAAAATGACGCCGATTTTCATCTTTAATTCCTTAATCTGCATTATTATTTAAGTCTTTTCCACCTTTTAATTGCAGAATCCAGGACTTCCTTGATTAGCCGGTTATAGCTCCATCCAGCTGAGTAAGCAGCTCTCGGAAGCCTTGAGTTTTCCCTGGGATCTTTCATAAATCCAGGCAGCGCATTTACTTCCAGAACATTCGGCATGTTACTCTTGTCCAGCCGGATATCGATCCTGCACCAGTCTTTGCAGTCAAGAACCTCGAAGGTCTTAAGCGCTATTTGTCGTATTCTCCTTTCCAGATCCCTGTCAAGATTTGCGGGGCATTCCAGGGGATCCTTGCCTGATTTAGGATTATCATAAATCCATTTTGCCTCGTATGAGTCCATCGGGTGTATTCCATTAGGCAGATGGTCAAATCGTATCTCGACAATAGGAAGGACAATGGGGTTATGGTAGCCGATTACTGAGACGGTGAATTCTCTCCCTTGCAAAAACTCCTCGGCAATTGCCGGCTGTTTATAGTCTTTTTTTATTTTTTTTACGATCTTCTTCAGCTGGCTTTCGTTCTTTACCAGATTCTCGTTGAATAATCCTTTGGATGATCCCTCAAAAAGAGGTTTCACCAAAAGGGGAAAATCAAGCGAGATTTCATCATCCTCTTCTAATACCTGGAACCTTGGGGTCGGGATCCTGTTTCTATCTAGTATCTCTTTAGTCTTTGCTTTGTTAAGTGTGTTAATGAGTGTCTTAGAACCTGAAGCGCTGAAGGGTATGTTCAGCTCTTCGCATATCCTCGGTACAATGGCTTCCCTTTCCTCACCCAGGTTCCCTTCTGCAACATTGAAAACCAAGTCTATTTGGTCTTTCCTCGCCTCCAGTATTCCCCTTATATCCTCACCGACATTTACAATTTCCACACTATGACCGTCTGCCCTGATCGCATCTGCTAGATCGTCTATGGTTTTTTCACTGTCAAATTCAGCGTATTTATCATCACTGACATTATCTGGCTTGATGCTGGCTGTCAATAAGATCCTGATAAAAATCACCTGAGAAAAACTGATTGTTAAGGCTATTTAAATATTTTTATTTAATCATTATGATCGATAGCTGACGATATCGCTTAGCAAAACAAATGTGCCTTTGAATATTTGTTCAGGAGATGAATACTCTTCAGGTCGGTGGCTTCTGCCAAGTCTGCAGGGGATGAATCTCATTCCTACAGGTATCGCTGAATCATCAGACCTTTGTTGACCTGCTATGATCATACCATCATGGCCGGCTCCGCTTGGCATTACTTTATATGAATACCCCAAATCACGACACGAGGAAATCCCCACTCTTTTCAGGTTATCATCCAACAAGGCTATTGGTTCTCCTTGGCTTACTGTAGAGATCTCTGCAGATATATTATTCTTAGGCGAATACTGGGATACAATATTCCTGATGTACTCTACAAACCCATTAAGGGCAGCCTTATTATATCCACGGATGTCCAAATAAAACTCTAAATAGTCAGGGACTATATTAATCGCTGCATCCTCTCCAGTTTGTATCATAGTCACGTCCCAGACAATGTCTTCCTGTTTTTCCCTTATTCTTCTCCAGCCCTCTCTTTCTATGGCATGATACATATGTGCAAAAGCTCTCGTAGTGCTGCTTCTTAATTCCATGGGGGTTGCACCGGAATGGTCAGGTTCTCCATATAGTCTTACTCTCAGGCGTTCATACCCCCTAATAGAGTTCACGATACCCATATCAAGATGAGAATGCTCCAGATCTCTCGCCTGCTCTATGTGCAATTCGAGGTATGCTTCGACCAGATCTGGACTGATGCTTCCTTCCCCTTTTGCAACAGCCTCAATATCATAGTGATTGCCCACAAGCACATGTTCAAGAGTGATACCATTTGAATCCTCATATTTCAAAACTTCTGGGTCCAGTACGCCAAAAGCACATCTGGAGCCGATATATGGAACTTTAAATCTTGAAGATTCTTCACCTCGCCATATTACAACTGAAACGTTGAACTCAGGCTGAAAACCAATCCTTTTGATTGCTTTTAACGCTTCAAGTCCACCCACAATGCCCACAATTCCATCGTAATTTCCACCATTAGGAACAGTATCAGCATGAGATCCCACAAAAAATGTCCTCCTATGCAGTGGATTCTCCACTAAGCTGATATACCTATTGCCGAATTCATCTTGCTCTACAAACAGGCCTTCTTTTTGCCCTACACTAGACAGATAATCCATAACTGCAGTCTCCTCAGGAGAAAAAGCCAGGCGTGTATAGCCGCTTCCGCTTCTGCTTCTCCCTATCTCCGCAATTTTGGTTATATGCTGACAAATGCCTGTAGTCGTTATTACATCTCGAGCAGCATTTACTAGTGTGCGTTTATCCATAGGCTAGAGAATCCTTACACCCTATTTAAATCTTTCCAAATGTTATTACTTAAAAAAGACGACTAAAATGACAAAAAGCATTAGAAGAGTTTATGTACATATCCTGTCCAGCTTATCCAGCTCGATTGCCTTTTTTATCTCCATTGCTATCCTTTCACCGTAAGAAATGCTCTCACCGTAGAGATATCCGGTATGGGGTGTAAACCTGGTGCCAGGACTGCCGGGGATCCTGAAAGAAACATCAAATATTACGATCTCTTCTTTTCCCTCGAATGCAGCGACCGACCCCTGCAGCGCAAAGGGCCCGATTATTCCTGGAGGATGCTCCTTGCTGCATGTCTCAACAAACCGCTCACCTATCTTGAATATTTTCTCGATAATGCTTTCTTTGGTGGTAACTGCATAGTGCCCTGTCTCTATAAGCTTAGGCTGATTATACTTCAGTATCTCAAGCTGGATATCTGCCGGCAGTCTTAGGAACCCGTCAAGGTTAGTCTGCCTTCTGGTGTCTGTGCCCATTAGCTCCAGTTCTTTGTCTATCCCAGAATAAAAATAATTGAAATTGACTTGGGCCCCTA
>CAZDZV010000018.1:0-24958 GCA_964510025.1 uncultured Methanosarcinales archaeon
GCTTCTTTCAGCGCTGCAGGAAAAGAAGTTTTCCATAACCGGCCAGTCAGAGAGGTCGGCAGGAGCCATGGTGAGGACAGAGCCAGTGCCATGCGATTTCATACTGGTGGCAGCAGGCAATCTTGAGACCATAAAAAATATGCATCCTGCTTTAAGGTCAAGGATAAGGGGCTATGGGTATGAGGTCTACATGAATGATACGATGCCCGACACAAAAGAGAACAGGGACAAGATAGCTGTTTTTGTCGCCCAGGAAGTGGTCAAGGACAAGAAGATCCCCCATTTCTCCAAAGAGGCTGTTGATGTCATAATAGAAGAAGCAAAGAAGATGGCCAACAGGAAAGACCACCTGACCCTGAGATTAAGGGAGCTTGGCGGCCTGATAAGGGCATCTGGGGACCTGGCCACCGAACAAAATGCAAAACTGGTCCAGCCTAAGCACATCGCGCAATCCAGGAAGACGGCGAGGCCTCTTGAGAAGCAGCTCGCAGATAAGTACATCGAGAGGAAAAAAGAATATGAGGTCATAATAACAAAAGGAAAGAAAGTGGGCAGGGTCAACGGGCTGGCTGTGATAGGAGCTGAAGCTGCATACTCAGGAATCATCCTGCCTATTGAAAGCGAAGTTACATATGGCGGGAAGGAGAAAGAGATAATCGCCACAGGGAAGCTGGGAGACATTGCAAAAGAAGCTGTAAAAAATGTCTCTGCGATAATAAAGAGATACTTTGGAGAAGACATAAAGGAGACATATGATATACATGTCCAGTTCCTGCAGACATATGAGGGAGTAGAGGGCGATTCTGCAAGCATAGCTGTAGCGACATCAATAATCTCTGCTTTCAAAAAAGTGCCAGTAAAGCAGGACCATGCAATGACAGGAAGCCTTTCTGTCAGGGGGGAGGTGCTGCCGGTGGGAGGTGTTACGGCAAAAGTAGAAGCTGCGATAGAGGCTGGGCTTAAGAAGGTCCTTGTGCCAAAATCAAACCTGAAGGATATAATAATAGACTCAAAAAAGCTGAAAAAGATTAAGATAATACCTGTTTCCCATATCTCAGAGGTTCTTAAGGAAGCCTTGGACTGGAATGGCAAAAAGGATATTCTTAAGAGAATAAGCAATAGCTAAAAAATTTGTTTTCTGGTCTTCATTGGTTACTGGATATTATACAGATGATTGGACAGGAATTTTCAGCTGCATGAAAATGGACTTACAAAATATTTATATACTTCTCTAGAAATATACCTTATTAGTGATGTTGGTGGGTAAAAACAAATTAATATTTTCAATAATAATATCAATCTTATTTTCTTTAACTTTAGTCTCAGCATTGCAGAATTCCTGTTCGTTTTTTGATTCTTCAAATAATATCTACAACTATAAAGAGCCAGATGGAACGGATAGAATATACCAGGATCCAAACGCAAAAGATAGTGAGCATTATAATCGTGGATACATAAAGGGTGCTGCAGCATTTAACAACAGAACAGAGTATTTTGTCTTGTATGAAAACGGACTTATTGGAAAACATTATGAGACAGGAGAGAATAACCCTCCAGAATATGCTATTATAGATGCTTACAATTCTTATGCAACAGGGATTGCAGAAGTTCCTGCAGAATACGGCTTCGGAGGCACAGTTGCAGTATCAGATAATTATATGATAACTTTCTTCACTACAGATGGAGAATACAAGGGGTACAGGTATGTGAATACTTACAAAGTTATCTCTACTAAACCCGACTTTATGAGTAGGGGAGCAGGAAAGATATCAGATATTGCTTTTGATAAAGAAAAGAACAGGATGATTGTTCTGAGCATGATTATGGGTGGCGCTAACGCCAGCACTAATGTGATGGTTTCAGAATTACTTCCAAATGGAGATTTAAACCTTTTAGAAGAGCATTTATGGTCAGAGCCAAATTGGGTTCCGATAAAATATTTAGATATGCAAGAACCTTACTCTGACTTATTGGTGGAAGGATATAAGTTTAGGAGCATGAAAGAAGATGGAGATATATGGCAGTATTGCGAACCTGTAACAAACCTTAATGTACTAACTGCAGGTTCTAGATTGTACCCTAATTATGGTATGGCCGGATTCGCTATTACAAACACCTACATCCGGGGATTCTATCAGGTTTACACGCAGGGTGGAATGGTGGTCTATGAAAAGCTTAAGTTTTATGACTATCTTGAACAGGGAATCCATAATCATGCAAATATAACATTAATATCTCCTGAAGAGAACGCAACAAGAATCCAAGACCAAGATATTAATTTCACATATAATATTAATTCAACAACACAGATCCAAGATTGCAGTTTGATGATAAGTAATCAATCATTAGACTCAAACAATATCAACAATGGCACTATAAATTATACTCAGACTATGATTAATGGTCTAGAATTTACATTAAGCTTGCCGATGGGGGACTATACCTGGCATATTAATTGTATTGATATAAACAACAAGAATTATTATTCAGAATCAAGAAATTTGCATGTTGTTTCGAGCTCAGTAGAGCTTTGTAATGGTATTGATGATGACGGAGACGGATATACGGATGAATATGATGATCCTGTTTTAGGAAGCCCTAGATATGAGGATGAGGCTTGCGTTGGTTATGGAGAATGTGAAATAGGTATAGTTGAGTGTAAATCTGGGGGCAATGAAGTTGATTGTTCAACAAACCCGGAAGGTTCTCAAGACCAGTCACAACCAGAGCTCTGTGACGGCTTAGATAATGATTGTGATATTCTGACAGATGAAGACTTTTATTATAATGATCCAGTATATGGTGCAAGGTATCTAGACGAAGCTTGCACAGGAATAGGTGAATGTGGAATTGGCTCTGTTGAATGCTTCGATACCTCTACAGCCTCCTGCTCAACCAATCCAGGCGGAACAGATGACGAATCCACCACCGAATCATGCAACAGCCTCGACGACGACTGCGACGGTTTCATAGACGAGACCTGTATTAATCTCAGCTGTGGATGGAATCTTTTTACGATGATCGGAGATGGCATCGCAGCCTACAACATATCATTGAGCAAGGGCTGGAACCTTTTTGGCCACAGCAGCATTGAGCCATTCAACTGGTCAGAAGCCCTGGTAAGCGATGGAACTGAGACAAAATCCATTCTGGAGGCAGACGACTGGCTTCAATCCACGATATATTATTTTGACAGTGAAAACCATATATATAGGTTTACCCCTGGGGATGACAGCCATCTAAGGCCTAGCAAAGGCTACTGGCTCTACGCTGTAGAGGATAACCTTACGCTAACCCTGCCGGACGTAGAAGGTTGTGATAGCTCATTTTACTGGCTCGATGCAGAGCTGTCAGATGTATCAGAGACAAAATCAGTTGAAGATGCCCAGGCAGCAGGCTGGCTGCAGTCTACCATATACTACTACGATGACAGGTACAGGTTTGTTCCAGGAGATGATGATTACATCTATTCATGGAAAGGATACTGGCTTTATAGCAACAGGGATCTTGTGCTTATACAGCAATAATTATAAAGCATAGTGTATTCTCTACCACTCATGGTTAATACCAAAAGGACAGGGATCCTTGACCCAGCTGGCTGCGAAATCGCCAGGACAGAGGCACCTGAAGGCACATGGTATCACCGCGCAGATGTACCGTTGGATAAGATAGTTGCATTTAGCCAGGTTGTCGGCCTTAGTTCTCCAAGGCACACCATTATGATGCCTGACGGAAGTTTTGCAGCTCACAGACCAGGCCCCCAGAGACATGAGGCAGCTAGGCCGATCCGCAAAGCTGGCCTGCTCTCTGTAGTTACAGCTGGACTTTTTATGGTTGCCAGTGCTCTACCGGCATACGGTGATATATCTATAAGGCTAAGAAGCTCTCTTGGTCCGCATGCCGACACGTTTACTGCAACAGTAGATTCATCAAGCCCAGGATATGCTATACTGCAGCCGCCCGCGAGCCCTTCCGGGGGCATTGAAGTCTATACCCAGCTTGACCTGATGAGATATACAGCCTACACAATACCTGATTTCGGCAGTTTTCAGCTAAGAACAAGGGCTGTGGATCCGCTAGATATCGGATTTTCCGGAATAAACACATTTAGTGTCGATATTACAGGTGATCAGGGAAATCTCGGTATCCAGCTTATAGACTACGGGAATGACGCATCAAGAACCACCCCCATAGCCACGCATGATTTTATGGCAGATCCGATTTACGAAAAAAATGTCGACAATGCCCTTGGGACTTATGGATATCTTGATCTGATAATCACGCCTGAGCCAAAGACTGCAGGCCTGCTTGTGTGTGGGCTTGCCTTTCTGTACTTTGCTGGAAGAAGATTCAGCAAAGAAGGCAGTCTTTATACCCCCACAAAATAAATTATCACTACTTAATAACAAAAAAATTTATAAATCACCTTGCATTTCTGTATCTTATGAAAGCAAAGTTATATTTCTTATATGCAGTATTGATATTGTCATTTGCATCTGCTTACACATCAGACTGGGAGATAAGGATAGAAACCACCCTGAACGGAAGCTCAGACAGCTTTATAGCTGGTGTTGGGGAACCTGCAACCGACGGGTATGACAACACAGCAGATGTTATACAGCCGCCGCAGGCTCCAAAGGGGGTGCAGATCAGGACATTGGTGGACAATGTAGAGCTTACCAAAGACTATAGAGGGTCCATCGAGCTACAAAAAATATGGAAACTTACATTAAAGGCCAATGATCCTGTTGGGATAGGACTTTCTGGCTTAAATGAGCTGACATGGCAGCTTACAGGTGTTCCAGATGATGTTGATTTGGTATTGATCGATTATGGTGAGGATGCGGCCAAAATTAACGCTGTCACTTCAATAGCCCTAAAACAGCAATCCAGCTATAGTTTTGATACAGAGGGTGCATCCGGCCCATACCGGTATATCGACCTTATAGCAGAGATCTCAGAAGTTCCTGAGCAGCAAGACAGCAATACTAGGACAGCTAACACTGGTGGAAGCCTGGGGGGGAATCCACCGTCCTGCACACCATCCTGGAGATGCACCGATTGGACAGCCTGCTCAAGCGCAGGTATCAGGAAAAGAAGATGCATAGATGAAAACAGCTGTGGTACAGCGCAAGGAAAGCCTTCTGAGATTGAATCTTGTATCTATGTTCCAGAACCTGCGGAAGAGATACCGCCGGAAAACTCAGAGGATGATGAGGATGCTGAACCAGATGATGATGCAGAAGAAAACTCTGAAAATCCGAATCTGCAGCAGATAACCGGACAGGCAGTTGCTGTAGGAGAGCAGCCCAGCTTAGCGGTAGGGTTAACAGTAATGCTTGTTATTGTAATAACAGGTATATTGGCCTATTTCTTTATTGTGAGACTCAAATAGAAAACTTTAAATATGTGTGGATTTTATCATTAGGAAAGGAGGGCGTGTCACAATGGGATTTTTTTCAAAATTCAAGCTTAAGTTCGGAAATGATTCTGAAGTGGAAGAAGAAAAAGAAGAAGGTTATGTCGAGCTTGGTACCGATGAGGGTGACCAGCGTGCGAAGATTACAGTAAGGCCATACGTCCTTCATGATTTTGACAGCATAAGGCCGATTCTTGATGTTCTGCGAGAGGGAAATACTATTGCGCTGGTGAACATAAAGCCATTGAAAGATAAGGATCTTGTGGAGCTTAAAAGGGCAATAAATAAGCTCAAGAAGACCTGCGACGCAGTAGATGGGGATATAGCAGGATTTGGGGAGGACTGGATTGCTGCTGTTCCGAATTTTGCAAAGATCTACAGGCAGAAGCCTGAACAGAAGAAAGAAGATGTTCCTGAAGTTACTGAATACGGTACTGATGAATCAATGGAGTGATAGTTCTGCGTGATATATGCCGTCGCTTTCGCTTATCTTGAATCCCCGCTTGTCGAACATATGCTTCATTATATGGTTATCCTTTAGGAAATCGGCATACACCTTTTTTATGCCTCGTTTCTTCGCTATCTCAAGGATGTAGTCTGTAAATTTGTTTCCCAGACCCTGCCGGTGCCATGGGTCTGCGACCACAATAGCAAACTCTGCTGTCTCATTATATGGATCTGCTATCAGCCTTACGACTCCTGCCATTTTTTTGCTTACTTCAGCGATTATTGCTATCTCCCTGTCGTAGTCTATCTGGGTATATCTTATCAGAAGCTCGTGTGTGATGTCCTTTATCAGCTGGAAAAACCTGAATCTTTGTGTCTGCTCTGAAAACTTAGTGAACATCTCTGCCTCAAGAGGCTCATCTTCAGGCTTTATGGGCCTTAAGATAGCTGTTTTGCCGTTGTTCATGGTAAAGGTGGTTGTGTATTCCTTTGGATAAGGTGATATCACAAGATGTGCATAAGGCTTGACCTTCTTGCTTTGCTTGTCCAGGATGACCTTTGCATCGAGCACTATCCCCCCCTTTTCATCAACTGCAAAAGGGTTTATGTCGATCTCCTTAATCTCAGGGAAGTCCTGCAGCAGATAAGCAAATTTATACAGTAGAAACTGTATGGATTTTATGTCTGAGCCCTTAATATTTCTGTATCCTTTCAAAAGCTTGAATACCTTTGTCTCTTCTATAATCCTCATAGAGAGGGCCATATTCAGAGGTGGAAGCCCGACGTTTGTGTCCTTGAATACCTCTACTGCCACGCCGCCCATGCCGAAGACTATCACTGGACCGAAGATAGGATCTTTTTTGGAGCCTATAAGAAGCTCATATCTCTTTCTTATCATCTTCTCCACTAATACCCCCTTTATGTCTGCTTTTGGCATTTCTTTTTTTGCTGAGGCCGTGATTTCACGATAGGCTGCTTCAGCCTCTTCACAGGAATTGATGCCTATCTTTACTCCACCAACATCTGTCTTATGCAGTATATCAGGAGAGAGGATCTTCATTACCACAGGAAATCCGATTTCATCTGCCATCCTTGCTGCAGATTTGGCATCCTTGGCCACTCCGCTTTCAGCTATAGGTATATCATAGTTCATAAGCAGCTGCTTTGATTCAGACTCAGTAAGCACATTTCCTGAAGCTCTCCTTATGATCTCTTTGTTCTCCTTGATCTTAGGTACAAAGGCATGGGGTATTGTTGCAGGAGTCTCATACAGGGCCTCCAGGTTTCTTGCGTAGCCATGCATGGATAAAAAGCACCTTACTGCGCTTTCCGGTGCATCATAGGCTGGGATGCTGCCTTTCTTAAGTATCTGTTTGCCTCTTTCCACATCATCTTCCCCCATAAAGGATGCCAGCACAGTCTTTCCATGCTTGTTCATCCTGACAAGCTGTTGTGCAACCCCGACTGGATCGGTCATTGATTGTGGGGTGAGTATTACCAGCACACCATCTACATTCCTATCCCTCAGGCATAGCTCAGCTGCCCCCTCATATCTTTCAGCCCCGGCATCGCCAAGGACATCCACCGGGTTGCCTTTGCTCCAGGCAGCTGGAAGCATCTTATTAAGTCTGCCTATGGTATCTTGGGATAGATTGGCCAGCTCACCGCCGTTCTCGATTAGATAGTCTGTAGCGATGACGCCCGGTCCTCCTGCATTGGTGATTATGGCAAGCTTGTTCCCTTCAGGCCTGGGTTGCATTGCCAGCGTCTGCGCGCAGCTGAAAAGCTGCTCTATAGTATTAACTCTTACAACCCCTGCTCTTTTGAAAGCTGCCTCAAAGACAGCGTCATTGCCAGTAAGGCTGCCTGTATGGGACATTGCTGCTTTGGCTCCTTCGCTGCTCTTGCCCACCTTAAGTATGATTATAGGCTTTGTCCTCGCAAAAGCCCTTGCTGCACTTAGAAATCTTCGGGCATCCTTAAGCGACTCCATATAGATTAGTATGCTGCTCGTGCCCGGATCACTGCCGAAATAGTCGATAAGATGGTGAAAGCCTATGTCGAGCATGCTTCCTATGCTTACGAAATGGCTGAAGCCTACATTATTCCTCACAGCCCAGTCCAGGACAGCTGTGCATAATGCTCCGCTCTGCGAGATGAACGCTATCTTTCCTGGAAGCGCCATCTTGTTTGCAAAACTGGCATTTAGGCTTATTGAAGGTTTGATGAAACCTAGGCAGTTGGGCCCGAGTATTCTGATCGAATATCGCTCTGCATATTGTCTTATCTTGTCAGACATCTCCCTGCCTTTTTTTCCTGCCTCGTTGAAACCAGCTGATATTATCACTGCTGCAGCTACTCCTGCTTTGCCGCATTCCTGTATTATGCCAGGCACCGTCTTGGCTGGTGTCGCTATGACAGCAAGGTCTATCTTATCAGGCGTTTCTGAGATAGAAGGGTATGTCTTTACGCCCAGGATGCTGTTTCTTCTGGGATTTACAGGATATACTGTTCCCTGGTATCCTGATCCGAGCAGGTTTCTCATAAGGTCTCTGCCCACGCTTCCCTCTTTATTGGTCGCTCCCACAACAGCTATTGTCTTTGGATTGAATAAGACCTCAAGATCTTTCATTTCTATCACCTATACCTTCCAGTATTCACTTAGGTTCTTCTGCAGCTGGTAGGCCCTTCCCTCGAATTCATCAATGGCTATTATCCTAGAGTCAGTTGTCTGCTCGCTGAACCTCAGCTTTTTTTTGTTTATGCCATCTATGAAGTTGAAGAGGCATTTAGAGAGCACGATGGTGTTGTAGCCCCCCTCCATTGTGGCAAAAATTGTGTTGAACCTGCTGCTGAGCAGCTGACCTATCCTATGATAACTGTTCATGCTCAGCCTTAGGTCCAGGAGCAGATCCTGATGATGCCCATCAAAACCTGCCGACACTGCCACAACATCTGGTTTAAACTGTTCAGCAACAGGCATGAACATATCCACTGCCCGCATATAGATATCATCCCCGGTTCCGGGGGGGAGGGCCACATTTATTGTGTAGCCTTTTCCTTCTCCCTCGCCTATCTCATTTACGAATCCACTGCCTGGAAAAGCAGGAAATTGGTGCAAAGACCAGTAGAGCACCTTGTCAGAATTGTAGAAAAACTTGACAGTACCATCGCCAAGATGTGAATCAAAATCGAATATCAGTACCTTTTTTCCCTCATTGACAAGTCGCTGGACAGCAATAGCAATATTGTTGAATACGCAGAAGCCTGACGACCTGTCTGGATGGGCATGATGGCCAGGCGGCCTTACCAATGCAAAGTCATTTGTCTTGGATGCCATGACCGTCGCTCCGACTGCATATATTGCTGCCTCATAGCTTTTTTTAGAGACCACGGTGTCGGGATCAAGATGGCCTCCTTCACTGCATGCTTTCCTGATTTCCTCTATGTACTCTCTGGTGTGAAAAAGCTCCAGGTATCTTTCACCGTTCTCTACCTTTGTATCCTTCAAACCAGGTATAGACTCGAACCTTTTCTTGTTTTCAGGATGCATGCCTGTATCATGCTGTAAGAATATCTTGTTAAAGATTATGTCCATGCCAATGTTGGCACCCCAGCCCATATAAATATCTTATGCTTTTCTCCGATAGAGATAGGCTAACCCTATTGCGATGATAGTAAAGAGTATAACTGAGTTGACTGCTATCTTCCACATGTTTGCAGAATGAGGTGTCTTGTAGATAGGAAAGGTTGCAGCTGCAGTTAGCATGCCGCTATCCTTGCTGTAAGCCTGTCCGCATTCCGACGACAGCCTACAGACACCTATGCCATCCTCAAGGCAGCACATTTCATCTTCAAAAAAACAGTCAAGATCTGAGCGGCACAGGTCCTGGCATATACCGTTTTCACAGTACATTGACTGCACAGCATATCCGGTTATGGAAGTGCCCAGGTAGTATAGCATAACACCTATGCATACCACAAAAAGGCATATAAATGCAATATCTTTTCTTTCCATATTCACTATAATATCTTCATCACTTATAAATATTTCTGTCAGTCTTCCTTGATCTCTTCAGCCCTGCCTTTGTTTACCAGCACATCAGCGATTTTTGCCGGCAAGGAAGCCATATCCTGCTCTTCAAAGGGCCCGAACTCCTCCCCCTCAAGGCCTACAAACTTCGGAACAGCATGCTTGAATATGATCATTTTTGTGGGTTTTTGCTTTATCTCATGCTTATTTTCAGGCTGGATAGGTCTCCCGTTGATCAGCTTCACCAGGATCTCCTCCCGATATTTGTCTAAACTATCCACAAGGGACCCGAAAAGTCCTTTCTCTGCATCCAGAAAAGCAGAATTGTCTATAAGCTCAGACTTTGTCCTGCTCTTATCGATCGCCATATTGACTATCTTCTTTTCCCTTCTTTCATAAAGTTCCCTTAAAATCTTCTTGATGTTTATCAGCTGCTTCTCTGTCTTTTGCTTCTCTTCTTCAGAAAAAAGCTCCTGCTGCTCTTTTTGCAGCAGTTTCTGTTTTTCGCCTATATAAGATACTACATCCTCATAGAATGTCTTGTCCAGGGGTTGAAGGTCCAGCTTGTCTTTCTCCCTTCTCAGCAGGTCGAAAAGGGATTCATAGGTTATGATAACGTTTTTATCTTCTTCTCCCATATCATCTGAGAGTAAAAACATATATTTAAATGTTGGCAAACAAAAGCTTTTTATAGTTCTTTATGCAGAGTCAGCGCTATGGGATTAAAATGCCTGCTATTGATTCTGACGCTATTCATTATAGGCTGCAGCGTTCCTGATGTCACGGAAGCACCGATCGACATGCAGCCTGCTGTGGAAAACACGTCAGAGCCGCCGGAGAATATTGTCGTAGAGGTGGATGAGCAGCAAGAAGCAAAGCCGGTTGAGAATATTGTGTTCATCAAGACAGGCTCCTTCTCCCCTGAAAACATGACGATATATAAGGGTGAAAGCATAACCTGGGTAGCAAGCGTTGATAAGATTTCTAAAAACCAGCCCAGAAAGATTGCCTGCTACAAGGAAGGATACAGGATATATCTTGGAGAAAGACTGATTGAAAATGGCCAGAAAAGCGAATTCACATTTGATGAGCCTGGAGAATACCTTTGCCAGGAGTTCATTTATGGGCTTAGGGGAAACATCAAGGTTAAGTCATTTGAACGGCCTCAGATAGTTGGATCCTTTATAGATGTTGCAGGTGGGGCAGGCAGCGGTCTTTCATTTGCTGTTTTTGTCATGATAATGGTATTTCTTGGGATCTACCTCAAGAGAAAGAAGCTTATTCTGATATAGAACGCCGTGGCCCGGACTTTCAGTCCGGAGGCAGCTGCCTCCGCAAGTTTGAATTTCCCCAGCATTTGTCGACCAGTGGAAGATTGTTGCCGGACACAAAAGCTGTCCGGGATATCCTTTCGGAAACGGGCTCTCAAGGCCCGCGCAGTACCAGATTGCACCCGAGTGAAATGCGCCTTCATCTCGCGTTGTGCCACCACGGCATGATTTAGGATATTCAAGAATTCTTTATAAACTTTATTATAGCTTTGCTGAAACCGAGCGGACCTTTTTCGCTGATCTTGGTTAGTTCTGATTTGATGTATTTGCCGTCATATTGCCTTACCAGGTAAGCCTCGTCAACAACCGCCAGCATCGAAAGGTCTGCTGACGAATCTCCAACCGCCAGTGTTGTTATTTCCCCGTACTTTTTCCTGTATAGTTGCTGCAGCTTTTTCACAGCTTTCCCCTTATCATTGCCCTTCATGATATAGTGGAAGTAAAATCCTTTAGTATATTCCGCACCTTTGATCCTCTTTGCGATATCCTTCACTTCCGTCACAAAGGGCAGGCTGTACTTCCGCTTCATCGCCATAATGGCCTGCCCTATTGGTAACCCGGTGATATCTGCAACCCTTTTGACGCCCAGGTCAGCCATATGCCTGATATCTTCATTTTTCAGATATTTCTTTAGTTTCTCTACTGTGACTCCCAGTTCGATAACATAATATCTGTCTGTTTCCATGCCATAGCGGAACTGAAAATCAAAATATCCTTTGGGTATATATATGGCTCCTCCGTTCTCTGTGATAAACGGATCATTTATCCCCATTTTTCTCTGCCAAAACTCTGTCTCTTCTTTGGTCTTCGACGTGCAGAAAACAAGGGGGATCTTTTTCCTTTTTATAAGCTGTAACGCAGGTTTAGCTCCCTCAAATGAATAGTCCCTGTCAAGCAATGTGCCATCCAGATCGGTAAATATAATCCTTTGCATTATGTATAGAACCAGGAAGGGTCTTTTTTAAACTTTTTCCTGTACTGCCTGACTGTGATCATTGGCGGCCTTTGCACATCAGAGATATATTTCTTCTTGATGGTGTAGTTTCCGTCATCTCTCTCTATAATCCTGTACTTCTTCCTGATATTTCTCACCAGGACGAGTTTGCCTAATGTGTTCGCTCTTTTTGCAAAAACCTGCATTATAGCAAATGCCATGTTGCTAAGGCTGGACAGCTCCTGATTCCTGTGGATCCTTCGGTACAGATCAACCTGGGCGATCGATTTCAGGCCGAACTTCTTCACCAGGTCAATGAGCATTGCTGTCTCAACTCCATAACCGGTAAAATATGGCAGCCTTTCCAGCGTTTTTCTCCTGCCGGCGCCTTCTCCGCTTAAGGGTTGGATAAAGCCGCTCAGCCTAGGAAAGAAAAGGTTGAACAGTGGCCTTATTGTCAGCTCAGTTACTCTGCCGCCGCCAAGAGGCTGCAGCCTATCCCCGAGCTTAAGCGGCCTTTTATAGAATGGCTTGACAAACCGGATCTTCTTATGGGTAAGCAGAGGCCCTACCAGCCCATATACAAATCTTGGATGCATGTTCTTTATATCTGCATCCACCCAGCAGATGATGTCTCCTTTCAGCACGTAGAGGGCTTTCCAAAGATTTTCTCCTTTGCCGCGGTGGTTGCCCTGCCTCTTCAGGATATTGGAGGAAAGGTAAACTTCAGCCCCTGCTTCTTTTGCTATCTCTCTTGTCTTGTCTGTAGAGCCTGAATCCATGACAACAATCTCATCCAGAAGCTTGTATTTGTCCATCAGGGATCCCTTAAGGATTGTGACGATGTTCCTTATAGTGGCCTCTTCATTATATGTCGGGATGCATAGGCTTATCTTCAGCTTCTGCTGCTTCTTCAGGCTCACAAGCCTCTTTACATTAGAGAAACTCTTATACTTGAACCGGTTCTTGTGGAACCACTCCTCAACATTCAACCATAACACCCCAGATAGGGAAAATTGCCTGTGTTCATTTATATAGTTTTCGAAAAAAATAGCAAATTATTTATATCATATACCCGAAACATTTGATATGAGGATAGGAGTGGTTCATTGGGCGTTTCTTCCGTTCATAGGGGGGGTTGAAAGTCATCTGGCTGCAGTATATCCTGAGATTGTAAAGCTCGGAGATAAGGTGCACCTCCTGACAGGCCCTTATCCTGGTTCGCCAGCCAAAGGCATGTTCAAGGGTATGGTTATAGAGAGGGTGAGGCAGCTGCTGCCTTCTGCTATAAAAAACTGGGACAGTAAAAGAAGGACAGAGGAGGCATCAAGATTATTTAGGGGATTTATTGACAAATTTCAGCCTGATATTGTGCATGCCCATAATTTACATCTTAACTTTCCAGAATATTCAAAAGCCCTCATCAAAGCTTGCAGATCTGAGAATATCCCGGTTATGCTGGTCCTGCATAACGATTATTTCAAGCACAACAGCAAGAAAATTACTGATAAGATTGTCAGCCTGGACTGGGACAAGCTTGTCTGCATCAGCAAATATCTCCGCAAAGTCACTCTTGATGTGCATAGGAATGCGGGCTCGAAATGCACAGTCATAGCTCACGGCATTGATCTGGACAACTACAGGCCTTTGCCTGCAGGACAAAAAAGCAAAGTGAAAAAGAGGCTGGGTCTTTCAGGAAAAAAAGTGATATTTCTTCCTGCGAAGATAATCGAGAAAAAAGGGGCACTGCAGGCTGTTAAGGCTATGAAGCAGGTTATCAAAGTATTTCCAGATGCCGTCCTGGTCCTAAAAAAGACCGGCTCATGGATAACAAGCAAAGGAGCTACAGACAGGTATGTGAAAAAGGTGCTTAAGCAGGTCCATGATGGAGGCCTTGAAAACAATATACAGACCATCGACAAATATCTGCCGCTTAAGCAGCTGTCACAATATTATGCTATAGCTGACATAGTCATTAATCCAAGTGTCTATATACCAGAGCCATTTGGCCTGGTGCCGGTGGAAGGGATGGCCTGCGGGACACCTGTGATAGTAACCAAAAGCGGAGGCCTGGTTGAATCTGTGGTAGACAACCAGACAGGCTATATCATCTCAGGCGACCCCAGAAAAATCCCTAAAGAGTTAGCCTCCAGGATAGTATACTTGTTAAAGAACGGCAAAAAAAGGGAGAGGATGGGCAAAGCAGCGGTGAAAAGGATGAGAAGCTTGTTTGACAAGAAAAGGATGGCAAAGGATTTATTGGAACTGTCTCGAAAACTAATGCATATTTAACTGGCCTTTTTTTGCACATCCGGTAGGCATAATCCGCGACGAAAAACAAAATTTTATATATGATTAATCCCCAAAACACCATATGAATGATATTGTGCTGGGAATCCCGTCATTCAATGAGCAAGACTCTATCTCGCACGTTGTGAAGCAGATTGACAGGTCATTGAAAGTCAATTTCAAAAATAAGAAAGCGATGATCATATGCGTTGACGGCGGCTCGACAGATAAGACAGCATCTGTTTTTCTGAGCACTAGAACAAAAACAGAGAAGCTTGTTGTGCAGACAGCTCCTGAAAAAAAAGGCAAGGGCAACGGGCTAAAAAAATTCTTTGACTATGCTTCAGAAGCACAGGCAGCAGCAATAAATGACGCTGACCTGAAGAGCATCAATCCAAAATGGGTAAAGCTTCAGCTGGATGCCATACTCAAAAAGAAGTATGATTATGCTACGCCTTACTATTCAAGATACAAATATGACGGCACGATAACAAACAACATCTGCTACCCTCTCATCAAATCCGTCTTTGGATATGATATAAGGCAGCCTATAGGCGGAGATTTTGCATTTTCAGGAAAACTGGCACAATACTGGAAAAAGGCATTCTGGCCTGTGAATGCCCGCCTGTTCGGCATCGATATTTTCATGACAACCAATGCTGTTCTAGGGAATTTCAGGCTTTGCCAGCTTAATCTGGGGGCAAAGATACATCGGGCAAAGGATCCGGCCCTGACCCTGGAGCCCATGTTTCGGCAGGTTGTAAGCACCTTATTCAAGCTCATAATCGAGAACAAGAATTTCCTGAAAAAAGTAAAAAAGATACGGAAGACCCCTATCCTCGGAGCTAAGATAAAGAAAAAGCCAAAACCCATAAAGGTAAATCTACAGAAGATGCAGGAAAGGTTTATCAACGGCTTTAAGCAGCATTATAGGTCTATGAAACAAAGCCTTTCAAAGGAAGATTACCACAGCATCAAGATGATGGCCCACTCTGGAAAGATATATGTTCCAGCTGAATTCTGGGCAAAGCTTGTATTTGACCACATAATTGCCTACAAGAAAAACGAGAAGAACAGCAGCACCGTATTGAGGAGTTTCGTGCCTTTATGGTTTGCCAGGACATACACATTTGTCAAAGAGACAGAAGATATGCCAAACGACAAGGCAGAAAAGCTCATAGAAAAACAGGCAGATGACTTTTTCAGGCAGAGGGATTATCTGATAAGAAGCATATAGCTTATATCTGCGATGCGGCTTTTTGCATGCCTGCATGCATTTGCACATATATTTCTTTAATTTCAGACAGCATAGGCAAAGGTATATTATGCTCTGTAAAGATTGCGTAGGCATTTCCTAGAGGGAGAATCTTGCCCTGGCCTTTACTAGGAACATCTGGGACAAAACCCTTGACTTCTTTGTAACGTGCTCCCCGCTTGAGTATCTGAAGAAATAAAGATAAATCAAAACCATATTGCGGCACGACCAAGGCATCTTGAACAGCAGATGCTCTGAATGCCTGAAAACCTGTCTGGGCTTTGTTTGTCCACGGAAACTTCGGGAGGATATACAGAAGGTTATATGCGATGTTATCTGTGCTTCTAAGATTGGCAGGAAAGCCCATAGGATCCCATACTGACCTGACAACATCTGCTTTGCCATCTATGATGGGCTTGCTGAGATTATACATCCATTGGACAATCTGATCCCTGGGATTTCTAGTATCTGTATCGAATTTCAAAATCACGTTTTTCTTTAGAGACCAGGGAGTGCTGGCCCTATAGCCGGTCGACATGGCAAAGCCAATTCCCTGTCTTGTTTCCTTTAGAACTCTTACACCTGTAGAAAGAGCTGCTTGATATGAATTATCCTGCGAATTGTTATCAATCACTATTATTTCAGATTTGATGCCTTGCTTGCCGATAATACTGCAGAACTCTTTTGCACATTCAATCACATGTACCACTCTTGGCCCTTCATTATAGCACGGTAGAAGAACAGTGACCAAGGTCTCCCTGGTTGTTGTTGTTCCTTTCCGCAATACCAGTTTTCCGTAAAATCCGCTGACTGTCAAATCGATAGCTTCTACTACTGCCCCGTATGGGGTGCATTCCATCAGTGCAAGTATGCTCTTCTTACCTTCATCATTAGCTTCGGAAAAAGCCCCTGCAAGCAGGAAGAAAACCAAATCCTCAGGTTTTTTTAGCAGCTCCGCTAGACTATATCCGATACGGTAATGATTAAGTCTTCTTGCCAGGTACCTTTTTTTGGAGGTTATCGACGTTTTTGTGATATTCTCTGATTTTACTCCGCTTGGCAACAAACCGGGTTCTGCAAATGATGCAGCCTCTAGATGCCTGGCAAGAGTGTAGCTTCCCTGCACAATAACCGTCTGTCTGAAGTCATCAATAATCTTCCGCTTTCCACTCTCGATTCTAGCCCGGAATTCCAGCTTGTGAAACAATTCTTGTGCAAACTGGTTCAAGGTTTCCATCAAATACCCCTCTTTCATCAGGTAATACTGCTCTTCTCCCGTAGCAGGCAGGATAACTTGCTCCCCCTCAACTAAATCACGAAACCATCCTTTTTCAGCAGTCCTTTTTTGCTGGTTCTCCAGGATATCCTCCAGTCTCTCAAGAAATATTTCAAAATCCATTAAAAAGCTGTTTTCTCTCATTTCTTTACGCACAAATGCTTTTTCTCCCGACAATGTTTCTCTAGCTGGCACAACAGGCAGCCGCATCCTGGCCCTTATCCTGTCACCTAGCCCATACATGACAATCTTCAGTAGATTCTCTTCTTTTTTATCTTGGGCTTTTATTTCCTTCACCAGTCTTAGCTGTTGTGAGACTATTTGAGGAATCCTCATAGAGATATAGCCTAGTTTCTGAAATTTGCCTGGCTTATTGGCCACTTTCTCAATTGTCTGCAGCAGTCTGCTTTTTTCATCGTATAAGGTAACAAACTTATGCAATAGCTGCAGTTCTGTATCAAGATCACGAAGAAATCTGGTTTGCCCCTTCCTAAAAACATCAGATGTCAGATTGAAATTTAAATCGGAAATTTTAGCAGCCGTCCACATCACCCTTCCTTAACCATAACCCCGATATCTGCCATGTTGCTGCCTGTCAATCCGGTGACTATCCGATCATTCATCTTCTTGAAGAAAGCATCTGTAGCGTTGTTCTCTTGGTAGTAGTTTATGTCAAGTTTCAGTTTCCTTGATCTTCTCAATGAATGCTCATCAGCTATTGCACCGGCTGCATCCGCGCTTCCGTCCTTTCCGTCCGTGCCTATCGATATAAGCGCACAGCTGTCGAACCTGGAGAGCTCTTCTATAGCGCCCAGCACAAATTCCTGGCTTCTTCCGCCTTTGCCCTTCCCGGTCAGCGTGACAGTAGTCTCCCCGGCGAAGAGCATGCAGTTATACCTGCTCTTCCTGAATAGCCCTGCTATCTTTTTTCCGGCAGCCCTTGCCTCGCCCCTTACCTTGCTGGAATATAGATATGGCCTGAGGCCCAGCTGTTCCGCCTTCTCTTTCATGGCAGACAGCGCAACTGTGTTGTTCAGGATTAATATATTGTCAGCTCCCTTGGCTGCGGTCGGGCCGGAAGCTATTGTAGCTAGATCGTCGCCGATCACATCAGAAAATATCAGAGATACAATCTTCGCCTTCGTGAACCTGACCAGCTTGCCGCCCTTCACATGCGACAGCCGTTTCCTTATCTTGTTCAGCTCCTGTATTTCTATCCCGCTCTTGTAGCTTTCTTCAATTATCCTCAGGTAGCTCTTGAAGTCTATCTTTGGGTAGCACAATAAAGCGCTTCCTCCGCCTGAAACAAGGCAGAGAACAAGATTATCCTTTTCCAGCTTCTCAAGCAGGGCTATCATCTTTTTGGTTGCAGAGATATTAGCACGGGAAGGCATAGGATGGGTGCCTTTTATGACCTCGATTTTTTTCAATTTTACTTTCTTGTTTGAGATTACAAGGCCGTCATCCACATCGAGAATTTTCTCGATCTCTTTAGCCATCAGCGAAGAGGCTTTTCCGAAGCCAATCACTGTTATGCGCTTGTACCTGTCAAGGTTTATCTTGCTTACGCCGCCTTTAGCGTCCTCTATGAGCAGAAATTTTCCCATCCTTCTGACTTTCTTACGCATGATCCTCTCTGTCTTTATTGCCTCTAGACCAGAATCAATTATGTTCATAGCCTTTCTTCTCGATGGATTCCTGCCCAATTCAGAATGATTTCTTATGTTCATCTTGAATAATGCTTTTTTGCTTCAGCCAGTGCTTCAAAGCTTCCGATATCAAACCATTTTCCTCTGAAAACATATGCATAGATCTCCTCCCTAGAACAAAGCCATTTCAGGAAAAAGCCCAGTGCATCAGGATTGTTACCCTCATCTAAATACTTCTTGATAAGCCGGATATTCCTCTTTGGAAATATATAGCATGCTGTGCTGACCAGTGTTGAAGCTGGTTTTTCGGGCTTTTCCTGAAAATCTGACACTTTTTTTTTGTCGATAATGCAAACACCATATCTTCCCTTTACCTTTTTTTTGCTTCTTATGTCATACAATGCAACTGATGTTTTCCTCACTTTTCTGTAAAATCTGACAAACTCCCCAAGATCAAACTCGAATATATTATCTCCGCCGACTAACAGAAAATCGTCATTGATTTTGGCTTTCGAAAGGACATAATTCAGCCCTCCTATGCTTCCTAGTTTCTTGCCTTCAGACTGTGACGGCTCTATAACAAGCTTCACATCATGCTTTTTTTGCCATTGCCTGAATTTCTTCCCAAACTTGGCGTTTGTGGAGACGATCACACTTGAAATTTCCCCTAAACTTTCAATCTTCTCAACTATATAGTCAATGATCGGCTTGCCCCCTACCTCTAGCAGCGGTTTCGGCGTATCCTTTGTTAAAGGCCAAAGCCTCTTTGCGTATCCTCCAGCAAGTATGATTGCCTTCATTGATGCATATGCTAGGATTAATCATTTAAATATCTTTTGAACAGCTGCCCATCGAGGGAGATTTGTGCACCCTTAAATACCTGGTCAAGATGTATTATCGCCTTTATCGAGCCCCCGAACCAGTAGTTGGAGCCTATCGCTACGTGGGCCGTGCCTAGCACCTTTTCATCAATTATAGTAGCGCCTATAAGTTGCGCATCTTTGTTTATCCCTATCCCAAGCTCAGATAAGTACTTCAGCCCCCATGGGTATTTGGCCTTGGCATAGGCAAGCTCCAGCGACTTGTTGAGAAATTGGGCTTCTATCCCTCCTTTGATTTGAGTGACCTGCCCTCTTTCTACATCGATGACAACTGGCCTTCTTGCAGCAGATGTCCCCCAATGATGGGTTACAGTGGCATCTACCACTATTCTGCCTTCAACCTTTCTCTTCCTAGGAGCTATGTAGACCTCTCCTGCCGGCAGGTTTCCGCCTGTGCCTGGCTCCTTGTAATCGCCGTCATTTGATATTGAGCTTCTTCCCCGTATCCCCACCACAAGGTCTGTGCCTTTCTCTGTGCTGACGTGAACTTCTTTTGCAGAATCGATAGCCTGTTTCAATATGGCTGCTCTCTTCTGCAATCCCTCAAAGTCAGTATCTATTGATCTTACAAAGTATGAGAAGAATTCCGTATTGATGCTGCCCAGGCTTGGGCTGGATATGAACCTGTGGTTATGCATCACTGCAAATTTTCTGAAGCTTCTGCCCAGCCCTTTCATCTTTCCAAGCCTGTGGGTAAGGCACAGCACCACCATAGAATTCTCCCTGAGATCCATCAGTGCATCAACAGTCTCTTTGGATGCATCATCTCCCCTAAGCTTAGGTGCCTGTATTATTATCCGTGTCTTCAATCCTAGTTTCTTGGCTGCATAATAGTATGAAAGGCCCATGACAGGTGCTATCCTTTTTTCAGGGTAGCCGCCATCGCAGATTATAAGGATGTCCTCCCTCCGGGCGTTTAAGCATCTCTGCAGCGCCTTCTTGAAGGGCACAAAATTGTTCTTGGCTATCTGTACAAGCTTCTCCTTCTCCAGCCAGCTTATGAACTCTTTCTCATTCATTGATTCTAGCTCGATACGCAGCTTTATAAAGATTTCCACCGCTATCTTTATATACTATCCCACCTCATGAAAACGCTATGGACCATAAGAAGATCTACGATCTGGTTGTCAATGAGGAAGAGATTAGCTGGCAGACCATAATCTATGACCTGATAAGCAAAGGAGAGATAGATCCCTGGAATGTCAACATCTCCATGCTCACCCAGAAATATATCGACAAGATAAAGCAGCTTCAGGAGCTTGACTTCCGGCTTTCGGGCAAGGTTCTTCTGGCTGCTGCGATGCTTCTTAAGATAAAATCAAACAAGCTTATGGGAGAAGACCTTGACAACCTTGATAAGCTGCTGTCTCAGACCCAGGACGAGGAAGCTGAGCTGTTTGAAGAGGATCTGACAGTCCAGAAAGAGGACCATAGCTACACGCTGGTACCCAAAACACCCCAGCCAAGAAAGAGGAAAGTGAGCATATACGACCTGGTAGGGGCGCTCGAGAAGGCGCTTGAAGTGAAGAAACGGAGGGTTATTGCAAGCATACCTCCCACCGATGTGAACATACCTGCGAAAAGAAGGGATATAAGCGACATGATCAAGGATATCTATGCCCGGATCAAGACCTTCTTCGACAAGGAAAAGAGGCTTACTTTTTCCCAGCTTATACCTGATGAAACCAAGGAGGGCAGGGTGTTCACCTTTATCCCGCTGCTCCACCTGACAAACCAGAGAAAGATCGATCTGGAGCAGTACCAGCATTTTGGAGATATCGAGATTATTCTGAAGCAGAAGCTACCATAATCTTTTTAAATCAATCCCCTTTTCTTATGACAGGTGGTTTAAATAAGCGAAAGACAGGTTTTGATAGCAGGTTCTGCCAATAGGCAGCTGGCAAAGGAGATATCATCCTACCTGAATACAGAGATGACTCCGATGGATGTCCAAAGCTTCAACGACGGGGAGACCTATATCCATATTAAAAAAAGCGTCAGAGGGGCCAAGGTCTTCATTATACAGCCGACAAGCCCGCCTGTCAACGATAAGCTTATGGAGCTTCTCCTCATAGTCGATGCATGCAAAAGGGCATCTGCCAAAGAGATAAACGTCATCGTGCCCTATTTCGGCTATTCAAGGCAGGACAGGAAGGCTATGCCAAGAGAGCCGATAAGCGCCAAGGTAGCGGCAAATCTTATCGAAGCTGTAGGTGCGCACAGGGTGGTCACTTTTGACCTGCATGTGGACCAGATCCAGGGCTTTTTCAACATACCCCTGGACAATCTCGAAGCTCTTCCGCTGATCGCTGATTATCTTTTGGATATGAGGCTGGACAATATAATTGTAGTTGCTCCAGACGTTGGCGGGGCAAAAAGGGCAAGAAAACTCGCCAGGATGCTGGACACGAAGATCGCCATAATCGACAAGAGAAGGCCTGAGCACGGCGTATCAGAAGTGATCAACATAGTAGGGGACATAAAAGGTAAGAACACGGTGATAATCGATGACATCATCGATACTGCAGGCACGATAACAGGCGCTGCAAAAGCTCTCAAGAAAAAAGGCGCTAAGCAGGTTTATATCGCAGCCACCCATGCTATTTTTTCCGGCAAAGCAACAGAAAAGCTACAGGATGATGCGATAAAGGGGGTAATAGTCACAAATTCGATAAGCCTGCCAGGGGATAAGACCTTTGAAAAACTGAAGATAATAACGCTTGCTCCTCTGTTGGCTGAGGCTATCAAGAGGATCTACGAAGGTGAGCCAATGGGAGTGCTGTTTGAGGGCTTGTACCAGAAGATTGCAGACAAAAGGTGATCATATGGACGATCTTGAAAGGAAATATATGGAATTCCAGAGCTTGGATAAGGAGATAAAGGAAAAATACGAGCAGATGCAGAAGTTTGAGACCCAGGTCCAGGAGATCAACAGCGTAATCGAAGGTCTTGAATCCATAAAGGAAGTGAAAAAAGGTGAGGGGATCTTGGTGCCGATAAGTTCTGGGATTTTTTTGAAGGCTAAGCTGGAAGCTAACCAGGAACTTCTTATGAACGTTGGCGCAGGTGTCGTAGTCAGCAAGAATGTCGAGGATGCAAAGAGACTCCTAAAGGAACAGATAGAAAAAGCTGACAAGGTAAAAGAGAAGATGTCAGACCAGATATCCAAGATGGTCAGCAAAGCCATTCCTTTGCAGGAAGAGCTGAAGAAACTGGTGGAGAGCCAGGAAAGCTGAAAATGTTCAAGTTCTTAAGAGAAAAGCTGAAGCAAGGCATAGCTAAGTTCTCCAAGAAAGTTGAGGAAGAAGGAGAAGAGAAAACAGTCGAGAAGACCGGAGATGGAGTTCCTGAGGGGCAGGTCTGCAGGAAAGAGCCTGGCGGGAATCCAGCAGAAGAGACTGCAGCAGGCAAAGAAGTCGAAAAAGAAGATGCTCAAAAGGGTTTTTTTGGGAAGATAAGGCAGAATTTAGCCCCTAAAAAAGATGTCGAGAAAACAGAGCCTGCAGAAGATGTGCAAGAGAAAGAGCCGCTGCCTGAATCCAAAGGTGAACGCAGGGGCTTTCTGGATACTATAAAGGAAAAAATAACGACCAAGAAGATTTCTGAGCCGCAGTTTGAGGAACTTTTCTGGGACCTTGAAGTGGCTTTGCTGGAGAACAATGTTGCTATGGAAGTGATTGAGAAGCTGAAGCAGGACCTGAAATCTGATATCGTGGACAAGCCTTTGCCAAGATCGCAGATAGAGCAGAAAATCGAGAAGACGCTTGAAAATTCCATAAAGACCATCATCACTGCAGAATCTTTCGATTTTCTTGATAGGATAAGGGAAAAAAAGCCCTTTGTGATATGCTTTATAGGGGTTAATGGATCCGGAAAAACCACAACAATCGCCAAGGTCGCTAGGCTGCTTCTCGATAATAAGCTTAGCGTGGTATTGGCGGCAGCCGACACTTTCAGGGCTGCATCGATAGAGCAGCTGCAGAAGCATGCTGACAACCTGGGGGTGAAGGCAGTCAAGCATGGGTATGGGTCTGATCCTGCCGCTGTTGCATTTGATGCCATACAGCATGCCAGATCAAAGAGTATAGATGTGGTGCTTATCGATACAGCAGGCAGGATGCACAGCAATGTAAACCTGGCGGACGAGATGAAGAAGATAGTCAGGGTTGCTAAGCCGGACCTCAAGATATTTGTCGGTGAATCGATAACAGGAAATGACTGTGTTGAGCAGGCAAAGAAATTCAACGATGCTGTCGGGATAGATGCAGTGATCCTGTCCAAGTCAGATGTAGATGAGAAGGGCGGAGCAGCTGTATCTGTTAGCTATGTTACAGGAAAACCTATATTATACCTTGGCATAGGTCAGGAATATACTGACCTGCAAAAATTCGATTCTGATGTGGTATTGAGGCACCTTGGCCTTGAATCCTGAAAAACAAAAATTATATAAACCAATCCACTAATTCCGGGACAATGGCAGAATCACTATCAAAGCAGCCTTGCCCTATGTGCAAGGAAAAGACACTCACTCTCAATGAGGAAGATGTTGAGGTGCCTTACTTCGGCAAGATGAGCATCTTCTCCATGACATGCAGCAACTGCAGGTTCCACAAGGCTGATGTGGAGGCTTTGGAGAAACAGAAGCCATGCAAATGGTCAATAGATATTTCTTCTAAAGATGACCTGAAGATTAGGATAATCAAAAGCTCGCAGGCCACTGTGAAGATACCTTACATTACGACCATAACGCCCGGGCCGGCATCACTTGGCTATATAACCAACGTAGAGGGTATACTTACAAGGATAAAGCACCAGATAGATTCTGCTAAGGAAGCGGCAGAAGACAAGGATGAGAAGAAGCAGGCCTGGAAGCTCCTGAAGAAGATCAACAGGATAATGTGGGGTTCTGAAAAATGCAAGCTTATTATAGAAGACCCGAGCGGGAACAGCGCAATCATAAGCGATAAGGCATCAAAGCTTAACTAATGATTTCTGCTTTTCTGTGAGCGCAGCATATTTCCCTTCCCCCAGGTCTCCAAGTTCGAGCCTGCCGATTTTGGTCCTTTTGATGAAAGCTATTTTATAGCCAAGCTTTTTCATGATCCTTCTTATGATCCTGTTCCTGCCCTCATGGATCTGTATCTCAAGAAGCCTTGGCTCTGGTTGTGAGACTTGAGCTTCGGTTGTCACTCCATCCTGCAGCTTCACCCCCTTCCTAATCATCTCGATGTGGCTGCCTGAAACAGGCTTATCTGTTCCCACCAGGTATGTTTTTTTGATCTCATACCTTGGGTGCATGATGCTGTTTGCAAAATCACCGTCATTGGTGAGGATCAGCAATCCTGATGTGTTGTAGTCAAGCCTGCCAACGGGAAATATCCTCTGCTTGATATCAACGTAGTCCATTATCGTCCTATACCGTCTATCCCATAAGGCAGTTACGC
>CAZDZV010000019.1:0-22261 GCA_964510025.1 uncultured Methanosarcinales archaeon
AGGATGGTTATCACAAATGCAATATACTTTAAGGGCACATGGGTCTGGCAGTTTGATAAGTCAGATACAATGGATATGGATTTTTATACGCCAGACAGCACCTTGCAGGTTCCTATGATGCATATGGATCCGGAAAAGGCAAGATTGAACTATGCGGAGCTGGAGGATATTCAGATACTCGAGCTTCCTTACCAGGGCGGCAAGATATCCATGCTGATAATCCTGCCAGCACACCTCGATAGCCTGGAGCTTACATCTGAAAATCTTGCATCATGGAAGGACAGCATGCAGGAAACCAAGCTGGATGCTGTGTATCTTCCGAAATTCGAATTCAGCACCAAGTATTTCCTGAGGGAAACCCTCTCAGCAATGGGCATGTCTTCTGCTTTTGAGCCAGAGAAGGCTGACCTGTCCGGTATGACCGGGAAGAAAGAGCTTTACATAAGCTCGGTTATCCACCAGGCTTTTGTGGAGGTAGATGAAGAAGGCACAGAAGCAGCTGCTGCAACAGCTGTTGTAGTCGGCATCACCTCTATCCAGCCTCAGACTATCTTCAGGGCAGACCGCCCCTTTATTTTCATAATACAGGAGAATGAGACAGGCAACATATTGTTTCTAGGGAGAGTTATCAATCCTAAAGATTTATAAACTATCTGCTTTATCGAATTTCTATGGAAGAAAATCCAACAGCGGTGAAGCTAGGGTTTATGTTTTCCTATTTCTTATTCACGACTATCTTGTATTTTGTATTTATGCTCTTGGGTAAGCTGGGCAGCCTTAATTACATCCATTTCATGGTGATTACATTCTTGATATTGACCGTTGGAGTGATAGTGCAGGAGATGCTGAAATGATCAGGGATTTTAAGAAGGGCATGCATAATTTCGCAGAACTTGTCGCAGTTATCGTGAATTCCGCTCTCTTGCTGCTGGTGTATGTTGTTGCAGTAGGCCCCACATCGCTGGTAGCCAGGCTGGCGGGAAAGAAATTCCTTGACACATCAAAAAAAGAAAGCTACTGGGTCAAACTTGATCTCAAGAAAAGGCCGATAAAAGAGTACTACAGGCAATTTTGAAAATGTATATATTAGGGATAAGCTGCTATTACCATGATTCATCAGCTGTACTGCTGAAAGATGGAGAGATACTGGCAGCTGCGCAGGAAGAGCGCTTTACCAGGAAAAAGCATGATACATCGTTTCCCATAAATGCTATCAACTACTGCCTGGACAGCCAGCAGATCAGGACAGCAGATATCGACCACATAGCGTTTTACGAGAAGCCATTGCTGAAGTTTGAACGTGTGCTATCGCAGCATCTGCAATCATTCCCCAAGAGCCTGAAGACATTTCTGTCATCGACACCGTCTTGGATAAATGAAAAGTTGCGTATCATAAGAAAGGTCAGGAAAGCTTTAGGCTACGAGAAGGATGTGTTCTTTGTCGAGCATCATATGGCCCATGCTGCAGCATTTCTCATAAGCCCTTTCAAGAAAGCTGCGATAGTCACTGTGGATGGAGTGGGGGAATGGACGACGACATCTTATGGCATAGGGGAGGGCAAGAACATCCAGCTTCTCAAGGATATTAGGTTTCCCCATTCGCTTGGCTTGCTGTACTCTGCGATCACAGCTTATCTAGGCTTCAAAGTGAATAACTCAGAGTACAAGGTTATGGGACTAAGCCCTTATGGAGATATGGATAAGGAGACGAATGAATATTACAGAAAACTGAGAAAGGTCATAGACATAAAGGCAGACGGTTCCTATAGGCTTGATATGAGCTATTTTGTCTATCATTATGCAGACAGGATGCCGTCAAAAAAGCTATGCCGTCTGCTGGACGGCCCGGTGCGGCTGCCGGATGAGGAGCTTACCAGACGTCATAGGGACATTGCAGCAGCGCTCCAGCTTGTCTATGAAGAGGCGTTCTTTAAGATACTGAATCACCTCCATCATCTGACCAAATGCGACAACCTTGTCATCGCAGGCGGCTGCGGACTGAACAGCGTAGCAAACGGAAAGGTCTTGAGGAATACACCTTTCAGGAATGTCTGGGCCCAGCCTGATCCAGGTGACGGCGGAACATGCATCGGGGCTGCTTCATATGCATACCATGTCATACTTGACAACGAAAGGAACTTTGTTTTCCAAAACCCATATCTGGGGCCGTCATTCTCACATCAAAAGATCATAAGTTTTCTGGAAAATAATAAAATAAGATATAGTGAGTTTGTCAGCGATTCAGAGATGATAGAGAAGACTGCCAAGCTTATCTATGATAACAATGTAATAGGCTGGTTCCATCTCGGCATGGAATGGGGGCCAAGGGCCCTGGGAGCTAGGAGTATCCTTGCTAATCCCTGCAACCCAAACGCAAAAGAGCTTTTGAACACAAAAGTCAAGCACCGGGAAAAATTCAGGCCGTTCGCGCCCGTTGTCTGTGAGGACGATGCCTTGAAATATTTTGACTGTGACGATCCTGTGCCTGTTCCGACTGATTTTATGCTGATGGTATACCCTGTATTCAAGGAGTGGCACAAGAAGATCCCATCAGTCACCCATGTGGACGGTTCTGGAAGGCTCCAGACGATACGCCGGAAGCAGAATCCGCTTTATTATGATCTTATAAAGCAGTTTGGGAAGCTGTCAGGCATACCTATACTAATAAATACCTCTTTCAACATCCGTGGAGAGCCGATTGTCTGCAGCCCATATGATGCATATAAGTGCATGATGGGCACGGGCATAGACTATCTTGTCATGGGTAAGTTTTTGGTCAGCCGCGCTGATAACCCAAAGGATATGTGGGACAGCGAAAAGACAGTAGAAGGGTGATAAATATGAATAAGTCATTGCTTATGGAACTATGGGATTTTCTTAAGGTGAGAAAAGCATGGTGGCTTGCGCCGATCATCATAATGCTTGTTTTGGTCGGTATCCTTATTATTCTGGGACAGAGCAGCGCATTGTCACCGTTCATCTATGCACTGTTCTGAAAGCCTGGGACAGGAACTTCCTCAGAAAGCTCTTCATCGCATTCCTCAGGGGCTTCCTCAAAATGACCGCAGATAACATCAAGAAGCGCGCTAGGCGACCTTGATGATCTGACCTCCTGGCTGTTGATGACCAATGTAGGCGAACCTCTTATCCCGTACTTTTCGCATTCATCCTCATATATTGGAAAGCTGGGGAATCTTCCGCCAGGATTCTTCATCTTATCAATGATCCCATATCTCCTGTCTGTTTCTTCTTCGCATTCCTCCAAATCCCCGATGCCATCAAGGCAGCCGCTTCCATCCCTTATAAAACATTTAAGATAATCTATATATCTGTCCTCCTGCTCTTTCTTTATGCAATATTGCCTCAGCTGCTCCAGGATCTCGTCCTCTCCGTGCATAGCATAGCTCAGGAACTTTATCTCAAAATCTATGTTGTCTTCCAGAAGCTCCACAACAGGAAGTATCCCCTTCTCCATCTGCAGGGCATAAGGGCAGTGTGACATTACAAACAATTCAACATGCGGACTGGCCGTCTTGATAGGCTCCCTTTCAGCATCTTGTGAAGGCTCATCAGGTTCTTCCTCAGGTTCTTCAGGCAATTCTGGCTCATCCTTTGGTTTCTCTGTCTGCTCATCTGCATCGCATATGTTATTGTCATCCACATCTAGACAGCATCCGCTGGCAAATCTCATATAAGGCCTTTCACACACAATCACCTTTTCAGATATCCTTTCTATATCTGCATCAGAGACCTCGCTAAGGTCTAGCTCTTCACATGCGCCTAAGAACAGCACAAGAACAATCAACCCGATAATCCATCTAATCGTTTTCATCTGCCTAGAAAAATAGTTTCTATTTTATAAAGATTTCCAAAATTTATCGTAATATTTTTAAAAAAGGGCAACTATGGTATAGCAATGAATAAGAGAGTGGTGGTCAACGACATCATGCAGAAAGGTTATGTTTATTTTCTCACAGAGCCAGCAGGAAAGAACTTTCATCCTGGGTTTAGGCCTGAGCTTACCCCGAAGCAGATGCTGGAGCTTGGGGTGTTTGGTGGAAAATACATGACAGACTGCAGCAATGAGTTTCCGGATTCATGGTACAGGAATGCCAAATTATGCCATGAAAAGCACGATCCAGAGCTTAACTTCTTCAAGATAAACGCATCTAAGCCCCTGTCTTACTGGCGGAAAAAAGGCTGGATATATCATGAGGATCCAAGAGGATGGTTCCAGTGGTACTGCCGCTATTATATTGGGAGGAGATGCAGGGATGATATGAGGCAGATAAGACGATGGAAGGCGATGAAAAGGCACATTGCGCAAATCAGGAAGCACTGCAGGAAAGGAGATGCCGGCTGCAGAAGAAAGCAGAGGCAGGCACTGCTGCATTGGGCCTATGACAGCAGAAAGTTATGAGAATATTTTTATTTCTGGCATAAAAATGCATGATATATTCAGGGCTGACCATGGGATACATGTGATTGCAAGGCAGCTTGTCTTCCCTTTCGGTTTTCATGGGGTGATAGTACGATATTACCAGACAAACCAGATGTTATGCAGGCTTAGGCTTCGCACTTGGTCGGCCTCGTGCGCTATGAATGGCCAGCTGACTCCTACAGAAGCCTTGGCTATTGCTTTGAAAATGCTGTATATAGCCAGATAGGGTGTGTTAAGCTGCAGGCTCCATTGGACAGCGCGCTTTGCCTGAGCTGCGGAAAGGTTGTCAGCCTGTCCTGGAAGATATCGCAACAGGCCAGAGGCTGGTGAGGCGCCCGACGGCAGGGATTATGGCATTCAATGAGGATGCCAGCGCAGACTTTCTGCTGGATGGAGTGCTGCAGAGCTGCTGCTCACTGTCAGGATTGGCAGATAAGCGCAAAGGGATCACGGTCATGTGGATATTTAGACAAGTTTTTTATATTGCCAGATAAACCTTGGCCCATGGAATTTCAGGATCTGACCTTCACTCAAAAAGACGATTATGTAAGGGTGTCTTTTCTCAGCTTATTTTATTTTGACATAGATAAAGGCAGCCTTGAAAAGATTGGCAGATATAAGGTAAAAGGAAATTCCATTATATTTCCAGAAATATCTGAAACGAGGGCTGCCAGGAAATTCAGCCTGCTCTTGGAGCAAGGCTTTGCACAGCTCAGGAACAAGCTGAATGATAAGAAAGCAGTATACATACATAAGAATTCCGGCATACCCCTGATCGGCCATGTTGCATTCGGCATAGTCGACCGGGGCACCAACCTTATAGAGGTAAAGCCCATAACAAGCTGCAACCTGAGATGCATATACTGCTCTGTCGACGAAGACAGAAGGCCTGTGGATTTTGTTATAGAGGAGGAGTACCTGGCAGGAGAATTCAGGAAACTTGCAGAAGCGAAGGATTCTGAGAATATTGAGGCGCATATAGCTTCGCAGGGAGAGCCCTTGCTGTATTCTCCCCTGAAACATCTTGTCAAAGACCTTAAAGGCATAAGCAATGTAAAAAGAGTGTCTATCGACACCAACGGCATTATGCTCAATGAGACCAGGATCGACGGTCTCATAGCAGCTGGATTGACCAGGTTCAACCTTTCTATTAATGCTATGGACAATAGGCTGGCAGGCGGCATTGCCGGATGCCTTTATGAAATCGATAAGATAAAGAAGACAGCAGAATATATATCGAAAAAAGCAGAGCTGCTGATAGCGCCTGTCTATCTCCCAGGCATAAATGACAAGGAGATTCCAAAGATCATCGAATATGCCAAAAAGATAGGCGCCAGGATAGGCATCCAGAACTTCCTAAACTACCGCTTTGGCAGAAATCCCGCAAAGCAGATTTCCTGGGAAGATTTCTATGATCAGCTCAAGAAATGGGAACAGCAGTTTAGCGTCAGGCTTATCCTTGATGAGTCATATTTTCAGATAGAGAAGACAAAGGAGCTCGAAAAGCCTTTCAGGAAAGGCGAGATAGTCAGGCTGAACCCCAGCCTGCCAGGCAGGCTCAAGGATGAAAGGATCGCTGTTTCAAGGGACAGGCTTGTTTCCATACCGAACTGCGCAAAGAAAGGCATTGTCAAGGCAAGGATCACCAGGACAAAGCACAATATATTTGTGGCAGAACTATGCTAGCTTCCTTTCTTTTATCATCCTAAAGAGCTGCTCTGCTGTTATCCTGTTTCCCTCGATGCTGAAATGCACCTGGTCACCGTAAAGGCTGGCAGGCACAAGGTCTGAGAACGAGACATAGCTTGCGCCATATCTTCTTGCAGAATCCCACTCATTGAAGCTGGCTGTGACATAGCAATAGAAATATTCTGTTGCACTGATTCGCTCCATCTGGCATCTGGCAGGATCAAAATCCTTCCATGGCTGCAGAACAGCGATATAGCTTATGTTATATTCCCTGCATATCCTCGCAACCTTTTCTACATTGCCCAGATAATTGCCTAGTGTATTGTCCATCGTCTCCTTGGATATGCTACCTGTGTCTATCGCTCTGGGTATAGCTGGATAATAGATATCATTCCACCTGAAAGGGGGCCACCCTACCCGTCCATTATAAAGCAGAACATGGTGTATGTCATTATATCCGTCAAACGACACAAGTACATCAATGTCCATATCCAGCAGCTCATTTGCAAAGATGCTGAATTCCTGGTTTGATATGGATGACACAACAGCTGCGTTTATATAGTCAGCATCCAGCAGTCTGGCCAGCTCCCCTATGATTGTCTCATCATTGGATGGCCCGTTGAAAGCAGTAGAGCCGCCGATAATTGCTATCCTCAGCTTGTCCTTGGCGCCAAGCTGCGGAGACCTATGGCCTAAGCCATTTATGACGATATGCTGGTCTCCCAGCGCGTCTCCTGGTAATATCACCTCAACTCCTGGCTGAGGCTTGTAGCCGGCATATGGGTGTGGCATGCGTTCATCAAAAGAATCAGGAGGCGGTTCATAGCCAAGATTATGCTTATGTGTTACCTCTCCTGGATCCTCTAGTTTTTTTGTCTCAGGCGTCTGATAGTTGACGTCCTGATCGACTATCTTAGCGTTCCTTAGCGATTTTGTGTACTCTGGAAGCTCTTTCTTATATATCATAACGTCATAATTGTTCCTGAAATATATGTAGAATAATCCAACAGGTATCAGGATCAGAGCAGCAGTTATTGCAACACTAATAAGCCTGAATAACCTCTGCTTCTTTAGCTTTATCTGCATAAAATATAGAAATGTCCGTTATTTAAATGTTTTTCTAAAAAAATAAAAAAAAAGAAAAAGGTTAAAAACCTTTTTACTCTTCGTCCTCCATGACATCCTCAGCGATGTCTTCCACAGCTTCTTCCTCTTCCTCTGTCAGGACTGGCTCTTCCTCTTCAGCAACTGTCAATGTTGTACCTACTTTGGTAACTTCCATTGCAGTTCCATCAAGTGCATAGTCCTGGTAGTTAGCAATCACTTGTGCTGCATTTCTTGTGTCCATTGCAGAGAATCCAGCTACGACCATAGCTACATTTTCGCCGTTCTCGAACAACAAGATCCTGCCTTTTCCAGCCTCGAATCCTGCTGTGCAGTCTGCTGGGTTGCCCATAACAGCTGCTGCTACTGAGTTAGCGCATGGTCCGCCTACTGCAATCACATTCTGTGCAGTAACATCTGTCACTTCAGATGCAAGTTTTGTTGCTCCTACCTCTATCTTGCTTACAGTCACTGATTCAGAGCCGCCTGTGCCGCCTGCTGTCTCTATCTTGACAACGCCTGACGTAAGATATACATCAGCAGTGACTTCGTCCTCAGGGTAGGTTATTGTTACTGTGTTCTGTCCGTCTGTTGGGGTCTCATGCTCCACTAATGTTCCCCATTTTGTCATCTCTGAATAAAAGTTGTTCTTGCTGTCCCATGACAACATGCTGAACGTGCCTGATCCTGTTGGAACAGATGCATATTCGACGCTTGTTGAAGCTGGGGTTCCTGCTGTTATCTTGTTGCTGTCTGTTGTTGTGGTATCCTGGTCATAGATGGATATGTTTATGTGGTCTATCTCGCTTGAGTCGTCTTCCTTTCCTTTGTGGTATTCTGTGAACTGGATCAGTCCTTCGTCTCCATAATTGGTGCTGCTTCCTGTTCGTACTGTCTCGTTGTCCATGATGGTCAGATTTACCTTTGCTTCAGATGGCGTGTACAATATTATCGAGCTGCCCATGTCTGATGCATCAGTTCCATCATCTGATATCACTATTGTCTTGGCTCCTGTGTTTGCTGCATAGGTGTACTTGAAGCCGTCCAGATAGAAGTCAGTTGTTGCACCTGTTGAGTTCTCAACCTTGAAAGATTGGCCTCCGACTGGCTTTAGCGTTACCTTTGTTGCTGTTGATGTGGATGACACGTCTGTCACTTCGATCAGATGGCTGTACTTGTTGCTGCTGACAGCGAAGAAATCATGTTCTCCTACTGCGTTTCCTGTAAATACGATCTGGTGTGTGGCGTCTTTTCCAAGCGTTATATTGCCTTCAGAGTTGGAGTAGAAAGCATAGAATGATATCTCTCCATCTGTCTTTGTAGGCATTGTCACCTTGTATTTGTCATTTGAGCTTGGGCTTACCTTTATCGTCTCTGTAGCTCCGACGTTCAGTGCAGCGAACTCATAATCTATGTTCTCTAAGAACAGCTTTCCTTTGCTGTCTTCATCCAGTTGCTCAGAATATTTTCCGCCTACTGGCACATAGATGTCATCGCTTGCATTGTATTCGATCTCTATCTTGCTGATAGATGCTTCTGTGCTTGTTGAACAAGCCGCATTTGATCCAACAAGATCAACTGTCACGTCAGATATCTCTGTCCCGCCAACTTCCAGCGTTCCTGCCTGTCCAGATGTGAAATCAGAGTCTTTGAAGCTTACTTTTTGAGCTCCCAGATAGAACTCTACCATATCCTGTGAAACATCTCCTGCTTCGTTTGGTAGGATCTCCTTTACGCCGATTTCTGTTCCGTCTGCAAGCTTGAAAGTCTTTGTAGCTTCCAGGGCTTCTGTTGTCTCGCCGTTGATGACAAATTTTGCATAGACAGTTCCTGTATCTGTGATGATAGGTACAGTAACCTCATACTCTTTGTCATTTATCGTATATGTCTTTGTCTCTCCTTCTTCCAGTGTGTCCTGTACAGCTCCTCCCATAAGGTCTAATGTACCTGTGCTGTTGTCTGTGTTTATGATTGTGTACTCTTTTCCGAGCAATGTGATCTTTTTGTTGTCTAGATCCTCAAAATCATCGTTTGAGTCACAATCTGTCTTAATAGCTGCTGGGAAAGAAATCTGGTACTTGTACACTGAGTAGTCGCTGAAGAACTTCAGATAGACATCTGGGTCATCTGATGTGTCGCTGTCAACCTCATATACAACAGATGCATTCTGTGCAAGTGTTATATACTGGTCATAGTTGTATGTTCCTTTCTCGTTTGTTATTGTCCCGCCTGCAAGGGAATTTAGGTCAGTTTCTGTAACAGACTCGATTGGGCCTGTTGCCTGGTCATCTGAACCTCCTGCTGCAGAGCTTAGGTATTCCCACATGTTAAGGGAATCTCCGCCTTTGGAAATCTTAAAAGCGTCACCCTCTACTGCTATTGTTACTCCATTGCCGCCGCCTGTTGAAGTTGTATACTGCAAGCTTGTTGCAATATCTGTTACTCCAATGACGTCTTCTGCCTTAGCCGAATCTCCGACCACAAGAACTCCTGAAAACGCACCATCTGCGATAAATGGCGCCGGATATTCGTTAAGGTCTAGAGCCATTGCACCCATTATGGTTGAGCCCACAAAAGCTGCTCCGACTCCCAAGGCAGCAATTTTTCTAATTGCCTTCCTTAGTTTCATATTGCCTAAACACCTCCTTAGTTTGTTTTTGGCTATCTCAGTACAAACTTTAGAAGCCTACCTAACCATAGCTATGGCTTCTTAGACGTATTGGTCAACTTATCATATTTAAAGCTTTCGCTTTCAGTATATCCTGAAAAATATAGTTTCCACACCATGTTTACTATTCCAATATGCTGTAAAAAGCGTCAAAAACAGGCCTGTCTGTTGTGATCTGAAAAAAATCAATGCCAAGGCTGTTGCAGTAATCCTCTATCTTTCCTGCATGGCTGTTCATCATATCCTCATAGCTGTTCTTCAGCTTCTTGCTTATATATGTTCTTAGCATATCGCCTGATTCGCTGTCCTTGAGCTTGAAGTCTCCCTGCAGCGAAAGCTCCTTTTCAACAGCATCCAATACCTGGATGACCTTTATCTCATGGCTGCCTAGCAGCAGCAATGCTTCTTTTATCTCCTCGATGTCAAAAAGAAAGTCGCTTATTAGTATTATTAGCGATCTGCTGCCTATAAGCTTCTTATATTGATATATAGAATCTCTAAGCTTTGATTGGCCTTTTGTTTTGAACCTATTCAGATGATCGATCATGGACATAAGCTGTGACATGCCTCTTTTTGGCTGGAAAACCTCTAATTTATCTGAAAATGTAGAAAACTGGAACTTTTCGTTCCCTTTCATGGCCAGATAGGCAAAACCAACCCCTATCATCGATGCAAAGTCAAATTTGCTTGGCTTACCGTAATTCATGCTGTTTGAAGCGTCCATTATTATGTGGACATTTAAGCTTCGTTCTTCCTCAAAATTTTTGATGTAAAGGTCGTCTGTCCTTGCAAAAACCTTCCAGTCGATTGACCTGAAGTCATCGCCCGGCGCATATATCCTGTGGTCCTTGAATGTGATACCCCTTCCCAGCGCTATGCTTCTCCTAGGCCCTGAATAGCTTGAAGTGACTCTCTTGTTTATCACAAGGTTGAATCTGCCAAGCTGGTCCAGGAATTCAGCATCGATCATTTTAGCTTGTCAAGAAGCTCCTTTATGGCATCATCGCTTGTCATGCCCTTTCTTTCAGCTTCAAAATTAAGGATGATCCTATGCCTAAGTACAGGATAGGCCATGGTCTTTATGTCATCGCTGCTTATGTGGTTCCTGCCCTGTATCAGCGCCCTTGCCTTGCATGCCAGCACAAGCCCGATAGATGCCCTTGGCGAAGCGCCATACTGTATGATGTCTTTCTTTGTTCTGGTCAGGTCAATAAGCTTGACTGCCTTTTTCTTCAGGTCATTTGCGATAGGCACCTGCATGGTTATCTCCTGCAGATGGACAAGATGATCCTTGTTAAGCAGCGGCTTCAGCTTTGGCTTTGGTTCGCCTGATGTGTATTTGTCGACAATCTTCTCCTCCTCATCTACAGTGGGGTATTCCACCTTTACCTTGAGCAGGAACCTGTCAGCCTGGGCTTCTGGAAGAGGGTAGGTGCCTTCCTGCTCTATGGGGTTTTGGGTGGCAAGCACAAAAAAAGGCTTATCGAGCTGGAAGGTCTCATTTCCCACAGTGACCTGCTTTTCCTGCATAGCCTCAAGCAGGGCTGACTGGGTTTTGGGGGTGGCCCTGTTTATCTCATCTGCCAGAACGATGTTGGAGAAGATAGGCCCGGGCTGGAACTTGAAGTTCCTCTTGCCGCTCGTCTCTTCTATGATATAAGTTCCTGTTACGTCCGAAGGCATCAGGTCAGGGGTGTTCTGTATCCTTGAGAACTTCAGCGCCATCAGCTCCGACAGTGTCTTCACAGCCAGGGTCTTCGCCAGGCCAGGATAGCCTTCCAGAAGCACATTCCCGTCTGCCAGGACAGCTATCATGACCTGTTCGACAAGCTCATTCTGACCGACAATAACCTTTCCTACTTCCTTGTATAGTGCATCGAACACATGCTTATAGTTTTTCATTTTCACACCTCGTTTTATGTTTCAGCAAGCTTTATGAAATAGTTCTTGACAAGGTCCTGCTCTTCCACCGGGATATTGTTCCTTAGCACGCAGTCGGTTCCGCAGTCCTGCATCATGCTTACCTCATCCGGAAATTTCTCCTCAAAATCGCTGTCAGGGACCTCTTCCTCCTGCCTTACGTTTGTTAGCTCAAAGCTCAGGGTATTTATCTCAAGGTTGACGTTCGTGCTCCCAAGCTCTGCAATGCTCTCTTCCCCGTAAAGGTCTGCATTTTCCTGGCTGCCTGCTGACAGCTCATCTGAGTCGCTGGTCTCGTTTGTAGGCTGCCCTGTCAGCATACCTGGCCCCTGTCGTATGAGCAGGCTCATGTCCATAAGCTTGAATCCGGCCACAGTGGCTATCATTATCAGGAAGCACAAGGCAACAGCTCCTGCCATCTTCATGGAAGTTTTCCTTATGTTGAAGAATGATGATACGCTCACCTTTTTCAGGTCATCCAGGACCTCTTTCTGGAGCTCATCAACAACTGGATTCTCGATATCTTTGCTGTCCGCTGCTGTCCTCAGCCTCTCATCCAGCTCTGGCCAGAGCTTCTCCACTACCACAAGCTTCTGGTTGTTCAGCTTCTGCTGAAGGTCCCTCAGCACCACTGTTATGAGATAGACCACTGCGATAGGCACTGCAAATTTCCAGTCCAGGTTGATGAGCACCGCTATCAGGTATGCTGCCAGGAATACTATGACTGTATTCATTATATGCTCCACAATTATTATGCTGTTCAGAGTATTGTATATCTCCCTGATTGCCCTTTTTATCTTCTTCATTGTCCTTGGCAGATCTCCAGCTGAGCATCGCAGGTTTCATAGTCCTCTTCGCATGAATCCAGGTCAGCTTTCAGCTTTGCTATCCTGTCGTTTGCCTCTTTCAGGTCTGTCTGTACCTGGCTCAGCAAGGTGGATTTTTTTGTCAGCTCAATCTGGCTCTTTACAAGCTCAGCTTTTTTCGAGCTTAGCTCAGACTCCAGCGTGGCCTTGTCTTCCTCCAGCTGGCTGTTTTCCTGCCTTATCTCGCTGTACCTCACGCTCAGGTCGCTCTCCCTCTCCTCTCTTATCTCAAGCTGATAGCTGGTCTGGTTTAGCCTGGACTTTTCAAGCCCAAGCTGTTCAGTTACCTGCTCCAGCCTCGCCACCTTCTCGTTGTACTCATCCGACAGCTCGCTAAATATTCCCTGGTAATATACCGTAAACCCAATAAGGATGATGACTACGCATATCACCAGCGAAACCAAGATAAAGTTTACGTCCTTTTTTAGAAATGCCATGATATCACCTGTTTTGCCCTTCTTATTATTATCTCAGACAGCAATATTAAAAGCGCGGCAATTATGAAGGGCCACCTATAGTTAACATTTTCTATCTTAACCCTCTTGGAGATTGTCTTTATAGTATCCACAATGCCAGCTATATCCCCTTTTTCAAAAACCTTTCCCTTTGTGAGCCCGACCAGCTCTATGAATTCAGGGTTCATCCCCAGGTTTAGGAACTCATCATTGTAGTTTACAGCAACCTTTGCTCCAAGCAGCTCCTGTATCCCTGTCTGTTCTGCCTGGTAGCTTGCCACGTACATATTATCTCCTATCTTTGAGAAATCAATCTCAGACTTTGGCGGATTTTCAGACCTCACCCTAATCTGTGTAGGCTTGTTTACTGGCGTATCATCGATGCTCACATCATAGTCCAGCACCCGGCCAGGATCGCCTATCGCATAATTTATTGCCCTTATTATTACATTGGAATTGTCCTCTTTCAGGAAATCCGCAGCCCATTTGCTCCCGTCATCAGTAGAGACAGCTACAACCCTGCCTAAACCGAAGTTGCCTGCAGTTATCAGCGGCCTGCTGTTGGCTGTGGCGACCACAGCTCTGGCTCCCAGCTTCGGGACTGCGTGGTTGTAGCCGGTGACATATCCGTCCAGCGCTATATCCTCCTTGGTTATCCAGTGGTTCTTGTCCAGAATGATCATCTTATACTCTTTTTGGTCTTCTTCGTCCCCTGCCCCGCGCTGGAAGACAAGGTTCAGCTGCTCCTGCTCATCAGGCTTGAAGTAAAGGCCATCGCCAAGCTCAGCTATCCTTTTCAGATGCGCTTCATCTGTATACTGGCCTATGCCGACTGTGTGTACTGTGACGCCTGTCTTCTGCAGCAGGCTTATCGTGCTTAATGTAGCAGTTTTTGTCGAATACTCGATGCCGTCCGTGATAAGTATTATGTTCTTGGTGCCGTCAACACCTTCCATAAGGAAGCTTGCCCTTCTTAATGCAGGGACGAAATTTGTGCCGCCCCCGGGCTGCATCCTTCTAATGTTCAGCTTCAGGGTTTCCTTGTCTTCTCCAAGGTTCACGAGAGGGCTCACCAGTGTCGAGGAGCCATGCAGCGCTATGACACCCACCCTGTCCTCTGGACGCAGCGTGTCTATGAGGCCCGTGGCTATCGCCTTTTCCATGTCCAGCACACTATAGCCGATATCTCCCTTGAAAGGGAGTCCGGTTGTGTCTGAAACATCTATGAGGAACACAATATTTGCCTTGTTCTGTTCTGACATTTCAGGAAGCCCTATCTTTACAGGAAGAAGGCTCTCTATAAGATATTCCGGATTCTGGTAAAAGCCCCTGTCATAAGAGTTGTCTCCTCCTATGACTATAAGTCCGTTGCCTTCTGCAACATATTCAGTAAGTTTCCCGATCCAGCTGGACAGTTGCTGCCCATGTATATCGTTTATTATGACAGCATGATAGCCTGAAATCTTGCTTGGGAGGGAATCCTCAAGCCTGATGTCATAGATCTCATTCAGTCCATGCAGCAAAGGAGATGTCTTCTCAGACACGAACAGCACCTTCGGTTTGGGGATGACCTTTACGGTCTTGTAATATATGTTGTTCTGAGGGAAGTGGTCATTTGCAGTAATCTCTGCCGTTATAGTATGGTAACCTTCTGGGAACCTTCTTACGATCTCCTGGGTCTTGCCTCTTCTCTGCTCAACTATCCTTTCTCCGTCAACCTCTATATTAAGGCTGTAGCTGTTCACCCCTATCTCGCTGACCTCAACAACAAAGACATTCTCTTCACCCACAATCGCTTCTCTTGGGCCATGTATCTTTACATAAGCGTCATTTCTCTTGGGCTGGATGTTCAAGGTGCTTATGGACGTGTTCAGGCCTGATGCGAACAATACCACATCTCCGAGCACCCTGCCATGATTGTTATGCCCGTCGCTTATGACCAGCAGGTTGTCGTCGCCGTTCATGCTGTTCAATATGCCGTCGCCTATCGCCGACCTGTCTCCTGCAGCGATATGCTTCACACTCACAGGGATACTATCCTTTAGCCCCAGTGCCAGCTGCTCTGCGATGCCCTGCTCAAATATTTCAAAGCTTGTCGAGTTGTCAGCCAATATAGTCAAGGATGCATCACCATCTACTGTTATGCTCTTTTCGCTGTAGGGCGTTGCCAGCGCTACCAGCAGCAAGAGCAAGCTGGTTGTCCTCGACAGAAGGATGAGCGCCCTCTCGTTTCTTTTCTTCCTGTTGAACTGCTTCTTCTCTTCCTTGCTCTTGAATTTGATAAAGTTCTTTCTTACCAGGAACCATAGCAGGAAAAAAAAGGGCACTATCAGCAGGATGGCTTCAGGCCTTGCCAGGCAGTATCCGGACAAGCATAACCTAATCATAGGTCACCTCTTTGCTTGATATATATGATCTCCAGTACAATCAGCGCGCCTGCAGCGATGATAAGATAAACATCAATGTCCAGCTTTTTCATCTTTTGCTCCTTTCTTGTCTCAAAGGACATATCATCCTCTATTAGCTCTGCATCCCTGTCTACTTCTGATTCCTTTGCATCCAGCAGATTTGCAGCTATCTTCCTGTCAGAAGTCTCATAGATCCCCTGCTCATCAAGCATAAGCTTGTCGGTCTTGATGGAGCTGCCGGGGGTCCGGATGCTCTGCTCCTTTACAACAAGCATGTCCCCTGTCCTGAAATTATAGTCGCTAATGTCTTCTGTCTTGACTATGAACTTCACCAGCTTGCTCCAGAATATAGGATATGAGCTGGAAGTTGGAAAATCGCTTTTTTCATCTATTATGCCATAATAATAGACGTTGTCCCTGTATGCGATTGCAGGGCTGTTGTCGTCTGCTGTCGCTATGACTATCGCATCATCTTTCGCCCTGGCCTTAAGAAAGCTGTTCAGGTTGATAGGGCAGCTGTTCTCTTCAAACTGGTCAGTGAACTGGTTGAATATCCTGAAGCATAGCCTTGTGTTGTTTCCATTTCCCGTTATATCTACCGGCATTATATCGCTATATATCTTTCTGCTCATGTCCGTAGTCGCGATGCCTCCCAGATCCTCCTGCCCGGCTATTATCACGCTCCCGCCCATTGCCAGATAGTCTTCCATGTCCTTGAACCTGCCTCTCAGCAATCCTTCTTTTTCGCCCACAGCCCCTACATCCGCCAGTATTATCACATCAAAATCCATGAATTCAACCTGCTGACCGTCCACCATATGGCCAAGCGGAGGATGTGAAACGCTAAGCCTGATATCGTCCGAAGCATCCAGCGCTGCCATGAGGCTGCTCTTGTCCTTGTTTGTTATCAGCAGCACCTCTACCTGCATCTTTTCCGGCGCACTTATGTGTATAGTATTGTCTGCTGCAAAATCGTCATCAGCAGCAAGCTCAATCCTGCTTAATCCGGCAGGCGTGTCAAATACAAGGCTTTCCAGGGAATTCGGAAGCAATGATATCTCCCTGCTGCCCAGCTTCTCTGTCCCTTTAACCAGCGCAACCTCCACCATCTCTTCTCTGTCGTTGAAATTTTTCACAAAGACCTTCGCTGTCTGCTTTGTCAGCTCCATATCGACCAGCCCGACATTTTCCGCTGTACTGCTGAAGTCTATGAACTCTACCTGGTTGCCCTTGGCAGCAAGCTCTCTTTTTGCTACCAGCGGATCAGAGCCGTCTGTCTGCAGAAAATCGCTCAACACAACGATCCTGCCTTTTTTGTCTTTTAGTATGTCTTCAGCAAGAAGCATCGCATCCCCTATATTGGAGGACGTCGCCTTGCACCTCAGCCTTGACAGTATCGCATTAGCTTCCCTAAAGCTGCCGTCTTTCAGCAGGGTTACAGGTATATTCTCCGCAAGCACTATGCTGACCCTGCCGCCCATATTCCTTTTGGCAGCGCTGACAGCTTCCTCAAATCTGGTCTTTTGGCCCGACCTTGCCTGCATGCTCGCACTGCCATCTATAACCAACACGGTATTTGCAGATTCCACACTGTATGGAACCTCTATAAACGGCTCAGCCACTGCAACTGCAAGCATGACAAGCAGTGCCAGCTGGATAAGGAACAGTACGCTCTGAAGAAGCTTCCTGAGGAATGCGTTCTGCCTGAATTTCTGGTTCTGTCTCAGGAAGAACATCAAGGATGGTATGGTGAGCTCTTCAGGCCTTGGCCGTATGAGATAGGCTAGGATAAAAGGCACTAGTACAGCTAATGCCCATAGTCCTGCTGGGTTTAAAAGTGGCATTTTCCTCTTTTTACACTTATTGGTCTTTTTCGTTTATTTATAAGCATTTCTAATCATCTCCAGGAGCTCCTTCTGGTTCATAAGCCTCTTGACAACCACAAGGCATCCGTCGATCTCATACCAGTATAGTTCTGAATTCAGCTCTATGCCAAGATCCTTTCTTGCTTCGTTAGGCAAAGTCATCTGACCCTGCTTTGTAAGCTTCGCCTTTCCTATGAATTTAGGCAGCTTCATTTTTCGATCCAGCACCCGGTTACCATGATATTATTCTCTTCCTCGCTGCCTATGTGCTCCATAAGCTCCCCAAGGCTTATGCTGTCATCATAATTGATGTCTGCAAAATAGCAGCTGCCCGACAATGAGCAGATGTGCATTGTCTTGTTCAGATCCACCCTGTTACCTATTGCATAGCTTGTCTCGGCAGTCTCAGCGCTTCCCAGCAGCATATATTCCCTGACATCCTCTGATACTATGCCTGGTTTTCTTGAGAGTATAAGCCCGGCAAGGCCAGCTGCGTAGGGTGTTGCCATCGAGGTTCCCTGTATGGGCTTGTATCCTGATGGGTGGGTAATTATCCCATATGTCGGCACAGTGCTCAATATCATCGAGTCTTTTGTGATGTCGCCTCCGGGCGCAGCTATGTCTACCCAGCTGCCATAGTTTGAATAGGAAGCCTTCTTGTTGTCGGCAGCGATCGCAGCGACGCCTATCACATTGTCCAATGCAGCAGGATACACCATCGAGTCTGTATTGAAATTTCCAGCAGCAGCCAGCATAGTGACGCCGTTGTTGTGTGCGTAGTTGACTGCATTCTGGATTGTCTGCGATGATGCTGTGCCGCCAAAGCTCATGCTTATCACTCTGGCTCCATTGTCTGTGGCGTAGATTATCGCGGCAGCTACATCATCGTTCTCAAGGCAGCCGTAGCTATTGCCCCCATATTCTATCGCAAATGAAGCCCTTATAGGCATTATCTTGCATCCAGGGCATGCGCCGGCTATGCCCAGGGAATTGTCTGCTTTTCCCGCAGCAATGCCTGCGCAATGAGTCCCATGCCCGTGGTAGTCAAATGGGTCATTGTCTCTGGAAATATAATCCTCTCCGGATATAAGGGTATATCCTTCATTCTCATACCAGCTTGTATAGATGTCCACAGTATCATAGCCGGTTCCGTCAGGACAGCCATTGCTGCAGTCCCCAAGCATGTTTGCCTGGAGATCCTCATGGCCATACCTTACTCCGGTATCGATGATGGCAATTACAACACCACTGCCCTGCTCTATATCCCATCCATCCTCAGCGTTGCTGTTCTGGTGGGCCCACTGCTGGCTGTATAGTGCATCATCAGGCACATGGCTGAGATAGTATAGGTAATTCGGCTCAGCATATTCAACATTAGGGTCTTTCTCAAAATCCTCAGCGATCCTCTTTGCATCCAGCTTTGAGTCGCTCCTGAGCTTCACTATCTGCTCCTTTGGCCTGATCGTGTAGGCCATCCCTGTTGTCGATATCTTTTCATCCATGACCTCCGTTTCAACTATCTTATGTCTCTCTTTAAGCTCTTGCATGCTGTGTGCAGAGAGGATAGAGGTGTCTTTCAGTTTCACGATGATCTCTCCAGGCGCATATTCTGGAAGTCCGGTATAGGCCTCAACAGTTATCGCAGAAGCTATGAGAAAGCCGATGCATGCCAAAATTTGCAGCTTCATATTATTAAAATTAATAATAATATTAAATATAATAATAGATATTTAAATCTTTTGGTTTTTTACCACCATAACCTGTTACAAAGGTTTTTATTTAGGCAGGTTTACGATAGCTTATGGAACATCAGCAGCATCATAAGCGTGAACTGAAATTTCTTATTAGCTTCCTGGTGATCTTTGTGATTACTTTCTTCATAGCGCTGACCAACCTAAAGCGGGGTTTGCCGCTCTTTGGGATAGGGATTCCTTATCTGCTCGAAAACTGGCTTGTTCTGCTCTTATCCTTGTTTTCCATCGTAAAGGTATTCTGGAATATCATTACACAATAACATTTATAAACAATAATCCAAAACTATTCTTAAAATGAAAATACTGGCTCTTCATTCAGATTTCATCGAGTTCGAAGCAAAGAAAAAGGCGATAAAGGCTCCAGAGAAGATAGAAAAGAAATCAAGCCGGATAGAGGAATGCTTGGTCGTCTTTGTTGCTGTTGAAAGGCGTGATGAGACCAACCCTGGTCTGTCAGCAGAAAATCTCAGCAAGAATATAGTTGATATAGCTTCTACGGTTAACACAAGAAGGATAATCCTGTACCCATATGTCCACCTCACAAATCAGCCAAGCTCAGCAAAGACAGGCTTACAGGTTCTCCAGGATGCAGAAGAAAAGCTGAGGAAAGAATTTGAGGTTCACAGGAGCCCGTTTGGGTGGTATAAATCTTTTAGTATTTCAGTCAAAGGCCATCCGCTGAGCGAGCTCTCAAGGGAGTTCGGGCCTGAAAAGGAATCAGATTCGCTGAAAAAAGAGAGAAAGCTGGCCTCTTATTGGTACATACTGACTGAAGATGGAAAGCTTAATGAAGTAGGCAGTTTTGACTACACCAAGCACCAAAAGCTGAAGAAATTTGCGTTATATGAGAAAGAGAAGTCGCGGGCAGTCAGGCAGGAGCCCCCGCATGTCAAGCTTATGAAAAAGCTGGAGCTTGTGGATTACGAGCCAGCATCAGACGGGGGCAACCTCCGGTATTATCCAAAGGGCAGGCTTATAAAAAGGCTGCTGGAGGAGTATGTTACAGAAAGGATAATTGACTATGGGGGTATTGAGGTTGAGACCCCTATAATGTATGATATAGACCATCCAACCTTATCAAAATATCTTCAGCGGTTTCCAGCCCGGCAGTACCAGATAGAATCTGACAAGAGGAAGTTCTTCCTTAGGTTTGCAGCATGCTTTGGCCAGTTCCTGATGGCTCACGATGCGACTATCAGCTATAAGGATCTGCCTTTGAAGCTTTATGAGCTTACACGGTATTCTTTCAGGAGGGAGCAGTCTGGAGAGCTTACCGGGTTGAGAAGGCTGAGGGCATTTACAATGCCTGATGTCCATGCTCTTGTGAAGGATATGGATCAGGCAAAACAGGAGCTTGAGCAGAGGTTTGAATTAAGTATGTCTGTTTTGGCAGATATCGGGATAGCTGATGTAGAGATGGCTCTGAGGACTACCAAAGATTATTTCGATGAGAACAAGGAGTTTATCATGGGCCTTGTCAGGAGATTCGGCAGGCCTGTGCTCTTGGAGATGTGGGATGAGCGCATATTCTATTTTGCGCTCAAGTATGAGCTTAATTTTGTGGATAACCTTGATAAGGCATCAGCGCTTAGCACAGACCAGATCGACATAGAGAACGGCGAAAGGTATGATATCAGGTTCACTGGCAAGGATGGTAAGCAGAGGCATCCTTTAATACTTCACTGCAGCCCTTCAGGAGCCATAGAAAGGGTCATCTATGCTCTTCTTGAGCAGGCTGCTTCAGATATGAAAAAAGGCACCACGCCTAAGCTGCCCCTGTGGCTGAGCCCTGTGCAGGTAAGGGTCATCCCTGTTTCAGATGACTTTGCCGACTATGCTGGAAAGGTTATGAAGGAGCTTGGCGATAATATCAGGGTAGACATAGATGACAGGCCTCTTCACGTAGGCAAGAAGATAAGGGAAGCAGAGACCAGCTGGATACCTTATGTTGCGGTTGTAGGTGAGAAAGAAAAGACTGCAAAGAAGATTTCTGTAAGGATAAGGGGCATAAATGAGCAGAAGCTGATGAAGGCAAAGGAGCTGATAGCAGAGATACACAAGAAAACAGAAGGCATGCCTTTCAGGCGGCTGCCGCTGCCACAGCAGCTCTCGAAGCAGCCGGTGTTCGTTGGGTAAAAGGAAAAGTATTTATATATTTGATAGGAAAAGTGGCTCTATGGGTCTTTTTGATGCTCTCCAGGATACAGCCAACCTCATAAAGCAGACCTTTTCTGTAATGGGCAGGAATCAGGATATATTCCGGCCTACGTTGAAGCAGCTCTGGCTTGCACTTGCTTTTTACCTTATGGTGATTGTGGCCATTATCTCAGCCTTCTTCACAACAGGCATAGTCCAGTTTGTTTCAGTTACGATAGGAGTGATTTTTCTTTTTTTGCTTGTTCCTGTGTTTCCTTTTATTAGGATATACTATCGCGCTGCTCAATGCTGGATAGTCTACAAGACATTTACCGGACAGAGAACAGACTATTCTGATGGTATAGCAAGAGCAAAGCAAAACAAGGGCGACGTATTCATTTTTGGGATATTTGACATAATATTGACCTCTCTTGCCAACAAGCTTAAGAAAGGCACAGGCAAAGGCGGGCTGGCGACGATACTAAATCTCATAATGATGATCGCAGGCAAGGTCATTGAAGAGGGTTGGGATTTGGTAAACCATTATCTCCTGCCAGCAGCCATAATAAGGGAACAGACAGCCTTTCAGGCTTTGCCTGAGATAAAGAATCTAAGGAATAATGTGCCAGCTGCTTTGGCAGGCGTGTTTGGATTTGATTTTGCAGGCGACCTTATAAGGGGCTGGATCACTTTTTTCATGTTTTTGTTGGCACTTGCTGGGCTGGTGCTGGCCATTGTCTCTCAGGTATGGATGCCGTTTGTTGTTATCCTGATCCTGATCATCGGGATCAATATTACAATAACCATCTTTATAGGCATGGTCAAGACAGTGTATTTCACACTGATGTATGTTGCAGTTACTATGCCCCTGTCTATTCCTGCCCAGTATAGGGATGAAGTGTTAGGCTATCTTCGGTATAGGGCAACAGGGTCAGAAACAAAGGGATCTCCAAAC
>CAZDZV010000020.1:0-16284 GCA_964510025.1 uncultured Methanosarcinales archaeon
AAAGAGTATTTAGGTTGATCTTCACCATGCTCAGCGATATATCTTGCTATTTCAGAATATCTTGGCTGGTCCGGACCAGCTGCAAGCCTGTAGCCTGCGGCTGCACCTATCAGAACACCTGCTATACCTCCAGCAGCTGCTCCCCTTAGCCAATCCCTTCGGCTGGTTCGCGCCTCAAACAGCCCTTCAACTGCCCTGACAGCTCTTCTAGCAATATCTCCAGCTCTCATTTTCACGGATAAAATTTATCGTTCTATTTAAATCTTTCTGTTCTGTTACTATTATTTAGTGATATTAATATAATTGGTTTCGAGCTCTATCTCCTTGTCCACGTTGCTTTGAGGATAAAGTTTTTTCTTTTCTTTTAATAGCTTCAGGTAATATGTGCACTTCTGTTCCGAAAGGTTCGGAAAATTTCTTATGATTATCCCTGTCCTGGCGACCTGTGCACCTAATTTCCTTATGGATTCCCTAACAGTCTCATGGACAGGGTAAACAAATGCTATTTTCTTGTTATTTTGAAAAATCCTACAGATCCCCCTGACAGAGATCAGCTTGCCCTTATGATAGCTCTTCTGGATTATCCTGTATCCTAGATTTTCTGGTCTCAACATACTCTTCAGTCTGGCCAGGTCTTCTTCATCAATCTGCTCATCAGGATCCAAAACCAGGATCCAGCGCTCTGTTGCTTTTGAGATAGAGAAGTTCCTCGCTGCAGAGAAATCGTCATCCCAGCTAAAATCAAAAACCTTGTCTGTGTATTTCCTGGCAATCTTCTTTGTGCTGTCCTTGCTGCCTGTGTCTACAATCACTATCTCATCCACATGATGATTGATCCTTTTCAGAAATCTGTCAAGATGTTTCTCTTCATCCTTCACTATCATGCATAGGGATATCATAAGGACCAATAGTCTATTTTGTCAGTTCAAGCTCTCTAACTGAAGGATCCTGCCTGGCCTGTTCGATAAGGTCGATGGCTCTTGCAGCAGCATCCTTTCAGCTGCAGGGCCTGCAGCTACTGCAAATTCAAGATCTTCTGCTTTGTCAAGTATCGGTGATGCATCAAACTCTTTCACTTTATAGTTAAGAATTTGGAATAAGCTAAAAATATATCGATAACAATATTATAAAATTAGGCAGAAGCTTATTTTATCCTTATAGCCTCTAAATTCCTTGGAGCATTTGTCTCTATCCTTGCCATCTTGTGGATAGATGAAGCAAGATCAAGGCACCGGCTGTTCTCGCCGTGGTTTATGATGACCTTCTTAGGCTTTGGATCGCATTTCTGGATGAAGTTCATCAGCTGGTTCCTTCCTGAGTGGCCTGTAAACCCCTCGATCGTAGTTATGTCCATGTTCACCTTAAGGATCTCCTGCTTCGGAGGCTTTCCCTGGACAAACTCCTTTTCGCCGCGCTGGATGCGCCTACCGAGGCTTCCCTCTCCCTGGTAGCATACAAAGATTATGGAGTTCTTAGGATTGTCGCCCAGATGCTTAAGATACTCAACAGACGGACCGCCTACAAGCATACCGGAAGTCGCAAGGATCACACAAGGCCCGTGCTCCTCTATGATCTGCTTACGCTCTTTCTGGGAGCCGACCCTCTTGAAAACATCAGAAAGAAATGGGTTCTGGTCCTTATGGAAGATAAGCTTCCTGATGAAGTTATTTAGGTATTCTGGATATGCTGTATGGATAGCTGTTATGTCCCATACCATGCCGTCTATGAAGATGGGTATCTTCTCAAGCTTGCTGTTCTTGATCGCCTGTTCGAGTATAACCATGACTTCCTGGGCACGTCCTGAACCCAGGACAGGGATCAGCACCTTGCCATTTCTTGCCAGGGTCTCCCTTATCTTGCTTATCAGCTGGCCTTCCTGCTCATGCCTGTTGGGAAGCACATTGTCCTTTCCGCCATATGTGGCTTCGATCATCAGTGTCTCAAGCCTTGGAAATGAGATAGATGCAGGCTGCAGGAGCTGTGTCTTGCCGAACTTCAGGTCGCCTGTATAGACGAGATTATGGAGGCCGTTCCCGATATGCAGGTGCACCATAGACGAGCCAAGTATATGGCCTGCATTATATAGTGTTATCCTGACATCAGGCGTAACATCTGTAACCTCTTCATAGTCTAACGTTATTGTATGCTTCACCATCTCTTTGACATGCTCTGTATCATAGATGGGGTCTTTTGCCTCAGACCGCATGATCTTGATATAGTCGAGCTGAAGAAGGGCCATCACATCCCTCGTGGGAGCAGTGCAGTAAACAGGGCCGTTGTAGCCAAACTTAAAAAGATAGGGCACCAGACCAGAATGGTCAAGGTGCGAATGGCCTATTATCACGGCATCCAGCTGGTTGATATCAAATTCAGGCGCTTCAAGATATGGATACATCTCTGAATTGGAAGCTGCAACATCCACACCGCAATCAAGCATCACCCTTGATTCAGGGGTCTGGAGGAGCATACAGGACCTTCCGACCTGGCGCGCGCCTCCTAAAAAGCTCACCCTTATCCACTCATGCTTTTTTTCCCGCAACCAGCCATCATATATCCTGTGGCCGATCTTGTCTAGGAACTTTCTCCTGTAATCAGAATGCTGATAAAGCACTGCCCTTATGTTCTCTATGAGCTTTGACCTTATTGCGGGCTTCCTCTTGATCAGGGGCACCCATAACGTGTTCTGCCTTATCTCCCTTAGGAATGAGCCCTGCTTTCCTATGGCCAGTCCAGGCTTGTCTGCCTCTATGACAACCATGCTCCTTTGAGGGTCAAATATTATCTGGTCAACTCCAGCTTCCTCGGGTATGATCTTCTTTATCTTCTTTTCAGCCTTTTCCATGTCCATGGTGATGCTTGGATCAGGCCTCAGCTCTACCCTTTTCTTTATATTGTCAACTATCCTCTTTATGACCCCTTCATTGTTCAGGAAGAAATCATTGTCTTTTGTATATAGGACTATGTTAGCGCCTTCAAAGCAGGCATCAGAGACCTTTTTTTCAGGCAGGTTCTTATAGATTTCCTTTATAATCGGGTTTTCAGCCATTTTTTCAGAAATTTTGGTATAAACAAACAGAATAACTTACGCTTCCAGCTTATAATCTATCTTCTTGCTCAGTACTTTTTTAACACCTTCATCTGTTATTGTAACAACATCTACGCCGTTTCCAGAAGCTATATCCCTCTGGACAGCTGCATTTATAGCCTTGACTCCCAGCTTCATAGCCTCGTCTACAGAAATTCCTGGCTTGAACAGCGTTTCAAGAACACCGTAGGCCATGACAGAGCCAGAGCCAGATGAAACATATTCATCAGTGGGCGTAATAGAGCCGTCTGGGCTCAGATCATAGCAGTGAAAACCTTCACTGTCTCTGCCCCCTATTATAAAGTGGGATATGCTTGGTATCATGCTCATCTGCCTTATGCTCCCATACACAAGCGAAGACAGCATGCTTACTGCTTCCCTTACTGTTATCTTCCTTTCGGTGCGAATCTCCCTCAGCTTGATCTCTGCCTTTATTATCTTGCTCAGCAGCTGGACATCTGAAACAGATCCTGCGACCGTTACAGCGATATTGTCGCTTATCTGGATTATCTTGTCAAACTTCTTATATGCCACCAGGTAGCCTGATGTCACTCTCTTATCTGCGCAAAGAACAATTCCGTCCTTACAGACAATTCCTACTGTGGTTGTTCCGGTTTTTTTTATATCTTCTACCATTTAAGAATTCCCTTCTGAGAACAATAAGGCTAGTAGTATTGAGGTTATATTTAAACCTTTTGTTTTTGATGCTGCATCGAAACATTTATAAATAAATACACATTCAAATTAAGTGTAAACAACACTAAAATCTCGACGAGAAAATTTACAAAAAACAAACCCTATTTTAGTGTGAAAACTATGCCAGAGACGAACGAATACAAGGTAGAGGACATCCAGGTACTTGGAGGGCTTTCTGCTGTCAGGAAGAGGCCAGCCATGTATATCGGGTCAACGGGATTCAGGGGCCTGCACCATCTTGTCTATGAGGTGGTGGACAACTCTGTGGATGAGGCACTCGCAGGCTATTGCAAGAATATAAAGGTGGTGCTGCATAAGGACGGCTCTGTCAGCATAACTGATGACGGAAGAGGCATACCTGTAGATATCCACCCAAAATACAAGATGTCAGGAGTGGAGCTTGTAATGACAAAGCTTCATGCAGGGGGAAAATTCGACAAGAAGGCCTACCAGGTTTCAGGAGGGCTTCACGGAGTGGGCGTATCTGTGACCAATGCCCTGTCAAGCCAGATGTCTGTGGAGGTAAGGAGGGACGGAAAGGTATACAAGCAGAGATACCAAAGAGGGAAGCCTATAACTGCATTGGAGGAAACCGGCAGCGCTGATGAGACAGGCACCACTGTCCATTTTATACCAGATAATGAGATATTTGAGACAACAGAGTTTAATTTTGAGAAGCTATCGTCCAGGCTGAGGGAGATGGCTTTCCTGAACAGGGGGCTGAGGATAGTCATAGAGGATGAAAGGGCTGCAAAAGAGCATGAATTCCTATACGAAGGCGGAATCGTGGAATTTGTTGAATACCTGAACCAGAACAAGTCAGCCCTGCATAAGCCTATATTCTTCTCAAGCGAAAAGGATGATAATATGGTAGAGATAGCCATGCAGTATAACGAAAGCTATAAGGAGAACATATTCTCGTTTGCCAATGACATAAACACCGAAGAAGGAGGCACCCACCTCAGCGGATTCAAGACCGCACTGACAAGGACGCTTAACCAGTATGCTGAAAAAAAGGGTATGAAGGAAAGGCTGTCCAGCGATGATGTAAGGGAGGGGCTCACCGCTGTTATATCGGTGAAGCTGAAGAACCCCCAGTTTGAGGGCCAGACAAAGACAAAGCTCGGAAATTCTGAGATCAAGGGCATAGTGGACTCGATGGTAAGCTCAAAGCTAGCGTCTTTCCTGGAGGAGAATCCTAGCATATCCAACGTGATAATCAACAAGTCAATAAATGCAGCCAGGGCAAGGGAGGCTGCAAAAAAGGCAAAGGATCTTACCAGGAGAAAAGGGGCTCTGAACGGCTATTCCCTGCCTGGGAAGCTTGCAGACTGCCAGGAGAAGGATCCGCAGAGGTCTGAGCTGTATATAGTTGAGGGTGACAGCGCCGGCGGTTCTGCAAAACAGGGACGAAACAGGAGATTCCAGGCAATATTGCCTCTGAAAGGAAAGATACTCAATGTAGAGAAGGCCAGGCTGAACAAGATATTCAGCAACGATGAGATAACAACGATAATAACTGCGATAGGTTGCGGCATCGCTGAGGAGTTTGACATCAAGAAAACAAGGTACCATAAGATAATAATAATGACAGATGCTGACATAGACGGAGCGCATATAAGGACCTTATTGCTTACGTTCTTCTACAGGTACATGCAGCCTTTGATAGAAGCAGGCTACATCTATATAGCCCAGCCGCCGCTTTACAAGGTAAGAAAGAACAAGAAAGAATACTATGTGTATAATGACGAAAAGCTTGCTAAGCTGATGCAGGAGATTGGGAAGGAGGGAAGCTCTCTGCAGAGGTACAAGGGCCTTGGGGAGATGAACCCTAAGCAGCTCTGGAAGACAACAATGGACCCTGAACGAAGAAGGCTGCTAAGGGTAACATTGGAGGATGCCGTCGAAGCGGACAAGATATTCACCATACTTATGGGAGATGAGGTTGCACCGAGACGAGAGTTCATACAGGAGCATGCGAAGGAAGTGGTCAATCTCGACATATAGAAAGTTTTATAAACAAAAGTCTAATTCTCCGGACAGTAAAATGGCAAAAGAAAAAACAAAGATAAAGAAGAAACAATGGATAGAGATAATTGCCCCAAAGATTTTCAAGGAATACTCACTTTGCGAGATCACCACACTGGAGCCCAAAAGCATCATCGGCAGGACAGTAAAGGTAAGTCTGATGGAGCTTATAGGTAACACAAAGAAACAGAACACTGTTATCGAGTTCAAGATCACGAAGCTTGAGGACAACAAGGCAAAGACAGAGATAATCGGATACAAGGTAGCTCCTTCTTCCATCAAGAGGTTCGTAAGAAGGGGGAGAGAAAAGGTGGAGAACTCGATGGATTTCGTGACATCTGACAAGAAGAGCATAAGGGTGAAATCCTTTGCAGTAACAAGATCAAAGACAAACAATTCTGTGCTTACCAACCTCAACAGGGGGCTGGTAGAGCTCCTCAAGAGGGAGATAGCTAAGGTGAATCTTGAGCAGCTGTTCTCGCTGGTAATATCAAACAAGCTGCAGGAGCAGATAAAGTCAAACCTTGCAAAGATATATCCGCTTAAGATATTCCTGATAAGAGAGATGAAACTAAAGGGTGATGCTGATGCCAAAACCAGTGATTGATTATGAAAAATGCGAGAACTGCGGCGCATGCGTAGATGCCTGTCCGGTGCAGGTTCTTGAAAAAAAAGACAAGATAGAGGTAGCTAAGCCGGATGACTGCATAGGGTGCCAGGCTTGTGTAGGCTCATGCCCCCATGATGCGATCAAGGTTGAATAAGGTCTATCTTTTCATTGCAGAAAGCGCATCTATCTTCTTCCAGGTTGGTATTGTTGACTGAGAATCCTGACCTGTCGATTACCTTTTTTTTGCATTTTGGGCAGTATGTGCTCTCATAGCTGTCTCCGGGAACATTGCCTGCGTAGATATATTTCAGGCTGTGCTTTTTTCCTATCTCAACTGCCTTGTGGATCACGCCTATGTCTGTTGGGGGGACATGCCTCATCTTATAATGCGGAAAATACCTTGAGATATGCCAGGGTATCTTCCTGTCTAGGGAAGCTATGAACTCTGCTATCCTGCCAAGCATCTCAGGGCTGTCATTATGGCCGGGCATTATAAGTGTTGTCAGCTCAAGCCAGACATTTTTCTTATGGTATTCCCTGATAGCATCCAGGACAGGCTGAAGGCTTGCTCCGCAGACATTCTGGTAGTATTCTTCAGAAAACCCCTTTAGATCAACATTCGCTGCATCCAGGTACCTTGATATCTTTGCTATTGCTGGCCTTGTGATGTAGCCATTTGTCACAAAAACATTCTTTAGCCCTTTTTTCCTTGCCAGCCTTGCTGTCTCGTAAGCATATTCAAAAAATATGGTCGGCTCTGTATACGTGTAGGATATGCTTTGGCAATTGTTCGCTATGGCATCTTCGACTATGGCTTCCGGAGAAAGGTCACGGCCCATCACTGCCTTGTCAGGCTTTGGCTGCTGGGAGATCTCCCAGTTCTGGCAGAAGCCACAAAAGAGGTTGCAGCCTACAGTGGCAACGCTGTAGGAATGTGATCCTGGCATGAAATGGAACAGAGGCTTCTTTTCTATGGGATCTACTGCAGTTGATATTGCTTTTCCGAACACCAGAGAATAGAGCATGCCGTCCCTGTTCTCCCTTACGCCGCACTTGCCTCTTGAACCTGGCCTTATCACACATCTATGGGGGCAGAGAAAACAGCTGACCATGCTGCCTTTGCTTCTGTAGAACATAGCTTCTTTCATACAAACGGCTAAGAGCGCGTCACATTTAACCTTTTCTATTTGATGTCTCCAAATATCTCCTGATCAGGATAAACCAGAATCCCGTTCTCAGATATTTTCATGGCGACTATCTTGTTCTGATGGGATTCGCCTCTCATCTTCAGGATCTCCACAGCTCTCTCCCTGATATCTGCCCGTTTTATATTATAGAGGACTATGACACCGTCTGCCAAAAACTCCTCAACACCTGTGGTGGAGAATATCTCAGGCATCTGCTTGGTCTCTGTTATCAGAAATGATGTTGTGCCAAGATTCTCAAAAAGGTCAAACAGCTGCTCGATGTAGATGCGGTAAGAGCCTTCCTTGAGCTTGAAGGTAGAGGCAATAGCTGTCAGTGAGTCCAAGACAATGAAATCAGGCTTAAACCCCTTTGGCATGAGCAGGGGCTCAAGGTCATTTTTCAGGTTTGATGCATCGACCTTCTGGAACTTTGACCTGTCCAGCATAGAGTCTATGCTTCTTGTTATGGAAAACGGAGAATACTTCCTGATTACGAGATTGCCCTGTTGGATAAGCTTTTTCGGCTTCCAGCCGAACTTTTCCATGTGGCTTATCAGCCTCTGCTCAGATTCCTCGAAGCTCATGTAGAGGCATTTCTTTCCCTGAGAAGCATGGAAGACCATCTCCTGCAGGCAGAACACTGTCTTTCCTGTTCCTGTTCCGCCTGCGATAAGCACAGAAGAGCCTTTTGGAATGCCATGGGTGAACAGCTCATCCATGCCTATAACGCCTGTAGCTACATATTCGCCTGCAGGCCTGGCTGGCTTGTCCTTGAGCGAGTCCAGGGTATGCTTTGCAGGAGCCCGCTGCTCAAGAATCTGCGCCTGATGCTTTTCGATGCTCCCTTTTCTTAATTTCTCCTCGATCTCTGCCTTGACCCTTGCCAGGTCAAGCTTCTTGGATGCCATCTAGATGATATCAGCAAACTGGATATATAAACTTTTCTAAAGAACATTGACTCCGAAAGAGTACCTGAACCATCTGTTTATCTTATGCTTAACATGCATCTTCAGTTTGCGTCTGTTGTGGGGCACCGGCCTTATCTTCAGAAGCCTGCTTTTCGGGACAGGCTTTGCGTATGAATTCTTGTAGAAGAGCAGGAAAGCGCCTCCTAAAGACACGAAAAGCAGCACGAAAAGTATGTTGGGGTTTATCTGGGCGCTGGAGACAACATATCCTGTGAGCTGCCTTCCTGGATCGAAAAAAGAGAAGATCCCTAAAGAAAAGACAAGGAAAACAGCAGCCAGGGCGTGGTTATGCTTTTTCCGCTCGATGGTGTGGTAGAAATCTGTAAACCTGACAGCCTTGTCTATGTACATTAGCGCATTCTTGATAAGGGTGGTCTCCATATCGTCTTCCAGGCATGTAAATATGCCCTTCTTTTCCTCTGACTTTACCTTGTTTATTATGTGGGAAGTGAACCTTTCCACGCCCTTGTTCTTTATGTCATAGATATTCAAGGTTGAGAGAGAATCAAACATGACAAGGTCAAAAACACCTGACTTCAAGGATTCGGTCAGAGCTATGCTCAGCTCTGAAAGGGCGGCAGGAGAGGAAACATAGAGCACATTGTCATCCTCTGATTTCTTTCCAAGGCCCCATGATACAGCATCTATGAAGAAAATATTCCTTGTGTTGATGCCATGTAGCCGGAACACCTTTTCAAGCGATGATGCTGTCTTGTTCAGGGTCACATAGCATATCCGCTCCCCTTTTATGCCTTTCAGCGTTTCAAGCACAGATTCATTGTAATACAACTTAGAGAATATTGACAGCAGAATCTGGTTATCCAGAAGCTCTTCAGCTATATTCATACACCATGCTTTGCAGAGGTCATATAAAAATATTTCTAAAAAGAGATAATCGGTTGCTATTCTCAACCAAATATTTATGTAGTTGACAGGAGCTTCATACAGTAAGGTGAGACAGTGGTCGAGAATGAAGCCGTTTGCCCCCACTGCGGCAAGAAAATCAAGAGAACATTTGTAAAGGGCTTCTCAGTTATCTGCCCATACTGCAGTTCTCCCATCTAGGCTACTTGCTTTTTCTCGCCCTGAACAAGCCCTGCCTGCCAAACCTGTCATTTACGAACCTTACGTCCTCGATGGTATAAAGTGCCATAGGGTCAAATTTCTTGATGGTATCAGCTGCTTTCTTGATGTCTTTCCGGTCCATTATCGAGAAGATTATCCTTACCTTGCCGTCCCTGCCGTCCACCTCAGTGGTCTTGTACTTAAGTTCTCTAAAAGCACCAATAAGCTCTGAGGCATCCTTTTTTGTGATTATCCTTATTATTACATTTCCCAGGCTGATTTTTTCCTCGATTATCATGCCGACGAATGTTCCTGCTGAAAAGCCAAGAGCATACGCAAGATAGCAGAAGATGTTGTTGAGATTCAGCATGATCTGGTGTATCGCAGCTAGCCAGATGGATATCTCGAAAAATGCCAAAAATGGGGCAATGTACTTGAATCCTCTAGAGATGAATATTAGCTTTATCGTGCCTATGCTTACATCCATTATCCTGGCAATGAATATAAGCAGGGGGATTACTGCATATGTCACTAATGTCATGCAGACAGCTGCCGAAATCCGCTTTATAATATTTAGGTTGACAACTATCATCTTATCCTACTTAAAAAGTTGAAAAACTTAACCTAAGATAAGGTTTATATACATAATCAACTTATCCACTGGCATGAAAAAGCCAGATCCGGAAAATCCCATACTTACCAGGAATGACCAGGAGGTGCTCAAAAGCATAATCCTTCAGGCTAAAATACCGGACGCTGAGATCGCCAAAAAGATAGGGATCTCTGCCCAGGCTGTTTTCAAGATCAGGAACAAGCTGGAGAAGCTTGGCCTGATAAAGGGCTACCAGCCTATTGTAGACTTCAAAAAAATAGGCATGCGTATCTTGACCATGCTGATAATCAGGCTCAATACGGTTGTATGGGAAAAAAATACAGATGACCAGATCTCAGAGAGGATAAAGAAGATACCTTATGTTATCAATGCATACCGGCTGCCTGACTCCAATGCGACCCACATCCTGCTGATGGGATTCCGGAATACAGACCAGAGAGACAAGTACCTCCTTAAGATACAGACCAAGTTTTCCAGAGAAATTGATATAATCAGCGTATATTCCTTTTCTGTAGACAGGATCATCACCCAAAGCCCTATCGGACTTCTCTATGAGGTAATGAACAAGGAGGAGTTTCCGCTGAACGAGTTTTTCCTGACAAAAGGTTAAGAAAATTCTGGATTACAGACAAAGAAGTTAATTTTCTCTACCATAAATTTATCTAGTCAGCTGCAGTGATGCATCCCATAAAATGGAGGAAGCAGAATGGCTAGAAGGACGAAAAAAGAAGAAAAAAAAGAATAAAAATGAGCTTATAGTTCGCTGCCTCGAAAGAGGCAGCATTTTTAGGTGGAACATATGCCAAAAAGATGCCAGCTTTGCGAGGAGCCTTTAGAGGGCGAAAGTGATTTTTGCCTATATTGCGGAGCATCTATACTCGGGGGTGAAAAAATTGGCAAGAGATGATGATGATTGGCAGGAAGAAGAGGATTGAAGGATGCTAGAATCCTGAAAAAAGCGCTGGGAAGGAGCAGACCATAGACAGATGGGAAGGATAAAAACAAAACTTGTAAAAAGAATCACACATGAGCTTATGAATAGGCATGGTGAAAAGCTTACCTCTGAATTTGAAGCCAATAAGCATGTTGTTAACGAGCTGGTATCATGTCCGTCAAAGAAGCTGAGAAACATAATTGCGGGATATGCCGCCAGGCTTAAGAAAGCTGAAGACTGATTAGGTGATATGTTCCTGGGGAATCAACTCTTTCTATTGCTTCATAGACAACAGGTTCACCATCTACTCAGAAATCAGTCGACACCTTTACGGGAGAGCAGATAGCCCCGGGCAGATTCGAACTGCCGTCAGCGGGGATCTCCGGATACTATCCTCCAGAACCCACTATGCTTGACCGACTACACCACGGGGCTGTAGTGTTGAAGAATAAGCATTTCATTTATTAACTTTTTGAAAGTTTGCATAACCAGAAAGCTGTGCAGCAGCTTGCCCCAAGAATTGCTGAACAGCCATCTTGAACATCCGGAAGTCAGGCCCACCAAATAAAGAAGCTTTTGTTAGAAAGTTTTTTAAATTACACGAAATCTTTTTTCCTCATGGGCCCATAGCTCAGCCTGGTTAGAGCGATGGCCTCTTAAGCCATAGGTCGCGAGTTCGAATCTCGTTGGGCCCATATTTTTTAGCTGATGCTTGGTTGCTCTTTGTTTGAGTGCTAGGTGCCTGAATAGTAAAACTAAACATATCCTTATTATTCTTTTAGGAATAATCTTTTCACAAAAATATTTATATAAGAATAACAATTGGTATTATAGGTGAGAAGATCAAAAAAGAAAAACTCTACGGGCAGCTTATTGAGCTGCAGGGGAAGATTGAGGATGAGGAATTGAAGATATCCAAAAAGCTTTCGATATATGAGAAAGGGATATCGGGAAATCTGAAAAAGCTGGTGAAAAAACACCGGGCTATTGAAAAAAACCTTGGTGCCGGTTTCCTCAGGAAAAAAGAGACTGTCTATTGTGCGAAATGCAGAAAAAAATACATGAAGAAGGACTGCGAAGAATGGACATGGGCAAGCGATGATCCCATGGATGCAGAGAAAATTTTAAGCTGCCCCAGGGGGCACCAGATCGACTGACCAATCAAATGGGTTTACCTGAAAAGGGCAAACAAATGCCTATATAAGCTGCCTAAGAAATCGGCAGGAGAGCCCGCTTAGGCTTTGATAATGCGTGATTTGACAATGCTACCAAGAGTACATAGAAACAGGAAAATGGTCTATAAAGGCACAACATATGTGTTTGCAGAGATAACAACAAGCGCAGGTACGCATTCACTATGGCTGAAAGAGAAGAATCTGGATAAAATACTTTTGAGAGATTAGTGTTTAAACATGAGCTTTATCTTCTTTTGGATATAGATCTTGTCTTTGCAATCCCGGATATTATCTAATGTGTCTGCCAGCTTGACCATCAGGCCTTCTTTTGTCTTTATTGGGAAATTCTCGCTTCTGTCTTTGCTCACTTCTTTCACAATGTCTGCAACCTTGATGCCAAATTGCTTTTTTATCTTATTATACTGATAGCCTTGCCCATCTTCCAGGCAGTCATGCAGATATGCAGCGCAGAGAACATCCTCATCGTCGGTAAGTCTTCCTAATATCCTGAAAAACATTCTGCGGATGCCTGATATAGGGGATAGCATGCCCTTCACCATCTTGCCATCCACAAACTCTTTTCTGAAGCTACCCTGATGGACTTTTTCTGCAAATTGTCTGGCTTCACTGATCGTATCCATGATCATTCTATCTTGTAGATACATAAAAAACTTTTCTTTTTTCCATAACAGGGGCTAGACGGCTTATCGCACAACTATGGGATACCCTGCAAAAGTGGATTCGGCTAGAAACAAATATTGTCTCTGTTGAAGATCCTGTTGTAAGCCAGTGCGACATCAGCAAAAATAGAATGCATATAAACATTCCCAGAAGTCCCGCATATAGGAACCTTATTCATTGACCAGCTTCTGAAGAGTCTCATAAGCCTTAATAGAATCCTTTTCCCTAAGAATCAAGGTGAGTTCAGACAACGTGGAGATGATCTCAAAGATATTTATGTTTTCCCAGGCCAGTTTTCTAATAGTATGGAATATGACGCCCGGCGTGTGTATGAAGTCATCTGAAAAGCGCATGGTCAGGGCAACCAGCTTGCTCTCCTTGTTGAGTATCTTCTCGCCTTTGAGGAAGTTCACAAACTTCTGCTTGTATTTCTCGTTGGTCACTATGCTGACCTCAAAGTTGCCAAGTATGACATTCAAGGTGTCCCCTTTCTGGAAGTTCACCATCTCATAAAGCTTCTTGAGCTTTGTCATGAGGCTTGGCTTTCTGGCGACACATATGTCACATATATTTGTCTTCATGATAAGCTCTGACTTGTAGTTAAAAGGCTTCACTGTCTCGTTTTCCTTAGCAAGCTCATCTGCATATCTCCTAAGAGCCATCACAACCGCTGAATGCTTGACCTGCTTATCGAGCTCCTGCTCTATCTTGGACCTGAGCTGCTCTGCAAGATTCCCGTAGCTTATCAGCTTGTTGGCCAGGGCTTCCTGAAGAAAAGGCTTATCCCTTATCAGATGCTTAACGAGATGACTTATGGTTGCCATTTTACTTATAACAAAATGTTACTATTTTAACAGCAAATTTAAATAATATATAAGGCTTTCGTTTTTCATGAACATAGCTATCATAGGATACGGAAAGATGGGGCATATTGTGGAAAGTATTGCCCTGGACAGAGGGCATACCATAACAGCCACTATAGACCCTGCTGCAGAAGATGCAACCCATAGAGAAATAGACAAGGGATCGGTGAAGGATGCAGATGTATGTATTGAATTTTCGTTGCCAGCCACTGTTATGGAGAACCTGCAAAAGGTCTCATCGTGCAAGAAGAACCTTGTGCTGGCGACAACAGGGTGGTATGACCAGGTAGACAAGGCGAGGGCCATAGTGCAGAGATCAGGGATAGGATTTTTGTACGCATCTAACTTCTCTATAGGTGTCAACGTATTTTTCAGGATAGTGGAAGATGCAGCCAGAATAATCGACAAGATAGACAGCTATGATATATATGGCTTTGAGATGCACCATAAGAGGAAAAAGGACAGCCCATCAGGCACTGCAAAATCTATCGAGAAGATACTATTGGACAACATATCAAGAAAGAAGAAGGTTGTAGAAGAAAAACTGGACAGGCAGGTAAGGCCAGATGAGCTGCACTTTGCCTCCCTAAGATGCGGAGATTTCCCCGGCACCCATATCGTAGGGTTTGACAGCGATGCTGATACGATAGAGCTCAAGCACACAGCAAGGACCAGAAAAGGATTTGCACTAGGCGCAGTGATGGCAGCTGAATGGCTGAAAGATAGAAAGGGGTTCTTCACCATCGACAGCATGATGAAAGAGATTATGGGTGATAAGGATGTATAGGGGAGTATTTACCGCTATTGTAACACCTTTCAAGGAAAATGGGGATTTGGATGAAGGATGCCTGAGGAAGCTGATAGACCTCAACATCGAGAACGGTGTGTCGGGCATAGTGCCTTGCGGCACTACCGGAGAAAGCCCCACATTAGACCATGAAGAGCATGACAGAGTAATAGAGCTGACAGTGAAGCATGTCAACAACAGGGTGCCTGTGATAGCCGGCACTGGCTCTAATTCGACAAAGGAAGCCATAAGGCTTACAAAGCATGCTGAGGACACAGGAGCTGAGGCCTGCCTGCTGGTCAACCCGTACTACAACAAACCAACACAGGAAGGATTGTACAGGCATTTCAAGGCAATTGCAGATGCTGTTGATTTTGATTGTGTAGTGTACAACATCAAGGGAAGGACAGGGGTAAATGTAGAGACAGCCACATTGATGAGACTAGCGAAGGATTGCAGGAACATCGTTGCTGTCAAAGAAGCCTCTGGAAACATCGAGCAGATAAAAGAGGTCATAAAGCAGAGGCCAGATGGGTTCTCTGTGCTGAGCGGTGATGACAACATAACATTAGAGCTTATCAGGGCAGGAGGGGATGGAGTTATATCTGTGGCATCCAACCTGGTCCCTGACAAGATGGTGAAGATGGTTAAAGCTGCTCTGGAAGGAGATTATGGAAAGGCAGAGAAGCTAAATGAGGAGCTGATCCCCTTATTTGAGGCTGAATTTATCGAGACAAATCCTATCCCGATAAAGTGCGCCTTGTCGATGAAAGGCCTGTGCAAGGAAAGCTACAGGCTGCCTATGTGCGAGCTTATGCCTGAGAACAAGGAAAGGCTCAGAAAAACATTACAAGAGATGAAGCTGGTGTAGGATGCCTGTAGTAGAAGTCAAGATGTGGGCTGGAAGAAGCGATGAGAAAAAGCAAGAGATAATATCCGGAATAACAAAGGTCTTTGAGGAGCAGGGCGTCCCTAAGGAACAGGTAACAGTCATCATACATGACATAAACAGGAAAAACTGGGGTATTGGAGGAAAGTCATCTTCTTGAGGCTAGTGGTCCTGTGTAATGCCTTGATGTTATGACAAACATAAGCTGGTAGAGCTGATCAGCGGTCAGATGGTTGTTTCTGGAGATTTTCCATGTTCTTGTCTCGTGTGCAAGCATCTCTTCGGTGACCGGTGAGGCTGCATCTGCTGAAATGAGCTCTGCAACAGCAGCCAGGGGGATATCATCATGGACTGTAGCTATCAGATCCCTAAAAACTCCAGGAAACTTCTGCCTTATCCTTCTGTACCTCATCTCTCTTTCTCTTTGCGGAAGGTTCAGCCTCCTTGCCCTGCTGGCTTCCCTGCCATACTCATCCCTGGCTGATCTGATCTTATCCTGATATTCAGGGCTGAGATTTGCCAAGATATCCATGCCGACAGATATCATGTTCTTGACCCGTGCAACATCTGATTTAGGCAGGCGCCTGTCAAGCTTAAGATACATCTCATACAGCAAGACTGCTGCCAGTGTTTCTGGAGTTTGTGCATTTTCCCTTACAGCAGGCATGAGCTCTTCTGCGTTCTTATTGCACCAGTATTTTGC
>CAZDZV010000020.1:16294-22249 GCA_964510025.1 uncultured Methanosarcinales archaeon
GACCCTGCCATCTGATCTTAGCTGGCGAATGGTATACATCCTGGCTTGCCTGCCCTTATAGGGGATTACAGCTCTCTGTCCCACTATTTCCTCTATGCCTGACCTGTATGTCTCAAGAAATCCAGACGGCAGCCTAGATACCCTATATAGCTCATCTGCCATCTTAGCTGGTTTCATTCCAGAGCAGATTGCTCAATTTTTTAAAAAGCTTACGCAAAGCTTTAAATATCATTAGAAAAGCCTATGTTTTATGAGATTGCCTTTCAACAAAGAAAAGATAATGAATATCCCGACGCCTTTCCATATCTATGATGAGGCAGGGATCAGAAAAAAAGCCAGAGAGCTCTATAAAGCATTTTCCTGGGTAGATGGATTCAAAAACCATTTTGCAGTCAAAGCCTGTCCTAACCCGTATATACTGAAAATCCTGAAAGAGGAAGGCATGGGTACAGACTGCAGCAGCCTGCCTGAGCTCATACTCAGCGAGAAAACAGGGATAATGGGTGAGGATATCATGTTCACCTCGAATGACACACCTGCTGAGGAATTCAGAAAAGCGTTTGAGCTGGGTGCCATGATAAACCTTGATGACATAAGCCACATCGATTTCCTCCGGAAATCACTAAACGGCAAATTTCCAGAGCTCATATGCTTCAGATACAATCCCGGGCCGATGCGAAAAGGGAATTTCATCATCGGCGATCCGAAGGAGGCGAAATATGGCTTCACAAAGAAGCAGCTTTTTGAGGGCTACAAGAAATGCAAGAAGGCCAAAAGGTTCGGGCTGCATACCATGGTGGTGTCAAACGAGCTGAATGAGGACTATCATATCGAGACAGCCAGGATGCTGTTTGAGCTTGCGGTTGAGATAAAGCAAAAATTAGGTATAGAGCTGGAGTTCGTCAATCTGGGCGGAGGTTATGGGACACCTTACAAGCCGGATGAAAAAGAGATCGACCTTCAGTATGTATCTGATGGAATAAGAACGTTGTATGATGAGATGATAACAGCCAACGGACTGAAGTTAAGGATAATAATGGAAAACGGAAGGATGGTAACAGGGCCGTACGGGTGGCTGATAACAAAGGTGAGGCATATCAAGCATACCTATAAGGATTTTGTAGGATGCGACGCCAACATGGCCAACCTTATGAGGCCTGCGGTCTACGGGGCCTATCACCATATAACCGTGCTGGGCAAAGAAGGCAAAAAACCAATGCATAAATATGATGTTACAGGCAGCTTATGTGAAAATAACGACAAGTTTGCGGTGGACAGGATGCTGCCGGAGATTGAGCCGGAAGATTTGCTGGCAATACACAATACAGGCGCTCATGGCCATGCCATGGGATTCAACTATAACGGAAAGCTGAGAAGCGCTGAGATGCTCCTGAAAGAGGACGGAAAGATAGTCCAGATAAGGAGAGCTGAAACAGTTGATGATTATTTCGCTACATTGGATTTTTCTAAGCTGCAAGAAGCTCGCTGACCACAGCAGGAAGGGTAGCTTCTGAATACTCTGAGCAGCGGAGCCTGCCGATTATGGTCTTTGCAATTGCTATAGTGCCTTTCAGGGTTATCTGCTCAACTGGAACATGGACATACTGGTCTACTGTAACAGTGTAAGCCGGCCTCATCAGGCCTGTATGGATCGTGATGAAAGCATTATCGTCATACATCTCCACCAAAACATTATTTCCAGCTGAATCAGGAACCAATGCCACGCCTATCCTGTTTGGAGCATAGGGAAGCTCAGTATCCTCCCTATATTGATCAAGTAGGAGCGTCAGGGCCTGCCTGTAGAATCTGTCTGCTGCTTCTGGAGTGGTGAACGCTACAGAATGCTCAAGGTCTGCAGCTGGTTCTTCCAAAGAGGCAGCATCATGGCTTCCTGCTGTGTAGTTGACTTTAGCGCCTTCTTTTGCTACAAAATAGAATACATGGGCTCCTTCAAGATGATGCCTTTCTGTTGCCACAGCAGCAGCATCCCGGTAGCCTGACTGTATGCTTCTTATGATCTCCGGAAGCTGGCCTTCCTGCTGGCCCCACCTGTAGATTGCATTCTGAACAAGAGCAGCATACCTGGCTTCAGCTTCAGCTATGGCCTCCTGATCGAGGTCAGGATCTGTGACCACATGCTTTTGCTGATTGGGCAGAACAGCTACACCTAAAACACGCCGCCTGAAACTTTGCTTCTGTTCCGGACAGCTGTATCTTGTGGTCCTCACCGTCGGTATGTCAAGATGAGGGCCATCATATCTATGAGGCTCTGATGTAAGCTCGATTGTCCTCTCTAAAGTTGCTCCCAGCTCATTTGTGGTGCTAACAGAGAAATGCCTTTCCGGAAGCACGGCTTGGGATACAAGATGGTACGGTAGCTGCCCATGCGCTATAGCCCTGCATGCAGAGCTGGATATCAAAGAAACCACCTGGATAAATCCAAATAGAAACAGTGCTGTTTTTTAAGCAGTGATGTGTATCCCGTTTTTCTCGCCCGAGACTGGTATACTTATCTATATACTGGTTCAAGTAATATATAAACTTTGCGGCATCTATGGCAAAGATATTTAATCAGTAAGCAGTAAATTTAATGATTTTAGAAAGCTTTATTTAGTAGCTTGGAACGCTTTTTTAGCATGACACAGACAAATCCTTACGAGGACGCAAAGGAGATGATCGAAAAAGCAGCTGATAAGATCGGGTTAGAGAAGTGGATAACTGAAGCTCTGCTGACCACGCACAGGGAGCTTAAGGTAAGCTTTCCTATCGAGATGGACGACGGCACAATCAGGAATTTCACCGGATTCAGGATCCAGCACAATCATATGAGGGGGCCTTTCAAAGGAGGGATAAGGTATCACTGGAACGTGAATCTGGACGAGGTCAGGGCGCTGGCAACCTGGATGACCATCAAGTGTGCTGTCGTTGATATTCCTTTTGGCGGGGCCAAAGGAGGAGTTATCTGCAACCCAAAAGACATGTCGAAAAAAGAGATAGAAGAGATGACAAAGGGATTTGTAAGAAGGATAGCTCCTCTGCTGGGTCCAAACTTTGACATACCAGCACCTGATGTCTACACCAACGCTGAGATAATGGGATGGATACGGGATGAATTTGAAAAATGCTCTGAAAAGAAAAGCCTTGCTGTGGTAACAGGAAAGCCTCTTGACAAGGGCGGTTCTGAAGGAAGGGAAGAGGCCACTGCCAGAGGCGGATTCTATGTCCTCGGGCAGGTGATGAAAGAGAAGGGGCTGAGAGGGCTGAAGGGCAGGACAATAGCAGTTCAGGGTTTCGGAAATGCGGGTTCAATCTTTGCCAGGATCGCCCATGAAAACGGCGCCAAGATCATAGCAGTCTCAGACTCAAAAGGGGGGATTGTAAACAAGGATGGCCTTGATATACCTGAACTGATCAGGCACAAGCAAAAGAAAGGATGCGTGGCTGGCTGCAGCGATTCAGTGAACTCTACAAACGAGGACATCCTGGAGACTGAAGCAGATATATTGGTGCCTGCTGCTCTGGAAGATGTTATCACCATGGAAAACGCAGACAGGATAAAGGCAAAGATAATACTTGAGCTGGCCAACGGTCCTGTAAGTTCAGGAGCAGACAATATACTGAACAAAAAAGGCATCATAGTGATACCTGATGTTCTGGCCAATGCGGGCGGAGTGACAGTATCGTATTATGAGTGGAGGCAGAATATCGACAAGGAAAAATGGAGCAAGGCAGCAGTAAACAACAAGCTCAGGGATAAGATAACAGAGAATGCCTCTTTGGTTGTAAGAAGATCAAAAGAGCTTGGCGTGGACCTGAGGTTTGGAGCATATATAGTTGCGCTTGAAAGGATAGCCAAGGTCGCACGAAGGGAACTTCACAAAGAACACTGCTGGCGGGCCTATTTCTAGGGTTCCTCAAAGACATGCGCCTGGTAGACATACACCTCTGTTGATGGATCATCCCAGCAATCCGCAGGCATGCTGCCCTTCAGGCATAGCTTTGTCAAGAAATCTTCTTTATCAGCCAGCTTTTCCCAGACCTGGGGGAGATAGGTGCTTGACCTATGGCCCTGCCTTAGGACTACACCATCTATCCCTGGCCTGAGCTTGCTTTTGAGTTCCTCGCCAGAGCTGAATGATAGCCTCCGAGGCACAGTTAGAACTGATATCTCTATGTCTATCTCATCAAGCTCATCTATAGTCACCGGAGAGAACCTCCTATCGTCCACAGCTGCGCTGATCGCGTTGTCCATGACACATTTGTAAAGCTCTTCCTGGGGGGAGATATGTCCTATGCAGCCTCTCAGATTGCTGTCCTTGTTCAATGTCGTGAAACAGCCCTGAACATCTCTTAATGATGATGGGACATCTTCTGGTGTTGGTGATTTCCCTGTCTTCAGGTATGACTCAATAGTGTCCCTAGCGAGCTTCAGAAGAAATTCCTGGTCTTTCCTGCTCAGCAACCGGTCATCGACAAAGATTATAGAAGAATAGCCTACAACACTGCTCTTATCGCCGGTAACATCACCTGAATTCATATAGTATACAAGATGGGGGGTCCAGCTTTTCTCTTTCGCTATAAGTATCAAGGTGGAGACTGCCCATGGCGCATCTATCTCTGCATTGAAGATGTTCTCAGCGTCCAGCTCCAGGATGCGCTGTATAGAATAGCTGTCAAGTGTCTTTGCCTCGTCATATTCGTGATAGTGCGAGAGATCTACGCTGACCACAACCAGGTCATCTTCCCCGACATATCTGGTCAGGACGCCCTTCAGAGCAGATGGGTCCATAGGCCCTACAAGGATAGGCACTATCTCAAGGTCTTCGATGACTGACTGAAGAAAGGGAAGCTCTATCTCCAAAGAATGCTCGTTTGCATGGGCTCCGGGTATTGTGCTTATCAGGTCTTCCCTGAGCATGGCCTCTGCCTTCTGGCTGACCTTTACCTCTCCCAGCGGCGTCTCATAGTGAGAGACATCCAGGATAGAGGCTCCCTGCAAAGGATACCTGTGGGACGGTCCCAAAAGGAATACTGTTTCGTAGTCTGTGTCGAGCTGCTTGAAGGCTGTCGCTGCCACCTGGCCGGAATACATGTAGCCTGCATGCGGCACTATGATGGCTTTCACAGTCCCGTTAAGCTGCAACTTTCTTACGCTTTCAAGCAGGGAACCAACAACCTTGTCAAGATTTTCCTCCGGATACCATGAACCTGCAAACATGGCTTGCCTCACATTCTTGTCTTCTGGCTTATAGGCCAGCTTTGCAAGCGCTGCTGTAAATACAATAAGGAATATCATAAACAAAGCTATGTGCTCTTTTTTGATGCTTTTCATGACCATATGCCTGCAACCTTTTCCCCGCAAAACCTGCAGCTGGCTTGCTGAATATTGTTCTCCTTTACAGTGTAGCCTGTCCTGGATATTAATAACCTTTGGCATCCTGGGCAGTATGTGTCCTGTGAGCCTGGAAGATTGCCTATGTAGACAAAATTCAGTCCTGATTCCATTGCAATCTCTCTTGCCTTTTTCAGGGTTGCAGGGGATGTTGGTGGGAGATGAGTCAGCTTGTACATAGGAGAAAACCTTGAGAAATGCAGCGGATAGTCCTTGAAGCCGTTCTTATAGAGCCATGCTGTCATCTCTTTTATCATGTCCAGGCTGTCAGTCCATGATGGAACCAGAAGGTTTGTTATCTCTATCCACTTGCCCAGCTCCTTTAATATTTTCAAGGTCGTAAGTATGGGCTTTAGATGGCCCTGGTTAAGCTCCTGGTAGATGCTTTCATCAAAGCTTTTCAGGTCTACATTTGCAGCATCCAGGTATTTACATAGGTCCTGCAAGGGCTCCTGGTTCATGTAGCCGTTTGTTATCCAGAGATTTTTTATGCCTTTTTCAGCTGCAAGCTCGATATCCCGGACGACGTGGCTCTGTTCGTGGCCTCCTCGGTCAAGTCCTCG
>CAZDZV010000021.1:0-22236 GCA_964510025.1 uncultured Methanosarcinales archaeon
GTGTTTCTGCCAAAACCTTTGCATTCTTGACTATCTGTCCACAATATGTCTTGAACTCCGGCTGGAGATCCTCTTTAAATGCTACAGCTTTTGCTGCTATAACATGATCCAAAGGCCCCCCCTGGGTTCCAGGGAAAACTGCAAAATCGATCCTTTGAGCTAGATTCTTTTTCTGATCAGGACAATATATCCCTTTTAGTCTGTCTTCTTCCTGGCATAGTATCATTGCTCCTCTTGGTCCTCTTAATGTCTTATGTGTTGTTGTGGTGACGATATCGCAAAAAGGCATTGGATTTTGATGTTGTCCTCCGGTGCATAGTCCTGCGATATGGGCGATATCAGCCATGTGGTATGCTTCCACCTCTTCAGCAATCTCCCTGAACTTCTTGAAATCAAGCTTTCTTGGATATGCCGAAAACCCAGAAAGTATTAGTTTTGGCCTGTGTTTTTTAGCTAGCTCTCTTACTTCATCCATCTCAATCCTTTCTGTATCATTATTTACACCGTAAGGAACGATCTTATACATCTGACCTGAGAAATTGACTGGACTTCCATGGGTTAGATGCCCGCCATGATCTAAGTTTAGCCCTAATATAGTATCTCCTGGTTTAAGTATGGCAAAATAAGCCTGCATATTTGCTTGGCTTCCAGCATGAGGTTGTACATTTGCATGTGGCGCATCAAAAAGCTTTTTTGCCCGTGAGATAGCAAGATTTTCTGTTATATCGATTATCTCATTGCCCCCATAATATCTGTGATACGGATAACCTTCAGAATATTTATTTGTCAGAGGCGTGCCCATTGCTTGCAGAACCGCTTTGCTTACAAAGTTTTCAGAAGCTATCATCTCTGCACCTTCCTCCTGCCTTTTTATCTCTGCTTTTATAGCATCTGCTACTTCAGGGTCACTCTTCTCAATGTCGACCATTCTTGAAATCATTATCTTCACCCCAAAACCCAAGAAAATGGATTATTTATATAGTTTTCTATACTCTGATTACCTGATTCTCACTAATCACAATATCCATAGGAACATCCCATTCTTTGCGGTCTATCTTGTCTACAATCTGAAAATCCATGCATAAGCCTATCTTCATAACATCTCTATCTTTAAGGAAACTGTCATAATATCCTTTGCCATAGCCTACCCTGTAGCCTTTTTTGTTGAATGCTATACCAGGAACCAGCACAATATCTATCTTATCTGCCTGCTCTGCTTCAGCAGGTTCCATTATCCTGTACTTGCCTTCTTCCAGCTCTCTGAAATCATTCAGTCTGCAGGGCACAATCTCAAATTCAACTATCTTGGGAACAACTACCCTTTTTTCCTCCAGAGCTTGCCTGATTCCATCATGGGTGTAGAGCTCCTTGCCGAATGAGACAAAGAACATAACATCTTTGGCGTTTTTATATTCAGCTGTTGAAAACAGCTTTTGCATAGCAAGATTTCCCTTTTCTATGACCTCTTCCTTCTTCAGGAGCTTTCTTTTTTCAAGGATTTCCCGCCTTATCGCTTCTTTTTGCATATAGAATATAGTTATCTTTTATTTTAAAAAACTATTGTTTGAGAAGTCAGCGAAAAATTAATAACTACTGAAGGATAGAAATATTTTTAAATCTATCAGAGATTATCCAACCGACACTATTTTCGGAGGGGATATGTATGGTTGCAAAGATAAGAAACATGCCTGAAAGAATGCACTCTGTGGAAGGGCCGGGGCTGGATTATGATACGATAGAAAGGTTAGCAGTCAGTGAACTTGAGCAGCTGGTCACAGAGCTGAAGGGCGATGCGCTTACAATCATGCATGATGCAGGCTCAGGCCATCCCGGCACAGTGCTGTCAGGCTTGAGAGCCAGGTTAGTCTATCACTGGACCATTGGCGACAGGCCATATCATGTTTCCAACGGCCACAGCGTCCCAATCGATGTAGTGATCGGACACAGGTTCGGGAATATCTCAGATGTGGAGATGGCGAACTTTCGGAACATACTCCTTTCAGGACATAATGAGGCAAGGACACAGCCTGTGCCTTCAGGCCTGCTTGGACAAGGTCCGGGCATCGCAAACGGATATGCAAGAGCCGAGCTGCTGAGGGAGACAGGCAGGAGGATATACTGCTTTTGCGGAGATGGTGAGACAGATGAAGGGGCTGTCTGGGAGGCATTTGAAGATGCAGCTACGAATGGCCTTGATGTCTGCTATGTGATAAACGGCAACAGAAAGAACCTGACAGGCTCTTTGGTGCATCCGCTTGAAACCAAGATAAAAGCATGGGAAGCGCTTGGCATAAGGATAATAGTGGCAGACAATAAAGTTGCTGCTCTGGCAGAGGCCTATAACAAAGCAGAATCTGCAGACGGGCCAGTTGCCATTGTGGTGGATTCTGTTAAGGGGGAAGGTGTAAGTTTTATGGAAGGAGAGCCGAGCGGCTGGCATGGTAACCCAATAACTGATGAGCAGTATGAACATGCCATGCAGGAGCTTGGTCTTGAGCCCACTACCTTCAAAAGGCCGGAAAGCCGCATCAGAGTTGCCAGGGACAGCGGGGTGGCTGCCGCCATCGACATGTTGGAGAGCAAGGGCATAGGCTCCAGTGCAGCAGCAACACGGGATGCAAATTCCTATCTTGCTGAACTTGGTGATGCACACAACAATCTGGTAGTGTTAATACCTGATATCGGGAAATCCGTCAAGACAGCAACATTTGCAGCAGCCTTTCCTGGAAGGCATCTTGACTCAGGCATAAAGGAGCTGGAAGCTACCTTGACTGCCATGGGCCTGTCAGCTCAGGGCTTTAAGACTGTTGTATCAACCTTTGATGGCTTTACCTATATACCTTTCTCTGCAATACGCATGGCAGACTATGGCTGCCTGGGAAATCTTGGCTTCTCATTTACGCATGCAGAGCTTATCGGAGAGGACGGCCCCAGCCACCTGATGACAGAAAACCTTGGGGCATGGCTGGGCCTGCATAACATCGGAATAATAGCAAATCCAGCTGACCTCCGCCAGGCAAACTCTTGTCTTGAATATGCAGTGCAAAGCGGAGAGATGTTTTACCTGAGGCTGGGAAGGCCAAAAATGCCTAATATATACGGGGAAGTTCCAGAGCCAGGCAAGGCAGATGTGATAAGGAGGGGCAACAGGCAGGGGCCTGTTTTGGTAGCGACAGGACAGACAGTATATAACTCCCTTGTTGCAGCTGAGATGCTGCATCGGGAAGGCATTGAAGCTACTGTCATAAATGTGGCTTACCTTAGGCCTTTTGATCCAGCTAACAGCATAGCAAGGGCAGCCTATCAGCGTCATGTTATCGTTGCAGAAGCGCATAACCCGCAGGTTGGCCTGGCAAGTCTCGTCAAAAGCAGGCTTCTAGGCCCCAATGGAGCAAGCTGCACGGGGGTGACTGCAATCGGAATCAACAGTTATGTCCCTTCGGCCCCAATTGAGATGCAGCAAGCGCTTTTTGGGCTGCTGCCGGAGCAGATATATGCAGCTGCAAAGCAGGCCATGAGAAGATGATCATTTCTGCATGATGATGATGCCTGCAGCTATTATCAGGATACCGCCCGCTAAAGTGTCCAGTCCGGGCATCTCCTTCAGAAAAAGTGCTGCAAAAAATATGGCGAACAGCGCCTCAAAATAAGACAGTATCTCAGCATGCTGCGCTTTGATGAATTTCAGGGCATATATGAACAGGAGGTAGGCTCCCAGCGTGTTGAATAGCACAAATACTGCTATGAGAAGTATGGAGCCAGGCTTAATCTGAGCTAGGGGGTTTATGAAAGGCAGCAGCAGCATTGCCACTATAAGCATCTGGTACATAAGTATCTCTTTGCTTGAATGCCTTTTTGTCAGAAATTTTGAATATACTACAAAGAAAGCCAAAGACACTGCCCCTGCTATTCCAAATAGTATGCCTATAATATCCTTGTTGGCCAGTGATATGTCGCCAGGTACAAGGAACATAAGGCCTATAAAGCCCATAGGCAGAGCGATCCATGTGTATCTGTCCCATTTCTCATCTATAATCAATCTGGCTAGCAAGGCAGTGAATAGCGGGACAGTATATAGCGACAATAGTGCAATGCTTACTGTCGTGCTTTTTACAGAAAGAAAGTAGAATACAAATCCCCCCAATGAGCCAAGAGCTGATACGATTATGGGGAATAAGTCCTTTCTTATTTTCTTAAGGCTGATTCTCCTTACCAGAAGCAGAAGGATCAGGCCTGAAAGGAAGGTTCTGAAGAATGTTGTATGGTACGCATCTGTATCCAGCATCCTTACTATCAGCGCGCTTGTTCCCCATATCATGGTAGCGAGAAAAACAAGCAGATAGCCTTTGGTCGAATCCCTCATCCAGCAGAAAATACTCAATCACTTTATAATCTTTTCTGCCGATGATATTATCCTGTCAAAGTCTTTTCTGTTTGCCTTGTATTTTGCAAATTCCACCATGCTGCACAGGTTCAGGCACTGCTGGGTTTCTGTGTAGGGTATGCCTTTTTTTTTCAGGAGCTTTATCAGCTCAGAATTTGTAATCTCGGTTTTAGAGCCTATCCTGTAGCTGTAATAGAATCTTATGGATTCGGCTGCTTTGCCGTAAGCGTCCTTCGATCTGCCGTCTTTAAAGAGGGCCTTTGCTTTTTCCAGTATCTTAAATGCCTCTTTTTTGTAGTCTGTAGGTTCTTGTTTTATCTCGGGCTGCTCTTGTTTCTTTCTCGATAACAGATAAGTTGCTAAGGATAAGGCAGCTATCCACAATATCCACCAGTAGCTTTTTTTCCTTTCCAGGACCACCTCCCCTATCTTATCATCCTCGAATTTTGCCTTGATTGCAGCGGTCTCATTTTCTTTATTTCTGTAGGGCAAATCCAGCGCCGTGAGGTTTCCTTCGCTGTTCACCTCTGCGTCAAGCTGTTGAAACCCTTCTTCCCTCAGCTGTTGGTCATACCTTTGAAAGTCCTCATTCTCTATGAGCTGCTCCATCAGTTCCTCCTTTGTCATCTGTATGTTCATCTGCTCTATCTTGTTATCAACCATCTTACCCCCCAATGTCCTGGTCTGTCCGTCTTTTTCATAGTTCAGGCTGAATTCCCCTGTTGTGTTCGTTTCAGGATCCAGGGTTCCGGATGTAAGGTTGTAGCCTTCATCAAGCATCTCCTGATGCTTTTTCTGGAATTCCTGGTTATTTCCGAGATTTTTCTGGAATTCCTGCTTCATCGCCCGGTCATCTTTCAGCTGGTTCTCTATCTGCTGCCTCAGGGCTGAGCTGTCCTGAGCCATCTGATTGTTCTGGACAGATTGCTGGGGTTGCTGAAACATCTCATCCATCATCTGCTGCATCTGGGTGGGCTGTTGGGATTGCGAGCTGACCGGGTTCTGCTGATTATTTTTCTGGGAATCATCAGCCACAAAATGTATGAAAAAATCCAGAACAAGGTCTTCGTCTCCATAGCTGAATTCAAGCTCTATGGATAATGTCATCGGTGTATCGGCTGTTCCGAAGCTGATAGGGATATTTGTTTGGCCGGTCTGTACGGAAAAAGGGGTCGACCTGCTGTTTGTGCTGGAATACTGGAAATTTCCCTGGTTTATGTTCTGGGTGATGGTGTAGCTCAGCGTCCCGTCCATCTTCTTGCTGCTGTCTGCCCTGATATCGACAACCGCTTCTTCCCCTACAAGAAAATAGTATTCTGACTGGTTGACCGACAGGCTGATATCAGCTGCCAAGGCTATTCCAGCCGAAGCCAATAAAGCTAAAACCAGGATTATGCTTTTCATTGAATTATCCTTTTTCTTCCGTACCTTAGGTATATCTCAATCAAAACCGCTAGGATAGCTGCGGCAATAAACCAGTTTTTTATGCTGGTGGGCTCTTTTTCCCTTTCTATCTCTTCGCTTATATCATGATAGATTCTGTCCAATGTCCTCTCGTCCACGGACTTGAAGTATTTCCCGCCTGTTGCTTCTGCAACAAGCTTCAATGTCTCTTCATCCAGCTCAGCATACTGCGGCCTGCCGAACCAGTCATAGCCTAGGATAACCTGGCCTTCTGATCCCATCCCTACAGTATGCACCTGTATCTTGTTTACCCTGGCAAACTGCACAGCTTCTTCTGGTGATATGACACCTGCGTTGTTCACCCCATCACTAAGCAGTATGACGACCTTTTTCTTGTTCGGTATGGATACTGCCATATCAACAGCTAAGCTTAATCCGTCCCCTATGGCGGTCTTGCCTTCCTTGGCGGCTATCATCCTTAGTTTCTCCAGGGCCCTGTCCTTGAAAGGGGTAAGATAAGCAGCTGTTGTCGCTCCTGACTCGAATATCACTATGCCCACATGGTCTTTTGGCCTAAGGCTCTTCACCAGGATCTCTGCAGAGCTCTTTGCAGCCTCCAGCCTCGTCGGCTTATAGTCTTCGGCCTGCATGCTTCCCGATACGTCTATGACCAGGACAACATTTACCCCTTCTTTGGCCTGCTTGAGTGGTATGTGGGGATCTGCAAGCCCTGTTATCAGGAGGACCAGGGCAGCTAAGGTAAGATAGAAAAGTATCTCAGCCCTGTATGTCCTTTTTCCCATGGCTTTCTTGATTACAGCCAGATGGCTGAACTTCATGGCTTCTTTCTTCTTCTTCCTTTTCGCAACATCATAGAAATAGTACAGTATAGGCACAACAATCAGCAGCCATAGCATCACAGGACTCTGGAAGTTCATCTCAACCTCCTCTGTCTGGCTCTGAAGAATTTCCTGAGAGGCATATCAAAAGGCTCATTGCTCTTAAGTTCGATAATATCGATATTCATCCTGCTTAGCATCTTCTTTATATCTTCATTTTTTTTCCTTATCAGCTCGCTGTAATTCTTTCTAAACTGCCAGTCAGATGTATCTACCAGAATCTGCTCTCCTGTCTCTTCATCCTCAAGCTCTATGTAGCCAACATCAGGCATCTCCTGCTCCCTCACATCATTGACATTTATGGCTATAACATCATGCTTGCCCCTGAGTATCTTCAGCTGCTTGCTGAAGTCGAGCTCAGCGAAAAAGTCAGAGATCAGGAACATGATGCTTCTTTTCTTGGCTATTCTCGATAGGAATGTAAGTGCCGGTCTTATCGCTGTGGTCCTGTGCCTTGGCCCGTATTCTATCATCTCCCTTAGCAGCTTCAGGATATGCTTCTTTCCTTTTCTTGGCGGGATGAACCTTTCAACTTCATCTGTGAAAAGGCATAGCCCGACCCTGTCATCATTTCTCAACGCTGCGAACATCAGCGATGCAGCCATCTCAAGGTTCATGTCTTTCTTGCTTTTTTCAGAGCCAAACTCACCGGACGCTGATATGTCAAGGGCTATGTAAACGGTAAGATCCCTTTCTTCTATGAATTCCTTGACAAAAGGCTGGTTCATCCTTGCTGTGACTTTCCAGTCAATGGCCCTTATATCATCTCCAGGGATGTATTCCCTTACTTCAGAGAACTCTATGCCGGTACCCTTGAAGACAGAATGATAGGCCCCCTGCAGCAGTCCATCCACAAGGTGCTTTGTCTTCAGCTCAAGCTTTCTTACGTTCTTTAATATCTTCTTGGTATCAGGCATTTTAAGGGACTTTTATCCTTTCAAGCACTTTCTTTATTATATCGTCTGTGGTTGTCTCTTCTGCCTCTGCCTCGTAGCTTAGAATTATCCTGTGCCTCAATACCCCGTATGCAACTGCCTTTACATCTTCCGGCATCACGTAGCCCCTACCCTGGAGCAGAGCATGCGCCTTCGCCCCCAGTATGAGCCAGATAGATGCCCTGGGAGAAGCTCCATAGTCTATATGCCCGTCAAAATCAAGATTGTACCTATCTGGATATCTTGTGGCGTCTACTATGGCTGCAACATATTCCACTATCTTTTCATCTGCATAGATCTGCCGGTTAAACTGTTGTATCCTGTCTATCTTGTCCTGGCTGAGGGTCTTGCTGGCCTTGAAAGCATGACCTTGGGTGTTTCTCATTATTATCTCTTTTTCCCCCTTCTTATCAGGGTAGCCTATTATGAGCTTGAACATGAACCTGTCTACCTGCGCTTCTGGAAGCTTATATGTGCCTTCTGTCTCTATCGGGTTCTGGGTTGCCAGTACCATGAACGGCCTGTCCAATGGAAAGGTCTCACCCTGTATCGTGACCTGTCTTTCCTGCATAGCCTCAAGCAGAGCAGACTGCACTTTTGGAGGCGCCCTGTTTATCTCATCTGCCAGTATGAAATTTGCGAATATCGGTCCTTTTTTTGTCGTGAAGCTTGAGTTCTTGTGGTTGTATATCTTTGTGCCGGTTATGTCTGCAGGAAGCAGGTCAGGTGTGAACTGTATGCGGTTGAAGCTGCCGCTGATCGTATCTGATATGGTCTTTATCATCAGGGTCTTTGCAAGCCCAGGCACACCTTCCAGAAGAACATGGCCGTCTGCTATAAGCGCTATCATAAGCCTCTCTAGTATATCCTCCTGGCCGACTATGACCTTCTTCACCTCTGCCAGGGCCTTGCTTATCTCCTTGGAATATTGCTCAGCCTTCTGGTTTAATTTCTTGATATCAGAATTCATAATATCACAGTCCAAATGTCCTTTCGAATTCTTTCATCTCCCTCATCTTCTGCACAAAATCATTTCCTTTGTCGGTTATTATTATATATTCATAGTTTTTTTTCCTTATCTTCCGCACAAGGCTCTTGTCTACAAGCTCCTCCAGATAGGATTTCATCTGGGTATGCGACAGGTTAGACTTATACATAAGGTGGGTGGGCTTTATCTCACCACCCTTTGTCTGGATCGAGGTTAGCATGTCCGCTATGATCTCGATCCTACTTCTTTTTCTTGCCATGCTTAAGCACCATGATAAAGGTAACGAGCAGCAAAATATAGCCAAGAAGCTGCAGAATCTCAGCTGCAACGTAGAACAGCTCATTCGCTTTTACAAATATAAAGAGTATCTGGCTTACGGCGATTATGAGGAAACTGTATGCCAGCACCCTCGTAGTAAGAAGCTTGTTCATCTTATAGTGGACAAAATACTGGTAAGTGAGTATGACCAGGAGCATCAGTGCTGTAAAATGGAAGATATAGTAGGCTTTTTGTGTAAATACCATCAGCACTACGATAAGATAGCTTATTATCATCATATTTGTCTTTGGCTGCCTCTTGAAATACACAGAATAGAGGAGATATAGGCCTATGAGCGTGAATACCCTGTACATAAGAAATCCAAAAAAGAACAGCGCATTTGTATACTTCGTAACTGGATATGTAAGCGTCAGCAATCCGATATTTTTCTGTTCCAGTACATCGTAATATATGGTGAAATTAGTTATTATCTTTGAGACAAATGACAAGGCGATAAGAAAAAAGGAGCTTGACAAAAGCAGATAGTTGCCCTTCTTCTTGTCAAGCCAATAGTACTTGAAGCTGAAGAACGCTATCAATAAAAGAACTATAATCGCCACTATATCTATTACTATGTCCTTGCCATAGAACCATTTGGGGCTGAAGATTATCTCGACCATATTGTGATGCCCATCATTTCCCTTTAAAAAACTTATGAATCTTTCTTCTATAACTCATTAGCATAGCTTATTTATAAATGCAGAGAGAGGGTATTATCAGATTGGGTCAAGGAAGCCTACCCCTCAACACCTCCATATGTTCTATCCTTCTCCCAATCAGTTCTTTTTTTCCTATATCTTCTCTGTGGAAGACAGCACCTTTCACAGAGCTTACTGCATCCTCTGCGATGAGCTCAGCTGCTTCTATGTCCGGAGCAATCCCCACAAACGCAACTGCCCTGCTTTTTGACATATGCAGACCGTCTTCTTTCTGGTCAACTGAAGCATAATAGATTCTTGCATTCTCGCTTACCTTGCTTAAATCCACCCTGCCCCCTGCAGGATTATCTGGATAGCCTTCTGGCACTGCATATTTGCATACAGTTGAATCGCCGGAAAACATTGGCTTGATCTGGTGCAATTTGCCGTCTACCACTGCTTTGCAGATATCGACAAAATCATTCTTTAGGATCGGCAGCACATTCATAGCTTCAGGATCGCCAAACCTGGCATTGTACTCGATAAGCTTGACACCATCCTTGGTTATTATAAAGCCGCCATACATGACCCCTTTGTAAGCCTGGCCAGTCTCTTTTTTTATGGCTTCAGCCATCTTTTTAGTTATCTCATGAGCCTGTTTAAGGTCTTTTTCCGTCATGAACGGAAGCAGCTTTCCTGTTGAGTAAGAGCCCATGCCCCCTGTGTTCGGCCCCTTATCCCCCACATATGCCCTCTTATGGTCCTGTACAGGGGGAAAATCAAAAAGGTTTTTTCCGTCGCACAGGCTTTGGAGGGAGAATTCCTCCCCTTCCAGCTTTTCCTCAATCACAACCTTATTGTCATCGTTGATATATCCGATAGCAAGATGCAGGCCGTCCTCTTTTGTTGCAAAATGGTCGCCCTGGACCATGACCCCTTTTCCCCCTGTCAGGCCGTCCGGCTTTACAACAAACTCATCCAGGACTTCAACAAATTCCTTTGCCTGCTGCTCTGTTTCGCATACCTTAAATCTGGGCATGCCAGGGATATTATATTTCTTCATCAATAATCTTGTGAAGCTCTTGGAAGTTTCCAGCCTTGCTAGGCTTTTTTTCGGTCCGACCGAACTTATGTTAATTATCTCTAAAGCATCTACAACACCATTGCTTAGGGGGTCTTCCGGGCCGATGAAGGCCAGCTCAACTGCATTTGCTTCAGCAAACGCCTTTATGGCATCCAGGTCATCATATTTTCCAATCTCAACCTGCTCGCTAAGCGCAGCAATCCCCGGATTTTTTGTCTTCATATAAGAGAATAACTTTGGCTTTTGGGGAGAATTCATTATCGCTTCTGCAATAGCATGCTCCCTTGCCCCGTTTCCTATCAATAGTATGTTCATTGTAAACACCCCTTTTTATTAAAGAAACAGCTGATATTTATAGTTTTTGGAGCACATGAAGCAAGTCGCTGAGTTTTTCAATTGTTTTTGTATTTACATGGATGCCGTTTCTATTGAGGAAAATGAAATTCCATCCAAGCGGAACAACACCATTCATGTCTGCCCTTACAGATGAAGCAACATGGGTTATATCTTCTTTCCTGCATCCGAGCCTCTTCAGGGCAAACTCAAATATTTTTTTGTTGGGTTTATAAAAAAATCCAGCATCTTCTGATGTTATTATCTCATCAAAATCAAAAAATTCTAAGGTCTTCCTAATAATATCATTGTCTATATTGGAAATTACTGCCAGCGTGTAGCATGTTTTTAATTTTTTTAGCACATCCACCGTTCCTGGAAAAGGCCTTGCTGATGCATAATAATCCAGAAATCGCCCAAACCTATCGCTGCTGAATTTGTCCCCAAGAACAACCTGCAGGCTTTCCTTGGCGGAATATTTGAAGGAAACTCTCCTGGAATTTATATTTTCAAAATTTTTCTTGTTCCACTCCTCATATAATCTCCTAGCCTTTGTCCTGTCGATTTCCCTGAAAATTCTCTGCAAGGCAGATTCTATGTCTACCAATGTGCCGTAAAGGTCAAATGTTATATATCTGGTCATTTGAGGGATAAAAACATCAGGCATTAAATAGTTTGTGCCTTGCAGTGGAATTGAGCTGGTTCCAGCCAGGCATCCTCGGATCTATGCCCATATATGGGGAGCCGAAAGTGCTCTTCAAAGGTGTGAGCGAAAGCAGTCTGAACATGTATTCAACCCCTGTGTCGAAGCCAGTCCTGCATTTGTATTGGAACCACAGCCTTTGGAGTTGCTCACCATCTGTCACCAGGGGCAGCTCTTGACCTGTCCTTGCAAGATGCTCCTGCTTTATATCCTCATAGGCCCTGCTTCCAGGCAGAGGTATAAGCATAGACACAGATAGCTCTTCACATCCGTTTGCAGCAACCACCCTTGCCGCTATCTGGTAGGTCTTTTCAAGGCTGTCTTCACTCTCACCTGGCAGCCCCACTATGAAGCTCGGAAGAAGCCTGATGCCATACTCTTTTGCTGTGGCAGCTACGCTCAATGTCCTGCTGTTACGGTTGCCTTTGGTGATGTCCCTGGCGATCCCGTCATCACCGGTCTCGATGCCTACAAGGATCTGGTATACGTTTATCTTGGCAAGATTGCTTAGCATTTCTTCTGTCAGTTCTGAGACCCTTGCATAGACATACCAGTATGGCCTTATTCCTTCCGGTCTCTTCTCGGTCATCTCTCTTATCCACTGCCTGTCTGAGGTGAAGCTGTCAGAAACATCCCATATGAAATCAGCATCGTAATCTCTTACCAGTGCAGAAACCTCAGCCCATACATCTTCAGGCTTCCGGGTCTGCAGCTCTCCATAGAGCCTGCCGCAAAAATAGCATCCGCCCGTCTTTGCCCTCCATCTGCACCCTTTGTTTGAATAGACATTTGTCATCCTCCTGAAAGGCCTTCCGGGCATGTATGTTTCTATGAACACAGAGGAATTTTGCATATATCTTTCCTGGTCATAGAGGCTCCTGTCCACAGCAGGAAGCTCATCGATAGGCACCCTTTGAAGCTTTCCTGGCTTCGTAGCAGAGGCTAAGCCTTCCACCGCATCAGGATCCTTGCCCTTGGTTAGCTTTAGTATCGGGATTTCCCCGTCGCCTACTGCCACGTAATCCACGTAAGGCAGCCTGATGAAGTCCTGCCATGCCTGGGAAGCATGCACCCCCCCTAATATCACTTTCTGGCCTCTGTCATGAAGTCTTTTCATAAGGCCGGCATCAACATTCAGGATATTTGGCTGTATGCCTATCATATCACCATCAAGCCGTGCTTCAAGGTCCTCAAAATCGCCGTCAATGACTTCGATATCAGCCTCTGGATTATGCTGCCTGACAAATGTCGCTACAGCAGCTATCCCCAGCGGAAAGACCATCATGTCTCTGCCATTCTTCATCGCACGGCTTCCTAACTTTGTCTGCAGCAGCTGGATCTTCATCCTGAAAAGGTCCTGGAAAACGGTTTTAAACTGTTGCCTTAAAAAAATCGGAATAATTTCGAGAATATTTGGCAGGAAGAGGCTTCGATGCATCATGACTTATTTCATCAGGGCGCTCACCAGCATGTCAATCGCCTGATCCTGCGTTAGCCCTCTTGCCATAAGCGCTTCCAGCTGCTTGCTGTTTAGGCTGCCGATAGCTGCCTCATGGGTCACTCTTGCATCCTTGTGTCTTACATCCACAATGGGTGTTGCCCTTGCTGAAGCCTGCCCCAATAATGTTTCAATGCAGTCAACGTGGCCTAGACATCCTGATTCAAACGCCGTTATGACGCTTGTCACATCCGAAGCTGATATGTCGCTGCCTACTATCCTTGTACTGACAGTGCCTTTCGACCCATTCCCTCTCAAAATAACCTTTTCATCTATGTGGATATCATCATCCCCTGAAGCTCTCACTTTTGCAAGCAGGCTAACAGTGCTGCCAGATCCGACGTCCACACCATAGTCTATCCTAATTCTGCCGGCTCTGCCCTGAGTAAGATAAAAATTTCCATCATACTGGCTTGTTTCTCCCAAACAGACATCAAGCCTAGGATTGACCTCAATCCCTCCGTCTGTTCCATGATAATGCGCTTCTGTATACTTGAATCCGGAGTGATCTCCGATGCGTATGTTTCCTTTCATATTGTGTACTATCTTCCTTGCGTTGGGAAATACGCAATACGCCATAAACTCAACAGCTGAACAGTCTTCTATAACTCCGTTGATAGCTATATCCTGCCTTCCGCTTTCAGGGACTATGCCGAAGCAAATGTACACAGGTACATCTATCCTAACTCCTGATTTAAGCCTGAATCCTAGATCTACCCCATATTGATTCTCGGTGCATTCTATATCCAATCCAGCTAATGCTTCAGACCTATAGACTTCATTTCCATGGACCATAAGATACGCATGGTCTCTTCCCTCAAATGATTCAGGCATGCCTCCCGCCTGTCTCAGACCATCCATGAGATGATTCTGGTAAGTCCTTGCAGTCATGATTGATCACCTATCCGGGGACAGGCTGTGCATCTCTCACCGAAATATCGAATTACTTCCTCAGGTGGCCCTATCCTTTCAAGATATCCTCTGCAGAGTATAGCTGCCCGGTCTGATATTTCTGCCAATTCCTGTTCATGGGTGATTAGTATGACAGTAGCATCTTTTTTTCGATCCTTGATTGCATCTTTTATCTGTCGGAATCCATGGATATCTATGCCGCTATCCGGCTCATCAAGTATCATAAGGTCTGGCCTGGATGCAAAAACACAGGCCAGCTCTAGTCTTTTTCTTTCTCCCCCGCTGAGCGAATCATCCATATACCTTTTAAGATAGGCTTCAGAAAGTCCGCAGATATCTAGATATCTGATATAGTGCTCATCTTCCTTTTCGCCAAGTGCCAGGCCAAGATAATCCCTGACCGAGATACCCTCAAACCTTACCATCTCCTGGAAAGACAGAGCTATCCCGCGTCTTGCCCGTTCAGTTAATCCTGTTCCGGTTATGTCTTCCCCTTTGTAGACTATCTTCCCAGAAGCAACATTGTAACCGCTGAGACCCATAACTGTCGCCGCTAAAGATGTCTTTCCTGACCCATTTGTCCCTAAGACGGCAAATATCTCATTGCTATAGACTTTTAAGCTTATATCATGGAGAATTTTTGTGTCCCTGTTCCCTACACAAAGTCCGTCAATGCTTAACAATGCATTCATTTTATCCATGCTCTTTCAGCAAATCCCTAAAGGTGCAGAGCACTTTCTCAAGATCTTCCCTGGGGATACCATATGTGGATACTTTCATAGACTTGGTCAACCCGTGCTTTACACCTGTGATCCCATCCTGTTTCAGAGCTTCATATAGGAAGGCCCTTTTTTTGGGATGAGTCTGTGATATCTCATAGAAAGCGTCAGTCTCAAACATCATCAGGTCATGGTTGTGGGGCTTGTCACCTAGCTGTAGGAAGCCCATTGCTTCCATCTGCTCCGAAAACCATCTCGCTTTCTGAACCTCCTCTTCCCATTTTGCGACTCTCTCAACAACATACGGGAAGGAAGCCATCAGGGTTAGCAGAGGGACGCCCCGGACTGTGCAGCCAAGGCACCCGACTTCCTTTTTGCTATATCTTTCGGACTTATGCATGGTTCTTTCGATATAGTCATCGCTTATGCCAAGAACCCCAATAGGTCCTGCAGAAGCCATGCTCTTATGGCCGCTTCCTATGATGAAGTCAGCCCCTAGATCATGCATTGAGACAGGCATCCTGCCTATAGCATAGGCGGCGTTGATCACGTAAGGTATTCTGAACTGGTGTGCTATCTGTCCCAGTCTTCCGGCATCAGGAAGGTTTCCATAATTCCCATCAGGATATGTAAGCAGCAAGAGTTTTGGATGATGCTGCTCTATATGCGGTACAAAGTCCTCAACATCGATTTGATTTTCAGGTCTTCCGTTGTTTTCAACCTCCACTATGTTAAGTCCTGCCCTTTCAGCAGCTAGTATAGTAGAATAATGTCTATTCCTGTCCACCACTATTGTATCTCCTGGGCTGCAGATTGCATCCATCACCATGAATTTGGCTTCTCTTGCTCCATGGGTTAATCTTACATGATCGGCATCAATAAACAGCCCAAGGTCTTCCTGCACAAATCTTTGTATGGGTGGGTTCTGGATCTGATGCAGGTCACCTTTGCAATAGTCGCAAACTGAGTACCCATCCCCATATTCCTCCAGCACTCTCCGGGCCTCTGGCGTCAGCCTGGCTGCTGTCTGTAGGGGATTGAAGTTTATTGCATCTCTGTTTGCTCTTCTCAATCCAGTATATCTCTTTCTTAGCTCCTCTATTCTTGCTGAAAGATCTTTCATTTTTTCTCATAGCTCACTGTAAGAAATACAGGTCCGCCCACCCTGATCCTTTTATGTTGCCCTGTTATATAATTAAGTATGTCTGATGGAAGCTCCAGATTTATATCGGGCAGGGATCTGGCCATCTTTACCCTGTATATGCCGCTCGGCTTGCCTCTATCAACATCTCTTTCGATATCAGCAGCTATCCCTGCTGCTATGGAATCGACATAAGCAAAGCTTCTTTTGTGCTGCAAATGTTCTTGAGGGCAGCTGTCGATATTACCATCCTGCACATAAGCATGATTGTGCGCGGCAGGCCCCACAAGTCGCTTACCTTCCTCATTTTCCTCGACCACCACCTTTAGTTCGCTATCTTCATAGGCTAAGAATCTACAGGGGGCTTCAGCTCTGCCATGCTTTAAAACCGCCTCCCTTATCCCCTCGCTTATTGCCGCTCCCCGCTCTGTATTTGGTTTTCTTGCATAATGCAAAGAATCCTCTATGGTTGTGTCATCGAAACTTCTGCTGTAGAACTGGGGGAAAACCAGCTGTCTTATATCATCATACCCCCCCATGATCATCGCTAGCCTCTCAACCCCGAAACCAGCGTTGAAAACAGGATATCTTATTCTGAAATTCGCCAAGCTTATTGGGGAATACATCCCTATATCGCCTATCTCCAGCCACTCATCGCCCAATCTGGCAAAGACTTCTTGTTCATGACCAGGGGCATAGTATTTGGAAGTGGCTTTTTTTGTTTCAAATCTTGCATCTGAAAAGCCGAATCTAAGCAAAAAATCTAAGGTAATCCTTTTACCTGCTGCAAGGGACATATCAGGATCCATCACTACCATGCTGGTTGAATTATGCACCCTGAGGTGACCTTTGTCTTCCCTTTGCTCATTCCTGTATCTTGCTCCGACGGAGAACAGCGCAACCGGAAAATGCCACCTGTCCTGTACTGCAGCCAATGTATGGTACCATGTAGCTGTCATATGGCTTCTGAGTGTGAGATCACTAGCTGCCGGTTCAAGCCTGGTTAGCTCAGGAAAAACCATGCGTAGCATAAGAGTAGCCTGCTGCTCCTCGATTCCCAGGTCAGTGGCAAGGACTTCCACAAAATCATCAGATTCTATGGCGCCAGACTTATACCCCCTCAATATTTCTTGTAGCTTTGCTATATCAAATTGTCCGATTATCTCCTCGATTTTGCCTATCTTGTCTCTTCCTAAGCCAAGTTCAGGCCTGGGCAAGGTAGCCAGATAAAAGCATCTGTCCAGTATCACAGGGGCTTCTGGGCCGTACTGTTTATATACATCTGCTTCCGATACAAAGGTCCTGTTTTCTGTCTCTTTGAATCCCATGTCTATGAGTATCTCTCTGCTCCTTTGCACACTATTCCTGAAGGGGTGGGAGGTGCCTGTCTGAGGAAGCTCTAAAGTCGTGTCTTCCGGAAGAAGTTCTGCAGAATCCAGCCAAGCCTTCTCAAAATCTCTTCTGCTGGATCTAAGTAGCTGTTTTGTGTTAAATTGGGCCATCCTTGTTCCCCAGGAAGAGACCCGTAAAATAATTTGTCACAAGGCTTGCTAGCCTATGCCTATGGTTGCTGTAGCGGTGATCGGCGTCACCTATCAGATAGAATTCTTTTTCACAGTCAGCGGCCTCAAAAAGCATTCTGCCATGATCCGGATCAACTTCCTTGTCAGCAGTCCCATGAACCACCAGGAGGCTGTCCAGCTCTAGCTGCTCAACCATGGGCCTTGTTATAAGATTGCCATCCTTCACCTCAGGCCTGTTCGCGTATGCTACTTTCCGTGCAGGATCATGCAGCTCCAGTAAATGATATTGCTGCAGTTGCCATTCCTGGGGATCTCCCTCCACTTTTGCAGAGCCATACTCTAGCAGTGCAGCCATGTCGATATCAGTGTGGAATCTGGCTAGGTCGATAACAGGTGAGACGCAGGCTAACCTTCTGATCCCATAGTTCTTTGCAATATTTACGGCAAAGAGCCCTCCGAATGAGTATCCGAGCAGTGCAAGCCGGTCGGTATCAGGCTCAAACCGATCATGAATATCCTCAAGCACCTGCCTGATGTCGTACATGGCGCCAGTAAAAGAAAAGCTGCCTGTGCTCCCGCCAACACCCCTATAGTGGATAAGGGCAGTAGACATGCCTCCAGCCGAAAGTCCTATGGCTATATCGCTGTTTTTTTCATCTCCAGGAAACCCATGGCATAATACTATCCACGGGGCGTCTTTTCCCCTATACCTGATCTCAGTCCTGACAGTCTCATGATTTACATCAGTTTCCAGTGTCCCGACTGACATAGCACGCTCGCCAAAAGGATTTTCTGATAGCATTCTATTTTTCCTGCATAATTTGGACTATGGTCTGGTCCGTCGCTACCATAGCATGAGATATCCTTCCAACACCCCTGATGGTCTCTTCAGCATCGGCATATACTATTCCATTATCTTCAGGGACGGTAATGCCGGCCAAGGCCATAAATGCGCTCTCAGCCGCCGTCCCCGCAGCTGTGGATAGCTTCAGTGAACAGCTTTCCTTTGCCCCGTCGCATATCATGCCTGTTAGGTTGGATGCCATTATGTTTATCGCATTATTTATCTCTTCGAGACCGCCGCCCATTAGATATGCTACACCGGCAGAAGCTCCCATGCCTGCCTTTATAGCGCATCCGCAGATAGCCGAAAGGTGTCCTGAATAATCTTTGATATACTTAGTTACGAGATGGGATAGAAGAGCAGCTTCTGCTGTCTTTTCTCTGTCTATACCATATCTTCTGCCGACTATAGCTATCGGTATCAGAGCAGTTATTCCCTGGTTGCCTGATCCTGCTGTGCTCATTACAGGCATATTGGCTCCGCCCATCCTTGCATCACCGGCAGCAGCAGCCATGATCCTTATTTCAGACACTATGCCATCTCCCAAGATTCCCTCATCCATCATCTGCTGCAGATTTTTAGCATGACCAATGCCATACTCGCCTCTTAATCCTTCTTCTGCTATCCTGAGATTCATCTCTATGCCTTTGTAGACTTCCTGCCTTTCCTGGCACGACATATTCTTTGCTATGTCTATCAGTTCAGCCAATGTGCCAGGAAAATCACTTTTTTCCCCATCCCTGAGACTAGCATCCCCTTCATATGCTGTATGGCCGTCAAGTTCTATACTTGTTATATTGTCATGATAATGCTGCAGCCTGACAACGGCTTGTCTAGTTGCCGAGTCATACCGGTAGCTCAGCCTCACACTGATGTCAAGGTCAGCTACCGCACCTTCATCCGTGACATCCTCTATTCGGATCTTGCCAGCGCTGATAAGCTGATGCGCGTTAGCTGCCTCATGGCCCCTTAAGCCTGCAAAAAGATTGAGGCCGTCTCTGGGATCGCAATACAGCCCCATTCCAGAAGCTATAGCCATCCCTCTCTGTCCGCCTGTACCAGGTATGGATATAGCAAGAGAATTTTTATAGACATCCCTATCTGTTTTTATGGATATTCCCTCCACCCTGTGGATTTCAGGAGGGACCGCTCTGCCCCGAAAGACTGGAGCATTTCCTGAGCCAATCAACCCGCCCAAAGCATGATAAGCAACTGAGGTTGCGTAAGCAACAGCTATCGGTTCAGTGCAGCCAGTAGCTGGTTTGACATTAGCTGCTAAAAAATCCATTACGTTCATGGTAGAAAATTACATTACTATGCTTTAATATCTCTTGCCTGAAAAAATCCGATGTATTTCCGCAGCTTATCGGAAATTGTCCAGCTATCCTGTATAAGCGCGGATAATTTTCAAGATTCAGGCAAAAACTCCTCATACTTTATCTCTTCTAGCGTATGGAATATTTGCATCTCTTTAACACCAATCGACCTCACCTCTTCCTTAAATAGTTCTAGTTCCGCTATATTCCTAAAAATGCCCTCTGCAATGAAGTCAGATCCTCCTGCTACCCGATATAATGAATTCACGTTATTGTGATCGCATAAGTATTCCCTCATTTGCTTCTTGCTGTCGGTGCTGATCACAACATTGACCCTCAGCCCATATCCCATCTTGGAGAAATCCATTATCGTCACATGCCTTCTGATCAAACCGTTCCTCAGCCTTTCGATATTGTCAAAAACAGTGGACTTTGGTATACCTGTAGTACTGGCTATGGCCGTTACGGGCTTCCTGGAGTTTTCTCTTAGGTGCTTAAGTATCTTAAGTTCATTTGATGAAAGCATTGAAACATCTATTGTTTTTTTGTTTATATCTCTTTATCAAGAAATATTGTGAAATATCTGAATTACCCGAAAAATGTTCAGTAAAGTAGGTTCAACAGCTCAGCCTGTGTCATAAATCCCTCTTTCTTGATATCTTCGATAAGATAGAAGACCTTTCGCTCGGATACTTCAAATCTTTCTTCAATATGCTCAAGAAACTCTTCCAGGTCCTTTATGCTTCTGAAGATGACTTCTATCAAAAAATCGTAGCCGTTGTTTATCTTCAGGACAGTATTTATATTCTGATGTTTCACAAGATAGTCCCTGAGCTCATCCCGCTTGTGCTTGCTGGCCTTGAGACATACGTTAGCCCTTGTGCTGAACCCCAATTTTTCAAAGTCGATAAGAGATGTGTGTTTTTTAATGACAGTTTTCTCATGCAGTCTAAGCCTGTCAAAGATTGTAGATATCGGTATAGAAGTTCTCTTGCTCATCCTGGTTAGGGACATCCTGGCATCCTGCCTGAGGCTGCTTAGGATAAGCATGTCCTTTTTTTGTAGCATCGTCATCCCTCCGTGCAATTTCTATATGTTGCAAAATATTTCCGTCATATATAAATACATAGCGTAAATTAGTGTAGCTATAATGACATCATTACACTAAAATAACATAAAGCTTAAATATGAGAGATCCATTTTTAGCTTCATGGAGGAGTCGGCGATCATAGAGCACCTTGGCATGACCGAGCAGCAGTATAATATATTAAAGGCAATAGTCCAGCTGAATAGGTCAAAGATAAGGGCATCAGCAGCCAATATAGACAGGAAATATAAAGAGCTTTTCCAAGTTTCCATAAACAAGTCCAACCTGTTCAGGCAGATGAGGAAGCTATCCGACCATGGTATGATAGTCAAGGCCAATGGCAGAGGATACTGCATAGATCTCGAGGGCATCAAGGATAATCTCAGGCAAAGGCAGCAGCAGCTATCATCTGAGCTAGACTCTCTGTCGAAGCTTCACGATAATGTGGCTCGGGAATTTGCGCATCTGGGTCAGCAGGAGGCAGAACCTTCTGTCAGCTATCTTACATCAGCAGCGGAGTTTTTTGAGGAAGTAAATAAGGTTCTGGTCAATGCGCAGAAGATATACATAGTATCACCTTTTGCAAACATATTCTTCACCCCCCATATCAGCAAGGCAGCATCACGCAACAGGTATGTGGAGCTGCTTATAGAGAAATCTTTTGTTAAAAAAGAGCTAGATATAGTCTATCTAACCCAGTTCAACCTCTATGTGCCGTTTTTTCATGCTTACAGGAGGCTGAAAAGCATGCAGGCTGCCCGGGCAGAAGTTGAGACGAGCGTAGGAAATATATCAAAGATGATCGCTACCCAGCCAAAGCTCAATGCCTATTTCCTGGAATATCCTTATGGCTTCGATTTTCTCATGCCTGTAAGGGATGAAGAGCCTTATCACACTTTCATGTACACAAGAGATGAGCATAATATTATCACCGGCGGCATACATATCCGATCGCATGAGATCGCTGAAAGGGCGCAGAAGCATTTCCTCAGAGAGTGCAGCGTAGGCACAGACCTTAAGTCAAAGAAAGGGAAGATCATACTCAGGCGCCTTCTGTCAAAGGCCAGGAAATACAGCTTTAAAGCAGAGCCCTGAAGAGGTTATCAAGGGCTGCCACATATCTTTGAACGCTAGAGGTACTTACCCACTCTTCTATGGTATGTGCTCCTTTTCCTGCAGGACCGAAACAGACAGCATCTTTGCCAGCGATCCTGAAATGCTTGCCGTCAGAAAAATATCTTGCAGGCTTTGTTGCTGGGCATTTGCCAGTGGCATCTTTTGCAGCAGATGCAAGCATTTCCACTGCATGGATGCCAGCATCTGTTTCAGTGGGCGGAAGGTCCAGCATTACAGCAGCTATCTCAATCCCGTATCCCCCTAACTCTTCCTCAAATTCTCGTTTTTCTCCTGGTGACGTGTATCTGAAGTCCAGTTGCGCAGTAGCAATGTCTGGAACACGGTTTATACGGGAGCCGCCGTAGAGGCATCCCACATTAAGTGAGGTAGTGAA
>CAZDZV010000022.1:0-19224 GCA_964510025.1 uncultured Methanosarcinales archaeon
CGTGAGCTGGGTTCAGAACGCTGTGAGGCAGTTTGTTTGATATCTACTGGAAATGCTTGGTGTCTGATAGGAAGGATCCTCTAGTACGAGAGGAACGAGGGTTCGACGCCTCTGGTCGACCTGTTATCTGGCAAGGTAGGCAGGGCAGCTACGCGTTATAGGAATAAGTGCTGAAAGCATCTAAGCGCGAAGTCCTCCTAGAAAATAGACACCTTAGAACACGGATAAAACATCCGTTTGATGGAATCGGTGTGTAAGTACCAAGCTTCGGCGAGGTATTCAGCATGCGATCACCAACAGTTCGTAAACTCTATACATGGTTGCTTTTTTTTCTTAGATAGATTTTTAAACACAAGCCTAGATATAGCGTAAGCTATGATAGAACAGTTGGCAGAACAAGCAAGAGGCTCTATCAGCGCCTTCTGTATAGGTGAATGTAAGTCATACTGCTGCAGAAAAGGCTTCCTAGCCTTGACAGGGCCTGAAGCTGATCTCGTCACGAATAAAGCAAAGGATGAACTTATCGCCAACAGTATCCTGAAAAGACTCGCAAGCGGCAATTTCACGTTGTACCTAGGGGACTATAGATATCCATGCCCCAGCTTAAAGGACTTCAGGTGTTCCATACACAAAAATCCCCAAAGGCCGCAGGCATGTAAAAACTTTCCGATATTCGTAACCGGCAAGTCAGTCCAGCTGTCTCATAGGTGCCTGGCTGTAAAGCTGGGTATGTTCTATCCTTACATAAAGAAGTGGCTGGCTTTAGGATGTAGAGTTGAAGAGAGCGATCCCTTCTTTGACCTAGAACTGATAAAAAAATAGAAAAAAAATTATCTCTTTTTCTTTTTCTTCTTTCCGCGAACCATCTTTGCTTCGCAGACATTTCCTTTCTTGTCGATATAGTATAAGAAACCGTCTTTTCTCTTGATTCCTGCTTTTGCAACAGTCTGGACTTTTTTCCTGTATGGCTTGCCTGCCCTTTTCATGTTGACTCTTGAAACATTGCCTTTCTTATCAACGTAATAGAGCCACCCCGATTCTCTCTTAACACCGGTCTTTGCAATTACTTTTCCCATTTGTTTTTCACCTCGAGAATTTTTTAATTTTATACGTCCTATGAATAGCTTATTTATATGCTTATCGGTTTTTGAGTATATATTTCGAGGAGAAAACACTAAAATCTCGAGAAGGATGACACCCAAAAAAAAGGAATTTCTCTTGCTAAAAAAAATCAGCCAGGCTGACATTCCCTTGCTGTCTGCAGGCCAGGATGGTAGATTCTCTAAGCTTTTGAAGAACTGCAACTAAGAGGTTATCTGCAGATGGTCAGTCGCTGATCTATATTGTCCAGTATATAGGTTTTTCGAAAGCTTTATATATAACTAATATACAAATGTGTATACTAGTGTACAATTTTAAAAAAATGGAAAAAGACACGAGAGAATACATTGAGAATATCGACGCATGGATCAAGCAGATAAGGTCCGAATTTAGCGAGCTTACAGACGTATCTTCAGTGGTAGACGAAAATGTGGGCAATATCCAGCATAACTATGAGCTCATACATGAACTGAGGGACGAGATAGATTCCCTAAAAAAGGAGCTTAGCGCCCTGAAGCTCCTTCAGCTTATGCAGATAAAGGAGAAGCTGGTCCGGCGAACATAGCTATTTCTTTATCTGGTTCTCGATATTTTTTAGAACTGAATCAAGAGCGATAAAAAGGTTTCTTTCCTCAGCCTTCGAAGTTATCGGTTTTCCATCATCTATGCATTTTGCATGCAGCTCGTATATCTTTGAAGCCTCTGTCTCATGCACAGGCTTCATCGTAAGGGTCAACTCTTCAAATTTCCCGCATATCTCTCCCAGTCTTTTGGCATAGTTGCCCACCATTTTTTTGAGCACGGTCATCTGGCCGCCGTCAAGTTCTGAAAAACCCGCTAATTGAATATTGCCTCCAAGCTTTAGAACATCCATCCCTATGCACCTCGTTGCTGTTTTTATCTTATCATATACCAGATAGTATAAAAAGTTTTTGCTGTACCAATAATATTAAAAGAAAAAGAAGCTTTCCCGTTAGTATGAAGCTGTTCATAGCTGCGATGTATGGGAACGAAGAGACTTACAACCAGGTCAAAAATATCTTGATAAAGGACTATTCATCTTTACTCTTTGAATCCCAGCCTTACAGTTTCGACAGATTCACCAGCTACTATCAAAAAGAGATGGGCAGGGATTTGTTGAAGAGGTTCCTGATATTTTGTCTGGCAATAGAAAAAAAGGACCTTATTAAAATAAAGCAGGAGACAAGGGATATAGAGCAAAGATTTGCAGTGGACAGCAAAAGAACCATCAACCTGGATCCGGGCTACATAAGCACTAGTGAATTGGTGCTGGCATCTTTCAAAAGAGGAACCAACTACAAGGAATTAATTGGAGAGGGCGTGTATGCGCATAAGGTTCTTGGGTTTGAAGGGGATAGATGCGCGGTATTCTGGCACACCTTTCCCGACTACAGAGAGCATCAGCCATTTTTTGCCTTCCTAAAAAAATCTGTGTCAAAGGAAAGACCCTTATAGGTTTTTTCCAGACTCTCCTCAAAGATCTCTTCGGCCATCTTTGCATTCTTCTTCTCCAGCTTTATCCTGTCGCCCAGCTTATAAACCAGGGATAGCGAATCCTCACCGTAAGCAAGCCTCAGGTAGATATCGTCCTGGTAGGTAGCCTCTGCGATATGGTCAAGCACATGCCTGTGCATCAGCGGCACCTTAACCTTTTCACCCACCTCCATATCATGTGCAAATTGCTTCAGTCTGTCACGGATCTCAGAATATTCCGCAGGGCTTATCATGCCGTCCCCGCTGGGAAAGCATCTTATCCTGTGATATCTGTTACCGTTCTCGTCCAGCCTGCCGATCCTATGCACAGTCACTGCCCACTTAAGCTCCCTGCCGAACAGCTTCATTATCTTTTCCCCTGACTCAAGCCCCTCTGGGGAGCACAGCATTGTAAGCTCTATCTTGATCCAGCTTGTTTCCTCTATGCCCAGCTCCTTCTTTTTCATGCCTGCTAGTATTGGGATAGAATTATAAAAACCTTGCGGCCCGTAAGGTATGATGGGCCTACGAGGATTCGAACCCCGATTCCACCGTCCGAAGCGGTGTGTCCTGATCCATTAGACTATAGGCCCTTATTATTTGAAAAAACAATAGAAATATATAAAGCTAATCAAAATTTCCGGAGAAGGCTTCTGAAGAATTTTTTTACAGAGTAACCGAATCTCTCAAGTTTAGTCTCTTCAATATCATATATCTGTAACTGAAACATCGCCAACACCCCTACTTCTTTGCCAAGGTTATCTCGATCAGGCTTACTCTGACCTCTCGCCCTTCTTTGTTCTGGAAAGCCTCTGAGTCTATCTTTATGTTCTTCACTTCAATGGTGTTCTCTAAAAACCGCTTGGTTGCGACCTCTGCCACATCCACTGCCCGGCTTATGAACTTTCCCCTTGCCTTCAATATAACTTCAGATGCGTTCTTCGTCGTAAACTGCATCACTACGCCGGTGACATAGTTCATAAACGGCTTGCCGCCGATAAAGATACTGTTGTCGTCTGCCATTTTTTCAACCTCCTTGTTTCTGCGCCTTGATGTTTTTGGTAACGTACCCTGCAATGGTATTTCTGATCTTCTTGCTCCTTATCTCAGCAAAATCACTGATGATTTTCTTGTTTTTCTCAAAATCCTCGGTAAGCTTATCACCGTAGTTCTTAATCAGTTCTTTGGTGACCCTCTTAACAAGCTTTGTCTTTATTCTTCCCACAATATCACTCAGCTGGGGACTGTTTCTCGATTTATAAAGATTTCGCTTGGTGAGCAGAAAGATTTATATATAGATTGATATAAAATTAGTATCTATTGATATATATGAATAAAAAAGACATGTCAGTTTTGATTATCTTATTACTGGCTCCCGCTATTTTAGCCTACGATTGGCAAATCATGAACAATGGTATGCCTATAGACGCTGGTGAACATATCTCCACTGATGGTTATGCGCTCTATAAAGAACAGACAATAGATGAGAACCATAATTTTGTGTATTTTTTCGATTCAGAGATGTTAGGAAAATGTATGGGCAGGTTTAATTCAGAAAAAAGACAATGGCAAATCTGGTCATTTCAGGGCTGGTCTTCGCATCCCTATCTGGTTGCAGAACCGATTACCTATGGCCATTATGTAAATGATAAGATGGTTCTTTTTAATGATCCTTTGTATCCGGGAAGATTCATAGGCACAAGCGGAAGCACAATGAAGTCCGGATTAAATAAGCTCGACATCCACGGGAGCGTATATGGATTAATTTTCGATATGACAGACTGGCTCAGATATGACAATGGGATAAGATACAGTAAATATACATCTACTCCGGTAATAAGTTCATGGGGCGGCGCGTCTAGGGATGCATATGACTTTGATTTTAACGGAAATATAGGCATTGCCTTAGGGGTATACGGCCATTGGGGTATAAAGGGAAGGCTTATGGCCGCGCTCTATCATCACCAGGGTAATGAAAGTCTCTGGCAAAGATGGAACAATGGAAAATGGAATCCCATCACAAGCTTTTCCAACATCCCTTCTGATTGCTCATCTGTGCCTGATCCTGAACAACCCAAATACATGGAATACTATTCGCCGAAAGTTGCTTATATCCAAAATTCCACTGAATTTCTGGCTGTCTTTAACGAAATAGCAGATAATAGTATTTATTCTATAAAATATAACATAGAAGAAAGCCTTTGGTATTGGTGGAACGGTTCTTCCTGGATGACTGGAGATGATTTCGATCTTAGGCCTGTTATAGATACAGACCATTCCGGGAGGTATAAATCCCTGCTATCTAAAAAGAATGGTGATGTTTATCTTGTTTACTCAAAAGACTATGATTATCTTGCTTATCATAAGGTTTACTACTGCATCTATAATTCCTCAGATAGTACATGGGGTAGTCCGCGCTATCTGGCAGATGCATCTGACTATATAGTTGGTCTGGATCATCAGGACAATCTCTGGTTTTTCTATTCAGATGATTTCAAAATACGCCTGATAAAAGAAACAGAAAACATTATGGAGGAGCCTGAAGAGATATACCAATCTAGAAACAGCAAATTGGTGTCCTTGGGATTCAAAAGTGGGATCCCTATACTCTTATTTTCAAAAGACAAAAGGCTTTTCGCCTTGTCCGATGCTGATAATGATCACTGGCAGGGCGAAAACCAGCTAATATTGGAAAATAAGCCGCCTGTCCATGATATAGACAAATCCAAAATTGAATATCTCGGCAAATGGGATAATGATCACGATTATGAAAGATTCTCAATGCCTTATGGTGCCAGCCCAAGCGGCCATATGTGTATTGATTCAGCTGGGAGCATATATTCACCTAGAACGCCTGTCTGCAATGTGGTAATATTCCATAATTCATCCATCAACAAGACAGGTTGGGGGGGATTCTGGGATTATTTCTCTTTTCCAGGAGGATGTGCGGTAGATAACGCAAAAGGGAAGGTATACATAACTAATTACTTAGTCAGGGGTGGTGGGGGGATGCCTACCCGTAATGGCCGTATTGAGATTTTTGATAAGTCCAGAAAGACAGTAGACACCTACTATCGTTCATCAAACCTTGATTTTAACAAGACATATCATCCCGAGTCTTCTGGGAATCTCCATTGGCCTAGCGATGTTGCAATAGATGAAGAATCTCACCTGCTTTACGTATCGAATTCAATGGGAAATGAGATTCTGAAGTATGACATTTCCCAGTCTCCCTTAAGGATAGGAAGGATAGAAGATGATTTCTCCTTTCCCCAAGGTATCGATACAGATCAAGAAGGAAACCTGTATGTTGTTGATTCCTACAACAGCAAGATCAAGAAATATGATGTAAATAATAACAAGATTGATGAATGGGGAGAACCTGGAAGGGGAGCAGGACAGTTTATCTATCCTTTCTCCATCGATGTAGAAAATGGCAGAGTATATGTAACTGACCCATATAACAAAAGGATACAGGTATTCACAAAACAAGGCAACTACCTGTACCAGTGGGGCGAGTGGAATGAGAGCTTAGATTTCGATGATTACATAGGTAGCGTAGTCGTTTCAGGAGATGCAGTCTATATGTCAGCAGGAGATAAAATCCACTTGTTCAGAATAAATAACATATCTGAGGTTCCTGACTACTGCACAGATCTAGACAGGGATGGCTATTTTTCGGACTGCGGCCAAGCAGATTGTGATGATCATAATGCCCATGTTTTTCCATCAAATCGGGAGGTGTGCGATGGTTTCGATAATGACTGCAATGGCCTCATAGATGAGAATCTGTATTCCACACTGGGCTGTAGCCAAGAAGGTATCTGTCATGGCTCACATAGGACATGTGCCGATGGAGCCTTTGGCGAATGCCATCCGGCACCCAGGCAAGAGATATGCAATAACGTCGATGAGGACTGTGACGGAAATACATGGTTCCACCTCGCGGATGGTTGCGACGGAGCTGACGCCTTTTGCCTTCCTGACGGAGAGCTTATCTGCCTCCAACCTATGGACAGTTGTCCAAACGGACTTAATAGCGAATGCGATGACTTCAACGATTGTACAGAAGATAGATGTGTGAATTATAGCTGCTTTTTTACCCATATAGCTGACATTGAAGATTGCTATTATTGTGCTACTGGGCCTTATGGAGATGACATGAGCATATGGGGAGGGTTAGATGTGGATCATACTGGCGCCGTAGACAATTCAGATGCCAGAGGTTATTTTTTGCAATTTTATTCGACATTAACATGCAATTCATCCAACAGGTACTGCTTCTATAGGGATATCAACAGGGACGGAATAGTTGACAGCTATGATTACTTTGCTTTGGCTGGAAAATCTGTCTCCTGTAAGGTAGAGGAATGGCGAGGATGTGAGCTTGGATATGTTTCAGAAGAAATATGTGATGGTTTCGATAATGACTGCGACGGTCTGATAGATGAAGGTAGTTGTAGCTTAGTCCCCTGCTCAGAAGGGAGCGTACTGCCCTGCGGAACAGCAGTTGGCGAATGCAAAACAGGTATAAGGATCTGTTCTGTGGATGGGTGGAGCGGCTGCAGAGAAGAGATAAAGCCCATACCAGAATCATGTGGAGATGGCCTGGATTCAGATTGCGATGGCCTGGAAGACCAGCTTGAAGCGATGTGCACGCCACCTGATTCTGTATTCACTGATTGGCTGTCTAATCAGGAGCGTTTGGGCATTCTCGTAAAATATCTTTTGAAAAATGATCTATAATACAAAAAACAGCCGTATGCCCACATTAGCCACTATACTTATGGTAGAGGATCTTCTTAAGCATCAGTCCAAACCAATCAGTCTTTCAAATATAAGAAAAAAGCTTCCTAAACAAGTCATGCATCAGACCCTGAAGGTGATCTTGTCTTACCTTTGGCAGAGCAAAAAGATTGAATATACGCCTGAGGGAATAAGGTGGATACTGTGACTGATATCTCAAGGGCATTTCCGGTGATCTCGCTGGTCATACTTCTCTGTGGATCAGCTTTCTACATAAATTATTATCATAGCTGCAGCGAAGGAACCTGCACTTCTCTCATCGCCCAGGCTATCTCTGCAGACTGCAGCCTTGGGGAGAGCAGTCTCTGCGGAAACCATGTTTGCGAAGCTGGCGAAAATCTGATGAACTGCAAAGAAGACTGCCACCTGGTTGTTGTTCCCTCTGAACCAGAGTGTGGCGATGGGTTCTGCAACCTTAGGGGCGAATCCCATTTTGACTGCCCGGAAGACTGTACAGGAGACTACTATATCATCGATCACAACAGCCCGGAATGTGATGATAAGGGGCAAGGTACTCTTGAAGATCCGCTATGCTCGATATCAGAAGCGATAGACAGGATAAACTACGACCACATCGGGCCGGGCGACACCATTTACCTGAGGGATGGCCAGCAGTACTTTCTTAGCAATCATAAGCTCTACAAGGGGGGAGAACCAGGCAGATACATTACTTTCAGGAATTACCCCAGTGAAACTCCGATTGTAGAGCTGGGTATTGAGTTCCAGACAGTCTGGACACTTGATAAATCTACAGAGATGTATAATATCTGGAAAGCAGCTGTCTCACCTTTTGGCCCGTATGATGAAGATGCTGCAGATTATCCCAGTGCCATTTTTGTGAACTTAGAGAATCCGCTTAGCAGGATGCTAAGCTATGATGACCTCACAGAATTTCTAGAGATTAAGGGAGTAGAAGGCGGCTTTGATGCTTATTTAATAGACTGTTCTGATGGGGATGTATACATTAGATTGCAGAATACGTCCATGGATCCAAATGAAGAGAAGATTTACTACCATCAGTCATCAGGCCAGAACGAAAGGCGGTTCGTTATTAAAAATTCCTATATCCAGCTTATTGGGTTGACTATACAGCATGGCTGGACAGCTGTCAAATTTGAGATCATGCTTGATGAATACAAAGGAAAACAGCCCTACCAGCAGCTAGTGCAGCATCTCAACATATATGACAATACAATAAGAAGCACAAGAATGGCGATAAGCGACCATATACGGAACGAAGAGCATGACAATTTTATAGTGATATATAACAACACCTTCCTGAATATAGCGCCGGAAGTTGAGGTTGAAAGGCAGGAAGGCACTTTCAGAGGTGACTCCAGGACAAAGAAATGCCTATCCGAACTTGAGGCTGCAGATTGGTGGAGATATGTATGCCAACGATGGGACCATGTGACTTACAGCTCCTCTTACGGTACATTGTTCTCCCATAACTATGTAGACACCGGCGGCACAAAGACAGCTGTCATAATGAACAAGAATTGGGAGGTAAGCAACAATATAATAATTGGTGATCTCAGGACAGCAGACTCAAGCTCTCAGGGCTTTGTGAGGATCCACAATAATATTATAGAAAATCAGCAGGGATATGTGCTCTACCTGGTCCATGGGCAGCTTGATGCAGAGGTCTTCAACAATATCATCATAGGCAACGGAACTGCATACTGGCGCACCATCCTGATGGGGGCTGGCGCCAAAGCTGGAGATCCGAAAAATATTGAATTCAAGAATAATATTGTGGTGGACAATTCAGGCTCAGATATGGTATGCATAGAGATATGGCATGAGGGTAGCTATGATTTCGACAACAATGTATATGTCGGATGCAAGAGATGGAGAAACTGGATAAATCTAGGGGATATCCTGGCTGATCCTGAGTGGATGCAACTTTTTGCAGGAGATCTTCTGGAAGGCAAATCTCTGGAAGAATGGAGAGCGATCATAGGGGGAGAAACCGAATCATTTACAGCATCTATGAAAGAGGTGTTCGAAGATTACGATAATAGTGACTACAGGCCGCCATCTGGCAGCAGGCTTATAGCATCTGGCGAATGCCTGCTTCCGGTTGATATAGAAGGCAGGCAGAGAGGCAGCTGTGATATAGGGCCTTACACCACATGCGGCAACGCCGTTTGCCAGGATCAAGAAGATGCAAGAAACTGTCCTCAAGACTGCATCCCACTTACAGCGCTGGACCACATATTCCAGTGGGTATACGATGCCAAGACTATGCGCGAGATCTTTATTTTCCTGTCAGACCAGACAGGCTACGGCAGGATATTTGCTTCAGATTCAGGATGCCATGGCCTATTTGGCTGTATCTTTGAATAGCTCCCTGATAAAGGCATCTCCTTCCAGAAGCCCGTAGCTGCCCTTTGCGCAAGAAAGCTCGTCAAATGCCTGCACATTGTCTGGTTTCTGCTGCCTGTCATATATAGCAAAAGGCACTGGATCATCCACATGCTTGCCCAGTTCAACAGGAGTTGGATGGTCAGGCAAAACTGCAACCCTAACATCATCTTTAATTGCCCTTAGCTTTTCTAAGACTCTACTCAAAAGCCTTTTATCAAAATCTTCAATGCACTTTATCTTTAGTTTTAGATTACCTTCATGGCTTGCTTCGTCGCATGCCTCTACATGCAGGTATAGTAGATCATGGTCCTCAAGAGCCTCTATGCAGGCATCTGCCTTCCCCTCATAGTTTGTATTGTATAGGCCTGTAGCCCCTTCAACATTTATTACATCCATGCCCGCATATACGGCAATGCCTTTAATAAGGTCGACTGCAGATATTACTGCTCCCTGCTTGTTGTACATCTCCCTGAACAGCCTCATATGCGGCCTCTTTCCCGGCGACCAGGGCCATATCATGTTTGCCGGGTCCTTTCCCTCCTTCATCCTCTTCATGTTGACAGGATGCTTCTCTAACAGCATCTTAGAATCCATCATCAGCTTGTTGAGCAAGGCAGCTGTCTCTTCCCCTGCTTTTGAGGTTGCCTTAACCATCATTTTTGCCACGCTCTCGCCTACATGGTCATGAGGGGCCATGCATTTTATCGCTGTGTTGTATCGTCCCTTAAGCACAAGAACATGCCTATAGCTTACTCCGGGATAGAACTTGACCTTGTCATTGCCGAGTGCCTGGTCCAGCGCCCTTATAAGCTCGTGGCTTTCCGTATCTGAGATGTGGCCGGCAGAATGGTTCTTTATCTTTCCATCTTTGATGCATAATGTATTGCACCTTAAAGCCACATCATGATTTTCCAGCTTAATCCCCATAGCTGCTGCTTCCAGTACGCCTCTGCCCTGGAACACCTTTCTTGGGTCATAGCCCATTATGGAGAGATTGCCGACTGCTGAGCCTGTATTGAATCTGGCAGGGATTGTCCTGAACATCCCGCACCTGCCCTTTCTGGCCAGAAGGTCAATGTTCGGCTTTCTGGCTGCCATAAGAGGTGTCTTGCCCCCTAGTCCTCTGACAGGATAGTCTGCTGCGCCATCCAGGACCAAGATCACATATTTCATATCTATCGGTGTTTTTATGGAATATTTATAAATCTTTGGAAGAACTATTGCAATACGGTTTTTTTAAATTTAGAATAGTCATTGTCTATTATAACAAAGTATTCTTCCTTTCCATCAAGCTTTGCTAATGCCTTGGGCACTTTAGGTTCTATGCCAAGCACAGCTTCGATCTGCTCTGGAAATTTTGCAGGGTCTGCCGTCTCCAGCGCAACCTTTACGCCGTCGATCTGAGCCTTCTGCAATGCCGCATATGCCACAGCGCCATGAGGCTCAAGGATTATTCCATGCTCATCATACGCTTCTTTTATGGTCTCGTTTACCTCACTGTCAGAGATGCCATAGCTGATGAAGTCATTCCTAAGCTTCTGCATATCTGGCTTTCGCTTAAGCACACCTTTTTCAGTTACCTCTCCTTTTTCATTCCTTTCATCTGTAAGCCAGCCGCCATACATGTCGATGAGCCTGGCTAGATTGCTCGGATGACCAACATTCATGGCATTTGAGCTGCAGTTTCTGGATGGCACTATAGGCACATAGATCCCTGACTTCAGGAAAAGAGGGAACTCATCATTCTCATTCACCCCTACCACAAACTTCCTTATCGGGATGCCCATCTCCCTTGCAAATACTCCGCCCATAAGGTTTCCAAAATTGCCGCATGGTACTGAAAAGGTGATATCCTTTTCTGAAACCCTGGAATATGCATACACATAATACACTATCTGGGGCAGAAGCCTTCCAAAATTTATCGAATTTGCCGATGTAAGATGCAGCTCATCCAGCTGATTATCATTGAATGCCCTCTTCACTATGGCCTGGCAGTCGTCGAAAGTCCCTCTGACAGCTATCGCCCTGACATTCTTGCCTAATGTGGTCATCTGCCTTCGCTGCCTGTCTGTAACCTCCTTCTCAGGGAACAGCACCGTCACATTGATGTTCTCAAAGCCATAGAAAGCGTCTGCTACAGCCCCGCCTGTATCGCCAGAAGTTGCCACGAGCACAGTAAGGGTTTTGCTCTCCCTTTTTGCAAAATAGTCCATGAGCCGGGCCATGAGCCTTGCTGCAAAATCCTTGAAAGATGCTGTAGGCCCTCTGTCCAGCCTCATGATATAGAGATGGTCCATTACCTTTTCCAGCGGTACATCAAAGTTGTAGGACTCCTTGCAAAGCCTCTTCAGTGCCTCTTCCTCAATCTCATCCCCTATGAAGCTGCGCAATATCTCAAAAGCTATCTGATGGTACCCCATTTTTCTGAATCCTGCTATATCCTCTTTCCTGAGCCTGGGGATGCTCATAGGCATATATAGCCCATAGTCTGGAGCCTGGCCCCTAAGCAAAGCCTGCTTGAAGCTCACTGTTTCAGATGCATTATTTGTGCTTCGAAACTCGATGCTCATCAACCATTCATAACAACAGATTTTATTTAAACTTTGTTCTTTTCCACAGAAAAGTTTATATATACTTTCAATATAGACAGCCTTGGGGTGGTCAAATGGCAAAAAAAACCGCATTAGACTGGATAGCATTTGTTTTGGTGATAGTGGGCGGCCTTAACTGGGGCCTGGTCGGTCTTTTCAACGGATTCGACCTGGTTGAATGGCTGCTGGGCGCTGTGCCTGTCCTGAGGGACATCGTGTATGTTTTGGTTGGACTGGCAGCTCTGTATATGATATATTACGCATCCAAGAAAAAATAATCAACACAACTCAACCAATATTTTTGCACCGAGCTTAGTGGTAAGGTTATTGACATCTCTCTTCGGGTTGATCTCGACAAGGTCAAAGGCCTTTAGGTTTCTAATATTCTTTAGGCGGTGCAGCATGAACAGCAGCTCCCTGGTTGTCAGTCCTCCTGGCTCGATATAGCCTGTGCCAGGGGCAAATGCAGGATCCAGCACATCAACATCGATGCTCACATACAGTGAATCAAACCCCCTTGCTACAGCCATCATGGACTCAGATATCTCCTGCAGCCCCTCTCTTGCGATCTCCTTCATAGGGAAGTATTTGATCTTATTTTTCCGGATAAACTCAATCTCATTCTTATCCCAGTTTCTTATGCCCACTATGAGGATGTTCTCTTTTTTTATCACATCCTGGTTGACCAGGGCACACAGCAGATCCTCCTGGGTTGGCGGCATAAAATCGTTTTCAGCATCCGGATGGGCATCGAATATTATGATCCCGGGATTTCTCGGGTACACTTCTGAAAAAGCCCTTACCAGAGGGAAGGTGATCGAATGGTCGCCTCCTAAGAACATGGGCCTTAAGGTGCTATGCAGTACCTCTTTGGCCTTGCAGTAGATATTTTCGTTGGTCTCGTCGATATTCCCGTTTATGACTTCTATCTCCTCCTGCTCAAAGACAGGCATGCAGCCATCTTCTGAAAAAAACAGCTCGTTTGTCTGCTTCATAACTTCAGCAGGAGCGAGCTCTGTGCCCTTTCCTTTGTCCATGCCCCCTAATGAGGATGGGATCCTGATCACTTTCATTGCCTGTAGGTATTTATTATTTTTTTATAAATATTCGCATCAGTTAGCTTTACGGGAATTAACCATTCCAGAATAAAAACATTAATATTGTTCATTTGATTACTTTCCAATATGCCGCCACTTACTGATATGCCGCCACTTACTGAAATCATTAAAACCACATTACAGGCCAGTACCGGAACAGAATGGACCCATATCGGTGATGGGCAGGAAGCTTATGTTTTTTCATCACAGCCAGGGGCAGTTCAGGGCCCGATCAATAGGATATCAAATAACAGAATGATAACAGTTGCAAGAAGGGTGGTGGCTTGGGATGCCGCTGGAGGCTGGCCAACATCAACCCAGCATCAATACATGTTCTTCAAAAACCTTTTCATGTACCTGCTTGACCGAAGTGCAGTTCAGCATGGGACTTATTCAGAAAGCCATATACCCCTTCCCCTGGGGATGTTTATGCTTCCAGGAATAAAAGGCCACAGCTATCAATATGTTGAAGGCACAGAAGGATGGCCTACAGTATATTACGATGAGGGATATCACAAAACACAGACTCAATTCCGCGAATGGGATGATTTTGCAGGCCTTTTCAATAAATTTGGGTTTAGTGTTGGCCATGATATAGCAGACGCTTCGGGCGGAGACGTAGGGAAAAATATTATCTACAGACCAGAAGAAGGATTGGAAGAAGGAGACCTTGGAAAGCATTGGAAAAGGATTGATTTAGGCAGCACAAGCCTTCCGTTGGATAAGCACAAGCTAACTGCCGAAGGATCTGGCTTGAGCGGCCTCATTGGTTTATGCGCAGATTATCTAATTGAAGGAGGAAAACCATCTCACCAGCTTCTGGGACAAGCCCAAGATTATGTTGCCCGTAATCTTAACGGGAATTAACCATTCCAGAATAGAAACATTTAAATAGATTTCAATTATTTAACATTATATAAAATATAAGGGGGGATATAAAATGGTTGCATATCAGGCACCTTTGTTTTCTATGGTTCCTATGCTGAGGGCTGCTGAAGAAAGGTCATTGAGCGGAGCACCTTGCGCAATTGGAGCATATAATGTGAATTTCTATGCACAGGCTTTGGGCATATTAAGAGGGTTGATGGAGGCTGAGGCTCCTGGGGTTATCCAGGCCAGTGCAGGAGCATGCAGCTTTACAGGCGGTCCTGCTGTTGTCAGGGAGATATTGTTGAGAGCATGCAAGGATGCGCAATATCAGGGCATGTTTGCATTGCATCTTGATCACGGCAATGAAGAGACTGCCAGGCAATGCATCGATGCAAGATTCTCTTCAGTCATGATCGACGCTTCAGGCAAAAAACATAACTATAAAGACCTGCCTGAAGGTAAACAGGAATATACAGTCATAGAAAATTTTGCTGCGACCGAAGCTGTAACATCTATGGCCCATGCATTAGGCATCAGTACAGAAGGTGAACTGGGTCAGCTCGCTGGTGTCGAGGGCTGGGTAGAGCACAAAGAATCGAAGTATACAGATCCGGTGATTGTCCCTGCTTTCTTCAGGCTGACCGGAGCAGACGCATGCGCCATCTCATACGGAACATCGCATGGCGCGTTTAAAGGAGAGACTGACAAGGTCAAGACTGCAATCCTGTCTCAGGTCTATCAGATGCTTTATGCGTATAGAATGAACCTAAATCATTTCTTGGTCAGCCATGGCTCTTCAACAGTTCCTCCGGAAGCTATCGCCAGGATAGAACAGCATGGCGGAGATTTTGGCGATAAGAAACCGCAGGGCATGCATGAAGGCGTGTTGAGGCAGGCAGTTGCTGCTGGTGCCAGAAAGGTCAACATAGACACAGATCTCAGGCTTTGGATGACAGCATACGCAAGGCAGCAGATATTTACAGACAATCCAGGATGGGCAGATGCCTCAGAAAGGATCGGCCTGATGAAAAGGATATTCACAGGAGAGATTGAAGCAAGATCAAAAGGCAAGGTAGTGCCGCAAGGTGAGATAACAGATCCCAGGAGCTGGTTGCAGCCGCTTATAGATCAGGATGCAGCAAGCCTGACAGAAGATTACCATAATACAGGAGACGAGCCGTTCATTGCCCTCATGGACGGGATAGTGGATATTGTCAGCGCGCATGTTGCAAGATTATCTGCTGATGTATTCGGTGGCCAAGGACTTGTCAATCATGTGGACAGAACATTGACGCTGGAACAGATGGCAAAAGCCTATCGGTCTTGATTCATTTCTTTTTTATTCTTACTTTTACTATCCTGTGGTCTTCCATCTCTGTTATCTCTATATTATATCTATCTACAACAAGCTTCTCCCCTTCTTTAGGTATCCTGCCCAGCTTATCCAGGATCAGTCCGGAAATAGTGTCATAATCCTCAGCTTCCTGGAATCTAGACTTCATCCTCTCATTGACCTCTTCTATGTCTGACTTGCCCAGTACATCCCATGTATCCTTGCTTAGCTTCTTCACATGCGGATCAAGCCTGTCCTTCTCGTCCTTTATCTCTCCGACTATCTCTTCAATGACATTCTCAAGCGTCACCAGCCCGGTCACCAGACCATGCTCATCTACCACTATAGCCATGTGCTCTTTTCTTTTCCTGAACTGCTTGAGTAGAGAATCCACCTTCTTGTTTTCCGGGACAAAAAAGGGCTTGTACATTATCTTCTTGACCGGAATATCAATCTCTTTCCTCTTTAGTATGGGGATCAGATCCTTCATATTCAGTATGCCCACTATCCTGTTCAGGCTTCCCTCGTAGACAGGTATCCTTGTGTAGTTTGCCCTTATGATAGAAGGCAGGACTTTCCTGAGCGTGCTATCCACGCTGACACAGAACATGTCTGTTCTTGGTGTCATTATCTCAGACACATTCACGTCATCGAACTTGAAGATATTCTTGATAAGGTCCTTCTCGGTCTCTTTTATGAATCCTGCTTCCCTGCCCATGTCGACAGCTGCCTTGAGGTCTTCTTCTGTCAAGGCCGGCTTCTTGACCGGTTTTACGAAAGTGCCTGTGATCAGGTCAAGTAGCTTGATGACAGGCGCCAGAAGATGGCTAAGAAACCTTATCGGCCTGGCCACAGACAGGCTTATCTTCTCATTGTTGTGCGTAGCAAATGACTTGGGTATTATCTCCCCAAAGATCAGTATTACAAGCGTAAGCACCCCGGTTGATACAGCAACTGCATAGTCAGGGATTATCTTGAAGGCTATTGCAGTAGCCAATGAGGCAGCCCCCACGTTCACAAGGTTGTTGCCGATTAGTATTGTAGACAGAAGCTTATGCGGATTATCCTTCAGCTTCTTTATGGTATCTGCTCCCTTGACTTTCTTGGCCAGCAGCGTCCTTAGCCTTATCCTGCTCAGCGAGAAAAGGGCTGTCTCAGACATTGAGAAAAAAGCGCTTAGGACTATCAAGGCAATAAGCCCATAAATCTGGTTGATCATATCAGAACATAACCCTAGATGGTATATAAAGGTTTTCAATTCATCTTTTGGAATGCCTGGCCTATCAGCTCATGTGTTATGTTTTCAGCCCCTCTTTTCAGCCCAAGGCAGACAATGTGGTAGACGGCTGGGCATCTGGTATCATCATAATCGAGCTCCACCCTCGTTGGCCTTATTCCGCTGTCTTGTCCTGTACCCAGAGCCATGTCTCCTATGTGTGCAACGCTCCTATAGCCAAAAAAATCAGGGCTGGTTCTTCTGTCCATAAATGCGCTCCAGTCAAATCCACCATAATAACCCTTAAAGGGAAATGAGACAATTACAATATGCCCTGCATTGGAACCAGGCATCATAAATCTTTCAACATCGCTCAGTTCTGCAGCATATGTTGCGCTGATATATGGGTAGCTCCCCCCCTCGGCCTGGTCTGTGATTTGTCTGCTGGCTGAGGCATCACTTACAGCTCCTAACTCCAAAGCTTTGTCCTGGATAACCAGATAATGTGCCCATGTGCAGTCTGTTTGCATTGATGGCACTATATTCACCTCATAATCTGTCCTGTGCTGGGGAGCAGGTAAAACAGCGATTACATCAAAAACAGGTATTCTTGATAATACCTCTCCTTGAACACCATGCCGATCCAGCTTTCCCTGGACATAGTCTGCTAGTGTCATCGGTCTGTCAAGAACAGACTCTCTGCCGGTCTCGGCACAAACTTGCCTATGGATAGCATAATTTCGCACCTCATTCCGGCTAAGAGCGACCCCCCTGTTGAATGCAAGAGGCACTGGAACAGCATCGGTCATTTCACCTGCTGCAAGCGCTCCGATCTCCAGAGCAGGCGCGCCCTCCTCTGGCTGTATCCTTGCAGCCAGGGTGCCGCAGCTTATTTTAGGCACAGATGCCTCCCATTCAACATGCTCTGGAGCTGTCAAACCTAATCCAAATTTCCAAACAGCTAGCATATCCTCTCTAATAGGAGAAGGCAGTCTTGCTTGCAGGCCGGCCAAAAGCCGCCCTCCATCGTAATCCTCAGTATGGCTTCCAATATGTTCATGCATTTTGTCTGTGGGAATAGAAATTATTTTATAAAGCTTTTCTTTTTATTATACAATAGTAGTTACAAACGTAAGCAAGATTGCTTTTGCAAAAAGTAAGGCAGAATACCCATAACTTCAGTTGCGGGATGAATGCCGTTTCACTCTAGCTCTTTAATCATCTAGGGGGCTTCTAATCTTGGATAGGTCTCTTTGTGATACTTTTGTGTATACCAAGGTTGTTGCGATATCTGAATGGCCTAATAGATCCCTAATATATCGAATATCTGTGCCTCTTTCCAGCAAATGTGTTGCAAAACTGTGTCTTAAGGTATGCGGTGTAATTCTTTTCTTAATGCCTACTTTTCTTGCTGTATTTTCTATAATCTTTTGGATCGTTCTTTGAGTATATCTTCCTCCTCTTGTTGTTACAAAAACATGCCCTTGCTTTACATGAGAAAGATTTAGTAAATTTTCCTTTACTCTATCTGAAAGCATGACAACCCTGTCTTTCTTTCCTTTTCCCCTCTTAATATGGATTGTATTTCTGTCAAAATCAATATCTGACCATTTAAGTTCAATTATTTCACTTGACCTCAAACCAGAAGAATACCCCATCTTTATGATAAGGCGGTGATTAAGGTTGTTTGTTGCCAAAATCATCTTTTCTATCTCTTCTTTTGAAAGGATTGTCGGAAGCTTCTTTTCCCTCTTGATATTCGGTATTTTACCTATAATTGAATCAATATCTTGTGAATCATCGCTGCTTGCCTTTAGGTAGAATTTGATGGCAAATCCTGCAGATCTGACTGTCTCATCAGACTTACCTTTGTTAATGAGTGAAAGTAAGTAGTTTCTTGGAGATTTTTTAGACTCAAAGTATTTCTTAAGGTGGTGCATGTAGCTCTCAATTGTTTTCTTTGAATAGCCTTTTAGCTTGCATTCATCAACTAGCAATTTTCTCCAGTTTTCTGGCTTTTCTGACATTATATAGAACAAAAGGCCTATCATATATAACTATTACGCTTTTTCAGTTAATATCCCCTATTAAACGTAATAAAACTACGCTTAATAGATGTTAAGTTCAATTTTTTCGGGAGCTTTAATTAGAATAGGGCACACTCAACTTAGACAAAAAAATCCCGCACAAATACACCGCAGAAATAATAAGCACAATTATTGGGCCTGTGGCAAAATTAAGATAATATGAAACAAATAACCCTGAGATACTCGCAAACAAAGTGATTAAAGAAGAAGTTAGCATTATTTTCTTGACTGTCTTATGAAATAATTGGGCAGTAGCTGC
>CAZDZV010000023.1:0-18165 GCA_964510025.1 uncultured Methanosarcinales archaeon
AGTGAGGTAGTGAAATCCCCTGTATCATTGTTTCTGTTGTATCTCTGCATCATCTGATCAAGGCAGCTGGCCATGGATACAAGCGCATTATCCCCAAGACCCGGCAATCCGCCATGTGATGATCTCCCTTTTTTTGTAGCCTCCAACCAATAGATGCCTCTTTCCTGGTTGACTATGTCAAGATCAGTGGGCTCGCCGGCTATCACAAGCTGGCATCCTGAAAGGTCCAGCAAGCCTTCTCTTACCGCATATCCTGCGCCATGGAGACCTCCGATCTCTTCATCGCTTGTCAATAGAAGTCCGACAGGCGGCCTTTGCCGGTCATAGTTGTTCATAAGGTTTATGAATGCCGCCACAGCGGTTTTCATGTCCAGGGATCCTGTTCCGTATAGTCTCCTGCCTGCGATCCTTGGAGGGCTATAGTGTCTGGCATCATCAACCACAACATCAAGATGCCCGGAGAGTATCAACTTTGGCCTCTCACGAAGTGCATGATATATCATAGGATAGCCATTTCTTGAATACACCATGGGCCTTCTGGCGCTATGCAGGGATCTGCACGCCAGGGAAGCAGCATGTTGGATACCTTCTGGATTATCATGATCTGATTCTATGCTAATCAGCTGTTGAGCCAGTTCAATTACCTGAGTTACGGAATTCATCTTGTCTTAGGTTTAGATAGCCTGCCCTTACAGGCTCAAGTGTGTGTGCAAGCGTAACAAAAGCGATAGACCTTGCAAGATTGGCTATGTCTCTTATATCGACTCTTTCAGGCATTATGTGGGGCGGTCTATCGGATAGCCAATGACCAGAAGGTTTTGATAATATTTAAGTTCTACATCACTAGACCTGCTGACATATTCCTGGTTAAGGTCTAGCCTGACCCCAAGATCACTGGATGCTGCTGCAAGGCGGAGAAACGCACCTAGATTGACAGGGGTCTTGCTTCCCTTTCCAGCTCCTGTCCTCAAAGCATATAAGGCGCCAACACCTAGCCTGGTATTTTCTTTAACTACATGTCCATCTATCACTATCGCGGTGGGCGCAGGTTCTTTATTCCGCATTATGGCCCGGATATTTCCATAGGCTGCGTCATCAGCCCAGTTCATCACCCCGTCTGCCGGACCTTCTTCATTGCAGTGGCAGTTGATGACGATCTTCATGCCTTCTTGGACAGCAGCGCCATAGAGCAGCTTGGCAGCCAAAAGAGAGGCGGCTACTCCTGCCCTGTCATCTGCGCAGGCTGCCTCTATCACTGGCAGGTCGCCTGGGTCATAAAAATGCTCGTTGTCAAATATTATGACTGTCTCTTCAGGATGTATCTCTATATTTCCTTCATATTCAAATACAAAAGGTGAGGGTTCATTTTCGGTAAGCTTTTCCCTGTTCCTGTGCGGTCTCCGTACGCATCTTACCATGCCCCTTACCAACAGGTCAAGACCAGGATGAGTGCCGCATGCATCAGAATATCTTGTAGGATTATAGGCATACATAGCAGCAGCTACAGAATCTCCTTTTTTCAGACCCCATTTGTGGCTGGGATACACCTGCAGGTAGTTTTTTGACTTGTCTCTTCCGTGCGCATATCCTGGCCAGCCTTTCATCTGTACGTCAGGAACAAAAGAGATCTGGTCACCATGCGGCACAAAGCTTATGTCGGTTGCCTTCTTGTCAAGATCGCCGAAGATTATGGTTACCTGGCCCTTTGGATTCAAGGTTACCTTGTAATGCCTCGGATCCCACCCGAATCCGGAGATTATCCTTCTTTGAGTGATAGAAAGCTCAGCTATGCATCCTGAAGGCGCAGGTGTCAGCGCAAGCTCTCTAAATAAACGTTCAGCATAGCCGGGATCTATATCGTTGCGAATGGCGCCTGTAGTGGCAGGATAGTGTTTTTCAACAAGTCTGGTCAGCTCATCAGGTTGCATAACCCCGGGAATATTTATCAGATTATAAAAGTTTTTATTATTTGGTAGTTACTAAGTCAGCTGACACGGCATCACTCATGAACTCTTCTCTTTTTATGTCTTCTATAAGGTAATATACCTTCCTTTCCCTGACATCAAACCTTTCTTCAATTGCTTCTAAGAAATTTTCCATATCTTTTATATGCTTAAATATGGCTTCAACCAAGAAATCATAGCCGTTGTTTATCTTGAAGACCGAATTGATGTTCTGGTGCCTTACCAGGTATTCCCTGAACGCACCCCTTTTTTCCTTGTCAACCTTGAAGCATATGTTTGCTCTGGTGTTGAAGCCCAATTTTTCAAAGTCTATAAGAGAAGTATGCTTTTTTATTATGCTTTTTTCATGAGTCTTAAGCCTGTCAAATATTGTAGAAATAGGTATCTTTGTCTTCTTGCTCATGTTGGTCAGTGAAATTCTTGCGTTTTGTCTCAGACTACTTAGTATGAGAAGGTCTTTTTTTGGAAACATCGTATTATATCCATATAGTATGTCATGGATTATATATACCTTATGCTAATATAATAATAATCTATTCGAATATTCGAATAAGATTAATAAAATTTAAATATCCATCTCACTTTCCACCCTGCAATGAAAAGAAAGGTTGTACAACAGGGTCCCTCGACCCTGATGGTTAGCCTGCCTGTAAGCTGGGTTCGGCAAAAAGGAATAAAGAAAGGCGATGAAATTGAGATGATCGATGACAGGGGAGGCCTTGTTATTTGTTCTGCCAAAATAGTAAAAGAAAAGAAAGAGATTACTATCGAGCTGCCAGACATGGAAGCCCGCTCCATCTTGTTTATCATAAGGAATGTCTACATTAACGGCTATGATACCCTAAATCTTCATTTCAAAAGTAATATAGCATATCACTGTAGACGAAAAACAGAAATGACCATGATGAACCTTGTTTCTGAGGAGGCAGATAGGTTGATGGGATTTGAGATAGTCAATACAACAAGGGAATCTTGCACCCTAAAGAACCTTTCAGAAGAATCCACAGAGGAATTCGATATATCTCTGAAAAGGTCTTTTGTCATTATGGCTGAAGCTATAGCTGAGCTTGTAAAGGCTACAGAAGAAGGATACCCCAAACTTGAGCAGTTCGGGATGGAGGTTCATAAGCAGGTTACCAAGCTTCTTGCCTATAACCTAAGGACCCTTAATAAGATAGGCTATAAGGATATGACCTTGAAGATGTATAATGTTATCTATAAGATGGACGATATCCTGGACCAGATAAAATACTGGTTCAGAGAAAGTGAAAACCATATCCCTACAAAAGACAGAAAAATATCCGAGATGGTGCGGAAAGCCCATAATTTGTTCGATAGTTGCTTTAAGCTGTTCTACACTTTTAATCTGCGATCCTATTCTGATTTTTTCAGGCAGAATTATAAGATAAGAGATGAACTGGCAACTGTTATGAAAAGCTCAAAGCACAGGAGATTCCTTAATTATATAGATGCACTTGCAGAGGAGCTTCTTAAGCTTGGCATAGCGAGAATGTCTTTGGAATATTAATAACTGTCAAGACTTTTCTGGACACCTTTGCCTGTCCAGCAGTATGTGCAAAGCTTCTCTTTAGGCACGCCGATCGCTTTTACCATGTCATCTATAAGCTGGTAGCGCAATGTCGTAACACCAAGGTCCTTTGCTATCCATTCTATCATCTTCTTGTATTTCTCTGAATTGGGATCCAGGTACTCAGAAACATCATCTATGTCTTTTCCCTCTAATGCCCTTATAGCCTTCCGGGCCACCAGCTCATTTATGCTTCTTGTAGAGAGGTTGTATATGCATGGAAACATCAAAGGGGGGCATGCAGGCCTCACATGCACCTCCTTGGCTCCAGCATCCTTCAGCTTGTTTATCGTAAAGTTCTTGAGCTGAGTTCCCCTTACAATTGAATCTTCGCATAATATTATCCTGTTGCCCTTTATTATCTGCTCATTAGCTATAAGCTTCATCAGCGCAATCCTATCCCTGACATCCTGGGATGGGGGGATGTAGCTTCTCCCATAGCCAGGGGTATATTTCAGCAATACCCTTCTATATGGCTTGCCGGATTCCATTGAATAGCCTATAGCATGCGCTGTTCCGGAGTCAGGGACACCTGAGATAACATCTACCTCCACATCATCCCTTTTTGCCAGGTATCTTCCGCAGTTCTCTCTAACCTCTTCAACATTGATGCCCTCATAATCTGAGGCAGGAAATCCAGTATAAACCCAGAGGAAAGCGCATATCTTCTTTATGCTGTCTCCCTGTTTCTTGACCTCTATCCCTTTCTTGCTTATGAAAACGACCTCTCCAGGGTTTATGAACTTCCTTGTCCTGTACCCAAGGTTGGGGAAGGCGCAGCTTTCGCTTGCAACTGCTACAGCTTCTTCCTTTTCCCCTATCACCAGCGGGGTGACACCATTCATGTCCCTTGCAGCATATATGCCCTCTTTCGTTAGCAGAAGCAAAGATACAGAGCCGCTTATTTTGCCGTACATCTGCTCGATTCCGTCCACTATAGAGCTGCCCTGGTTAATCATGTTGGCCACAAGCTCTGTGGTATTGATGTCATGGTCAGATATCTCGCTGAAAGAAATGCCCTTGTTTATGAGCTCCTTCTCCAGCGCTTCCTTGTTTGTTATCAAACCAGCGCAGGCGATAGCAAACTCTCCAAACTTGCTCTTGAAGACCAGCGGCTGAGGATCCTTGTCAGAGATAACACCGATAGCCATATTGCTCGATATTATCTCTCCCCCTTCATAGAATTTTGACTTGAATTGCGAATGAGAGATGTCATGTATCTTCTTTACAGGCATGTCCTTATCGATGAAGGCAATGCCGCCAAACTCAGTTCCAAGATGGCTGTGGTAGTCTGTACCGTAGTAAAGGTCAGGAATACAGTTGTCTGCTGATACAACCCCAAAAATACCGCTCATCTTCCCCCTTATTTCCTTGAAAATGTCATCCTATATAAATATTCTTGAACATGCAGCAAAACCTTTATAAAGGGCCCTGAAATTATTTTGCTTATGGATGATATCCATGAATCCTGTGGCGTAGCTGCAGTAGCCTTGAAAAAGGAAAAAAACCAGAAAGCGCTGTTCTATCTTTATAGGCTGCTCCTTAACCTTCAGAATAGGGGCCAACTATCTGCCGGCGTGACAACCTTCAACAGGAAGCGCCAGCAACTTATCGATACCTATAGGAACATAGGTACTGTCAATGAGGTTTTCAGGACAAGCAACCTGCAAAGAAGCATCTCTATCTTCTCCAGATATGCCGGAAACAAGGGCATAGGCCATGTAAGGTATGCGACTGCTGGCGAGAATGAGCGGAGCTATGCGCAGCCTTTTGAAAGAAAGCACGGCAGGATGTGGAAATGGTTCAGCTTCTGCTTCAACGGCACCATCACAAACTATCCTGAGCTCAAGCAGAAGCTTATGGAAAAGACAGGGTACCATATCATACTTAAGGGGGATACAGAGATAGTGATGCATTACCTTTCAAGAGAGCTGAAGGGCAGCAGAAGGCCCCAGCTGGTGAACATCTTTTCAGGCATAAGCAGGCAGTTCGATGGCGCCTATAATATATGTTTTATAAACGCAAACGGTGACCTTGCTGTATGCAGGGATCCTCTTGGCATCAGGCCCTTATGCTATTCCATAAAGGATGGCAACCTTTTTGCAGCATCTGAAAGCAACGCCCTTTCCAACATAGGTCTTCATGACTGCAGATCGCTGGATCCCGGAAAGGTGATAACAGTGCAGAACGGCAACATCCAGGTCAAAAGGTTTGCCAAGTCTTCCAGGAGGGCGCACTGCATGTTTGAATGGGTGTACTTTGCAAACGTAAGCTCTGTGCTGAACGGAAGATCTGTTTATATCACACGTACAAACCTTGGCAAGCAGCTGGCAAGGATCGAGACTGAAGATATAACCAAGGACCATATAGTTGTCCCTGTGCCTGATACTGCCAAACCTGCTGGAGACGCCTTTGCATACGAGCTTGGCATCCCCTCTATGGAAGGCCTCATAAGGAACAGGTTTGTGGGAAGGACATTTATTGAAGGTGTATCAAGAGCAGACAAGGTGCAGAACAAATACACTACAATTAAGGAGATATTGAAAGGCAAGAAGGTGCTGTTGGTAGATGACAGCATAGTAAGAGGGTCAACCTCAAAGCAGATAGTGCGGCATCTCAAGAAGGTAGGCGGAGCCAAGGAGGTGCATGTGAGGGTGACCTGCCCTCCTATAAAATCACCATGTTTTTACGGTATAGATATGTCAACTGTAGGTGAGCTGCTGCTGCCCCATTACGAGAAGCATCTTGATCCTAAAGAGACGTCGCAGAAGGTCCTGGATAAGATAGCCAGGGATTTAGGTGCAGATTCTCTCATTTACAATAATATCGACGGACTGGTCAGGTCTATAGGCCTTCCTAAGAAAGACCTTTGCCTAGGCTGCCTCACTGGAAAATACCCTACATCATGCGGCAGGAAAGTATACTGCAAAGCTGCTGAGGCTTTCCGAAAAGGCAGGAAATTTAAAAGAGTGTATGAGTGCTAGCCAAAACTTTTATAAACAAAATACTTATTCTTAAAGCGCAATGGGCCCATAGCTCAGTCTGGTTAGAGCGCCGGTCTTATATGGCCACGTTCTAAATATCCGGCTTAAGTCAGCCGGAGGTCCGGAGTTCAAAAGCAATCTGAAAGTCTCCGTGGGCCCATTTTTTTCTAAAAATTGAAGTCATCAAACAGGGGCCCATTACCAAGCTGTGCCTGATACTCTGCTGGTGACAGAGATCAGCGGTTGTACGCAGCATGTTGGAGTCAGATTGGCACGATAGCCTCTGCCTATATGAAATACGTCAAGATGATGTCCACTATAACGGCGATGATAGAAAAAGCAAATATGAAGAGATAGTTCCACCTTTCCATGCTCTTGTCCAGTGAGGTAAGAAGGTATAATGTAACATCCCTTTCTTCTCTTGTAAGTTTTTTCTTGCCTTTGATCTTGCCTATAAGGTCGTATTCATCAACAGCCTTCTTTCTTTTCGCAGAGATTTCATACCTGTACAGGAAGAAGAAAATGTAGCCGATTATCGCAACATACCAGACAGGCCTTACCCATTCTGGCCTTATATGCTGGAACACTATTATTATCCTGAAGCACAGCGCAGATATTATGCCCAGGATAAAGAAAGACTCTATTATGTAGTGCGGCATGAGGTGCGGCTTCATATCAAGATCCTTTTTTTTCTTATATATAATATTTTCCAAAAAATTTAAATGGGTGTCAGCTGTAAGCGACCAGATGATAACCAGGGAGAAGCTGAAGGCTATCAAAAGAACTGAGAATATATTCAGGCAGATAGCAGAGGAGAAGCCTTATCTTGTCTATAGCGGAAAAAAGTTCCATATTGAGGCGGAGAAAGTCCTTGGAAGAAAGCTTAGGTATGAATATGTTTCTGCGTGGCTCTCAGGATACAGGAGAAGGGATAGGAAGATCTGAGGCAGCATCATAAGCACTTCCCAAGATATGTTTACAGAATCTCTTTAAATTCAGTAAGCTTTTTAAACAGATTAATATTTTTCAACTGCTGTGCCCCCATGGTGTAGTCCGGCCAATCATTTCGCCTTTTCGAGGCGAGGACGTGGGTTCAAATCCCGCTGGGGGCATATCATCTAGCCGGGCAATACCTAAAGATGCGTCTCCATCTCTTCAAAATGATTTTCTTCCCTTGTCCACTGGATCAGCCTTTCAAGCTGTGTTCCTCCGACCAGGCATAAATCTGCTCTCCACGCCCGGAATATCTTGTTGTCTTTAACAGGGCAGCCGTCTGAGTGAGGTTCACTTTCAGCTGTAAGGTATTTCACGACAGGATTTTCCGGATCACTGAAGTCAATCTTCAGGAACGGCCAGCAATCCAGGGCTCCGGCAGTCCTGCTAACCTTATACCCTGTTATAGATGGTTCATCTGAAATGTCCACCCTTAGCTCAAGATAGTCTGTACCTCTGTTATAAGCCTGTATCTCTATCCTCCTTGTCCTGCCAGCCTGTAATGTCGCAACCAGTCTTCCCGGGATAAGCTCGCATACAGCCTGGACAGCCATGCTTCCGCCTATCCTTTGCACGCTGTAGTCGCTGTGCACTGTGTTGAAGAGATCTATCTGCTCCCTCATGCCGATATCATAGAAGCAGCTTGTCAGAGGCATCAGGTTTCTTCTGGTCCGGAATGCCCTGTTTCTTGCACCCACAAAATCTTTTCTTAGGTCCTTGGCCACCCTTCCATTCACTTTCCAGACAGGATCATATCCCTCTGCATCGATCCACCTTTTTAGTGATTTTTTTCCGGATTTTTGGTACTGCCTAAGCTCAGCTTTTTTCCATTTAGGCACTGAACCAATCAGTCCATTATCATAGCACTGCCTGAAATACTTTTCAGGCTGGTCCATCGCCCTTCTCATTATTTCCAGGAGCAGCTGGGCTTCCTGCTCATCGATGTCATGCATAAGCTTCACTGCCCTGTATTCCCTGTGGCCAGGGCCGATGGCCGCCCCGGAAGGATCATACAATGTTACAGGTTTGTCATGCAGCTGCATCTATGTCAGAATTTTGGGATCATTTATAAAATTATTTCCACAGCTTCGGCATGATAGCCATCCAGCATATAACAAATATTGCCAGGAACCATCCCCAATGTGTTGCCATTGCCCATCTTGCAAATCCAGGCCACACTGGTACCAGGAACAGCGCAAAGGCAAAGATGCCTGTCTTGAACAGAAAGACATCAAGGTTACCCATATGCTCAAAGCTCACACCTAAGATGAGTTCTTTAGCCATATTGATCTATTAGAAGCCGGATTATTTAAAGGGCCTGTTAAGAATAGCCCATTGCTTTTCTGCATATCTTATACTTCCTGTAATATAAACAGCTATGGCAGTTATCGATCCCAAAATAAAAGATCCTATAGCCACTGCGTTAGCCTCCATATCAGATAATGCATGGTTTGGAAAAATGTAACTAATTCCTGCAGAGGCTGCTACTGCACCTGCTACTCCACCCACTACTCCGGCAGTATAGCCAACTGCTGGATTATGTTCATGAGCCCATATCCTTATTTTTGAGTAGCCTAAGTGCTTTCCTGCAATCTGAGCATGAACCCTTTCCCGATCTGGATTCCAGTATATCCTGAGCAATTCATCTTCAGTTAGTTCCCTTCCTCTGTGAGCTTCTTCTGCCAGAAAACTTGTTAAATCTTGGCCGGTTAGATAGCAAAATCGCTCTCTTTTTTCCGGACCATCTAAAATAAAATATGCTCTTAGGTCACCGCCTAAATTCAACATTTCTTCTTCAAGTTGTCCGCCTCTCTCATCTACTCCAGATTCTGTATAGGCAATTGCATCATACTCTTTACACAATCTGGCTAACCACCCATCTCTTGCTTCGTTTAAACTTGTTCCAGCTATCGTATACCTATGGTCGGCTGTAGCATATACTTGATATATTTGAATCCATTCTTCTCTGGTCAGGGCTCTTCCCTTTTCAGCTTCCTGAAAGAGAAGGTGTGGTAAAGAAGTGTGCGTAAGTTCACAAAACCTTTGTCTTTTCTCCGGGGAATCCATAATAAATTTGGCCCTTAGATCTCCACCTAATGTTAACAGATCATCTTCCAAATTTCTGGGTCTAGTTTCGCTGTTATATGCAATAGCATCATATCCCCGACACAATTCAGATAACCATCTCTCTCTTTGTTCGTTTAGCTGCTCCATGGCAGTTTCTTGTTCTTGGCTATTGCACTGCGTATCTTGTTTAATTAGTGCTTTGCCTGCCTGATATTTAGCTGAATACCATTCTGAATTATCACGGATTCTTTCCAGATCGTGCCTGGCAGCAATTCTTGTCTCCATATCCGGCTCAGTCTTTCGGGGTTGAATTACTTTTCTGGGCCTATCTACTACCCATCTTTTGTCATAAACAGGCACCATTCCGCTTGGATTTTGCCTCCATGCACTCGCAAGAGCGGCATCTGACATTGAGCTTCCTTCTCCCATCGGTTCTTCTCCTACTTCAACATCCTCATAATGCCCTTTCTCAGGCAGTACAATCTCCTCTTGTATAACAGTTACTGCAGAAAGTCTTGCCTCTAGATCTCCAACTTCACGTAATGCCTCTACTAGAGCTGGCATAATTCAGAGTAATCAAACAGTCTATTTAAACTTTTCTAACGTAACTACTTTATTATGATGAAAATATCTATTAGAAAATGTAAATATATTTAAGCATGGTTCAATCTCTATTCTCTATGAGAGCAGAGCATAGCCGTGGTATGTTTTCCTTTGAGGTGCCTGAAGGCTGGAGAAGAGAAGATAGGCAGGTATCTGGGAAAGAAAGGATTTTTATTTATCCTCCAAAAAAATTTCTGAAAACAGATCCCTCATATATAAGCTTGGCAGCAGTGGCAGGCTCCAATCTTGAGGATGCAGATGAACGGGAGAGACTCTGGGCAATGCAGCTGCATGCTGCTGGTCATGTAGTAAGGCAAGGACTGGAAATCCTCCTTGGTGGGGAACGCAACGTAGTTAGCCTGCAGTATAGTGGGCCCAGGTTTCCAAGAGGGCACATAGGTTATCTTATCTCTGCCTATAGAGATGGAAATGAATACATCCTTGATAGCCAGATAGGCCCCAAGTATGTGGATGCTGTAAGAAGTGTTGCCGATAGCTTTGCATTTAATAGATAGCTTTCCCCATCCTGTCCAGTGGGCTTAGGCTTTATGCTTTGATAATTTTGCAGATATAATATTTCTTTCGATGCCACTGGTCACTTGACACCTGCGCGTGAGCTATTTAAACAAGGCAGCATCTTCTCCTCCATGCTTGCAGGTATTTCAGGGATCGATAATGTCAAGCTGCTGAAATTTGCAGCAAGGCATCCGCCAAGCCTTGTGGTCGACTGCGCTAATGCAGCAGACCCGCATAAGCTTTATCCAGGTGTAACCCTGGAACAGCTCTCCAAGGTGTATGTTGTGGAGCTTGAGCTTCTTTACAAGTTCAGGGATGTCCTGTTAAGGGTTCCATCTATAATGAGGAAGATAGGCGGGGATTATGTTGTTGTCACAACCTCTAACCATCTCTTCCACTATCAAAATGAAAAGGAAAACCATGACATACTGGAGCATGCATGGCAGATCCTCAGGTTCCTCAGCAGGAGATACAAGATAATAGCAGGTGTAGCTCCTGAGCATATGGGCTATGCAAAAAGGTACTGTGATAAGCTATGGGCCACACATTATCAAGCCAGAGGATGATCATAGATATATTGTTGTCAGAGCTGAAAGCATATTCAAAGGCATTAAGGGAGGAGGATAAGGCTGTTTTTGAAGAGATGCTCAAATACCCATTGAAGAAGGTTGGAGCTATAAGCTACGCATCAAGCATAGACGTATGGGCTTTCATACTTTTGTCTATATTATTGGAGCAGGAGAAGAAGATGGTTGATCTTAGGGGAAAACTAGGATTATAGGTCTTCAACCAGGAATCCTGGCCAGTAATCCTTTTCCCATACAGCGTATGGAAAGATTTCGTCTGAAAAGTCGGCTTATTTTCTTTTCTGAAAGAAACTGTAAATAATATAGCTAATTATGAAAGTAAAACTACCTACAATAATTAAATTAGGAATAAGTATCATTCCTTCCCACATGTTACATGGTGTCATTGTTGGACAAGGTGGGCATGGTTCACAATCAGTATCATTAATCAAGCAAGGTTTACATAGTTCACATGTGGGAGTAGTAGAAAAACAAAAGAATTTTGCGGTAATGAATGACATAATCAGAGTTATTATTATTGCTATTAAGAATGAAACTATCAGTTTTTTTCTATTTGGTCTGAAGTTCATAATTAAATTATAATGAAGGATTATATAAAATTTCCTATAACTTCAATTCTTAAGCCGACCTCGATTGGATATAATTCCTGTAATGCCGACCACACCTGAAAGGAAGAGGGCGCAGCGTGGTCGAGGAAAACGTAGTTCTCCGAAGAAGTTGAAAAAGTGCACAGTCACTGAGCTATTACTGTACCATCCCATATCTTTTATTCTTCTTAGTCATCTTTATAAAATTATTTAGTGCTTTTTTAAACATTTCTTCACTATGTTTTCTCTGGCTTACGATATATCCTAGCCGAATCCTTTTATAGTAATCAGGAAATTCTTGAAAATTCTTCCAAACCTTTTTATCTTTCTTTAAAGCTTTCAAAACATCTTTTGGAATTTTTACTGTTTCATCAATATTATTTGGATCAAACACATGTTTCACTGCATCCAGACCGGGTTTTCTCATTCTCTTTGATTTAATAAGACGAATAATCCTTTCTCTATTCATATCAGATAATACGCTTTTTTGCCTTCTGGGGGTAAATCTTTGGGCAAAACTTTCTTCATCTATCTTTTTAACAGTACTATCAATCCAACCATAGCAAAGAGCCTCATCAACTGCATCATTGTAGGGAATTCTAGCTTTTCCAGAAGCTTTTTTGTAATAAACAAGCCATATCTCATTCTCTTCAGAATGGTTTTTAAGCCATTTTCTCCAATCTTTTAGATTAGTAACATAGAGTTTTTTACTTATTTTCATTTTAAATCAAGATAGTTATTCCGATGAACGCAAAAAATCTTTCCATCCTTGATCCATCTTTGTTTCTCATTATTAATAAAACTTCTCATTCCTTTATCTTGAATAAATCGTAGGATTTCAATCATGCTCATCCCATATTTTGTATTCCTTATTTAGATTCTTCAGCTTTTGACAAGGAAATTGTTCACATTTAGGTGAACAATAATTCCAACTCTTTTCTTTAATAAGATTACATTTTCTGAAATAATCTGAATCAGGTTTGCCTTGGAAATTGCAGCCAGGACATTTGTTCTTATCTCTAAGATAGGCTATGCATAAATTGCAATTCATGCAATTAGTTTAGATATCATTTCTTGGTCACAGGAATCCAAATCTCCATTATCGATTCGTCTTTATCTCCTTTCCATCTGTGATCATAGTATTCAATCCAGAATTCCTCCTTTTGCTTCATCCTTGTTTTTGGGATTTCTTGCATTATCTTCCAATAAGTTTTGCCCAATTTATCCAATTTGCCCTTATGGATGAAAACAAAGCAAGTTTCTTCAGGAACTTCAACTTTCTCCATCCCTTTAGGAATATCATCAAATTCAGAAACCTGGGCTGCAGCAATATACCTAAATGTGCATTCTTTTTCATTTGGATTAATGGCTACACCATAATTCTTCATCCCGCCAATATAATTCTTTATCTCCTTGTATCTTTTCATGAACTTTGTCCATACCTTTGGGCAGTCTTTTGGAGCGTTTTGGACTGATGTGTCTATTCCAATACCGACAAATTTCATAGGTGGTTTTTTAGCTTCTTTGTATTCCATTTTATACCTCTGCAAAGAAAATCATATAATTGTGGCCGTGTTTTTTCGCGCATTTGGGGCAGTAAGCATAATGTATGTAGTAATCCTTTGGTTTTTTACCTTTGCTTTCAATATATGCATCGAATTCCTTGAAGAATCTTCTTATAGCACTATATGGGCCGTTAAAAACCTTTCCCATAAATGTGCCTGTCAGGCTTACATTATCTGCTCCGTCAATTGGCTTTTTTACCTGCATTAAGATTTCAGATTTAAATGGGTGGGGATCATGGAAAAGGACTAGCCAGTCTTGCAATGGCAGTTCTGCTTTTGCTTCTTCTACTACTTTCATCATCTTTACCATCTTTTTTCCAATCATCGGAGGAAGCGGGGTATGGAAAAAGGTAGGTACAGACTCTCTTATGAAAGGTAGATTCTTCCAATTGTATGTTTTTAAGTCCCATTTCTTCGGATCAAATTTTGGACAGCATTCTTTTTTATTTATATTGTTCACCTCTGATTTAAAATAGATACTTGGGTATATAAATATTGCGAGAGACCTCTCTTCCGATAGATTCTTTTATGTAGTAAAAGGCAAAATGTCCGAAGGACTAAGCCCCTCTTCTGTAATTGGGGAGAACTCAATTGTATTTAATTCCTGCTAAAATCTTTTCCCATACGCAGTGTGGGAAAAACGCATTCCCAGAATAAAATTTCCATTTCCAATAAATCCCACCGTAGGGATTGTAACTGTCCCACGGACTAAGATTTCCATTCCTAAGATTATAACTTCAAGTTAAGTAGAAACAATAGTAAAGTATTTATATCATATTCACTTTATTGTAATCAGGTGTTTATGAATTAAAGCAAACGAATTTATGAAAAAAAATGGTTTTTGGATTGGGGTAATTTGTATAATCATTCTTGGCATAGTCCTTATTTTTTCTAATTTTGGAAATGAAGAACTAGTAGGTGGGAAAAAAGATGAGCATGGTTGTTTAGGTGCAGCAGGATATAATTATGATGGGAATATAGGAGCATGCACAAGAGATTGGGAATTGAATGAAAATCAAGCAAAGGCTGCAAAGATTGCTGTTGAATACTTAGGTGCCATGAAAGGTGCGACAATAGACAGTGTTACTGCTGCAAGATGTCCTGGATGTTATATCGTTGATGTAAAATTACATCTTAATTCAGGAGATAAAGAAGTGAAAGTAAATATTGAAAACTGGGAAATTGTAAAACCAGAAACCGAATTAAGCCCAGACGATTGCATCGCAAAAGGCGGAAGAACACTCAATACTGTGGGTGGAGATTCCTGCAATGATGATGAAGTAAATATCGGTCCAGTTGTTGGTTTCATATCTCCAAACATCTGCTGCATTCCAGGTGCAAGGTTAACAGAAGAAGAAGCTGTTGAAATTGCTGAAAATAGTAAATGTGTGGATGAAGGAGAACTAACTGACAACATAATGTATAATGAGAATACAGATACATACTGGATTGATATGGTTCTAAAAGAAGAAAAGCCAGGTTGCATGCCAGCATGTGTTGTGTATGAGGCATATAAAAAAGCAGTAATTAACTATAGATGCACTGGGGCTTTGCCACCGGAAGAATGAGATTAGCCTTTCTGTGAATTCAGTTCTGTCTATTAGGTGAAGCTATATATCAAAAAAAAGAATCAAAGAGCAGTTTTTTGATCTAAATGAATTTGGGAAATAATCTTCCTGTTTTTTTCATATATTTCTGGTATTCATCTCCGAATTCTTCAATCATCATTTCCTCTTCTTTTCTAACTCTCAAAAAATATAAAAATCCCCAAGCCAAGATACCATATATTAAAACAATCGAATTATTGAGTATTAAACCCTGGCTAATTATCAACAACCAAAAGTAAGTATACATGGGATGCCTTATTCTTTTATAGGGTCCTTTTTGAATTAATTTATGGTCTTCCCTGATTTCCAAAACAGAGGACCAATTTTTTCCAAGACTTCTATGACACCATACAAAAAATATAAGATTTACCCCATATACAATTAATCCCACCCATCTGATAACAGAAGGTAAGTTCATTGACGCAAAATCAAGTTTTGCACTAAAAACCACAAAAACAGGAAGAAACATCATGCTTACAAAATTCAAAAAAACAAGAAATCTTTCTAAGTAAACTCTCTTTTTAGTCTTTGAATTAATTTCTAATGACTTTTTCGCATAGGGCATTCTAATAATAATCCATACCATAAATAGAATAAAAAATGCCCATTTCCAATATATTTCTTCCATATTATTATTTGATTATTACATATTTATAAATATATTGAAATGAAAACTGCCATTTTCTAATTATAGAACTTCAAATTTATCATCGCAATAAATCTTTTTATGTATTTTTTCTACTAGAAAAAATCGCGGAGAGAAACCTAGCAACAGTAATACACAAAACCAGTTCATACACAAGCTAATTGATGAAGAAATCTAGAATATTATCAGCAGTTGTTGCCCCAGTTTTACTATGAAGTTCAGTATATCCACATTTTGAACATTTATACTTTGAACTTCCCATAAAATTGTTAGATAATAACTAGTATATTAAAGTCTTGGTGTTATATGAGTCAATGGTGGCTGTTTTATCCCGCATAACTAGCATAAATTCGCTGATCATTTCATATTACATTAGAAGAAGCACTTAAACCGCAATGACAAATGTTAGCGCAAATGCGGACACAAAAGCAAGAAATCGCACATTATTGAATTTACACGGTGTTAAATAACTTTTGAGTTACGAAGTTCTCAAAAGTTGCGTCCGCAAAGTTCTTGTTGGCGAGCGTTAAAATATCAAAGGCGGGGCGTTTATAGTATTAACTGTCAAGTAGCTATTCTGAAAAGATTTAAATAGTTAAGCTTGTTACTCTTTAATATGTTAGTCCAAAATATGCAGTGTATAAATGAAGTATTAGAAAGTAGACACATTGGTCCGAGTAATTGGTTTAAATTTCTTAATGATTCTGAATGGAGGCATAAATTTGACCACACATTAGAAGAACTTACTCGTGATCAAAAATTTGCACAATCTCTTCTAACATCTATTGACCTACCTCAATCTGACATAGAATTCTTAGTAAGCCAAGGCTTAATTGAAACTAAAACTGAAAGAGAATTGCTCGATGAATTTGGGACTACTCCTGAAAAAATTGAAGAATTGTACAGGGAGTATGATGGTTTAGGTAAGACAAAAAGAAGGTTAGAAAATACTGCCTCCAGATTAAAAAGAAGGACATCCAGATGGTCAAGATTTTGGAGGAGTGAATCAACCATCTCACAAAGAGAGCAAGAGTTAAATGAAGCAGAAAAAGAACTTTCAAATCTCCCTAGTTTTGATGATTCTTTTGAACGCTGTGCTAGATTAACAAGATTTGTAAGAACTACAAATGGAATATACATTGCTCCAAAAGAAGAAGCTAATCACATTTTGTATACATTATACACGCTCTATAATGTCCTAAAAGTAGGTGAATTAAATGATACAGACTTTAGGGTTTTTTGCTCCAATAGCCAAAATTTAGGATATGATGGAGGAATGAAAGTTTTAGGATGGTTAGATGCAGCAAAAACAATAGGGAAACCCCTAGATTACACAATAGGTCTGTTTGACGAATTAGTGGCAAGGCTAAAAGAAAGATTTGAAGGTGATTTTCATTGGACTAATGGAGAATTAAAACAGGGATTTCTTATGGGAGATATTCCTAGTGACACATTTGTTATACAAAGCAGTATTCTACTTGCTAATCGTATGAAGGAATTGTTTGGTGGTTTTGATGTAGAGCCCAGATGCAACAAACCACGCATGGCTTTACTAGATAAGCCCAATCTTTTTGTTTCTTTTGATATAGAATCATTAATTAACGAAGGGAGAGAAGCTAATGAATTAGTTTGCACAATATATGATTTGAAAGATTCATCGGATAGTGATAAGCTAGGATTAAAGTTCCATTATTGGCGAGACCCTGAATGCACTATTTATGGTGTAAATCCACCTAGCTATCATTGGGATTCTGTTAGAGAATCTTCTTTGGTTGCAATATTCAAACCACATTTATTTTTAGGTCTCCAAGAAAGGGTAGCAAAATATTTGAGTCAATTACAAGGTGGTGACTTACAGGAAGATTATGTTACATTAGAACCCATTAGCGTAGGAAATAGAAGATACTCTCCCACTATTAAAGTAACTAGCCACAGAAGAATAAATCCTACACTAAATGTAGATTACCATCAAGAAGAAACAGAAGTAGATGACCAAGGGGGTGTTGCAGTAACTGGTTATACTCCTGTACAATATGATAAAGAATTTCAAGGAATAGAATTTTGTTTTTGCTTAAAATTTGAAAGACTAGAACGCTCCGCCTAATCCATAAATACTTATTCTTTTTTATATTAAAAGCGAGCCAACAAAAATTGAGCATAATCGATGTTAAGTTCGTCGGAGTGAAACGGAGACCAAGAGATAGTGCAACGGTTTTTTGCGAAGCAAAAAAATCTCGTAGAGTAAAATTTGAGTTCCAAATAAATTCGACCGAAGGGAGTGTAACTGTCCGAAGGACTAGGGGGTTCCGTTCCTTATTTTTTATTGAATTAATACTGGCTAATAAAGGTAGCAGCCTTGGTGTAATTTTTTAGTATCAGCTGCTTTTGCAGGGAAAGCATTTGTACCTTTTCTGATATAGACCTTGTGACTTAGGTGGTATACATCACTTTTATTCCA
>CAZDZV010000024.1:0-14725 GCA_964510025.1 uncultured Methanosarcinales archaeon
AGCGCTATGCATATCCTTACCTTAGCCATACTCTCATTACCCGTGCCTTGATATCATGTCTGCTGAAAAAGTCTGACAGAATGAATGCCTGTTCTGCTGTGCTTAGGATGACATTGCTGGCCAGCTTCCTGAAGCCTGGCTCATCAACGATCCCCTTATGATGATATACCTTCCCCCTTTTCTTGTTCTTGTAGCCGAATAGCTTTCTTATCGCCCCCACCTTCCTCTTCTGGGGCATCCCCTTTAGGTCGTATATGTGAAGCACATGGCTCCTCAGGCCTTTCATCAGCCCCATATCCGCATCAGGACTATATAAATCTTTCTGTAATCTACTACATAATTATGATATATATTACATAAAAAGATAATATTCCTCCTTAAATATGTTATAAATTACATACTTATGTAACTAATTACATATTAACAGACCTTTCCCTCAGAAAACTTCTCTGCCCGTATATCTTCCATGTCGGTCTTGAGCACCTTGCTATCGAACAGCACCTTGCCCTGCTTCACCTGGATGTCGAGTCTAGAGAACTGCTCGTAGTTCACCTGGTCCCTGCTGACATCATATCCTTCTGGAGCAACCCTGGTGCCTGGCTCAGCTCTCTCAGCATACAGCAGCCCGCAATCATCCTCGGAATCGACAGCCAAAAGCATGCCCTGGCTTACCTTTCCCCGTAATTTCGCATGCTTAAGGTTTGCCACTATCACTATCTTCTTGCCTATTAGCTCCTCTTTCTTATAGTACGGCCTTATGCCCGCGACAATCTGCCTTTCCTCCCCCATATCTGCCCTGATTATGTAGAGCTTTTCCGCATCTGGATGCTCCTGCACGTCTGTTATCTCTGCTACCCTGAGGTCTAGCGGAAATATCCTCTTCTCAGTCTCCTCAATCTTCCTGATGAGCATCTCTTCCTTGTTGATCTTTTTTCTGAAATCAAAGCCTATGTCATCCCACTTCAGCCCGTTTTCATTGAGCTGCTTCTGGAGCTTTTCGGAAAATCCAGGAAGTATAGGCTGGACCGCTATGGAGATGTTCCTGACAAGATTTATGCAAAGCCCCAGCACCTTGGCTGCCCTTTCCTTGTCCTGCTTCACCAGCTTCCATGGCTCATTTTCCTGGAAATATTTGTTTCCCAGTGCTGATAGGGCAAGTATATTCTTCACTGCCTCATTGGTGTTCGCATCACTGTAGTTATTCTTGATATCCTCGATCTTATCCTTTATCTCCTGCGCTATTGAAACATCTATGCCTGTAACCTTGCCCCCAAAATACCTGTTCAGGAAAGACACTACCCTGTAGCAGAAATTGCCTATGTTTGCCACCAGCTCGTTGTTTATGCTGTCCCTGAAATCCCTGAAGTCCAGGTCTATATCCGACATCTTTTTCGACAGCATCTTAGCATAGTAGTATCGCAGGAATTCTGCATCATAGTCCTTCAGAAATTCCTGTGCAGTCAGGAAAGTGCCTCTTGATTTTGACATCTTCTGGCCGTTCACAGTGAGGAATCCGTGCACAGTCAGGTGGTCTGGCAGGCGGAATCCGGCTGCCTGCAGCATAGCTGGCCAGAACAAGAAATGGAAATAGATTATGTCTTTGCCGATGAAATGTATGATCCTGGACTTGTTCCATTGCTCTTCGGCTTTTTTGACATCCAGGCCAATGGTGTTGGCAAAGCTTGATATGTACCCGATAGGCGCATCAAGCCATACATAATAATACTTATTTTGCTCTCCAGGTATCTTAAATCCGAAATAAGGCCCGTCCCTGCTTATGTCCCAGTCCTGCAGCCCCTCTTTTATCCAGTTCCTCACATAGTTTACAATCTCAGGCTGCAATTTTCTGTTTGAGCTCAGCCATCTATCAAGCTTCTCAGAAAAATCACTTAGCCTGAAGAAATAATGCTTTGATTGCTTCTTTACAGGCTTGTTCCTGCAGATGGTGCAGTAAGGGTCTACCAGGTCTGTGGTGGCATGGGTAGAATGGCATTTTTCGCAGACATCGCCGTACTGGTCTTCGGCTCCGCATTTAGGGCATTTCCCCTTCACATACCTGTCTGGAAGGCTTCTTTTGCAGCTTTCACAGTAGGTGATCTCGACATCCTTTGTATATATATGCCCGTTGTCTTTCAGCCGTTTGAATATGAGGTCAGAGAAATATTTGTTCTCCTTGCTGTTTGTCGTATAGTATGAGTCAAACTTGATATGAAAGTCATTGAAGTCCTTCAGGTGCTCCTTATGGAATTTTTCTATGAGCTCCTCTGGCTCTAGACCAAGCTGCTCAGCCTTGATAGCTATCGGAGCGCCGTGGGTGTCATCTGCGCAGCAGTAGACTACCTCCTCGCCGATCGATCTCAGGAACCTTACAAATATGTCTGTCTGGACATACTCTACCAGATGGCCTATATGGATGCTTCCATTTGCATATGGTAATGCTGAGGTTACAATCGTCTTGAATTTCATCACCCAGCATAGAGGATAGCCTCATGGTTTAAAAATTTTTTCGAAATATTTAAAAGCTGATATATATTTGAACCTATATGATAAAAGCAACAGAAGGGCCGCAGCAGGGCCACACATACCTTGTAAGGTCCGGCCCCATATCTATCGGCATAACCTACAGCAAGCAGGGCAGCCATTATGTGACCGCTGCTGTCATAGATGACAACGGCCAGGTGCGCAGCGAGATCCTGAGGACTCAGGCAGATCCTTTCAGGGATATCTCTGTTTATAGTCTGAATAATCAGCTTGCTGCTCAGGCAGAGGCGCTTCGATCTGCAGATTATCTTGACAGGGAAAGCGTCCTGAGCAACATTCTTAAGGCCACATCAAGCACACTTCCAGGCGAGCTTGAGGTATTGCTGGGCAAACCAGAAAGGCAGGAGAAAACACCTGCTTATAGGACTGAAAGGTATGGGGATTATTTTGGGCAGCAGAGAGCAAGAAGGATGTGTGATGACAGGTCCGGCCCGGAGCCGCCTTGTGGTGATCCAAGGATACTAGCCAGAGATTCACTGCAGTTTGGACGCAATCTTGATTTTGTAGGAAAGGTCGAATATGAGCCGCCTTCAGAATCTACTGTAACTTCATTGCAGGATGCATCAAGAATGCCGGAAAGACAAAATCCAGCTATTATGCCAGGAGCTATGGCCCTTTCGCAGACAGCCTATAAGGCCATCTCAGAAGGTTCTCCAGCAGCTCCCCCGATGAAAAAAGAAAGATAATCACTTCTTAGGCTCTTTCATCTTTTTTGTGATGCCTATCTTCTTGCCGCACTTTTCACATTCAAAAACATAAGCAGGGACGCCCTGCCATGTCTTTCTTTTGTAAGCCGTGGTTGTGTCGCCAGAGCTTCCGCAGAAAGGGCAGGTATAGATGATATTCATGGTGAGAGTCGGCTCGAATTCTTCCTTATCCACAGTGTAGCTGCAGCTGGGGCACACATATTCCTTTGCCCTTACCTTTACCTTGCCTTTCTCAACAGGCTTGCCCATCTTTGCTTTTCCGCATTTTGGGCAGTCAGGCTTGAAAACCCATGCCCTTACTTTTCCGTCCTGTATGGTCCTGTTTGTAAAATAGAAGCATTCATCCATAGAATTTGGCTCTTTCATGGTATCACCCCTCGTCGATCACATAGTTGCTGTAGTTCAGGCTCTTATTCTCCTCTTGCTCAGGAAGCCAGTCCATCTTCAAGGCATAGCCGGCTGTCCTTACCACATTCTTTCCTACCTGCACAACCCAGACCGAAAACTTCCCTAAGAATGTCCTCCTGTCTTCAGATCGCTTGAGGTTAAGGTTGTAGCTTGATGCTATTATCAATCCGCCTATCGCCAGGAAGATTATGGCGATCCAAAGTAATCTCATTTTGGAATTGTTAATGTTCCTTGCTTTTTAAGTTTTTTGTTATCTCTAGCTTCTCTCAACCATGAGGTAGACAAAGACAAACAGCACTGTCGCGCTTAATATCCAGATGTTTGAGATGCTGCTGTTGAAGAGCATCACTGATTTGACGGCATTTATCTGGTGGTGCAAAGGCAAAATTTTGGCCAGAAACTGCACAAATCCCGGCATTGTCTGCAAAGGGGCGAAGATACCTGACAAAAGCATCAGGGGGAATGAGACTATCAGTGAGAAGAGCAGTGCGATGCCCTCGTTGTCGGAAAACAGCCCTATCATCATGCCAAGAAGCGCATCTATAATTGCGATGAACAGTATAAGCTTGAAGAGATTCAGTATGGAAAAAGAATAGGCTGCACCATAGACCATGAAAAGAAGGAAAACCACGATAAACTGTACCGCTGTCAGGATTATGAAGAAAACCAGCTTGGCCAGCACATACACAACAGGTGATGTAGACGACTTAACCCTGGTGATAAAATGGTTCTTCTTGTCATACATCACAGAGGTAGAAGCAAGCATAAGTAGTATGAACAAGGCAATGGTGGGAAATATAAACGCTATGCCTGCATCCTTTGTCGAGCTTTTCTCGTAGACAGGGATCTGGTTTGTCCATATGGGGTTAACCAGGAAGCCTGTGTTCATATCTTCAAGACGTTTGAGGTCCTGATCTATCGCCTTGAGCTTAGGCTTGACAAGAGGCACATTGTTTGTGAGCTCCAGCGCCAGGTCCAGATTGAATCTGATGGCCTTTATCTGGCTCTTGATATTCTGGTTAAACGAATCTATGATCCTCTCTTCATATGGCTGAAGAGAGGCATCTACCTTCCAGCTTACAAGATTAGCAAAAGCAGGATCGGTGTTGTCGTAGTATACAGCAAGGGTAGCCTGCTGCAGCTCCTGAAGCCTGGCTGAAAACCCCTTGTTGATCTGAAGACCCAGCGAAAAGTCTCCCTTCTTGATCTTATCTGTAAGGTTGGAGATGCAGTTTTCCGCAGGCAGCACTTCTATGTTGAACGAGCCCTTGAGGCCTGACAAGGCTTCACTGGTATATTCGCTTCTGTCGAAATCACACACCCCCACATCTATCCTGCCTAAGCTTGGTGTTATCATGAGAAGGAAGATAACAGCCACTATAAACGGCAGCAACAGGGTCAGATACAGGTATTTCTTCCTGTTCACGATCAGCAGCAGGTCCTTTTTCAGATAGCCGTAAAACTTTCTCGCTATATCCATTTTATGCGTTCAAAAATATCTCGTCAAGATTAGGCTCCCTGTAGCCCACTTCCTCATAGCTCATCTTTAGCTTGCTGAAAAGGTTCAGCAGCTTGTCCCTTGTTCTCTCCGACTGCAAGGCAAACATGATATACCGCTGATATTTGTCCAGTATCTTGATGTCCTTGTAGGCGCAGAACTTCTTTATGGCCTCAAAGTTATCAGAGGAGAGATAATGGAACCTGGCCTCGAATATGTAGCTCATCTTCATCTTCTTCTTGAGCGATTCCAGCTTGCCGTTGAAGAATATCCTTCCGTTCTTAAGTATGACCAGCCTGTCTGCATGCTCCTGCGCCTCGCTCAGGAGGTGTGAAGTAAGGATGACTGACTTCTTTCTCTGCTTCAGTGATTCGATGAAGTGCCAGAGCAGTCTTCTGTTCATGAAGTCCAGCCCGACAAAAGGCTCGTCAAGTATTACTATCTTGGGATCATGCAGCAGCGATAAGACTATGTTCAGCCTGACTTTCTGTCCGCCTGAGATCTGTGTCGGCTTCTTTGTGAGGTCTTCATCCAGCCTGAGGTTAGCCATCAGCTCATGGGCTTTTAGCAATGCCTGCCTCTCTGTGATCCCAAGGTTCAGGCCGCATATCCTGATATTGTCCCTTATAGTAAGGTCAGGTATGAAAGCAAGCTCCTGGGATACGAAACCTATGCTGCTTTTCTCCAGGAACCTGGACCTGCCGAATATCCTGATATCGCCGTAAGACCTGCCGGATATAATCCCTGAAGCAAGCTTTAGAAATGTGGATTTTCCTGAACCTGACTTGCCGATTATTGAGGTGATCTTAGCATCCTTAACATTCAGCGTTATGCTGTGCAGAACATCCCTTTCACCGTATCCGAACTTCAGCCTATCGGCAGATACAGGCACTCTTGTCTTTTTTAATATCCTCACTATCTTTTTTAAGTCCATACCAAGAACCTTAGGATTGCTCTATATAATTATTTCTATTTGCGTGCCATGAGAAGAATTGCTTCCCACAAATCCTGGAAATCTTTTTCTCAGCAGCTTAAATCTTTCTGAGTCTTGTTTGAAAGCCAGCATAGGTGTCAAGAAGATTCCTCATCTGCAGCTACATTGCTCAATGCCATCTTCCGGCTTCATTCGGCTGCCGGTCTGGATACTGCCACCATATCTGAGACAGCTTTATCATGTCAGCCGGTAATCTATGAAGGCGAAGGATCATGCAGTATTTTTATATATTTTTTAGCCTCTTAACCTCTATGCTTATTGCATCACAGTCAACCCGTATTTGTCTGGGGCATATTGTATACTCAAGCCCCTTTTTCTTGCAGTATAGCTCCAGTCTCTTTTTTTCATCAGGATTGTGGAATCTTACTACAACATTAATGCCCTTCCTGTCTTTATGTATTATATCAAAGCTGGAAAGCTCTTCCTTAATCTTGCTGCTTAGCTCCCTGAGCCTTGATTGCCTTCCCTCAAGCGCAAGAAGCCTGCCCTTTATATCCATGCTCTCTTCGATTATCTGCGTCAGCTCAAGCCATCTGCTGTTGTCAGTGGCGATCAACCCTCCCCTTCCATAGTCAACCGGCTTTCCTTCTCCAAATGAGCACACAAGTATATCCCCTATCTTGCCCGGCTCTGTGCCTATAGTTCCTGTTATGTCGTTTATCACAAGGCTTCCCCTGTTAAAGCACTTATTATATATAGTATCCATATCCTGCTCTGCAAAATAGCCTGACAGTGAATTGACCAGGACAGCAGAATCCTCATGCACCTGTTCCAGCGTAGAAACATCTATTAGGCCAAAATCTGTCTTGATGATATTAATATCAAGCTTAAGTTTCAAGGCAAATTGCTTATATGTTATCCAGCCGCCCTGGTCCTGTATATGCACCCTTTTCTTCCCCAGCTTCTTAGCGATTCTTAATGCATACAGTATGGCCCTGTTGCCCCTGGAGACAGCCTTAATGTGGTCCTTATTCGTTATATTGCGGAGTATTTCATAGGTTTCCTTATCCATACAGATGATATAAAAGAATTTTTTATTTAAACTTTTTGCTGGCCCTGAACAGAAGCATTATGCCTGCTATATATACTGGAAGGGTAAGCAAGAGCCCTATAATGGCAAAAATAACAGTCAAAAAGGATATGCCTGCTATGATTGACAAGACTGCGTTGTATTTAGCGAGCTTGCCGAATTTCTTCTGAAGTTTCTTGTGCAGCAACGCTGCGCCGAACATCGTCTCAACAACACCCATCACAAATACCAGTGCCAGGCCTATCATGACATTGTTTGCCAAAGATGGGAGGAAAGATATGGTCCCTATGTAATATATCATATATATGCTGTACACTGCCATCGAGACGATGACCATAACCTTGACTAATCCCAGCTTCAGCTTTTCCCCTATTATATAGAAACCATATATGAATATCAGGTAAAAAAGCAATGATGCCACCATAGTGAATATATAGATGCTGCTGAAAAAGCTGCTTAGCCTTCCCAGGATCCTGGAAACCTCAAATATGATTATAGGGATCATTGTTGCCAGGGTCACTATGCCGCTGGCGGCGCTGAACCTCAGTTTTTCATTCATAGCTGTATGTGCCGCCAAAAGAAGTATTTAAATATTTCTACACAATGCTGTTTCTTTATGGGATACTATGATGACATATCAGAAGGCTACGAGGAGCTGCATGAGGAAGAACAGCTCAATAAGGTTAGGATAATAAAGAAGCACCTGAAGCCTAGACCAGAAGACAGGCTCCTTGACGTTGGCTGCGGGACAGGCCTTACAACAGAGCCATGGAAATGCCAAAGATATGGCATTGACCCTGCTCCAAAGTTATTGGCAAAGGCAAGGCAGAAAGACAGGATAGAATACAAGCTTGCTCCGGCTGAAAATATCCCTTATCCTGATGATTACTTTGATATTGTGGTATCTATAACAGCTATACAGAACTTCAGAGACATAGGGCAGGGGCTTAAGGAGATCAGGAGGGTGGGAAAGCATTGCTTTGTCCTCAGCTTCCTGAAAAGATCAGCAAAAAAAGATATGATCGAAAAGATGGTCAGGGATGGTTTTGCTGTACAGAAGACAGTAGAAGAAGACAAAGACCTGATCTTTTTTGCGAGGTGATATGATGTCAGCTATAACAGACCCAAGACAGGTGGTATTGGTCACTTGCAGAAGCCATATGGAAGTAATGGGGAAAAGATCAGAAAAGGACAATATAATTACAGTGGCGTGGCATATGCCTGTGAGCTTCAGTCCGGAACTTTATGCAATATCCATAGGGACTACAAGGTTTAGCTGCAGCATCATACAGAAAAGCAGGGCCTTTGCTGTGAATTTCATACCCTATACGCTTAAGGAAAAGGCTGTGATATGCGGCTCCAGCTCAGGCAGGCACGCCGACAAGTTCAAGAAGGCAGGATTGAACCTTGTAGAGGCAGAAGCTATCGACTGCGGACTGATAAAGGAAGCTGCTGCCTGTCTGGAGTGCGAGGTCATAAATGAGGTCGCAGCAGGAGACCATATAATATTCATCGGAAAAGTAGTCAGCTCAAAACAGAACAAGACAGGAAAAAGGCTGTTGCAGAGCATGGGCGATTTTATATCAGCATAATATTTATATAGGCAGCAGCACTAACTTTTCTCATGGACAGCATAGCTGTGAAGAAACTTGCCGACACCTTGTTGAAGACAGGGCTTGCTTCCTCTCAAGCAGAGGCAATGGAAAAGGCCCTTGAAGCCCTTAAGGCCGAGCAGATAATAAAAAAAGCCCATGGCAAAGAGGACTACTTTGCCAAAGAGCTGAAGACAGACAGCTTGCTGGGTGAAGCTGCCTCCCCCCAGATTATTGAAGACATGGATGAAGAAGACATGGATGAAGAAGAGCTGGACAACGAGGAGGAATAATTATATACTCCAGTATATAAATCTTTATATAATGAAAGTGACTACTCTGGAATAATAAACACTACATTGGGGGTGTTAATCATATGAAAAAAAGTTTGATATTAGGACTACTGATAATCATTGCACTTGCCGGTTCAGTCTTGGCGACGGCTTCGATAAGCTCCACTGATATAAGCTTTGGCGGAGAGAACCAGAGAAAAAGCAATCCAGATGCTGATGATGATGAAGACCAGGAATACAGGATAAGGGACACTGTTACCATCACCAATACCGGAAACGAGACTATTTCTGATCTTGCTTTGGACTCTACAACAGCTGATCCAAGCAGATTTAACCTTAATGTCAGCAGCATTACGAAAACAACCCTTATGCCAGGTGAAACATCTATTGTTGAGCTGGAGATAACTGTTCCTGAGGATTTTGACGCTGTCGATAATAATCTTGAGCCAGGCCCTTTTGATATAGGCACTGCAAAGTTCAGATGCAATGCCACCGGCGTATTTGCAACCTCCAATCTTAGGATGCAGGTTGAGAACATGCTTGAGATAGACAGGGTGAAAGTACGAGTTGGCGACCTTACAAAGGAGATTGTCAGCGACACTGAAGAGGATGTTAAAGACCTGAAGCCAAGCGATGAGGTTGAGCTGGTCATAAGGATAGAGAACAATTACAGGGACAGGGACCCTGAAGATATCGAGCTGGAAGATATCGAGATAAGGATTGAGAATGACGACCTTGATGTAGATGAAGAGGAAAGCATTGATTCTATAGATCCTGATGAGACAGATGAAATTACGTTGGTCTTTGAGATAGATGAAGACCAGGATGAAGATGATTATGACCTTATCATATTGGTAGAGGCAACAGATGAATTTGGAGCAAGACACGGAGAAAGGTGGATCATGACTTTAGAGGTTGAAAGAGAAGAATATGAGATAGCGATCAGAGAGGTAGAGCTCAGCCCTGAGGTAGTAGATAACTGCCTGCAGCGGAATGTTAATCTTGAGGTGACTGTCAAGAATATAGGCGCAAGGGATGATGATGAATTTGCAATTGAGGTCAGCGCACCTTCCCTGGCTTTCAGCGACAGTGAACGGGACATTGAGCTTGAGGAAAATGAGGAGGAAATCTATACTTTCCAGATACCTATCACAACTGACATTGATCCAGGTGATCATTTTATACAGATTGAAGCATTCTTCCAGGATGATGAGCCAAGCAATGCAGATGACATCACCTTGACAGTGAACGCATGCCAGACAGGAGACGAGGATGAAGAGGACGATGAAGAGGAGCAGGAAGACGAAGAAGACATGGATGAAGAAGAGCAGGAAGACGAAGAGGATGAAGAAGAGCAGGAAGACGAAGAGGATGAAGAGCAAGGAACACCGATCATCGTTGGCAAGCAGCCTGTATCTTCAGTTGAAGGGGGATTTACAAGCTCAACTGCTTACATTGTAATCCTTGTCATCGCAATAATAATTGCGGTTGCATCACTGATATTGACTTTTGTATTGCTGTTTAGGCCCAAAAGATAAATTCTATTTTTTTATTTTATTTTGGTAACAAAAAATAGCCATATTTAGCTTTTTTTCGTCGGCAGACTAATTCTGTTATCTAAGGTTAGTAGCTAAAATTTATCCACTATCCATAATATACTTTGAAAAGCTTGGATTTACTTATATATGTTTAAGTCCGAAAATCTATATAAATGAGCTCATCTTTTTTCTCTGATAAAGTAGTTATTGTTGGATAACTAACAATGTTTATTATTTTCAAGTGAATACAAAAATTTGGGGGAAAAGACATCCGCAACTAGCAGAATTCATAGTCATTCGTGACATTTGTAAGCTGAGGAGTTTGCTGGCCGAGTGCAAATTGAGTCTTCCTGAAGGCCTGGGAAAACTCATGCAATTTCCGTCAGTTAACAACAAATGAGGTTTACAAAGTGGGGAAATCCCCACTATCGGCCAGGAAAGGCTTATGCCAGAACTGGTAAAAAAACAAAAGGAGGCTAAAAAATGAGAAAAATTTTAGCAATAATTGCTGCTTTGTTGGTTCTAGTACCAGCATCATTAGCAGTTAGCGTTGGTTCTGGTCTGACACCAGACATAGAGACAGAAGATTTTGCTCCTATGGTCTGGCTGTGCGACAACAGGGTTGTATATGACGATGCAACTGAACCAGGGCGAGTAAGTTTGGACGGCGAAGAGCTTGTCGAAAGGATGTACAACTACGCTTTCGAAGGAGAGCAGATAGCATGGAAAGTTCTTGTAATGGACAAGAACGGCGTTGAGAAGATAGAAGATGTATTTGCCACAATCGGAAGCGCACAAGGTGCAGGCAACGACATCGAAGTGAACTGCCAGGAGACCAACAATCCAGCAACCATACCACGCAAGTGCAATGCCAGAATTCTTGAAGAAGATCTTTCTGGAGAAAGGCTGGATGAAGACACACAGCAGATGTATGAATGTACACTTACTGTAGAGACACCAGCAAGCATGTATGGCGAGTACTGGATAACAGTTGAAGCAACAGACCTAGATGGTTTGTCAGGAACAATGGATGAGAATGAGTATTGGTACCTAAATCCAGAGATTGCTTTGTCAGTCAATGGAGAACTGGCATTCGAGAATGTCAGGCCAGGTACAGCAGCTTATTCAGAGACACTGTTAGTCGGCAACGATGCTGATGCAGGTTCAGGAGTTATCCTTGATATGTTCATATCAGGAACCGACTTCTACGACACATCAAGCAGCGGAGCAATGTGTCCGACAACAAACCAGCTTAGCCTTGACAGCTTCAAGTACTATGCGGTTAATGGAGCTTACTCCACTGCAGACGATGCAGAAACCGGCAGAACTTGCGACGCAGAAGACTACTGTGACATCAATTATGGCATTGGATTCAACGATCCAAATCCATTCTACGATGCACATGAGATTATCCAAGCTGGACCTGCTCCAGGACCATACTACGGAGCTAACATCCTCTCACCAGGTGCAGAGATGTCAGTTACATTCAGGTTGGACCTGCCAGAGCCATGCAACGGCGACTTCGACGATGGAGAGATTTACTTCTGGGGCGAAGCAATCTAAACGGGCGAAAGCCCAATTTTTTTATTTTTTTTTTAGAAAAACTTCATATTCATCTGTCACTTTTTAAAAAATCGGGGGTAATCCAAATGAAAAAGATAATGATAGCAATGGCCATAGCGTTGCTGCTGCCTAGTGCCTATTCTATGAGCATCGGCTCAGGCCTTACGCCGGATATACGCACAGAAGACTTCAAGCCCATGATATGGCTGTGCGGCAGCAGGATCGTCTATGATGATAATACAGAGCCGGGAAGGATCCTGGCAGACGAACTTGTCGAAAGGATGAGCAACTATGCATTCGAGGGGGAAGGCATATCATGGAACCTGCTTGTCATGGACAAGAACGGCGTTGAGAAGATAAAGGATGTCTTTGTGTCTATCGGCCCTAACAATGATGCTAGGCGGATGGTCCCCTATACATATATAGACCCATACTGCATGGATGAATGCAGCGATCTCTATGATGACTGCGTATTGGACTGCAACAGCAGCCAGAGCTGCGAACAGCTCTGTGAGCAGGAAAGAGATTCATGCGAGGCAGGATGCGAAAGGACAGGCCTCAGGCTGGAAGCGAATGAGATACAGGTAAATTGCCAGAAAACCTGCGGGCCTTCGCAAATCCCGGCCTCGTGCAATGCGCGCATACTTGAGGAGCGCATCACCCGGTTCAATCCTGACACAATGGACTATTATGAATGCAGGTTTACAGTTGAAACACCACTATCGAACTACGGGGAGTATTTTGTTACGATTGAAGCAGAAGACATGGACGGCCTCTATAACTATGCAGATGAGGTCGAATATTGGTATCTTAATCCGGAGATAGCTCTGGCAATAGACGGCGATCTTCAGTTCCGCAATGTGCGGCCAGGGACAAGCAGCTATTCCCAATCATTGCTTGTGAGCAACGATGCAGATCAAGGCTCCGGCGTTATGCTGGACATGTTCATATCAGGAACCGACTTCTACGACACATCAAGCAGCGGAGCAATGTGTCCGACAACAAACCAGCTTAGCCTTGACAGGATAAGTTATTATACCTCAAGCGGATCATACTCAACGTCTGCAGATCCAAGAAGTGATCCAGAAGGATATGTCGGAATAGCCTACGGCATTGGTTTTAATGATCCAAACCCGTTCTACAACAATGCTGAAATACTGCAGGCAGGACCGATGGTCGGCCCCTATTACAGGGCGAACATCCTCTCGCCAGGTGCAGACATGGCTCTCACCTTCAGGCTCGACCTGCCAGAGCCATGCAACGGCGACTTCGACGACGGGGAGATATACTTCTGGGGAGAAGCTGTGTAAGCATGAGCAGTCTCAGCAAGAAAGCATTGCCAATTGTAATCCTGCTAGCCTTAGCAGTGCAGATAGCTGAAGCGGAATTCTGGCTTTGCATGAATTATGGGGAGACGATCCAGTATTGCAACAACTATAAGCCTCCGCTGACGTGTGACAGCCAGACTGGCTGTGAAAGATGCATGTCGGTCTATGATGAGCCAAACAATTGTTTTATACATGGCTCATGGCCGAAATGCATGAACCTTGAAAGGGAATGCTTCACAGGAGGGGACACAGAGATAGATGCAGATCCTCCTGAGATGACAGTCACTAGCCCGATAGAAGGGATGTACTACAATTCAAGGGCTGTTGAATTCATTATCAATCTGAACGAGCTCTCAGACCTCTATTACTATGATAACATAGAAGACAGGGGCAGATGGAGCAGGCTTTGCACAGACTGCATAAGCTACAGCAGGAGCCTGAGCTTTGACGAAGGCTTGAATGATATAACGATAAGAGCTACTGATGTGGTCGGAAATGCAGCAGAGCATGATGTGTTGTTTTACGTTGACAGCCAGGAACCGAAGATATACGAGACAACACCTGATGATGCAGAGTACGGCAACGGCCTTTTCACTGTAGAATACACAGAAGAAGCCCTGCAAAAGGTGACGCTCCATTACAAGACAGACATATGGCATGAGATGGAGAAGACAGACTGCCCTGCCGGAGAGAGGCAGCTGTGTGAGTTTGACGTAGCTTTATCAGGCCAGCTCACAGTAGAGTACTATTTCGGGGTGTCTGATTCAGCCCAGACAGTTTATTCAGACCATAAGATGGTCTACATCGACACAGTAGATCCTGTGCTTACTGTAAGCGGCCCTATAAGCGAGCATGTATACGGTGACAGGAGGGTGCTGTTTGACGTTGATGTTGACGAAGATGTACTGCTGGAATATTATGACCATGAAGATGACAGGGCAAGATGGGACAAGCTATGCTCTGACTGCGACGGTTATTCCAGGGAAGAGAGCTTTAAGGATGGCTTCCATGATATCAGCATAAGGGCAACCGACAATGCTGGAAACAGCGTGACTGTTAGAAGGGAATTTACTGTTGATAGCGATGAGCCCAGGATATATGACACTCTGCCGGATGATGAGGAGTATGGCAACGGCCTGTTCACTGTAGAGTACACAGAAGAGCAGACCCTTGAATCAGTGACGCTCCATTACAAGACAGACATATGGCATGAGATGGAGAAGACAGACTGCC
>CAZDZV010000025.1:0-6755 GCA_964510025.1 uncultured Methanosarcinales archaeon
ACTCCCTGGTTTGGGCTTTTCGGAGCCAATTCAGGCTATGACCGTATCGAAGATTGCTTCAAGGATATGACAAAGCATATATTCGCTCTTGAGACAGGCCTTAGCTCTGATCCAGAGATGAACTGGCGCCTTTCAGCTCTTGACAGATACACGCTGGTCAGCAATTCTGATCTTCATTCATTCTGGCCATGGAGAATGGGAAGGGAGGCAAATGTGCTCGAGCTGAAGGAGCTAACCTATAGGCAGATAATGAGGGCTATCAGGACAAGGGAGGGATTCAAGGAGACCATAGAGGTGGATCCTGCTTTCGGTAAATATCACTGGACAGGCCATCGCAACTGCAATGTGAATCTCAGCCCTTCCCAGGCCATTGAGCTGAATAACATCTGCCCTAAATGCGGACAAAAACTGACAGTAGGTGTCGAGCAGCGCATAGAGGAGCTTGCGGACAGGCCGGCCGGTTTCAAGCCGGATAACGCAGTGCCTTTCAGGAGGTTGATCCCTCTTTCAGAACTGCTAAGCTGCCTGTTGGGCAAAGCAGTGTCCACCAAAGCAATATGGGAGCAGTACCGCAGGCTTGTCACACAAGACAGGAATGAATACTATATATTGAGGAAGGCTGGCCTGGAAGAGCTGAAGGCTCTTGTGGACAATAAGATTGCAGAGGCCATCCTGAGGAATAGGAAAGGCCAAATCAAGGTAGTTCCTGGATATGATGGAGTGTATGGCAAGCCGGTTTTGGAAGGCAGACTTCCTGAGCCCACCGAAGTAAGGAAGAAGCAGATGAATCTTTCAGATTACCCTACATGACATTCACAGTTCCCATCTTCATAGCAAGTCCGGTGCCTGACTTGTAGATTGGATCCACATACGTGTAGCTGCCTTTCTGGTTAAATCTTACTTTAAATTCATCCTCAAAGCCGATCCTTTTGCTCCTGAAATGATTATAGTGCGCAGCTACCATATGGACCCTTTCATTAGCACCTATGATATCCTTGTTCACCCATACTACTGTTGTTCCTCTGGTTATGTTTATCTCATTTGGGTGGAATGACAGGTCCTGGATCGTCACATATACTGTTTCAGGGTCTGCCTGCTCAGGTTCCTTGAGTACAGGTTCTTCTGTCTTCTCTACCTGTTCATCTTTTTCTAGCTTTTCTGGCAGCTCAGCTGTATAGCTCGCCCTTCCTGTTGGTCTTGCACCAATGTTAGCCACGATGCTTACAAATCCCAGAGATATCAAGAGTAATAGCAGTACTACAGATAGCTGTTCTTTATTTGCCCCCCTCTTTTTCACACTTATCTTCCTATCTACTCTTCTCTTCTATAAAGCTGATTAATGTAAATCCTAATGCTATGAAAAGCAAAAGCGTAACCACATTTTTCTGGATCTTAGAGAACTCTATTACATTTTTTGCATAGTTTCCTGTGATGTCAATAAGGTCCCCTTTGACATTAATCTCCCCCTGCATATATGTATGGATAGTGTCGATATATTTGTATTCTCCCGCCGAATTGAACCTATAGCTGAAGGACTGGTTCGGCTCGATCCTTTCGCTGTGAAAAAGGTGCTCAGGAGACCGGTGCTTTATCTGATGCACAAACGTATCCTTGTTTACCCACACCACTGTGGTTCCTTTCTCCACTTCCAATGTCTTTGGGCTGAATATGTTATGCAGGATCTCGATAGTTGCTATCTTTGGCAGCTCTTCGGTCTGCACAACCTCTTCTGTCCTGTCCCCCATATCCACCTCTTCTGCCACCTCATCATCGTCCGTAACCTTATATTGTTTGAGGTCTCTGTCAAGATCTTTCTCTCTTTGAGTATATACATAATAGGACGAAGCGAGCAGGAGAATGATGACAATCAATATCCAGCCTAGTATATTTCCTTTCATCTTAAAACCTATTCCATTAATTGATATTTATAGTTTTCTATTAATAGCCGCCGCCTTCCTGGCATTCGCATGCTGCGTCGCACCATTCACCAACATTACAGTCTGAGTTGTCCTCGCACTCCTCGTTTGCCCCAAACCCGTTAGGTGTCTGGATGATGTTGTCGCCGCAGAACGTCCTGGTGCAGTCGTCATAGCACTCGTCGTCGTCATTCCCATTGCTTCCGTCATCGCATTGCTCATCAAATCCCTCTCCGTTAGGAGCCTGGACTATGCTGTCTCCGCATACTCCTCCAGGCGGTGTCGGCTCAGACTGGCACAGCGGATCGCATAGGTCGCCAGCATCGTTGTTGCCATCGTCGCACTCTTCTCCAGGATCTAGATTGCCGTCGCCGCAAACAGCAGGGTTCTCCAACCTGCAATCAGAGCTGCAGCCATCCCCGTCGTCTGTGTTCCCGTCATCGCATTCCTCACTGAGGACATCAAGCTCTCCGTCCCCACATCCAGGCGCAGCCACTCCCTCTGTTTTGCAGTAAGCATTGCATCCGTCCCCGGCTCTTGGGACGCATATCTCATCTCCTATTCCCGCACAGTCAGCATGGTCGCTGCATATGCTGAGGTCTTCGCAGTGCTTCCCATCGTCGCATGTTTCGATTCCATCATTGACCAGCTTGTCGCCGCAGTACTCATCTCGACAGTCTTTTGAGCAACCATCTCCGCTTACGGTGTTTCCATCGTCACACTCTTCGCTTTCGCCGTTGTGGTTGGGATCCTGCACGTCGTCATCCCCGCAGTACTCATATGGCACCCCCGGCCCTGCTTCTTCCTCTGTACAGCTCGCCGAGCAACCATCTCCGTTATTATTGTTGCCGTCATCACATGCCTCCCCTCCTTGTTTCTTGCCGTCACCGCATATAGGCGAGGCAGTTCCGCCTGCTACCCTTCCAACCAGCTCTCCTGTGACCCTTTTTACAAATCCGTCGCTGTCCCTAAGCCCTATATTGAGCCTTGTTCCCAGCTTATTGCCTTCTTCAGCGAGCTCTTCACAGCCTGTTGCAAAAGCTGGAACATTTCTGTTGAATCTGACAGTAGAGGCTGCTCCGTTTGCCAGATACCTGTCAGTGCTTGAAAAGCATTTTGCTCCATCCTTGTTTATTATATATGAATCATCTGTAACAGTAAGGCTCTTATCCATAACGTTCCTCAGCAGCAGATCGACATTCCCTGTGGCAGCTCCCCACTGTTCACATAATAGGCCGCCGCTTGTGGTAACCACACATTTCTCAGGCAGAAAAGTTGTGGGATTGATGAAATACACCAGAGATCCCATCACCAGCAAGACGCTCAGGATAGCCCAGCCATAAGTCATCAAGAATTCCATAGCAGCCTGAGCTTTCCTTTTTTTAGCCATACTCTAAGCCTATAATATTTGCCTTATATAAAATTTACTAATAAAAAAAGAAAAAGAAATGTCTATTCCACCGTGATTTTCAGCTGCTTGCTGAAAGGTATTGACATGACTGTGAACTCTCCGGCCTCTTTAAATACAAGCTCCCCGGTCTCACCGTCTGCCAGCCTTGCTGTTTTGTCTCCTGTCTCCTTCGTGACAAAAGAATATGCAGCGCTCCCCTCATCATTCACATTTATGTTCAATGTAGAGCCTTCTGCTATCGTTATCTCCTCCGGATCAAATCCTTCCCTTCCGTTGAAGACAACATCCTCTCCTTCAGGAGCCATCTCTACCTCGGGCGGTTCCAATGTCTCTTCCGGCGCCTCTTCCTCCATGGGCGGGGGGGTGGTGACCGGCTCTGTTGTCTCTTCCGGCGCCTGTGTACATCCTACTACAGACAGCACCATCAAAATTCCCAATACATATGCTAACTTCATTTGCAATACCTCCGTTTCTAGTCTAGTTCTGTTTTTCTTTTAAATAGTTTTCGCTCTTCAGCACTTCCCTCAAGGAAGCTATCGCTACCTCTAGCTGTTTGTTGTCTGGCTCCTTTGTCGTGATCTTCTGGATAGCAACTCCAGGCCAGCTAAATAATCTCACAAAAAAATTATCCTTGAACCTTGCGCTCAGCTTCAGAAGCTCGTATGATATCCCGGCTATTATAGGTATGACAATGATCCTCAGAGGGAAAAGGATAGACTTTCTTGCAAAAAGGTTCAGGCTGTTGAAAGCAGGATATATCCTCAAGATCATGATAGGCAGCAGCGAAAAGACAAATATGCTGAAGATAAAGACAATGAAGATGAAGCTTGTGCCGCATCTCGGGTGCTTGGTTGTAAACTTTTTCGCGTTCTTTACATTAACTTTTTCCCCTGATTCATAGCAGTAGACTGCTTTGTGCTCTGCTCCATGGTACTCAAAGATCCTTCTGATATCCTTCATGAGAGATATCGCAAAAAGATATGCCAAGAATAGCGCTATCTTGATCAATGCATCTATGAAATTGAAGAGCACCGGCCTCGTTTCTTCCTTGAAGCCTGCAAGATGTGTAAGAAAATACGGAAGGGCGACAAAGAACAAGATCACGAAAGCGAACGAAAAGAACAGTGTCCAGAATACCTCAACCTTGGAGAGCTTCTCTTCCTTTTTATCAGACTGCTTGTCAGCGCTCCACACAAGGGTTTTTATCCCGAGCACAAGCATCTCTATCAGGTTTACAATGCCCCTGATGAAAAAAAGCCTGAAAAACCAGCCCTTCTCCCCTATTTTGCCTGTCTTGGTTACGACCTTCCCTTTTTCATTCCTCACCGAGACAGCATAACAGCTGGGCCCGCGCATCATCACTCCTTCGATGACTGCCTGACCCCCAACGCTCACTTTCTTTTTCATCTACAGCAAAAAATTTTTGTTCCTTTATAAATATAACTAATGCCGCCTGTCAAACCTTAAGAATTCAGGCCTGCAGCTGCCGTCCTGCCTCAGCTCAGAAGGGTAAAGCCTGCATGTCTCTGGCCTTGCCTTGTAGATGGCGCATGTTGCCTTTTTTCTTTTAATCGAGAGAAAAACACACCTGCCGTCCTTAAGCTTCATGAACTTCTTTCCCCTTAGCTTCTGCACGAAGAAATCCTCATCATAGCCCAGCTTCCTGATCCTTTTGATATCTGCGGGGCTAAGGAAAGGGGAGATAAGGCAGCATAACCCGCATCTTTCGCATCTGAAGTCCTTCGGCGTTTTCATAGGTGTCTCTTTAGCTGCGCTACAAGGTCTTTCAGTGCTGGTTCGTGTGTCATTATCTGCGCGATGTTATCCACCTTCGTACCTTTGCCGCTGAAGATATGGTTTATGCCCGCATAGCTTTTGGACCTGCCGTTCAATGCAGAGTAAACACCTTCTAGGACCTCAATCTGGCTGGCCGGCCTTTTTGGATCGAACATCCTCGCATATTCTTCCTTTGTGTGCCTGACATTGGCTGTTCCAAGTATCTTGTCATTTGTGCCGTACATGAAGAATTTTGGCACATCCAGCAGGTACCTATCCCTGAAATAGCTGACAAACCTATGGTCGACTGCAAAGAAATTTAGCAGGTTTAGATAATCTGCAGGATTCTTGACAGTGCTCATATATTTAACAAAAGGCCTTACTTCAGGTATTCTCATGAATATCAGCTGTATGCCTTTATACCTTGGATCCCTCTCGAATCTAGCTATCTCTCCTTTTTTCCTAAGCCTGCTCATCACAGGCAGATTCTGGCTCGCATCTATGAAAAATTTCAACAACGGCTTCGGGCAATAGCTGAAAAACCTGGCTAACGCAGGCGGCATCAGCGCCTGGATCCTGTCCTGCATGGCTATACCAGCCACAAAGTCTATCCTTCCGCTGTGTGCAAGGTTCTCAGCATTGAACCTGCCTGCCTTGACAGAGTCGATTATGAGGGAGGCTATCTGCCTGTACTTGGATTTGAACTCTTCTTCCAGATTAGGTATTGGTTGTCCGGCGTCCAGTACAGCATTGGTCATCTCCGCATATTGCTGCATATACTGGTAGATGCCCTTCTCAACCTGCTGGTTATAGCTTACCAGCGCAAATATCGATGCGATAGCGCTGACATTATGGCCGATGACTGCCACCTTATTCACCCGAAAGTATGCCCTGAGCACCTTGACCGAATGCAGTATAAACTCGCTCATAAGCCCCATATTAAAATGCCCTGAGCTGTCCCCATGAGCAGGCATATCGATAGTGTAGACCAGAAAGCCAGACAGCGCAATAGCTTTTGCCAGCAGATCATATTGCATCCTTGAATTATGAAAGCCAGCAGCTATGATAACCCCATGATTTGGTATCTTGTCAAAACTCTCAACATAAACTGTTCCTGCAATCCCTCCGATCGAGAAATCCCTCTTCTCACAGCCACCGATGCGCTGTGCTGTGTCTATCCTTATCTTTTGAAGCAGATGAAGGACCTCTCTTCTTATGTTCTCAAGATCAGGCTTATCTACATTGAAAAGTATCTGGGCCTCTTGCCTTACAAGCTGCAGCAGCGCCTGCCTATTTTCCCAACGTTCTGCGTATGATTTGTTGTTCTTGAAAAAATCTATCTGCTGTCCTAGGTTATTTTCCAGCTCCCTTAGCGATGCCAGCAGTCGCCTCGCAGCTTCAGCTTCTCGTGCAATCATGGGGCTGTCTCCCTGCCTGGTCATGCGCCTTTCCAGCCCTTGTTTGATCTGAGCTAGGGCATCCATGACGGTTTTCTCCGCTCTTTTGTTTCCGGTTATCTCAAGCCTCTCGAGCCTCTCTATTCTACGTATATGTTCCTCGACAACTGAGTCCCTCACGTATCCCATCCTTTTCTCAAAATCAACAAGCAGCCTAGCTTTTCTTTCGTAATTCCGGCAGTGCCTTTCAAAAAT
>CAZDZV010000026.1:0-6684 GCA_964510025.1 uncultured Methanosarcinales archaeon
CCCGGAGGGATCAGGTCTTTTATTTTTTGATTTGTCTGCTCTTCTATGAAGTTGTTGATCGTCTGCCTTGACTCTTCTGGCTGGTGAACAAAGTCAAGGTTTGCTGCTTTGCCGCCGTAATATCTCTCAATCATGCTGGTATAGGAATCAAGAAAGGGGTAGTCTTCCTGCAGCCATAATGCGTTGCCGGTCCTTAGCTCATAATCTCTGTTGGGAGCGTTTATTGAGTTATAGATAGCTGCAAAATTCTCTTTTAAATGATCTGGAAAATGAAATACCTCTTTCATCTCCTCTGCTGTCTGGGATGCTGCTCCCTCATATGCCATAGCCAAAGCAGATGAAATGCTGTAAGGTGAGATAAACAGGTTGGATGACTGGTCTAGCTGGCCATATAGCTCTAAAGCAAATTCATTGTTCGCATCAACTACCTTCTGGATATCTGTTGCTGATGAATCATCAGCTGCAGGCGGCTGGTCTGGCTCATATGGAAAAAGGAAGAGTATTGAAGCAGTCGACAGAGCTACCAGCAAGATTGCTATTATCGCTATCGTTGTTTTTCTCATATGATTAAGTGTCTGCAGCTAATATATAAATGTTCTTTTAGCTTCTAGCCAGATTGAAGCTTGAAGGCATTATAACCAATATTTTTTCACATTCCCAGGAACTTCAGCAATTCATACACGAGGAAAGCCGGCCACAGCAATGATTTTATTACTCCCCATACACCTATCCAGAAGCCTGCAGCAGTGGAGATATAGTATATTGCAGCACCGACAAAACCCAGTCCGTAGATGGCCCCTCCCTGGCACATATTATTGATATCCTTGCATTTGTCTTTTTTCTTTGCCATAAAATCACCTCATGATAGCCCTTATCTTTCTGGGTTTATAAACATTGCTAGTAGATCAGAGAGCGGAAAAACCTAGGCAAATCGCTAAAAGCAACTATAGATGAACTGTTCATCTTTCATTAAACTGCATATTTAATACATAAGCAATATTCTTTTATTATATATATGATATTAACCAATAAAACAGTTCGGAGGTGAACTTAATGGCTGAAAATGATGTTGTTGGTCTGCTGGCAAGGATATTGCTCATCGTCGGCGGCTTGAACTGGGGATTGTTCATATTTGGGATAAACCTGGTTGAGATAATAAGCTTTGGCATATCAGCAATAGCAAACGTTGTATATGCGCTGGTGGCTGTCGCTGCATTGGTAGAGCTCAGCAAGATATTTATGAAATAGCTGCTTTCAAAGCAGATTTTTCTTTATTTTTTATTTCCAGCATCAGGTCAAAGTCTATGCCTTTGGCCTGTTTCAGAAATCTTTGAAATAACGCTAGATCGATGGCTTCTGCATGGGTGCCTGGCCTTGCGCCTTGTTTCTGGCTGCTGTAATCCACCATCATCACTCCATCTTTCTTTTTCCAGGTTGAAGAAGCTGACCTCAGACATTCCTTGATGCTCTCACCATGATTCAGGAGCTCGTGGTGGAACGAATCAAATATGACAGGCATATGAACATGTCTGGATATATCCAGGCAGTCACTGACAGAGTAGAGCCTGTCATCATTCTCGATAACGAGCCTTTTCCTGATCTTGTATGGAAGCCTTTTGTAGTTCTGGATAAACCGCTGCATGGCAGCAGGCTTGTCTCCATAGACGCCGCCGACATGTATCTGCACCTTTGCTTTTGCGTCCAATCGCATTGCATCCAGAAATTCGCAATGATACTCCAGTTCTGCTATACTTCTTTTGACAATGCCCCTCTTTTTGGCATTCATAACCACAAACTGATCAGGATGCATAGATATCCGCATCTTGTTACTCCTGATGAAATTACCTAGGGCAGATAATCTCTCTTTGAAATGGGCTCTCCAGTCTATCTTGCATACAGGATGTGAAGCGAACGGCACAATGTCAGAGCTGATCCTGAAGAACAGAAGATTATGCTTAAGGTTGAAGCGGAGTATCCTCTCAAGGCAATCTAGATTATTGCTGAGCTTTTCAAAAAAGATTTCTTTGGAGAAATTTTTAACCCTGAAGGTAGAATTTGCTGTGCAGCCTATGGTTCTGTTTATGCAAGGATAGCCGATCCTCATACAATGGCAGCTTGGGAAAGCGTATATAAAGATTTGGTTTAACTTTTCATAAAGTTTATAAAATGCATTTTTTTCCTTAATCCAATGGACAGGCTGGACAGGCTGGAATCCCAGTCGATTTACATTCTTCGGGAAGCTTATGCAAATTTCAAAAGCCTGTGCATGCTATGGAGCATAGGAAAAGACAGTACAACCATGCTTTGGCTGGCAAGGAAGGCATTTTTTGACCATGTTCCATTTCCACTTGTCCATATAGATACATCTTTTAAAATCCCTGAAATGATAAGATACAGGGACAAGCTCGCTTTGGAGCTAGGCATAGACATGATATATGGCCAGAACAAAGAAGCCTTAAAAAAAAAGGATACCTTTCCTGACAAGAAGCTTTCAAGAGTGGAATGCTGCAGAGTTCTAAAGACCCAGGCCCTGGTAAACACCATCTCAGGAAAATGGCCAAGGTTCAGGCTCAATCACAGCACCGGCAAATATGAACTGGACGAGAACAAGGAGCCTTATACAGGCGTGATCATAGGCGGAAGAGGAGATGAAGAAGGAAGCAGGTCCAAGGAACGATATTTCTCACCCAGGGACAGAAAAAGCGAATGGGATTTGGGGGATTCCCCCCCGGAGATATGGAACCAGTTCAAGACAGAGTTTGCCCCTGGCACTCATATACGTATACATCCCTTGCTGGACTGGTCTGAGCTGGACATATGGAAGTATATAGAGAGGGAGAATATACCAACTGTAAGCCTTTATTATAACCAGGGGGATGGCAAGAGGTATAGGTCATTGGGGTGCTGGCCATGCACAAGCCCTATTGAATCAGATGCCAGGACAGTAAGTGAGATCGTCGAAGAGCTGGAGTCAGGAAAACTCAGCAACATAGCAGAAAGATCGGGAAGAGCCCAGGATATAGAAGACGGCGGCGGACTGGAAACTTTGCGCAGGGAAGGGTATATGTAAGATGGATCAGATGCAGATAGCTGCAGTGGGACATGTGGACCATGGCAAAAGCACTGTAATAGGCAGGCTTATGGCAGATACAAATGCCCTACCCAAGGGGAAGCTGGAAGCCATAAAGGAAAGGTGCAGGCGGGAATCAAAAGCTTTTGAATATGCTTTTCTCTTGGATGCCCTGAAGGACGAGCAAAACCAGGGAATAACCATCGATTCTGCAAGATGCTTCTTCAAGACAGACAAAAGAGACTATCTTATTATTGATGCTCCGGGGCATATTGAGTTTCTGAAGAACATGGTATCAGGTGCTGCAAGAGCTGAGGGAGCCTTGCTTGTGATAGATGCAAATGAGGGCGTCAAGGAGAACAGCAGGAGGCATGGCTATATATTGTCATTGCTGGGAATAGATCAGCTGGTTGTGCTGATAAACAAGATGGACCTTGTAGGCTATGATGAGAAAAAGTTCAACAAAATCAAGGAAGAATATTCAGAATTCCTGGACAGCATAGGGATCAGGCCAAAGGAGATATTGCCTGTTTCAGCGCTTAAGGGAGACAATATCGCCCAGAAAAGTGACAACCTGAGCTGGTGGCAAGGAAGCACTGTGCTGCAGGCATTGGATCATTTCAAAAAGGCAAAACCTCTGACAATGAAGCCTTTCAGGATGTATGTGCAGGATGTCTACAAGTTCACCCAAAAAGGAGACAGCCGAAGGATCATAGCGGGCAAGATCGAGTCAGGTGAGATCAGGGAAGGGGATGAAGTCATGTTCATACCTTCAGGCAAAAGATCGAAGATAGAGACCATAGAGGTGCTGCAGGAGGAGGACCGCAGCAGGATACAGCCAGGCTATCATCTTGGGGTAACCTTGTCTGAGCAGATATATGTGAACAGGGGCCAGGTAATGTGCAAGGAAAACGGAAAAGCCCCGTTTGTAAGCTCACTCATAAAGGCAAACCTTTTCTGGATGGGAAAGAAGCCGATGAAACGAAACAAGGAATATCTGTTCAAGATAGGCACTGCCAAGGCTAAGACCAGGATCAAGAAGATAGCCAGCATCCTTGATTCATCGACCCTTAAACGTGTGAAAAAAGACAGGATAGAAAGACATGATGCAGCAGAAGTGCTGCTGGAGCTGTCAGGCCCTATCGCCTATGACCTTGCGAGCAGCATCCCTGCGATGGGCAGGTTTGTCATAGTTGATGGTTATGATGTTGCCGGAGGCGGAATAATAACTAACTTTGTGGAAGACAAGCATTCAGAACTAAGAGAGCAGGTTTTTTTGAGGGAAAAAAGATGGGACCATAGCAGGATACTTTTTGAGAAAAGGGCGCTAAGGTATGGCCAGAGCCCCAAGCTGGTCCTTTTGACAGGGGTGAGCGGGGTTGACAAGAAGACCACAGCAAAGGAGCTTGAACAGCAGCTTTTTGAGCAGGGCAGAAAGGTGTATTTTTTAGGTATCGGAAACCTGCTAAGAGGACTGGATTCAGACATTGACAAGAAGAAAAGAAAAGAGCATATAAGGAGGCTTGGAGAGGTGGCCCATATACTCATGGATGCAGGGCTTATCGTGATCGCTACTGTCTCTGACCTTGATGATGATGAGCTGAAGCTGCTCCAGACAATAACATTCAGGGATGAGATGATCATAATAAAAATCGGCCGCAATGATATAAGCGCCGATATGGTGGACCTTGAGCTTAAGGATGACGGGGTTGAGGAAAATATCTACCGGATCATGGAATTTTTAAAATTTGAAAACGTTATCTTCCAGCTATGAAAAATATAAGATGGCATGAGCACAGGATTGCAAGAAAAGACAGGGAGAGGCTGCTGAAACAGAAAGGAGTACTGCTCTGGTTCACAGGCTTAAGCGGCTCGGGCAAATCAACAATTGCCAGCAGGCTTGAAAAAAAGCTTTTTGACGACGGAAGACTAACCTATGTTCTTGATGGAGACAATATAAGGCACGGGCTTAACTCGGACCTTGATTTTTCAGCTGCCGGAAGGAATGAGAACATACGGAGGGTCGGTGAGGTCGCCAAGCTTCTGGTGGATGCGGGGCTTATCGTGATCGCCGCGTTTATATCTCCTTACCAGGACCACAGGAAAAGGATAAGGGAGCAGCTGGGTGGGAGGTTTATCGAGGTATATGTGAAATGCAGCCTGGATGAGTGCAAGAAGAGGGACCCGAAGGGCCTCTACAAGAAGGCTGCTGCAGGCGACATAAGGAGATTTACAGGCATATCTGATCCTTATGAAGAGCCTAGAAAACCTGAGATTGTGGTGGACACAGAAAAGCTTGATGCAGAAGAAGCTGTGGATATTCTTTATGGCTATTTAAACAAAAGATTTAGATGACAATGAGTTGCTTGCCTCTAGAATCCTCAGGACCATATCTGTTAAGATATTCCAGCACAGCCTAGGCTGGAAGGAATGAAGATGGATCCATCACGCCTGCATACATAAAAGCAGCTATCAGTACAAGGACAAGCATAATCACAAAAGGTAGAAGGCCTAGGATAATAGCTTTCACCAATGATAATCTATGAACCTTATTGAGTATGAATATGTTGATAACAAGGAGCCACAGTCCTGCAAGAAGCTGCAGGAAAATGCCTATGATTGGCAGGAAAGTGAACCAATAGACAACAAAAGAGTTGCTCAGGGAGCGGAAATACTGCATACCTGTTGCTTTTCCGCCCAGAAGGAATTTTGCGATGAAATGATAGATGGAATAGCCAATGAACAGCCCGATTATCAGGGCGACAGGGTTTGATATCATGCCTACCAGGTTCAGTTGCGCAACTGCTGTCGCAATCCCTGCGATGGCCAGGGTAGCAAAGCCATATCCTGTCGCTTCTTTGCTGTCTGCGATCCTCGCCAGTGCAGATTCGTCAAATGCAAGGATTTTCAGCGAGTCTTTTATATTATCCTGGAAAGACATAGGAGAAAAGCAGCAACTAATAGTATATAAAGATTACCATAAAGTTTATAAACTACTAATAAGTAATAACTAAATATGATGAGTAATCCCTTTTCAGATGAAGTGCATCCTGGCCTGGAAGATTTCATAGCTAAAGTGGCGGACAGGCTGCCAGGCAGCAGAGAAGCCCTAAGAGAGACAATTCTTTATGGATTTGTGAGAGCGACTGGTGAAGAGTTCACTGGCGGCGGGATGCCAGATTATAGCTGCGAGGCAGCAGGCATAGGGGGGCGATTCAATACCAACAACGGAATCCTTGGTGTAGCAGATTTTGACAGGACAATCTATGTGAGAGGAAGCGATAGTTACCATGGTTGTATGGGCGGGCCTGCCCAAGGCGTCGAAGGCACGTTGGCTGGGCTTGGTTATAGTCTGGACTTGGACATGTGGGTGCCCCACAGCAATGGAGAAGACTATACGGACCCAGAACTGGAAGCGATGTTTATGATACTGCATGAATTTTCAATGTATGTAAGAAGGCTGAGAGGCCAGGCTACTGCAGGGCTGATTGCAGATACACCAGAGACCAGCGCCCCATTTCCCATCAGGGATCCATCTGAACCCAGGCTCCTGGCATATGGGGGCAACGTATTCATACCTGGGAAGAGGGACGCAACAATCAAGATCGATGCTT
>CAZDZV010000027.1:0-6614 GCA_964510025.1 uncultured Methanosarcinales archaeon
AAATATGAACACCATTATCACTGCTACAGCAAGCAATATATTATGTAAATCTTTATTTTCTTGTATTTTACTAGTGTTCATTTTATCATCATTTTCTCAAGCTTGTTCTTCATTTCCTTGTTTTTAATACTATAAATAACATTCTTACCATCTCTTCTTGATTGAAGAATGTCCAGATCTGTTAGTTTTGTTAAATGCATTGAAGTATTGCTTTGTGTTCTACCTATTAATTGTGGTAATTCACAAGCGCATTTCTCACCGTTAAGAAGAACTTCTATTATTTTGTATCTTGATTCTTCACTAAGTGCTTTTAGGAGTTTAAGATTATTTTCAATAGTCATATCAGAAGGTGTTGATATGATGATATATAAGGGTTATGGTTAGTTTTTACATTAAAGTCCAACTTTCTAATTATTGAGAAAGTTGTCCTTGCTGGGGGTATGTTAAGATGCAGATTACTTTAGGAGATGCTTTAGGTCTTGAACTAAACAATATCAGAAAGTCCACTCTAATATCAGCTAAGGAAAGAACTTGTTTTGACCTTATCATTTGGGTTATTACATGCCCTATAATTGTCATGCCTGACTATACTGATGTGAGCTTACCTAGTAATGTTCTGGAGAGGATACGCATTGAGAGGCTCATAATCGCTGCCACGCAAGAGAAAATAACTTTTGATGTGCTGTATATATCTTTGGGCTGTTTTTGTGCCAATATATTGGCACTTTCGCTCTTCTGAGCGAATTTTTCAAAAGAGTTATAGCTCTCTTCGCTTATATTGCCATTGTGGGCTCTCCCACCACCAACACTTTATTTGTCATAAAACGTTAAGTGGGAAACCCATTAATATAACTTTTCAATGCGGCCGATTAATTGTCATCAGAAAAAAGAAAAAGGGCTTTTACGCCCCCCTCAACAAGATTCTTCTTTTTCCAGTATAGTTATATTGGAGTTGTCATCAATGACAACTGCTTTAAGTTCACCGTCATTGTCAATCTCAATTTTTGTTTCGCCATACCTAACCCGCTGGTTTTCTTCCAGTTCTTCGCCTTCTATTTCAGCCAAGCCATCATTTATCATACTCTCAAGCTTTTCTTCGGCGTTGTAGAACAAGTCCTGAAACCTGCCCCAGTCCAGCTGACCACAAGCTGATAATTGTTTTGCTTTCTCCATTCTTGCATTCTTAATATTTTTGGTCTTTACACCATGAGCTGCGAGCGAATGCCTTGCACTGTCTCGCATCCATCCTTTAGGTTTACCCATACAAATCACCTTTGTTGTTTAGAAAAAGCGTCCCATTCAGGGTGGATTGCCAGTTGTTTTACCTTCGCTTTCCGAATTATCTTTCTTTGAACTCCTATTTAATGATTTCTCTACTCTATTGGATCTATTGAATACAGAAGGGTGAACATTCACTTCCTTTGCAGCTTTCTTCTTATCAAGGATTCGCCAGTATTTCTCAAGATTTTTAGTTTCCCTATGACCGCTTGATAACATAACCCTATTCATAGGAACCTTCCTATCCAGTAAATCTGTCACATAATTTGCACGGAGTGTATGGGGATGATAATGGTCTTTCAATCCTGCTTCTGCTAAAAGTTGCTTGAACTTCCTATTTACAAGCCATACAGAGAGAGGATACCCATAATCCCTATGGGGTTTTGTACTTCTAACTCCTATGCATTTGCCTGGTTTTTTTTCAGTAAGATTATTTAGAAAAAGCAGGGGTTTATCTGTTGGTCGTGCAGGTTCAGGTCTTACTTTAAGCCAATCTTTAATCCACTTAAGATACACATCATTTACCGCTATAAACCTATCAAAGCGTTTTCCTTTCCTCATATGTTTTGGAGTATAATGTTTAGTAGGCAAAACAGTTATGAGTTTTTGTTTTTTATCAACATGTTTCTCATATAGATACACACCTTCTCCCCTCCTCAAAGAATAAGCATAACCACCAAACAGGCATTTCCATAATGGATTCTCATGATTTTCAAGGTATTCAAAAAACTGATCTTGCTCCTCTGGACTCATGATTATATCATCACCATATTCAGCAAGCCTCTTGAACCTCTTATCACCTACTTTGGGATATTTGTATCCCAGAAAGTTAACATAGTAATCCCTCATAACACTTATGAAGGTATTATGCTTTGATGGATGATGCTTAAGGGTATTGATAATATTAAGCAGGTCTTTTCTTTTAGCCTTCTTTAAAGGCATTCTTAACATTCGTTTGATTCTTCCTAGAGCTAAAAGATATATATAAGCAGTCCTCTCATTCTCACCCTTAATTTCCTCAAAATATGGCTTTATCTCTTTATCTCTCTTTAGTTTCTTAATAGTCTTGGAGCTAAACGCATCCGTGTAAATGTTCTTATGCTTATCTTCTTTCATTTTTAGCACACAAAATAACCCGTTTGTGCGGGAATACTACTTAATTGGGAAAACCTTGGAATGGGGAGGCAATAACCGTCTTATAATCCTTGAACCATCAGCAGCCTTTAATACCTCAAAGTCTAACATAAAATGTGGCTTTATGACTTGCTCAATTCCTTTCAATGCTAATAATGGATTGAAACCAGGTGCATGAGCTGTTCCATGTTTTATCTCGCATATCACTTCCTGATTTGTCCAATCACTTTTTATCATCACTTTTCCACCCACATCTATCTCTTTATCATCCCAACAAAAAATCCTACCAATTCCATTTGAATTGCATTTAGATACCAATCCTACATGTTTTCTTTCCATTCTAATCACCTACAACAATTGTATTTCTGGAATTGCATTTAGGGCATTGTTTGTATCCCTTTGGCAACTTCCCTTTCTCACCTAACAAAGGTGTATAAAGACACCCACATTCTTTGCATTTTCTTTGCATTTTCTTCACTCCTCCATTTATTGATTGTAATAAAGTCTCTCTGATAAAACTCGAAGTTGTCATGTCGCAGATTCTTTTACTAATCTCATCGAGTAATTCGGATGAAAGTAAAAGACTCACCCTCTCCTTTTCTGGATCTGTTCGCTCAAGCCTTTCTCTTATCCTATCTCTTAATTGTGAGTTGAATATGTTTGCTTCAAAAACTTCTTTAGCAAAATGATTGATACTTCTATCTATTGCTGCTGCCCCTTTTTTCAAAAGGCAATGAGTTGATATTTTTGCAATGAACCATACTTCTACCATAGTCTACTCCAGCTATCATATATGCACCTCCGTGTTTATTATACACCTAAAGCCAGTCTTAACTGGTTATCAACCCAGTCATTAAGTGACATCCCCCTACTCAAAGATCTAATCTTTTGCAGAAGATGGTTGGGTAAGAATACATCACACTTCAGCTTGGTTGGAATTCTTAAGCGATTATCATGAATAAAAATTGAAGATTTTTGTCTAATGATATTATTACATAATTCATTCGCTTCCCTTGCGATAGCGTTGCGAGATAGAACTTCTTCGAAAAACTCATTTAGGTATTCGCTTCGGGTATATAGTGGATAAATAGTCTTAAGATAATCAACTTCAACATCCGAATACTTCTTTGCTTTTCTTGTAGTCTTAAACCTAATAATCAATTGTTCTTTTTTTTCTTTAACATTTGTGGCTTCATCATTCATGGAGTTATCCTCACTAATCTCTTAATGAGGCACAACCTCCGAAGCCAAGAACTCTTGGTTCTATCGCCAGATTAGCCAATCTGGTGAGGACCCACCACAAACTTGCAATTAACGCTTGTGAATGTTTGCCTACCCTAAAGTCGGGCCATGATGATTAAATATCGGTGGTATATAAGTATTGTTGTTGTTCAGCCTATTATTTTGTGTGCCAAATCTATCTTCTGTTTCGTCTACAATCAAAGGCACATATGGGCGTTTAATGATCCAAAGACTTATAAACAAGCACATAGATCATAGATTTAAGGCACATTATTAATTCGTTTGCAACGAAATGTGCCAAATGATGAGGGAAGTTAGGTGTTTCCTCAAAGAAAACAGGCATTTTCTCGACGGCATAGGGAAATAGCACATAAGTCGTCTATCAAAGATTATACGTGATCGAGAAAGCTCTTTATTCTTTAAGGGGTCGGCTTGTAATTGGATGTGGTGAAAGTTTTTCTGCCTTATCCCAATCAATTTCAATTTGATAGTTCCTGCCAAATTGATAGACAGCAGAAGGTTGAAATTCTCGTTGAAAATCCCTCATTGTCCCAGCCATAGTATCTTCACCAATTTTTGCAGGATCACCTTTTTCCCACTGCCTAAAATAAAAAGAAGATTCATCACCTTTCAAATTACAACGAACTCTCCAAGTTCCCTTATACCTATCTGGCACTCTTTCATCCTCAAACACCAAAATATCTTCCAGAGCACCGGGAACCTTTTTTTGCAATTCTCCAACTGCATCTGCTTCCGGATTTGCATGAACCAATCCATAAGTATCTCGTAACCACTTCTTTTTATTTTGAAATCCTTCAGGAGTATCCCCAACATATACAAAAATTGCCTCATAAAGCGGATTTTCAACTACTCGAGAATATCCAATTCCTAACCGATTCTCTACAACCCTTACTGCTTTATGTACTGGATTCACCACATTATGCATTAGGCTGGAACTAGTATTTAAATGTTTCTATTATTTACTACTAATAAGAGACAATAATATAGAGCCGACCTTATACAACTTTTCTCGACCCTCACCGCTTCGCTCCGAGCCACGTTGCACTCTCGCCTACAGCTTGGGTGGATTAACAGGCGCCAACGATGTTAGTTTCAATCAGGAGAAGGAGCTATAAAATAAAGGGGGCAATAAAACAAAAACTTTATTATAGGTCTTATCTATGTAGATACAAATGAAGTTCAGAAACTGCTTTTCAACAAAACAAATTGGTTCTATTTTCTTTATTGTGGTGGGCTTATTTCTATTTTCTGTTAAACCTAGTGATTCATTTGAAACACTCCGTTTTATTGCTATTATGATGATCGTATTATCGGTATTACAATTTTGGAATGAATCCGTTAGAAGATATAAAATTCTAGTTCCTTATAAGAAAAATAAATATGATTCAAAAGCAGAGGAAAAAATCGCTGATTATTTCAAAAGAAAAAATATAATATATAATCATCATCCGGAAATTAAAGTACCAAAACCTTTTTGGGTATTTACGATTCCTTTTGTGAATATTAAGCTTGAACCTGATTTTTTCCTTCCTGAATTTGATGTCTTTGTAGAATATTGGGGCATGATAAATGATCCTGAATATAAGAAAAATAGCTATGACAAAAAGAAAAAATTATACATCGACAATGCACTGGATTGCATATCCTTATATCCAAAAAATCTGAATAATTTAGATTTTGTTTTTACAAGTAAACTCTTGGATCTAATTAAAGAAAGAGATGGAAATTTAAGAAAATATAGATAGTTTTCTTGCCCTTAATTCTTGTTCTTTATGTATCGCTTCCGATGCCACTTGCTATGCGATACTATCGATATCATTAACTTCCAGATTCTCTTCAACTGGATTATATACCCAGATATAAATACTCCTGAAAAAGATATTTCGCTCATACGCCAACTATCTTTCCTAGAATGATTTATATACTGCTTCTTTTCCCGTTCAATTAACATGCAAAATATTTACGCATCAAATATTTGGAAGTTTTATCTGCTCAAATTTGTGAGCGCAATAGAGCTGACAATCTCTGTTTTTGTGCTCTATTTGCTGGCTAACAACCTGTCGATGACACAGGTTATGCTGCTGGAGACAATATTCATTGCAGTGGTATTGGCTCTTGAAGTTCCAAGCGGAGCATTTGCAGATATTTATGGAAGAAAAACCTCAATTGCTTTGTCTTTGCTCGCAGTGGCTTTGGCCTTTGTTGTATTTGGGCTGGCAACAGATTTTTGGATATTCTTGGTTGCGCAGCTGCTGGTCGCCCTAGGCTGGTCTTTGGAATCTGGTGCTGACTCAGCCTTAATATATGATTCGCTGAAAGAAATTAAAAAAGAACGCAGCTATGCAAAAATCTTTGGAAAAGGGAATTTTATCGCATTGTTCACCTGGTCAGGAGCAGCTTTATTGAGCGGGTTTCTTGCTGTTTATGTGGGCCATAGGCCTCTTTTCTTCATAACTGCCGCGATATTCTTGTTGGGATTTTTTGTTGCGCTCTGCTTCAAAGAACCTCCATTGCACATAAAAATTGCTGGAAAAGACTACTTCAGGCATCTTTCCGAAGCAATAAAGTTTTCATGCAATCATAAGATTGTAAGAAATTTGATCATCTATTATGGAATGTTTGCAGCACTTGGCCATTTGACATGGTTTTTGATCCAGCCATTTTATGGATTGGGCAGCATTGTTGGATTTGCCATATCTTTATACTTCATAACTGCTGCCCTAGGAAACTTAACTGCAGAGCATTTCATCAGAAAATTCAAAGAAGAAAAGCTGTTAATATCTTTATTGCTGGTCGCAAGTTTGTCTTTTATTGGAATTTTCTTTGTGAATAGGCTGTTTGCACTGGCCCTTATATCGCTGATGTCGTTCGCTTGCGGAGTAAGGGATATCTTTGTAAGTAAAGGTATCAATGAGCATACTGATTCTCACCACAGAGCA
>CAZDZV010000028.1:0-5365 GCA_964510025.1 uncultured Methanosarcinales archaeon
GGAGAAGCTAACAGACCTTTTTCCTGGGTCTACAGGGATCAGAAGGGCCTTGAGCAAGTTCAAGCCGGATTTGCTGCTTTGCAGCCATGTGCATGAAGCTGAAGGTATTGAAGAAAAGGTTGGAAAGACTAAAGTGGTAAATGTGGGCAAAAAAGGGAAGATAATCGAGCTATAAGATGCCAGGAGCAATAGTGCATATAGCTACAGGAATTCTGTGCGGGTTGATTGTGCACTTTATCCACTTTAAGCTGGAATACAGCCTGTCAATATTTATTGGAAATTTGCTGCCTGATGTAATAAAGTTTGGATTCACAGGAGTGACGCAAAAAAACCTAAATCCGGCGACCATCGATATACACACTGGCATTTTTCGCTTTTTGAGCGAAAAAACGTCATCATTTAATTTTTGGTTTACAATCGGTTTTTTTATTATGGGCAGTGTGTTGCTTCTGTACCATTATCACGTTATAAAGAAAAAGAAGATGGAAGAGTACGCAGAACTGTATGGTTTCCTGCTGGTCGGTATATTAGCGCACCTTATAATGGATTTTCTGTTTATCGAGACAAGCTGGCTGATCTAGCCTTTGATGACCCCAATAGGCTCCAGTCTTACTACTTTTGCCGAGATTCCAGAATTATGGACAGAATCAATAACATTCTCTACGTCCTTGTAAGCCAAAGGTGCTTCTTCTGCGAGGCTTTTGGGGCTTGTCGCTTTGCTTACGATGCCTTTTCGAGCCAGTTCCTGCTGTATCCTATTGCCTTTAAACTGCTTTAGTGCACCATGCCTTGACATTGCTCTACCTGCTCCATGGGCAGATGAGCCGAATGTCTTCTCCATGGCAGTCTGCGTTCCTTTTAGGATGTAGGAAGCTGTTCCCATCGAGCCAGCAAGAAGCACAGGTATGTCCGGGAAAGACCTTGTGGCTCCTTTTCTATGCACATAGAGCGATCTCTTTTCACCGTCTACTGTGTGTTCCTCAAGCTTAACAACATTATGGCATATGCCATAAACAGTGTGCATATCCATTGCTTCCCATTCCTTCTGGAATATCTTCTCAAAAACTTCCCTGATCCACTGGGTCATAACAAGCCTGTTTGTGAAGGAATAATTAACAGCACATTTCATTGCAGCAAAATAATCCATGCCTTCCTGTGAATTTACGGGCGCGCAGGCAAGCTGCCTGTCTGGCAGCCATATATTGTATTTCCTTACCGCTTTTTCCTGAATTTTAAGGTAGTCTGATGCAACCTGATGGCCAAAACCTCTGCTGCCGCAATGAAGCATAATCAGAACCTGGTCTTTTCGCTCTATTTTCCATTGTTCTGCTTTTTGTCTATCAAATACATCAGATATCTTCTGTATTTCCAGAAAGTGATTTCCGGCACCTAATGTGCCAAGCTGGGGCTTGCCCCTTTTCTTTGCCATATCTGAGACTTTTGAAGGATCAGCTCCGTGCATCCTGCCGCTCTCTTCCATGTTTTCAAGGTCTTTTTTAATGCCATAACCATTTTCAACCGCCCATTCACACCCGTTTACAAGAACCTGGTCTAAATCATCATCCTGCAGCCTAAGCTTGCCTTTCGAACCCACACCGCATGGAACCTTGTCAAAGAGCGCTGGCACCAGCTCACTGAGCTTCTGCTTGACCTCATCATAGCTTAAGTTAGTCCGGATAGAGTTTATCCCGCAGTTTATGTCAAACCCACACAGTCCAGCAGAGATAATTCCTTGCTCAGAATCAAATGAGGCAACAGCCCCCATCGGAAGGCCATAACCAAAATGGGCATCAGGCAGTGCGCAGACAGGCTCTACAACACCGGGCAGACAACAAACGTTGCTAAGCTGCTCGATAGCCCCATCTTCTATAGCACCATATATATCCTTATTAGCTATAAGTTTTCCAGCTACATTCATCTCTTTTCTTGCTGTCTTTGGCAAAAGCCATTCATATTCATTGATTTTCTGCAATTTTTCCTTGTATACCATAGAAGTTAGTAATATCGGCCAGTTTATAAAATTTATCGATAACTTTAAATATTGATTTTCATTCTAGTAGGATATGGATAAAGCCGATGAGTTATTCAAAAGCTTTGAGAAATACAGAAAAGGAGACGAACCAAAAAAAATGAGCCAAGGAGAGATCGTGATAAGGCTAAACAAATCTATGGTCGAAAGAATGGCCTACTGGCTTGTGATAGTAGGTCTGATCCTGGTAATAGTATTTAATCCCCTATCCAATTTAGTAAGCTGCGACTGTGAAGGGGAGAACAATATTGTCGGGGCCGCAGTAATAGAAGATATGGATGAACCTGATCTGCCTGACAGAAATGAACAGGAAGCTGATCTGCCTGATAGCAATGAAGGGGAAGCCATGGAAGATGCTGATGAGCCGGTTGATTCATCTGACCTGGCAGGCGACATTAAGATGGTTATAGGCTCTGTAAAAACTGAGGAAGATGAAGATGGAAATCCGCTAAAGGTCACAGAGATAAAGTTTTCGATTGATAACCAGAAAGAGGATTTCCGGCCCATGGTAAAGGTCTTCTGGTATAATGTTGGAGATGAGATGGAGAATGTTATAAGGACCTCTGCTACCTATCCTACCTTGTCGGCCGGCTCTGCCAAGGATTATACCCTGTCAAGGTTCCAGTCGAAATACCTAAGCGGGGCTGAAAAAGTATATATCAAGCTTTACGATGCTGATTCTGAAAACTACCTGATAAAGACAAGCAAGAGCATTTAGATATCCAGGCTAACCCTGACCAAATAACCATTTTCTGTTTTTTTGAGCTTATATTTGTAGTATGTGACTGCTTTGACCACAGTGGCCCCTAATTCAGGCCTTATGGGCTCCCCTTTAAGCCTAGCCCTTACATGGGACTTGTCAACCTCTTCGACCTCCACTGAAGAGAAGAACATCTCTTCAACGTCAATTATCGAGATAATGCCCTGCAGCCAGTTTATCATCAGTTCCTCAAGATTTTGCCCTTTGATCTCAAATTCCTCTGTTTTCTCAGGCTTTACTTTTTTTATCTTGCAGACCACGCTGAGCATGGCCTCAGCTGCATTCTCAAAAAGCTCTTTCAGGCTGCTGCCATATGCCTCAAACATGACATCTGACTTTATTTCGTCAAGAAATCTGTACTTCATATTAGTATAGGATAACCTCAGGCTGCTTGTTTTCTTCCGGTTCCTCTTCTGGCTTCTCTGTCTTAGGTGCAGGGCTGTCGAAGAAATTGGCAAATCCAGTTGTGTCTTCAGATGGCTTATTCTCAAATATATTCTTAGGGACATCTGCTTTACCAACCAGATGCTGGAGCATCCTTATTACATTCCTTATATCCTGGTGAGAATCCTGCGCAGTGTCAATGGTAATCTTCATATTTTCATATCAGGATCTATGATAATATAAATTTTTTGGATTTTAGAGAAATTCAACAGTTATTTCAAGCTGGTCATAGGTTGGGTATTCCTCTACAACCGCGAGAAACAGATCCTTGTGCCCTATGAGCTGCTTATCCTTCCAGATATTATCCAACACATAACTGTTCACTTTATCCCTTATCTCCATGACAGTTTTTACTGAGGTCAAAAGCCTTAGTTTCCTTTTGTCTATATCCATATATTTAATCTTGAAATCTTTCCTTAACTGAGCCTTTATTTTCTTTAGTTTTTCAATATATTTTGGCTTATTAGCAGCCTTAAGCCTTTTTCTGTAGCCTATACCTGGCTTCAGGTCTTTAGTATAGATAGCTCCTCTAACCAGCGTCCCGTCTTTTGTCAGCATATCATACTCTTTTTTTATGTTCCTTGCCCTTCTTTTTATCCTGTTTGCCAGCTGCACCTTGTCTTTAAGCTTGGCTGTGCAGTAATGCACATCAAAGTTGATATTCTTTTTCTTAATAAATCTTAATAATTTTAAGGCAAGCTCTTCAGAGCCCTTTATACCGTAGGAGAGGAGATTTTTGGTCTTATAACCAAGCCTTGCCAGCTTATTTACCCTGTTGTCAGCAATCTCCAGCTCATTCAGGTTTAAGAAATCGACTTTCCTATCCAAAAAGAGGATCATATCCTTCAGCTGTCTTTCTTTCTTAGGTATCACAGGGACTTCCACCCCAACCTTCCACTTATATTTCCTGGCAAGGGACAGCCTATTCCAGAGCCTGACATCATTGAAATCCAGATGAAACCTTATCTCATCCAGCCCAGCCCTGTAAAGCTTTTTCAGGATTTTTTCATCTATTAGATCCAGGCTTGTGTAAAGGTGAATATGGAAGCTATTTCCGAACTCTTTTTTCAATTTTCTGATATAAGCTAGGGTGCGCTTAGGTTTGCATAAGGGATCTCCGCCGGTGATGCCTGCTCCTTTTGCATCTATCAGCCTTGCTTCTTTGATTATCTGTTTGATGTTCCTGACAGGCCACTCATCTGCATAAACAACATCTTTTTTGTATTTTTGGTCTGAAATTGGGCAGAAATAGCATGACCTGGGGCATAAGCCTGTTATAAAGAGAACCAGCTTGGCCCCTTCTACACATAGCCTGCATCCTTTTGGCAGGCTGCCTATTTTTTTTGAGAAATATCTTGTGTTCATCTTAGACGTATTACTGCTCGATTATCTACAACAAAAATTTGGCTACCTTCTGGAAGCCCCAGTGATTTACGCACAGCCTCGGGTATCTCTATTGAGGTTGTATGGATATAGCTCGCTATATGTCCTTTCCCAATATCCAGCACGGCCTGCTGATTCAGCACAGCCTTTTGTTTCATAATCATCTCTACAGCGCGCCATATCTGTCAGGAAGCAGGCTGGATTTTTAAATATACCCAAATCTTTTTAAATTGCACCATATTTTGCTCTGAGATAATGATCGCAGTCATTGACCAAAAAGAGCCTGGTAGAGCAATTATGCAGGCTATTGGGGGAACGCTTATCGACGCAAAAGTAGAGAGACCGGCAATAGATGTATTCCCAGATCTAGATTCTGTTCTTGGATTGATGGAAACAGGGCAAGTAAAAGCGGTTGTTGTAGACGCAAGGGGCAGGCATATCGGACCTATGGAAGAAATATGCGAAACAGCTGCTATAGCTGAAGTACCTTGTTATGTCATAGATCCCAACCAGGGTGAATATACCCATGCAGTCTGTGTTCCGGATGCAGTTCATGCTGCCAGAAGAATTCATCAGTCTGGCCATTATGCTCAGAGACATTAGCTGAAAAGTTTCTGATAGTTCATCCATATATTGTTAATAACTTCCTGCAGTTCCATCTTTTTGATTTCAGCTATCTTCCTGTAAGATTCAACCACAAAAGCAGGTTCGTTTATATTGCCCCTGAAAGGGGAAAGGTACGGCGCGTC
>CAZDZV010000029.1:0-4892 GCA_964510025.1 uncultured Methanosarcinales archaeon
GTCTTTAAAGAGGGATATATTTATATATTTTATATAAATTATAAAATTATTATATTCTAGAATGGTAGCCTTAAAAACATTTATGGAACCTGTACTGGAAAGCCAGAAAGATGCCAGAGACTATTTTGCAGATGAGCTTTTAGCCCGAGGGATAGATGTCCATGAGCTGGGCCCTACTGAATACGATGCGCTGGTAGAGGGTGGCAGGAATCTGGATGAGGTGGTAGAGAAGCTAGGAGCTGCTGATTTGGTGCTGCATGATTCCAGAAGGTTTGTGTGGTCATTGGCTGGGGTAGATATAAGATCAGATAATCCAATGGAAATGCATGAAAGAAGGGTAGGTATGCAGATAGACAGGAACCTGAATTTTTCCCTCTATAAGAGAGCCGCAGATAGATGCTTCCACATATATCCCCCTAACGGAAAAAATGTAACCAGAAAAGACCAGATGCCAGGCATATTAAGGGAACTTGGGGTACCAACACCCAGAACAGTTGCTGCTGAAGACTTTGATAATGATTTTTTTCCTGCGTATCTGAAAAAAACAAATGGCTCATGCGGAGATGGTGTTTTCTTAGTGCAAGGGCCCAGGGAATTTAGAGCACCTGAGCATGGCAAGTACATAGTCCAGGAAGCCTATTTGCCGCCAACGATTTTTGCTTCAAGCGTAAGATTTGTGTGTTTTGGGAACAGTGTAATAGGCGGCATGGTTTATTATAATCCGAACAGGAAAGATGTCGTAAATGGCTCTGGGGCCAGGGGAGTACCCCTGACAGAGCCGTTAAGAAGAAAGATGACTCCAGAAGAAAGGTATGTTCTATCTGAATACCGGCCGGATGAGATAGCCAGGATTGCAGGATATGCCGGCAGAATAGGGGAATTTGGAATGCAGAACGGCTACCCTGCCCTGATGGTAGAAGCGATGGTTGACAGGGATACAGGAAAGATAGGAGTTATAGATGTCAATGCGTATTTCAGTCTAGGCATATTTCATGTATTGTACAACAACGACAAAGAAAGCACTGCACCAGATGAGCTGCACAGGCTGGCTGCCAGGAAATTTGCACAAGCGTACCTAAATTAATTCTTTACCGCTATTACATTAAAATGATATCTTTGCCTGTCTAAGCGCTCACTTCTTATGCTTGTTTCCCTGAATGCTGTTAGCCTAAAATCCTTCAGAAAACCCACGAGCTCTTTCTTGGTGAAGAAATGATGCGGAACATCTGAGTCCCAGTCAGCTATGCCTATCCTGGTTCCGGGCTCAATTTCATGACCTGTCTTTGCGGTAAAGTCCTTAGGAGACAACACTACAAGCACCAGTATTCCACCTGGCTTCAAGACACGTTGTATCTCATCGAATGTTTTTTTGATCTTGGCTATCCTGGAGTGATTTATCACTGAAGTGCATACTATTGCGTCGAAGAAGCTATCTTCATATGGAAGAGATGACATTTCTGCCCTCTTCAGCTTTATGTTGGACAGATTATGCTGACGAATGATATTAAGGCCATGCTGAGAAATATCGCAAGCATAAACCTCAAAGCCATTTTTTGCGTAGAAAAGAGCATGTCTGCCTGTACCACACCCTAAGTCAAGAACACGCCTGGCCCCTTGCTTCTGAAAAATCGGCACTGATGCCACTACGACTTGATACGGCTTTTTCTGCACCTCTCCTTTATCCCTGTAGATGGCATCCCATGTCATATATAGTAGTAATTATCTTTTGATTTTTGCTCTCTGTCCTTAACACTGCCTGGCTTGTTGATCCTCGGCCTGCCCGATTCCTCATCTCTTCTGAGGGTTATCTCTACATCTCTTAACAAAGAATCCATTCCCCGGGACATAGCCATAGGCCCCTTTTCCAGACCATGGTTGGCAGGCTTTCCTTCAAAGACAATCAGCCTGTTTGAAAGATAGTCGATAAAAAGAAGATCATGGTCAACCACCAAGACAGATATACCTCCAGTCTCTGCCACGTTCTTTATTACCTTGGATACGGTCAGTCGCTGCTCAACATCCAGGTACGCTGAAGGCTCATCCAGCAGACATAGGTCAGATTTCTTAGATAAGGCAAGAGCTATAGATACCCGCTGAAGCTCTCCTCCGCTAAGCTCTGATAATTTTTTCATATAAAACCCCTTTATCCCCAGGGGATTGATTATATCTTTTGTGTGATTTTTTATTGCTTCCTGCAGGACATTTACCACAAGCTCATCAGAATCAGCCTCAAGTTTCTGAGGCTTATAAGCTATGTTTATTTCTGTATCTGGTTTGCCCTTGTCTGGGTCTTCAACCCCTGCCAGAAGCTTTATGAAACTTGTCTTACCAATACCATTTTCACCTATGACACCGATAATCTCATTTCTGTTTATGTTGCCTGATGTTGTCTTCAGATCGAAATTGCCCAGCTTCTTCTCCATCTCCGGCCAGGATGACAGGATCTCCCTGCTTGACTTTTCCTGAGGGGGCCTTATCTCAAACTTGATCTTGTGGTCCCTGAAACGGATATTGTCTTCCTTGAGGTATCCTTCAAGATAGGAATTTATACCTGCTTTAGCTGACTTTAGCTGAGAAACAATACCATAGCACCCTTCTTTTCCGTACATTATATGGATAAGATCCGCCATATAATCCATCACGATAAGGTCATGCTCAATGACGATAACAGCTGTATCCGGGGATGCAAGAGACTTTATGAACCTGGCTACCTTTAGGCGCTGCTTTATGTCGAGATATGATGAGGGCTCGTCAAAGATATAGAGATTGGCTTTCTTAAGGACAGCTGCGGCGATCGCCACACGCTGCAGTTCTCCTCCTGATATCTTAGATATGTCATTATCAAGGACATTATCTATCTCGAGCTTGGACGTAATCTGATCTAACTCCTTTTTTTCATCTATCTTCCTGAGAAGGTCAATGACCCTGCCTTCAGCATTTTTGGGTATCAGGTCAACATGCTGCGGCTTATAGCTTATCTTTATCTGCTTGTTCTTCACCTTCTCGAAAAATACCTGGGCTTGTGAGCCTTTGAAATATTCAACCAGCTGCCTATAGTCAACTGATTTGTTCTCCAGGACTCCAAGGTTAGGCTCAAGGATCCCTGCTAGGATCTTTATTGCGGTGGATTTGCCTATTCCGTTGATACCCACTACACCCACAACCTTGCCAAAAATAGGAGTCGGCAGGCTATACAGATGAAAACCGTTCTGTCCGTATTGGTGTATTGGCGGCCTGTCCAGCTCTTCTGGAAGATTTATGATAGAGATGGCATCAAAAGGGCATCTGTTGGGGCAGATGCCGCATCCAGTGCACAATTCCTCATTTATTTTCGGCTTGCCGTCATCTCCTTTCACGATGCATTCTTCGCCCATCTTATTTACAGGGCAAACTCTCATGCACAGATAGCCGCCGCAGCCAACAGGATTGCATTTCTCCTTCTGGATAATGGCTATCCTTGTCATAATAGGTGGTTATTATATTCGCATTAATAAAGCTTGTCCATCAGGCAGCGTATCGTCTGGCCTTGGGCCAGTAATGCTGGAGGAACCATTCCTGATGGGTGCTCCATGTCCAGTTACCGGTAAGAAGTCCCTGTATTACCAAAGGTTCATTTCTTGCTAAGAAGTCATTTGCCCTTGCTTCTGAACGCAGCCTTCTCTTTTCCAGGGCCTTGAGTCTATTCATTGTATCAGCGATATACCTGCCACCGAAGAAATAAAATGCGAAATAAAGAGTCTCATGCACGCTTTCATCATTCAGATATTCATCATCTATCAAAGCAGGGTTGCCGCTCACTTTCGCCAGCATAACATGGGCGTCATAGTCGTCTTTTCCTTCGACCATAAGTTCTCTGTGGTAGAGGCTATGGCACAGCCTGATCAGCCTATTGCCAAACCTCTCAGGATTATCCAAAGATGCTATCTCTATTTCATCCTCTGATATGCCAAACTGGTCTCTATTCGACCGTAACCACGCCATAAAATTCTGTTCTAAGAAATATGCCGCTCCCTCAACAATAACTCTGGCGGCCGGATTGAATTCCCCCGGATAGTGCCTTAAGCCTGGAGGCATAAACCTTGAAAAATACCCTTGCAGCCTATGATAATTTTCATGCCCTAAGCTAGCATCCAGATCGCCTGAGTAGAACCGTAGCTGGCCTGTCTCTGGATCAGTGTAGAAATGAAACCTGTCTACATTAACTTCCATAGTCCTAGTTGTCCAGTCAAAGAAGCAGAATTCGGAATATTGGAAGACCAGATTGTAAAGCAGGGCAGCTGTTTCAGTGGCTAAAGTTGATGGATCGCTCATATCGAGCATATGGTGAAGCCTGCCGACTATCTGCTGATGCTCAGCATGCGGGACAGCGGCAGCCTGTGCAGAAACTTGACTCTGAGTCTCAAACCCCATATCCAGATCATACTTAGAGACCATCTGCCTTAGCCTGGGCAATTGTGAAAGAACCATGGCTTCAAGATCTGCTGGATTAAAAGCTGACTCATAGAAAAGCATGTCAGCCATCATTCTCTGTCTTCTTGTTATTGCCCTGTAGTCGATTGAGCGTAGCATGGACTCCAAGACAGCCATTGCCCCATTAGGCTCTGGTTTGCCTGAAAAATCGGCCTCGGGCAGGAATGCATAATTTAAAAAATTTCTCACGCCCCATTGCTGATTGTATTTTCTTGTAAAGAAAAAATTGATATATTCCTGTTGAGCAAAGATGGAGTCTATTAGGTTTTTGCGGTACAACCTGCCGAAAGCAGTTCTGGGTCTTGTTCCTTGTATGTCTTCCATTAAATTTCCAAGTCTTATCCTCAAGCTGCGGGCAAGGTGCAGATTTGGGACTGAACTATCCTGCCCATTCGCCAACGACAAATCCAGAAGAGTAAACT
>CAZDZV010000030.1:0-3722 GCA_964510025.1 uncultured Methanosarcinales archaeon
ATCTCCAAACGAAGTAGCGAGGCTTGTTCCCTATATATTTCAATACCGTAAGCAGGGTTATTCTGACCCGCAGATTATCTCTTTTTTGACCAGCAATGGATGGCCAGAAGAGCTTGTGCAAGAGGCATTGAGGAGGCGATAATATGTTCGGTTTCGGAAGAGGGAGCATCGAGATTAAGCTAAACAACTACAACTACAGGCTTGGAGATATAATAGAAGGAACGGTTGCTTTGCGGATAAGGAAGCCTGTCCATGCAAAAGAGCTTACTATACAGCTTATAGCAGAAAGGAGATCGCCGAGCTACAGCTCAGGGCACCAGAACTACCAGAAGCTTTATGATTTCAAGCAGCCGTTAGCAGGAGAAAAGGACTACCCAGCTACCCAGATGCCTGTTGTCCTGCCATTCAAGCTGCAGATACCTTCAAATGTAGAGGGAGCTGATATCGTTGGGAAGCTAGGCAGCCTTATAAGGACAGTGCAGATGCTTTCAGGCTCCAGGATATATTGGTATCTTATAGCAAGGCTGGATGTGAAGGGATTTGACATAACAAAGAGGATACAGATAAACGTAACATAATTAAATTTATAAAGTATCCTCTATTTTATCATTTCTATGGTGCTTGAAAAGCTAGGCGAGAGCCTTAAGAATACCCTGAGCAAGATAGCTAAATCTGTTTTCGTAAGTGAGAAGCTTATCAATGAACTTATCAAGGATATCCAGAGAGCCCTGCTCCAGGCAGATGTCAATGTTAAGCTTGTCTTTGAGCTGACCAAGAAGATAAAGGAAAGGGCCATGAAGGAGGATGTTCCAGGCAGCCTAACCAAGAAAGAGTACCTTATCAAGGTTGTCTATGGCGAGCTTACGGATTTTCTCGGCAAGCAGGCCAGCAAGATAGAGATAACAAGCAAGCCTTTCAAGATAATGCTGGTTGGCTTGTTCGGCTCTGGCAAGACAACCACAGCCGGAAAGCTGGCCAGGTATTTTACCAAAAGAGGCTTCAGCGTCGCTCTGGTAGGCCTGGATGTGCACCGGCCTGCAGCCATGGACCAGATCGAGCAGGTTGCAGAAAAGGCAGACGTTCCGGCCTTTCTGGATAAGAAGGAGAAAGATCCGCTAAAGATCTGGAAAAACTTTGAAGAGCAGTACAGAAAATATGATATAATAATAATCGATACAGCAGGAAGAGACGCCTTATCCAGAGACCTTGTTGAAGAGATAGAAAAGCTTAGCTCTGCAATAGATCCAGATGAACGCCTCCTGGTAATAAGCGCAGATATCGGCCAGGCTGCTCAGCCGCAGGCAGAGCAGTTCCACAAGTCGTGCAACATCTCAGGTGTTGTCGCAACAAAGATGGACGGTACAGCAAAGGCAGGAGGGGCTCTGTCTGCATGCGCCGTTACAAAGGCCCCTATAAAGTTTATCGGTGTAGGTGAAAGGCTCGATGACCTTGAGATGTTCAATCCGCCTGGCTTTGTCTCGAGGCTTCTAGGAATGGGTGACCTGGAAGCTTTGCTGGAGAAGGCTGAAGGTGCGATAAGCGAAGAGCAGGCTGCAGATCTTGGCAAGAGGTTCATGTCAGGCAAATTTAATCTTATAGACCTCTATGAGCAGATGGCAGCCATGAAAAAGATGGGGCCTTTGAACAAGCTTGTTGAGATGGTGCCGGGGTTTTCACAGCTGAAGCTGCCGAAAGAGATGCTGCAGGTGCAGCAGGGAAAGCTTGAGACATGGAAGCACATAATGCAGTCCATGACGAAAGAAGAGCTGGAAAAGCCTGATGAGGTCATAGACAGTGGCCGCATAGACAGGATAGCGAAAGGATCCGGCACCTCAGCAAAGGATGTCAGGGAGCTGATAAAGCAGTTTCGGCAGAGCAAGAAGCTGATGAAGATGATGAAAGGCAAGGGCGATGTAAACAAGATGATGAAGAAGCTGCAAAACAGGATGCGCTGACTATTCTAGCATCGTAGGCTCAAACCTGTCAGAATACGCCCTTTTCTCATCGAAGGTGGGAACGCCAGCAAATCCCATCGAGCTGGCCTGGCTGTAAAAGTCAATTTTCATGTCTATATCCTGGCTGGCGCCAAAATATGCGCATATCTTGAATTCAGCGCTTTTTTCATCTGTGATTATATTCTGGTTGTATAGTATCAGTATCTTCTTGTCAGCCATCTTAAGGTATATTGTATCAGCGCCTTTCTCTGGAAAATAATAGCTCAGGTAAAGTTCATTCTTTATAGCTGATATCTTTTTGGAAAATAATGACGAATCCTCAAGCTTGGCCTCGTCAAATCCATTGATGCCTATCGTCCTGAGCCCGGCTATCTTAGATGCTACGTTAAGGAAAAAATCCCTCAAGCTTTCGCCAGACAGGAACAGCCTTAGCCTTACCTCTTCTGAAGTCTTGTGCACATCTGCCTTTATCCCAGAATATTTCTTGTTCCAGTCCCTTATCAGCGTCCTGTATTTCTTTATATAGTCTGAAGATTTTTCAGCGGCCCTTGCATAGATCTTGCTCATGCCCCTTGATACCCTGACAAGCTCTTTGAAGTCCTTGCTGAACTCGGCCAGTGCAGCCTTGTCAACGCCATCCAGGATGTCTGCCATAATCCCACATAAATAAATAGAATTATTTAAATCTTATTGTTCCACCGTGATCTCGCCGCGCATCCTGTCGATGAAGACTATATCAACATACCAGTATTCTCCGGGCTCTTCAAATATATACTCAAAACTGTCATCATAGAACATCCTGTCGCTCCTTTCATAAAATGGCTCGCCTCTTTTGTATATCCCAATCTGGTGCACTATCTTATCATTATCCTGGTACATGTCCTTGTGGATCCATCTAACCCTTGTTCCAGCCTCTATTGTCATCTCATCTGGCTTGAACTTGAGGTTCTCTATCTGGATTATCTCAAATGGCTCTTCGCTGTCTTGCTCTTCGCTGTCTTCCCCCACCTCCTCATCTGCATCATCCTGGCCGTTCTCCCCATCATCTGTCTCGCCCTGATCATCTGCATCATCTGCCGGCTCATCTTGCTCAACAGGTCCTGCATCCTGCTCTTCTGCTTCAGGTGCGCTAGGTTCCATCGTGTTTGTTATAGTTATGTTTGCATCCTCTACATCTGCAGGCTGACAGCTAATAAGAAACAGCAATATCACCATCAGCAAACCTATCAATGATTTCATTTCTATGAAGTAATAAAACAATGCCTTTTATTTAAACCTTTCTATAAAACTTTTTATAGTATGGCAATTAACCTGTCTAACATGGAGATAATAGCTGATCTGCATATACATTCCAAGCACAGCAGGGCGACTGGCAAGGATCTCGGCATTGACAATCTTGAAAAATGGGCAAAGGTTAAAGGGGTGAATCTTCTTGGGACAGGCGATTTTACCCATCCAAAATGGATTGATGAGATAAGGCAGAAGCTGTCAGAGCAGGACGGCATACTGAAAACTTCTTCAGGGTTCCCGTTCATCCTCCAGACAGAGATCTCACTGATATATACCGACATGGGAAGGGGCCGCAAGATCCACAATGTTGTATTTGCTCCTGACATGGAAGCAGCAGATAAGATCACAAGATGGCTCCTCACCAGGGGCAGGGTAGACTATGATGGAAGGCCTATCTTCAAGATAACCTCTGCAGAATTTGTCGAGCATCTCAAGGATATAGGTCCATCAGGAACTGATAATCGCGCGACTGGACAA
>CAZDZV010000031.1:0-3694 GCA_964510025.1 uncultured Methanosarcinales archaeon
GTGTGATATCAATTTTATTAATAAGGCTCACTCTGCCTCACTATATGGTAATGACGATAATGACATAAACTTCATCGTAGATGGTATCTTTGTTGACGAATTATGCGGAGAAGCGCATAACTCGTCATATGCGGAGAACATTATTATGCTGAGTTGTGAGTCTATCACAGTTGATTTTGATAGCGAAATCCTCCCTTTTACTCAGCATAACAATATTCAGTTGAATATTGAGAAACACCCAACAACAAAGGGAGGTCTTAAAATGGAAGATCAGGAACAAACCATCAGCAACCTTGTAAGTAAGGCATTGCTGTATCTGAAAACCCATAAGTATTCAGAAAAAACTATTTCTCAGCAATTTTGTCCTGTCTACAATCAACTTTTGCGTTTTGCAAAAAAGAAAAAGCAAACAAAATTTTCATTGGAATTTGGGCTGCAATTTCTTTCCTCACATTATGGGAAAAATTTAAAAGTTCAAAATCGTCAATATTATGTCAGTTTATCAAGAAAAATTCATATTCTTGATGAAATTCAGCAGTCTGGAAGAATTCTTAGCCAGCATCGCAGACCTCCCAGAGAAAATCTTAAATACCTGCAAAATGAACTCGATTTTTATTCTGCAACACTAACCCAGAAAGGACTAAGGCCAACAACCATAGAAGGGGCATATGGAACGATACGTATTTTCTTCAAATACCTTGAAGGTATTGCGATACATAATCTTGCCGACTTGAGATCCGTACATATTTATGATTATCTTGAAGCAACAAATTTTTCAAGCGTGTCCAAAAAAGAGTCGCTTCTGTATACTTTAAGAAGTGCTCTGAAAATTTTTTGTAATGCAAAGCGATGCAGCCAGGAACTTTCAAAATTATTTCCTGTGATTTCAGTCCATTCTGAAGATCCAATTCCATCCTGTTTTTCGGCATCTGAACTCTCCCGGATTCTCTCGGTGGTTGATCGAAATACGATAGTTGGCAAACATGATTATTCGGTTCTCCTTTTTGCCATCTTATTGGGAATGCGTGCCGGTGATATCAGAGACCTTAACTTGGAAAACATCAAATGGAATAAGGGATTTATTGAATACACACAGTCTAAGACAGGCAAATTCGTACAACTTCCAATGCCGAAAGAACTACGACTGTCATTGCTTGATTATTTACAAAACTCTCGGCCAGAGACAGACTCAAAGCGAGTTTTTGTGCGAATGAGAGCTCCGTATACTGAGACCAAGCGAACAGTGTTTTATTGTATGCTTAATAAATATCTTAAAAAAGCCAAAATAAATATTGCCGGTCGAAAACATGGAATGCATTCTATGCGCTTTTCCGCAGCAGGCAATATGCTCTCCCTGGGAACTTCCATGGCGGTCATAAGCAATGTATTGGGACACAGCCATCCAGACACCACCAATCATTACTTAAAAATCGATATCCCGCAACTAAGGAAAGCTGCGGTGGAGGTAACGGTATTATGAAAATTTTCGATAATCTCATCTTTGAAGGTTGCTATGCCGAGCTTTGCATCCGCTTCATTAAATATAAAAAAAGCCTTGGGTATTGTTATACCCATCGTCAATGCCATTCAATAAAGTATTTGAATGATTATCTTGCCGTAAACGCAGATGATACAAAGGTTTTATCAAAAAAACTGGTAGAAGGATACATTGCAAGAAGGAAAGGAGAGGCAGTTGCCACACATCGGAAAAGAATATTTATCATACGACAGTTTGCTGTTTTTCTATCCAGCTTGGGATACGATGCCTATCAACCGCCGTTCGGAAGAATCAAAGCAGATAAAAACTTTGTGCCTTATATCTACACCAAGGAGGAAATTTCCGCGATTGTTAAAGCTTCGGAACATCTTCAATACACTCCGGTTTCTCCCACATATCACCTTGTTTATCCAATGCTGTTGCGTTTGTTATTCGGATGTGGACTTCGCATTTCGGAAGCCTTGCATCTGACTTTTCAGGATGTTGATCTGGATGAGGGAATTCTTACCATTAAGAGTTCAAAATTCAACAGCAGTCGCCTTGTTCCAATGTCCAGAAGCGTATGGGATTACAGTCTAAGATATTGTGCTAAAATGAATTTCAATTCAACTTATTCTGGATATTTTTTCCCGTCCAGAAAAGGGAGGCCATACAGAGTCGTTTCAGCATACGCTCAATTCCGTAACTTTCTGCAAATTGCCGGTATTCCCCATAGAGGGCGCGGCAATGGACCTCGTATGCATGATGCCCGTCACACCTATGCGGTGAATGCGCTCGAACATATGGTAAGGCAGGGAATGGATATTTATTGTGCCCTTCCCATCCTTTCAACATATATGGGACACAGAACCATAGAAAGTACGGAAAAATACGTCAGGCTTGTCCCTTCTGAATATAAAAATATCATTTCCGCCATGTCTCCATTATACAGCAACTTATTCCCAGAGGTTTCCGACCATGAATAAATATGATTTTCCTGAAATTCTGACAGCATTTTTTTCTAAATATCTACCCGGACAACGGGGGCTCAGTATTAATACAATAAAAGCCTACAGAGACACCTTCATTGTTCTATTTCGTTTCCTTGCCAAAAAGAAAATAAAACCAGAGAAACTGACATTCGATCTGTTTGATAAAAGAATGGTGGAATGTTTCATGGAATGGCTGGAAACGAAAAACGGAAGCAGCATATCCACAAGAAACCACCGTCTTGCCGCGATTCACTCCTTCATCAGGTATGCCATGATGGAAAATCCGGAGATCATGCAGATTTGCCGGGACATTCTTTCCATACGTTCAAAAAAGACGGAATCAAAAGCTTTGGACTACCTCTCCATTGCTGAATTGCAAGGTGTGCTTGCCCAGCCGAACACAAAAACATGCCAAGGGAAAAGAGACCTGGCTCTGTTATCACTGTTGTATGATTCCGGTGCCAGAGTGCAGGAATTAGTCGACTTAATAGTGGCAGATATAAGAATGGATGAACCCGTAACTCTGAAATTGAAAGGGAAAGGCAAAAAAGAAAGAATAGTTCCTATTATGCCTGACACTGCCAGAATAATATCCGTTTATATAAAACTATACAGTCTTAATGACTTGAGTAGTCCTTTGTTCATGAATAAAGCTGGAAAGAAACTGACACGCTCAGGAGTTGAATACATAATCGAAAAATATGTTTGCATGGCGCGAAAAAAATTACCTTCTTTGAATTCTAAGAAGGTAACGCCTCATGTGCTTCGCCACAGCAAGGGAATGCATCTTACAGAGGCAAATGTTAACATCGTGTACATAAGAGATTTACTGGGTCATTCGTCTATTCAGATCACGGAACGATATACAAGGGCAAATTCAGATATGAAGAGAAAAGCCCTGGAAAATGCCAGTACGAATATTCTTCCGAAATGTACTTATTCCAAAAGAAACGAACAGAAACTTTTAACGTTTTTGGAGACTTTAATATGACTATAATTATGCTGAGTTACTGTCGCAACAATTCTGCTGAAAACTGCGTTGATTACGTGTTACTCAGCATAATAATGTTCTCCGCATATGACGAATCGCACTTTTCCACTGATCCTTATGTTACACGCGGCTGGCATAAGCGGGGCGAGCCTTTTTTCCCTCCCGACTCCCTCAAAAAGGGAAGGATGCACGATATTTGGGGCATACGCACCGGGGAGAGACGCATTTTACTGG
>CAZDZV010000032.1:0-3675 GCA_964510025.1 uncultured Methanosarcinales archaeon
GGACTATTCCGTCTTCAAGAGCGCTGGGGAACCGCCGCATACATCCCGCAATGCTGGATTCGTGTTGCCACAACAGGTCGACCTGGCTCCGCACGAAGACGCTTCCGTTGTCGATGCGGCGCAACCACTTCCCGGCATCAACGACCATTTCACCGGCATGGCGCCCGATATCGGAGCCTATGAGTTCGGTCAGGAAAAACCACAGTACGGTCCGCGCACCGAACGCTACGCTGAGCGATTGTCTGATTATCGCAAAAAACTGAAATCGTTCAGCGAACAAGGAGACGAAGAATGAAATTGTACACCTGTCTGTGTCGAGTATTCCACATTACGATCACCGATGTCTTCGCTTTTTGCGACGCCAACCCAACCTTCATGCAAACCAGAATTCTGGAGAACTCAGCCATGTCACCATTGTTCCGCACCTCCCTCACCATCGCCTGCCTTCTCGGCTGCATCTCGCTGGCGTGGTCTGCAGACCGACCGCCTGCTCCCATAGCCTCCTACGAGTGGGTTGTCTTTCAACCACGGCACGGCCCTGCTGGAACGCAAGGATCCAAACTCGCCGTTCAACCGCCAGAGCTCAGATATTGAGGTAAGCTATTATATGGACAAATCGCAAGTTAAACGCTCTCTATTCTTCAAATATTGAGTCAATATTTTCTCCGGAGGCAGCGATGAAATCAAAGTTTCCTTCACCGCATTTTCTTTTTAACTGCTCCATAATTTTTCTGCATTTTGAAGGATTGTCATATGGACCGGATATAAATAGAGGCTTTCCCTTACATCCGAATTCGAATTCATGGGTTATACCTTCAGAGTCAATGTTGTTAAATACTTTGAAAGCTTTTCTGAAATCGGGATGCGGCTTAAAGCCAAGATTTTCTGCATACTCAACAGAATCAAGAATAAGCTTTTTTGCTTTTGCGGGGTCATATTCTTCAAACCCCTGTCCATCAATTCTCCTGTTCAGTTCAAATAAAGTTGCTTCCCCGAGAAAAGCATTTTTTACTCCGAGACAATATAAATCAAGGTTTACAGTTCCCATGAGTAAAGATCCATGAGGTGTTTTTCTCAGCAGCATAACAGTAACCATACCATCTGTTATATTCTGCAGATAGCACTTGTAGACTGGACCATTCATTCCGGGTATTCCCGGTGTGTTCTGCGATCTTTCTGCTTTTCTCTTTGCTTTTCTCTTTGCTTTCTTCCTTGCTAATTTTTTCTGTCTTCTTCTTTCTGAACGTTTACTCATTGCTAAATCTTTCTTTTGTTTTTATTTTGATTTATCTCAATATCACAATACTCAACAGAACGAAATAATAAAATAACCACGGAAACAGAACAGGCCATTAATTATGTCAGAAAAAATACCTCTATTATTATCGAAAGACAAGAAGAATCCCTACATTTCAGTCTATAAATCTTCCGGAAACTCAGAAGCGTATGATGTCTACTTTGAATTGGCGCTTCTTGAAAAGGTTAACAATGGATTAAACAGTTTTCAGGGCAAGCATTTAGTTGCACGGCTTTACAATGCCAATTTTGAAAGGAAGAGGTTAGTCGAAACTTTTGGAGTTGCACTGACAACGATAAGACGCTGGGGCAATGCCCTTAAAACCGGCGATATAGAAGTGATGATTCAGGCTTTTTCCGGCCAGGGAGCTACGCCTAAGATAACCCCGGATATTGATCGCTACATACGTGTTAGTTTCAGCGAGATATATCCCAATAATTCCTACAGCTATTCGAAGGAAATTCTTTCCGGAATAGAGAATGTCTTTAATGTAAATCTCAGTTCGGAGTCGATTCGCCCTATAATTAATGAAGAAAAGGCAAAACTGAAATCCGTTGTCAAAGATGATAAAGAAGATAATGATTCAGCTTCTCATACTATTGCAGGTAAGGCTGTTGAAAAAGTGGATATAAACACATCTCAAAATGTCAATTCCGGAGCGAATACCTGTGAAAGTACGCAGCCTGTAAGTTCACAGAAGTCAGACAATCGCAAGCATTCGCTCTCCTGCCTCAATCCTCAACCGGATATAAAAGTCCACCATATAGGCCTTGTACTTGCTTACAGCATGATTAAATCATTGGAGTTTGACCAGAAAATAACCTACCAGTGGCTTACATCCGTTCTTCTGGGCTATGTCAACCTGGAGCAGACGGAAGCTGTAGATTTTAAATCTCTTGAACTTCTGCTCGGGCAAAACTGCATTACCTCGGCGAGACACCAGCATTCAATCCTTACCAAGATATCTTCAAAAGAAAATACGGAGCAGGTTTTCAGGGAAAATGCTAAGTTGATTGGAGTTGATCCCAATGGCATTTTTTATTATGATCCACACGGCCTGGCGTACACAGGAATGCAGGAAATCCTGAAAGGCTGGTGCGGAGCTATGGGAAAGGTAGTCAAGGTTAATTATCAGGATTTTTTCCACGACGTCCAGGGAAATCCTCTGTATATGCAGATACACGATAATCGCTTTGATATGCGTGAAAGATTGCTTAGACAAATTGATGATTTCAAGAGAGTTGCCCTGGGAGACATAAATGCATCTCCCACCCTTGTAATTGATAGAGGAATTTACGGAAAAAACAAAATGGAAAAAATAGACAATATGGGCATTGGACTTGTAACCTGGGAAAAGAACTACAGGAAAGATGCCTGGGATGACAAGAGCAATGTTACTGAATTTCTGATTGAACGTCCTAAAAATTGCGATACTGACATAAAAACCTGGCAGGTAAAATTTATACAAGATAGATCATGGAACAAAATAAATAATTTTTACAGGCTTATTGTCAGAATAAAAGCTCCGAAAAAAGGCAGGAACGGTGTTCAGAAAGAAGCAGAAGTCAGCATTCTTACAAATGGTAAAATTGACGATCAGAAAGCAGTTCTCGCCATGCTTAATCGGTGGATACAGGAGAATGATTTTAAATATATGATTAAGCACTTTGGCTTGAATGAGATTACTTCGTACAAGGCAAAACAATACTCTTATGAAATGCTTGACAGATTAGAGATTGAAAAGAAAATTCACTCTGATGAATACAAGCAATACAGCAGGGACTTACGTAAACAACGCGAAAAGCTGAAGACTATTCTTCTCGAAAAAGATAAATGCTCAAGGAAAGCAAAGGTCTTTAAAAAAGAAGCAATATATAACCAACTGATTGCATCAATCGAAACTCTTGAGCAATGCAAAAAAAACGAGAACGGTAAAGTTGGTAAACTGGAAATTCTTATTCAGAAGAATACCAAAATCCTTAATTCAAATAAAAAATACTATCTTGATTCGGTAAAAATACTGGCACGGAATATTTTCTGCAAACTGATGGACACTTTCAGACCAATATACAATAATTACCGGGAAGACCACAAGCTTGTAAGAGAACTGACAAGAGCTTCAGGAATGCTGCAGGTAACAGAAACTCAGTTAAACTTTAAGATTGACACAACAAGAAACTACAGCAGAACACAGAAAAAAGCAGTCAATATTTTCCTGACAACACTTTCCGCAAAGATAAGAGAGAATGCAATATTTTCCAGACAGGTTAATATAGGTTTAATCGATTAGAAAAAGAGAGCGTTCAACTTGCGATTGTTTGCCCAAAATATCTGAGTTCTGATAAAACATTCTAATTTTGAATGGACTTTATCTTCAA
>CAZDZV010000033.1:0-2669 GCA_964510025.1 uncultured Methanosarcinales archaeon
CATTCGCTACACTAAATTCAGGAAAGGCGTGTCTCATTTTGCTTGACACATTCCGGTATTTCTTAACATGGGGTTATTGAGAAAATCAGCTTCCTCTAAAGTCTCCATCTTCTTATAGAAAGCTTCCATCTCTTTTTCCATGTAAGAACTGTTGTCTCTTTTATTTCTCATTTTCTAATCCTTAAACGGAACCAGGAAGAGTTGCTTGATATAGCTATAAACAGATGTTCTTATTCCGCATCTTTTGCAGTAATGCTTGTTATCAATTATCCTTCTGTCTATCGGACAAGTCGGGGTCCCGCATTTTGTGCACAAAGTGATTTTGCTCTTCGAGACAAGATGGCCTTTTGAGCATCTCGCCAGGTGAAACTCCGGATTTGTGGGCATTCCGTCCGATGAGAATGATATTCTCTGGGTCTCCCTTAAGCTTATTCCCGTCTCAGAAAAGCTCGTACTCGAAACTGATTCAGAGACCACGCCATTTGTAATTGAATCCATTACTTCAATGGTGTTGACTTTCTCCTTCTTCATTCCCTTCCCTGGTTGCTCTTGCTGGTCTTGAATTAAATTGATAAATTCATCCTTCATTGATCTACTCCTTATCCGCATTGACTCCATCCACATAAGGGACAGAACTTACAACCTGCCTGGTGAACGAGTGGATAACCACAATCTGGACAAGTTTCCATTATGGACTCCTTTAAAGGAAGGCTCTCCAGGAGCTCTGAATCCCTTTCTACTTTTTCTGGTCCTTTGCTTCTCTTGTAACCTCCTTGGACTGCGGTGGCTTTTTCTCTTCCCTGAAAAGCTCGGCAAGTGCAAGAATGGTCTTTACGTCTACAACAAGAGGACGGCGAATATTTTTGCCGTTAAACTCGTTAATGATCTGTCCGTCCTCGTTGATCTTGGCGATGATGTAGGTCCCGAGATTCCCAAGCTTAAAATCCTCTTTGCCTTCTTTTCCTTTCTTGAGGACATAATCCTCGGGCATGGGGACAAAGGGAACACCATGCTCACGAAGAGGGTCCAGAGTGTTCTGTTGGATGGTTTCGAGCTTGCCAGTTTCAAAATTGTAAATCTGGCTGGTAACATCCATGTCCTTCGCCATGAGAACAATTTTTTCCTTCATCTTTCTTTCTCCTTTTTCCGTTGTTTGATTAAAACCTTATTGCCCCATCGCTTGCTTTTGTTTTCTTTTCTGTGCTTCCCTCCTTTCCTTAATTGGATAAAAAATTCTATATATAGCTACATTTATTTTTCTTTCCACCATTTTGCTTGAGGAAAATATAGGCAATTCATCAGTGTTTTAAATTTTGCTTGTCATCACTCCCTTCAGATTTAAAGAAGTAGGTTTGTTTTTGAGGTGTTGGACTCCAAGCAGTAATAATCTTATCTGCTCAGCATATGATGAGACAGTCAAAGCTTTGCACAAAGATATCCATTTAACACTTTCTAACTCAGAAGGGTTCGGAGCTATATTCAGTGCTTCGAAATTTGACAGTTTCAACAAATAAGGTTTTAATATAATTTGCTTGCCTGAGGTAGAGTATGTCACAAGGTCATAGTTTAGATACAAAAAGCGATTGGGGCTTATATATATGGACAATTCTTCGCGTAAGCAACGGGCTGCTGTCTCAAGGACTTTTTCATCTCGTTCAGCTTTTTCTGAAAACGCGGATGCAATGCGACTGTCCTTCCTTTCATTAACACAAAGCTCTCCTTTTTTATTAGTAATGTAGATTAGTACAACTGTTTGGAGATAAGCTTTCTCAATAGACAGTTCAGAAAGACATTCACTTGCAGTGAGTATAAGCCTCTGATTATTTGCAGACTTTGTCATGATTAATCCAAATTAGTTTCATTTTTCCAGTTTAAACTTAAAAACTTTTCCTACCAGGCAGTAGGTGCTTTCCTAAACTTTTGGTCACATTTCAGACACCGCGCTTCCAATTCCACAGCAGCCCTGATGTTAGTGCACCCACAGCTCCATTTTTGCATTTTGCTTGACCCTGTTTGATTTATTCTTATTGGCTCGTCTTTCGGGAGGGGGATAGCTGAGTCATCCACATTGTAACGAGCCAAGATATCTCTAAAGGCCCCTGGGAGAATGCCCAGATGCCTTCCACGTTCATCAATGACAATTCCAAAGGAACGAGCCTTTTTTCTAAAGGCTTTGTTATGATACCCCCCCTTACCTGCCTTACCGTGAAGGTCTTGCCATTCATGCAGGAGTTCGTGGAAGAGAATTTCAAGTATTTGGGCTAATGAAAGAATTAGGCTTTTCTGATTAATAGTTATCTCATGTCGCAGTCCAAATCCATTACGACCATAGTGATAAGTACCGAATGCCCGGATATTATCAATCTGTAAAGCAGGGGTGTCTATCTCGAGGCCAAACTCTTGGTTGAAGATGTCTGTCCATTCATAGAATATGTGGACAAGCTCTTTGTAATGCCAGTCGTCTATGGACCCGGCGTGGTCTTTAAGCGCTTTATTGATGGATTCATGCTCTACCATGACAAACCTTGGTCTATATCCCATGCTATGTGCGTGCCAACTTACTGATTTAATTATGTTATCACACGATATCACAAGACATGAAGGTAGAAGTAATGTAAGCGTCCGGCCAACTGCCCCTCATAATCGGAGAGCATATTGCATATGAATAG